>JBHGXW010000025.1:0-33645 GCA_041920465.1 Paenibacillaceae bacterium | reverse complement strand
ATAACTTACGTGGCGCCGGTCGGGGCCCTTTTTCTCCTGACGATTACGACAAGCCTGGGCTTGCGCTGTAAGAGTCGCTGCGAAATGGACAATCGTTTTTCTCCACTAGCTGCGCAAATGGAAAGAAAGTTTAACCACTTTAACAATTTAAAGCGGTTAAGCTTTCCGATATGATAAAAAGGGTGCTGCAGCACCCTTTTGACATTCAAACCGTATTACGCGAAATTATTTCTTCACTAATTCAGGCAGTTTAATTTCTGGCTCAATCACTTCAAGTTCACCGATACCGCGAACCAATTTCTTCGCGTGTACTTGTGCTGGCTTCAAAACAGAGATCATGTAATCGATAGCGATTTGTGGATCAACTGTTTCGCCGCAAGTGTAGCAATCCAGCGCTGCAAAACCGCGCTCAGGATAGGTGTGGATAGATAAATGACTTTCCGAGAGAAGAACCAGAACGGTGGCTCCTTGAGGAGAAAATTGTTTCGCCTGTACGCCTAAAACAGTAGCACCACAGGCTTCTGCCGCCTCAATCATTTGTTGCTTTAAAAATTCCGCGTCGTTTAATAAGTCAAATTGAACTCCCCATGTGTCAACGGCAACATGTCTTCCGAAAGTTGAGTATTCCATCTTTCGGTTCCCCCTTCCTAGCAAGTGTAGTATTAAAACATCGCTAGGACCTGCGTCATTCACTAACGGGGGCGGTTTCTCCCGTGTTATCCACCCTTTAAAGTGAATCCTGGTTCCTAATCCTGTTTTCCAACGAGATTAAAATTATCATGGTTCGGGCGAATTGACAATACCTTTTTTAAAATAATTTCTCGGAAAAAGAAAAATGGGCGCAAAAGCACCCACTTCCCTATTTTCTTTTGCCGTTTTTATGCTTCCAAGACAAACAATCGATGCGAATATCGGGCAAGTTGTTGGTCAATCGAGCCCACTTTTTCAGGCAGGGCTTTTTTCGTCCAATTCCGCAGGTCAAGCAATCTGTCCACTTCCTGACGGATCGATTCGATCTCCTGTTCAGAATCCGTTTTTCTAAAGAGCTGTTCTAGTTCCTTAGCTGTTTGATTGGATCGTTGATCAGCTTCGAATATAGGGACGCCCGCTTCGTCTGTCACTTCTTCGATTCGGGTAACAGAACCTTCGTCGTAGTGGTACACCATCGTAAAACTGTCATAAACGCGATGCACAACACCGTGACCTTTAAAAGCTTTCATCGCTTTGCGCATAGCATTGGCTAGTACAAGATCCTTAATTACATAAGAACTGTCGCAAATATAACGATTGCCGTTACGACGAAATGGGAGCAGAATCTCTCCTTGCCGGTCCGCTATTACAATGTCTCGATCTCCATTGTCACATACTTTAACTTGAATAGTAATGTTTTCATTCAGGAATAATTGCACGAAATCGTGTAATTCCCGTTCATTCATCGTAAAATAGGCGTTCGCGTAATTCGTGGATAAACGCTGTGCCATAAATATCTCCTCAATTCTCCCAGTTTTCCAAGCCTGAAACGACTTGGTGCAGGCGGCCGATACTAGACGTCTGCGGCTTAAGGAGAGGAAGCTAAGTATCAACAAATGAACGTTGCAGAACCTGGCCTTGCCCAATGAGTCGAAACTCGTGATGGGTAATGAAGGCGGATCACCTACTTTTGTGATAGTGACACACATTTACATTCATTATTATACATGAGAAATAACAAAAAATCCTCCCATTTATACGGGAGAATTTCGGAAAAATCACGGTTTTTCTTTAGAGTATCAGATTTTCAAAAGGATTCTGGCTCTCTAACGGGATATCTCCTGATTTCTCAGAAAATGATCAAAAGATGCATGTTGACTCATGCTTTTGCAGCTGAAGCTGCTTTTTTGATGACAGCCATCTCTTCCTCGGACAAATGATAGACTGATTTGCCTCTTTCGATCGGCTTGGCATAGGTGCGAGATTCTTCACGGCTATAAATGCTGGTTATCACGACACCGTTAAGATGCTCGTCAAGAAATGCCAGGGAAAAGCTCAGATCACTGCCGGTGTCACCAAAAGCATTGTAGCGCATGATGGCCAAATTGCCTGCCAACTGGGAGAGTCTTTGGGCCAGCCGATTTATCGTGAACTGTTGGTCGTCCTGTTTATTTTTCCACTCTTCCATCTGTTCCAGTAATTTGATCAAGTTTTCTTCCATGTTCTGTGCACCATTTCCGGTAAAAAACCTTTTGATCTGCCTTTTCAGCCTGCCAATTTGCATTCCCTGAATGATCACCAGAAGGAATAACAAAATAATCAAGACACAAAGGATAGCCGGAATGTACGGCAGCGAAAACAGGGACAAGAATGATTGCATGACAATGTCTTCCTTTCTTAACAGTTGAATCGTTCCTATTGTACATCCGCTATCCGGACAGTTCAAACAGAAATATTCCTGTCAACCTGACAATGGTCACGCTTCGCCAGGCTAGGCCTCTTATCGACGAAAAACCTTCAATACCAAGCTTGTTCGAAATGTTCTATACTGAAAGTAAACTCTCTCTCCACAGATCTTTTCATTTTACATATTCAAGTTACTTTTTAAGTTACTTATTCAAGAAAGGTGTGCTGTTATGTCCGATGCTTCGCTTCTTTACCTTCAGTTGATCCCGGTAGAGCAAAAAGGATGGCTCACCCTTCGCATCAAAGACCAACAGCCAAGTACCACCGCAGCCGTTATTGGTCATATCAGTCAAAACTCGATTGTAGTGTTATCATCCTGGCAAACTGTTATTCCCGTCGAAAAAATCATCCAAGCTGAGTTTCGCTATGTCGATCATTCCGGCATTTACACCGTACTCGCCAATCACCTGGAAGCACAGCTATCCCCAAACGGCGGGTTGCGTTTAACGATTACCCCGCCATTAGAAATGACTCATCGGCAGCAGCGCAATTTCATTCGTATTGAACCGGAAGAAAAAGTCAGGCTTTCTTTTACTCCTTTGTACCCTGACGATTACGCCTCCGGTGAAGGCATCATGAAAGATATGAGCGGGAGCGGCCTTCGCTTCGTTACCGACGAGTTCGTGCACAAAGATTCGATTTTGAAAATTTCTTTCCCGCTCCCGGAATCGGACGATATGATTCATGCGGTTGCCCAAGTCGTGCGGAAAGAATTTGTCAACGAGCAGACCATCACATCAGTCCGTTTCCTCGATCTCGAGCCCTCAAAGCAAAAGAAGATTATAGCGTATTGCGTAAGTGAACAGCTGAAAATCGCCCAAAACCAAATCAAACAAAAACGCAAATTTGCCCGTGTCTCCCTGCATACCCCTCTGCCTGTACAAATCCGGGCGGTTGACCATATGGAAATCCATCAAGCCAATATCTTGAATTTGGGCGGCGGGGGAATGCTTATTCACTCGCAGGAGGTATTGGTTAGTTCTCCGCTTTATCACTTGACATTTCAACTCTCAGACGCGCAAACCATTACCGCTTTCTCCAAGGTTGCAGAAAAAACCATTGCTGCTGAATGGGCCAAATATCATATGGAATTCGTGGATATCGAACCCAGAGACCAGGAACGAATTGTTGATTTTGTATTGGAACAACAGCTTTCCCTCATGCATGAACCGGATGTAAGCCTTAGCCATCCTCGATAAAAACGCAAAGAAGCGGTATCTCCATCGACGAAGATGACCGCTTCTTACTCCGTATTCAATTCGTTTTGTTCCATGATCGACCTACCTATCCGTCAAATGGTTTTATGCCTCAAGCAGTAACATCTCTCGACGAAGCTTGCGCAGCAATTCCTTCGATTTTTCGATTTGTTCCGTGTCATTCTCTAGTATTGCATCATATAGGGTAGAGAGCTCATAGTCCATCTCCAATCGAAGAACCGGTATTCTCTCTTCGGCATCACGGCGTTTCAAAGCGGCTATCACTTGATCCATTGTTACACTGCATGCTTTTTCGTAGATCACTTTTTTCTCAGCTCCTTTTATCTCAACTATCCTGACGGCCTCCCCATAGCGAATATTTTTGACCACAATCTGATTTTCGTTGACTAACTTCACAATGGCGTGGCCTTTGGTTTGCTCAATAAACTGATACAACACATAAGCTAATTGCATATCACGCACAGTAAAGTCCATCTCAGTCAGCTTGAACCCTTGCGAATGCTTGTTGAACTGCCATACATACCTGTCATGGTCCGTTACGATTTGCAGTTGAAACATCTGATTCGATTCCCTCCAGGCGATGTCAAAGCCTGCTTCCACGAGTGATTGCATCAATTGATGGAGTTGAGACCGGTCAAACCAGACAGCCAGGTTGCAGTACTCCAGCGCGTTGTATGTTGTCATGTTTTATCCCTCCCATTGTACAGAATACTCAGACGAATCGGGCGGAAACTTCGGGAGTGGGTGGTATATCATATTATTCGAGATGGCTTTTTGCTATTCCCCCAACCTTTTTTATTTCTTTACCCGCAAAAAGGAATGGAGAAACCTTCTTTGTGGAAATATGCTGCTTATAACATATTATCGGGCTTTTCTGAATGATCTTCTAGTGTTAGTTCTTTCCTGCTGTTTTATGCTATTTTCTTTGTGGTTATGTTATCATATGGAGAGTTTCATTCAGATTTGACTTGAAAATATGCCCTTTTTTCCGAATTGGAAAACGAGCGTGATGTATGGGTAACGGAAAGGAGCAACATTCTGAAATGGTCACTTTTGCCGGATTTCAACCATCTGATTTTGAAGTCTTTACCATTGAAGGCCTTGATGCCCGAATGGATGCAATCAAAACAAGAATTCGTCCAAAATTTGAAATTTTGGGTAATCGTCTGTCTCCTCTGTTGTCGGTCATGACAGGCAACGAAATGTACCCTCATATTGCCAAACATGCCAGACGCACGGTGAATCCTCCGAATGATACATGGATTGCCTGGGCTGATGACAAGCGAGGATATAAAAAACACCCACATTTTCAAGTTGGGCTATGGGAAACTCATCTATTTGTTTGGTATGCTGTTATTTATGAATCTCCGTATAAGGAAGCAATCAGCAATGCCCTGTTGAAACAAATTGACCAGGTGATGAACCTGATTCCGCAAGATTTTCATTGGTCTGCCGACCACACCCGGCCAGACAGCGATCCACAGCAGGAGTTGGGCAAGGATGGGGTTCTGAAATTGATTCGCAGGCTGCAAACAGTAAAAAAAGCTGAACTGCTTTGCGGGATCACCATTGACAGGAACGATCCGATAGTGAGTGACGGCGAAAAATTAATGGAACGAATCGAAGAAACATTCCGCACTCTGAGCCAATTGTCCAAGCTGGGCAGGCCTGTCGTACAGGTATAGTTGGTTTTGATACGATGTAGATTCATGTATATGCACAAGAACAGGTCCGTTTTCACATAAAATGCAGACCTGTTCTTATTTATTAAAAAGCGTAATTTTTATTCGGTACAAATGGTTTGAAAGCGATGGGCAATCTCTTCTGCCTGGGAAAACATTCTGTCAAACAACTCCTGCACACTTGGCACATCGTGGATTAGCCCAATCACTTGGCCGGCCCAGCCGAAGCCTTTTTGGTCGTCCCCTTCGTAGATAAAGGTTCTGTTTCTTTCTCCGCTTATGTAATCCTTCAACTGTTCATATCCGTATCCCTTGGCTTCCAATTCAAGAATGGTATCCGATCCTTTGGTGCGGACAACTCGCGCAGGAGCTCCCAGCGTACGCTTGATCACGGCCGTATCATGCTCAGTTCCTTTGAGCAGCGCTTCCTTGTAAGCGGGATGGGCATGCACGCATTCTTTGGTAGCAATAAAACGGGTACCCATTTCAACCCCTTCTGCACCAAGCGCCAATGCCGCCATGATCCCTCTGCCATCGCCAATGCCGCCGCTTGCCAGAACCGGAATCTTCACAGCATCTACCACCCGCGGAATTAACACCATCGTTCCAATGTCATCCCTGCCTAAATGCCCGCCTCCTTCTTGTCCAACTGCCATCACCGCGTCAGCTCCGATGGCTTCCGCTTTTTGAGCCTGGCGAACAGCAGCAACCAGAACAAGCTTCTTGATGTCATGGCCTTCCATGCGCCGGATTAACGGCTCAGGATTGCCTCCCGTAATCGAGACAACCTTTACTCCTTCTTCAATCGCGACATCCAGCATGTGTTCATATGAACGATTATGCTGTCCAATGGCAAAGTTTACGCCAAAAGGTTTGTTCGTCAAGGTGCGCACCTTGCGGATTTCTTCTCTCAGCGCCTCTGCTGAAGGAAGTGACATGGCGGTAATTTGTCCCAATCCCCCCGCATTGGATACGGCTGCAGCCAGCTCGGCATATGCCAGGTAAGCCAGTCCGCCTTGGACGACAGGATAACGAATCGATAAAAGCTCGGTTATTCGTGTTTTCATGCAAATGCAACCTCCTTTTTTTAATACCTTCTCGATGAAAGGTTCAACTCCTGCAAAAAAATCTTGCTTTCCCCCCTCTTTTTGCTATACTCAATTTGTTTGTTTTTTTATTCATTATTTAAGAATTTACTACCCTTATATGAAAAGCGAGGCGATATCATTGAGACAAGCAAAAACCCCATTGTTCAGCGGACTATTAGAGCACGCGCAAAAAAATCCAATCCAATTCCATATTCCCGGACATAAAAAAGGGACGGGAATGAATCCTGTTTTCCGTGAATTTATTGGGGAGAATGCCCTGTCTATCGACTTGATCAACATCGCTCCGCTCGATGATTTGCATCACCCCAAAGCAATGATTAAAGAAGCTCAGGATTTAGCCGCCGAAGCGTTCGGCGCTGATCATACATTCTTTACCGTTCAAGGGACAAGCGGTGCCATCATGGCCATGATTATGGCCACCTGCAATCCCGGTGACAAGATCATTGTTCCGCGAAATGCGCATAAATCGGTCATGTCAGCGATTATATTTTCCGGAGCCATTCCAGTCTTCATTCATCCGGTGATGGACGAACGTCTGGGAATTGCCCACGGTATTACGACAAAAGCGGTTCAAAAAGCATTGGAAGCCCATCCCGATGCAGCCGCACTGCTTGTTATCAATCCAACCTACTTCGGTATCGCCGGAGACCTGCGCGAAATCGTGCGAACTGCCCATAACTACCAAGTGCCTGTGCTGGTGGATGAGGCCCATGGGGTGCATATCCACTTCCATGAGGAGATGCCGATTTCGGCCATGCAGGCAGGAGCTGACATGGCGGCAACCAGCGTGCATAAGCTGGGCGGCTCGCTTACCCAAAGCTCGATCCTCAATGTGCGTGAAGGGCTTGTTGACGTAAATCGGGTTAAAACCGTATTAAGCATGCTAACCACTACATCGACATCTTATATCCTGCTCGCTTCCTTGGACATGGCTCGTCAGCATTTGGCGCTGAACGGACACACGTTGGCGGAGCGTGCAATTGAACTGGCAACGAAAGCTCGTGAACAGATCAATCAAATTCCTCGCCTCTACTGTGTCGGCGAAGAGATTCTCGGCAAACCGGCCACGTACGCCATGGATAAAACCAAACTGCTCATCCATGTAAAAGATTTGGGTCTTACAGGCTGGGAAGCAGAAAACTGGCTGCGTGAAAAGCACAACATCGAAGTGGAAATGAGCGATTTGTACAATATCCTCTGCTTCGTCACAGCCGGCGATTCGGAGGAAACCATTCAAGCACTGGTGAACGCTCTGCGTGACCTGGCTGTGGAATACTCTCATCTCCAAGCTGTGGAAAAGCCAACCGTAACCCTGCCGAAGATCCCTGTGCTCTCCCTGTCTCCTCGCGAGGCATTTTATGCGGAAACAGAAGTGGTGCCGTTAAGTGAAGCGGCAGGACGCATCATTTCTGAATTTATTATGGTGTATCCGCCTGGCATTCCGATCTTCCTGCCGGGAGAAGTGATTACCGAAGATAATATTGCCTATATTCAGGAGAATCTTCGTGCCGGCTTGCCTGTTCAAGGACCGGAGGATGAAAGCATTCAATCCATTAAAGTAGTGAAACGTCAGACGGCGATTTATGGATAAACGATTAAGAAAAGATTTCGTCCCTTTTCCCCTCTCATCGGGGGACTGAAACGTGGTTCCGTGAAGGCATTCAGAGATGAAAAACTGTCCGTTCCGTTCATTACGGAAGGGAGTCTTCACAACCCACCCGACTTAAGCTTACGCTACTGTCGGGCGGGGCCCCTTTTACGCTGCGCGCCCCTTTCAGGGGTATAGAAGCTTTTCACAGGAGCTTCTCATCTGACGACTCTGAGTCCTTCCTTCACTCTCTTCACTTTGCCATGCCTTCACAAGGAACACGCAATGGGACGAAGCTCTTTCCTTTTCATAGCCGTCAGATGAAAGTTTAACCACTTTCACAATGGAAAGCAGTTAAACTTTCCCGATAATATTCGATAATATGAAAAAAGCAATCCCTTTTTATTTGAAAAACTGGGAAACCAGCAGATACCCGATGTATACTCCAACGATCCCCATTACCCCTGCAAGTGTGGGGGGCGCAGGCAACGGCAAGCGGAAAACGGTCACGAGTCCGCCAAAAACCAAACCGACGGCGAACGCTTTGAAAACCTCGATCATGACTGCAAACACCTCCTATGTATGAGTATGTGCAAAAAACGGTTATGACCGTTTTTTGCTGACCGCAAGCGGTCACATCTAAGTCTCATGAAAAACGTCGAGACGTTTTTCATAAAAAAAGAGAATCTCAATGATTCTCTCTTATAGATGCAGGATCAGATTGCCGACCATCACGACCGCCGGAATGCTTGCCAGAGCCAAAAGCGTGGAAAATACGGTGGTCATTGCCCCCATCTCCTCATCAGCGGCGTAGCGGGCAAACAGAATAGACGCCAGGGCAATCGTAGGCATTGCTGCCTGGACCAGCACCACTTGGGCAATATCGGCGTCCAGCGCAGCCAGATAGAGAATCAGGCTGACAATCAACGGAAAAATGAATAATTTGAGCGTAATCGGCAGACCCAGCATGGGCAGCGGAATGGTTCGTCTATTTTTCAGGAGTGAGGGGATCAGCATGCCGATATACAGCATGGCCATCGGCGAAGCCAGATTGGCCAGTATTCCCGTCAGCTGCTTGACTGCCTGCGGCGGATGTACGCCTGCTGCAGCGATGATAAGCCCGAGCACAATTGCCGCCATCGGGATATTTAAGAGAGTCCGCAGATTCTTCAGCCGGAATTCGCGGCTCTCTTGCAACAGCATGACACCAACTGTCCAGATCGTAAAATCAAGGCCGGCATCAAAAACGGCTGCAAGCAGCGCTCCTTTGGGGCCAAACAGCGCGGCACACAACGGCAGGCCGATAAAGCCGGTATTGCCAAGCCCGGAGACAATCGCCAGCTCCCGAACTTTTTGATTCGGCAAGCGTAATGATTTGGCGCCAATAAAGCCCAGTAAAATACCCAGACAATTCAATAGTATGGAAACAAAGAAAATTAGGAAAATTTGCGACAGCAATCGGCTGTCAATCGGAGTCGAAAAAATCCCGTACAAAATGATACAGGGCATCGCCACATTGACGATAATCGTAATCATTAACTGCCTTGTGCCGCCTGTCAGCGGGTTGCGACCGCCAATCAACGCCCCGATGCCGATAATGACGGCCATGATCAATATGGAAGATAATAACGGTGCCAGCTCCATCCCAAACGTCCCTCCAAGATATATATAACCCACCCGGCTACTGTTTTTCATCAAGGAAAAGATCGAGGCTTCATCACCTCGATCTTTCGACAAACTCTAGTATAGCATACTTTTCTCTATTCTACTTGCAGCCAAGTGAGATTTTCCCGCTCCGGTCGTTCGCACGTCCGCAAAAGATCGCCGCAAACCGGAATCGCTTGTTCCAGGGATATACACCATTCATTCGGATAGGTGCCCTCAACCCCTTCAACGGTTAAGAGCTTCATCAGTCCGGTCGGCTGGTTGGACGTCAGAATAAAATGCTGCTCCACCGGCTCGTATTCTTTCCATTGGACCAGCACAAGCCCGTCATTGCCACCCGCTACAACCAGGTCAACATGTTCTCCGTAAGCGGCATGAACCAGTGTATGCGTGCTGCCGTTCAATTCCGCGATAGCGCGCAGCACGACATGCCAGGCAAGCCCATCTTTATCCTCTTTCGTAGCATCATTGTACATCCGCCAATCGTTCATTACGATCGTCTCCCTTTTAGATGCGCATCTCTTAGCCTTCTTTTGTGTATTCTACCACAACTTCGGTTCCGAGACCGCCGCGTGCATTCCAGATGGCTTCAATGCGCATGTAGAGCGGATCGCAGCACGCCACCAGATCGTTTAGAATGCGGTTGGTCGCATGCTCTTGGTAAATACCTACGTTGCGGTAAGAGGTCAGATAGTATTTCAAAGATTTCATTTCAATCAATTTTTCATTCGGAATCACGTAGATCTTCAATTCGGCGAAGTCAGGCAGACCGGACCATGGGCACACAGAGGTAAACTCACTGGTTGGCATCATGATTTCGGTGCGTTTTCCGACGTATTCATACGGAATCGTCTCCAAAATGTCTACCATGATCGCCGACTCATCCTGCGTATCAAAGCGAATGTTGTTGTATTTGCTGTGGTTGTGTTCTACTAATGCCATTTGACATCTTCCTTTCTGTTTTTCCTGAATGAGTATTTTGGCTGAATATGTTTTTTCCAAGATGGCTGTTTACTTGCCTGGCCAATCAATCGGGATGGCATAGGCAATCGGATCGGTTGAACCTGCTTCCTGGAAGCCTTTGATTCTGAGACGGCAGCTGTCACAGACGCCGCATGCCTCTGTTTCTCCCTGATAACAGGAAGTAGTCAGATGATAAGGTACACCTAACGATAATCCCAGTTGAATCGTTTCCGCCTTGCTCAGGTGCTGAAGCGGTGCCTCAATCACCAGCTCCGCCCCCTCCGAACCAACCCGCGTCGCCATATTTATCGTCTGATTCATCGATTGGATGAAAGCTGGACGGCAATCAGGGTAGCCGCTGAAGTCAACGGCACTGACACCGATGTAAATTTTCTTCGCCCCGATCACCTCGGCATAGGCGGTGGCAAGCGACAAGAAAATCAGGTTGCGAGCCGGCACATATGTGGCAGGGATTCCGTCCTCCACTCCTTGCGTTGGCACGGCAAGCGAATCATCTGTCAAGGCGCTGCCACCGATCTCACGCAAGAAGCCCATATTCACAATTCTATGGTCAGGAACTTGATAGTAGGCGGCTACCTGCTTGGCCTGCTCTACCTCCCGCTTGTGCAATTGTCCGTAATCAAATGTGATCGGGTAGAGTTCATAACCTGCCTGTCTGGCAATTCCCATACAGGTCGTGCTGTCCAGGCCGCCACTCAGGACGACAACTGCCTTTTGTTTTGCTTTCTCCATTTTCTTTTCCCTCCTACACGCCTCTGGTATCGGGATGCCAGATAACCTTGTGGATTTGCAGATTTAATTTGATCGTTTTGCGACCAGAGGCCAATATTTTCTCAACGAGCCGAGCGGGAGGCATTGTCTCCCAAACCGGGCTGAACAGGGCAAGCGCTGCCGGCTGATACTGATCAAGCACCTCACAGGCGATGGCAAAATCACGGTCGTCGGCGATCACGAATTTCAGCTCATCCTGCGGCTCAAGAAGCGCCAGGTTGCCATGTATCATCCGCTCCATTTCGCCGCTTGCGGGAAGCTTGTAATCCATGATAAAACGCACTTTCCTGTTCACCAGCGGATCCGCGCTGCGCAAAGCGGCAAAACTGGCAAGATCAATTGCTCCGTTCGTTTCGATATGGATGTCGGTTACAGCAGGGATACTTGATAACGCCTCAATCAGGGCAAGTGACTTGCCGCCATGCATCAACGGCTCTCCCCCGGTTAGGCAAACGTAGTGATTTCCCAGGCGCTCCACTTGCTCCTTAATCTCCTGAATGGTCGCCATAAACTCCGGCGGATGAGGCGCATAACTGTACACGGTGTCACACCAGGTGCAGCGCAGGTTGCAGTTGTACAGACGGACGAATGTCGTCACAAATCCCGCTCTCGTCCCTTCTCCCTCTACTGTCTCGAAAATCTCCACCATCGGCAGCTTCCAGGCTTCTTTCTGCGCATCCAATGCAGCGGATGAGTTACGCTCCGTCATTACGCTTCCTCCATCCATTCCCGTTTCAAAGTGGCATAGCTGGTCGGAGTTTCGTACAGCTTCAGTTCTTCGATGCGGCAGCCTGTTGCTTTAAGTCCTTCCTTGGTGATGTAATGATCTATCTCTTCCCAAATCCAGACGATCATGTTTTCAGCCGTCGTGTTCATGGGCGGCAGGGTTTCATTCAAGTAACGGTGATCCAGCTTATCTTTGATCACCCGCTCATAAATCTCTTTAATCGTACCGAAATCAATGCTGATCCCGATCTCATTCACATAACCGCTCATCGTGATTTCCAAATGATAGGTGTGTCCGTGCAGATTGATGCATTTCCCTTCATACATATGCAGATGATGGGCGGCATCGAAGGTGAAATGCTTGGTGACGGCTACCCGTTTGTTGTGATAGCGCAGCTGCTCGGGCTGGATGTCTTCATAAAGTTTCTGTACTTTGCGCGGAAAATCAAAAGCTGCCATTTACGAAGCCACCTCCAGGTTCACTTTTTCCCCCGTCTTCATCTGTCTTACCCCGTACAGCTCGCTGATCGCATCCGTCAACAAATAACGCGATAATTCCCGCACGTTTTGTTCATGCATCTTGCATCGTCCTCACTTTCCTTTCGGTTCTGTCATGAAGGAAGTGGCAAAAGAAAAACCACCCTTCACGCTTTTGTCAACCCCATTGCAAGCGCGGAGAGTGGTTAAACATAGACGACGATTCGCCACGGATCCAACCTGCCCTGCAGAGTATCGGGCATGAAAAAACCATGGATGCATTCGTTGCTACATGTAACACTTATGAAACTCTCCCCTAGTTTTGTTTAGCGAGAGGAGGGGGTCACGAACTCTCGTATCTGTTCACTATATGTTGCGAGCCTTGATTCATCATAGCAGATGAAAATGAAAAAAAGAAGTATATTGACAAAATAAAAAATAGAAGATACAGTAACAACATTAAATCATATCGGTTTACTGGGGGATTTGCATCATGTTAAAAAAGATTTCTTCATTCATGCTCATGGTATTATCACTTACTGTGGTATTGGCAGGCTGCGGTTCACCTTCCGCTCAAGCTCCTGATGCCGCTTCCGGAACAGCCAAAAACGAAGCGAAAGCACCACAAAATTTGCTTGAAAAAGTTAAAGCAGACGGCAAACTCTTAATCGGTACAGAAGGTACTTATGCACCGTTCACCTTCCATGACGCTTCCGGTAAATTAACCGGTTTCGATGTGGAAATTGCCCAAGAGGTAGCAAAGCGCCTTGGCGTAGAACCTGTGTTCATGGAAACCCAATGGGATGCCATGTTTGCCGGACTTGACTCCAAACGGTTTGACATGATCGCCAACGAAGTGGGGATTCGCCCTGACCGTCAGGAAAAATATGATTTCTCCAATCCATACATTACCTCTTCCGCTGTGTTGGTCGTGCACAAAGACAACAACACCGTAAAAGGATTTGAAGACATCAAGGGCTTGAAAGCTGCTCAATCCCTTACCAGCAACTTGAGTGACATCGCACGCAAGCATGGTGCTGAAATCGTTGGTGTAGAAGGCTTCAACCAGGCAATCGACCTGCTTGCTTCCAAACGCGTAGACGTAACCATTAACGACGGCTTGTCCGTATTGGATCTGCTTCACCAAAAACCGGATACCCCAATCAAAGTCGTAGCCAAAGACCCAAATGCAGCGCATAACGGCTTGATGTTCAGAAAAGGCAGCAAAGAATTGGTGGATGCCGTGAACAAGGCTCTGGATGATATGCAAAAAGACGGTACGTACCTGAAAATTTCCGAGAAATGGTTTGGTGCTGATGTTTCCAAATAACTTGTTTGATAATCCAGAACGCATGTCGCGGTTGGTTGAGATCGCGCAAAGCTCCTTTCTCCCTTTGGTGAAAGGAGCCTTCACTTTTTCTCTTGTTTTAACGCTGATTTCATTTGCCATTGGGCTTTGCATTGCGATCATTACCGCTTTGGCCCGTCTTTCCAAAGTGGGGATCCTCCGTTGGATCGCCCGCAGTTATGTGTCGATTATCCGGGGAACCCCGCTGTTGGTTCAGTTGTTCATCATTTTTTACGGGTTGCCCAGCATTGGCATTACGATTGATCCATTTCCGTCTGCCGTGATCGGTTTTTCACTCAGTGTCGGGGCATACTGCTCGGAGATTGTCCGGGCAGCCATCCTCTCTATCCCGAAAGGGCAGTGGGAAGCCGCATTTTCACTGGGTATGACGTACACGCAGGCACTGAGACGCATTATTCTCCCTCAGGCAGCGCGTGTTTCGATACCGCCGTTATCCAATTCGTTTATTAGCTTGGTGAAAGACACTTCTCTTGCCGCCGCCATCCTGGTGCCGGAAATGTTCCGCAAAGCGCAAGAAATTGCCGCTGCGACCTATGAACCGCTGTTTGTTTATTCGGAAGCGGCGCTCATTTATTGGGTAATTTGCTTGGCCCTCTCTTATGTGCAAGGAAAGATCGAGCAGCGGCTTGATCGCTATGCTGCCTAGAAGGTGGACGTCCTATGATTAGCATCCGAAATGTAAAGAAGAAATTTGGCAAACTGGAAGTCTTAAAAGATATTTCTTTGGAAGTGAAAAAAGGCAAGGTGATCGTCATCATAGGCCCGTCCGGTTCCGGCAAGACGACCCTGTTGCGCTGCCTCAACGTATTGGAGCAGCCGGACTCCGGGCAAATTGAGATCAATCAAATCGGCCTGGATTTCTCCCGTAAAGTGGATAAAGAGCAAATCGGGGCTTTGCGCCGGCAAACAGGGATGGTGTTCCAAAGCTATAACCTGTTTCCACACATGACAGCTCTGGAGAACGTGATGGAAGGGCCGGTCACCGTGCAACGCAAATCCAAGGAGGAAGCACGGCAGAAAGCGGAGCGTCTCTTGGCCAAAGTGGGGCTTGGCAACAAGCTTCACGAGTACCCGGCTCAGCTTTCCGGCGGTCAGCAGCAGCGTGTCGGAATTGCCCGTGCACTTGCCATGGACCCCAATGTGATGTTGTTTGACGAACCGACTTCCGCACTTGACCCCGAATTGGTCGGCGAAGTGCTGAAAGCCATCCAGGAGCTTGCCCAGGAAGGGATGACCATGGTGATCGTGACCCACGAGATGGGATTTGCCCGGGAAGTGGCGGACGAGGTCATTTTCATGGATCAGGGGGTAATTGTCGAACGAGGAGCACCGGAGAAGCTGTTCAACTGTCCTGAACAGGAACGGACAAGACAGTTTTTAAAGCTATTGGAAAAGTGATGGAATTAGCAAGAAAAAACCCCGGAGGTTTTATCCGGGGTTTTCTTTCCTTTCACTTGTCCTTCTTCCAATTAGTCGTCACACAAACTGAAGAAGAACAAGAGGATAAGGATAATCCAGATGAAGTTGCCACCAAAGATGCCTCTTCTCATATCTCTCCCCCCTCTTCCACGAAGATTTAGGCCAGACCTGCGCTCGCGCAAATAACTTGACCTACTCTACTTTATGAAACAGGGGCTGGACCTGCTTGTATGCTCGGCTAGCTCTCTTGAAAAAGGCGAGTACACTCTTGTATTTGTTCCGCTTTCTTCATCATTTCTTTACCTTTCCTCCATCATTTCTCTACCATATCTTCATACAATTTCTGTATGATTACTCGTGTCAGACCCTACGATGGACATAGCGTCCTCCATTCCTCCCACTGAAATGGCTGGTCCCCTTCCAGCCATTTCAGTGGTCTTTTTTTGCCATAAAAAACTCTATGACGCTGCAAACCAGTCAGGTCTTCATAGGGTCCGCTTCTTTCCTTAACGAGTAGATTCACGTCCAAGCTCTGTCGAGAGGATCAAATACATCGCATGTGACCAGAGCAGAGGATTGGCCGGCAGCCCAGCTTTTTGCACCCATGGGTCATACATGTCGGGAGCGAGCAGATGATCTTGCACTTGTTCCGGCAATCCCTTATCCGTAAATTTGCTCTCAATCCAATGCTGAATCGCTTTTGCTTTCTTAAGCTTGCCTGTTTTTGCATAGAACCAGCCAAGCCACGCCGAAAGCAAAATCCATTGGCCTCCGCCGTAGTACGTATCTTTGGCATAACGGTGAACCCCGTGGTTTTTTAACAGCTCCTGTTCGATGGCTTGAACCGTCTTCTCCATGCGCGGATCACCGGTCTCTACCAATCCAAACGGCAGGGACATCCACAACAGGCTGGCGTCTGCCGCCGGAATTCCGCTGGATTTAGAAAACATGCCGTCCGCAACCCCTTGGGTTAACACGTACTCGCGAATCTGCTCACATAAAGAAGCAATCTGCCGGCTGCGCTCCGGGAAAAAAGGCGCGATTTCGTTAAGCCCGCCCCAGATGGCCGCAAGCGTCGCCGGATGAACGCGGTCGCCGAATTCTTCCCAGCAGTCGTAATTGGGCAATCTCCAGCAAGCTGCCAGATAATCGACGGTAATCTCGATCGCCTTTTGGTGAGTGTGAAGGATTTCCGGCTGGCCCGTCAATCGGACATGCTGAGCCAGTCCCCACAACCAGGTGCCGTATCCGTCCAACTGGAAGCTGCCCCATTCTCCTTCCACTTCTTCTCCTTCGATGGTATAACGTGTATGCAGAAACTCTCCTTGTGGAAGCTGTTGAGGTTTTTGCTCATCCGTTTGCAGAGATTTGATGACAGCTCTCGCTTTAGGCTCGTAGCGAAGCAGGATTTGCCTGCACCATTCATAAAAACGGCGGGCTGATTCATGCTCGCCCACCACATCCATTGAATAGGCGATAAAGGTGCCGTCACGAAGCCATGAATAGCGGTAATGCTCAAAGGCAGGCGAAGCCACATACGCTCCGGTCGAAGCCTGATTCGCTTGGATGATCTTGATGCTATCTATCATATAGCGGGAATCGGTCATACGCTTCATCTCAACCTCCCCTCCATCAGCCCTTGGTGCCCCCTGCGGTCAAACCGGAAAGCAGGTAGCGCTGGGCAATAATGAACACGATCAGTACGGGAACGGTGACAATGATGGCTCCAGCCGACAAATAATGCCAGTCTGTATTAAACTGGTTGACGAACTGCTGCAATCCGATGGGCAGTGTATACATCTGTTCGGCAGACATAAACGTTAGCGCAAACAAAAATTCGTTCCAGGCGGTAATAAACGCGTAGAATGCGGTCACGGCCAAACCTGGCAGGGATAACGGAAGCACAATGCGATAAAAGGTGCCGAAGGGAGACAACCCGTCTACCCGTGCCACTTCTTCCAATTCAAACGGAATCGTGTCGAAGAAGTTTTTCAGCATCATCACGCAGAACGGAACCGCTACTGTAGAATATGCAAGGATTAGCCCAAAGTAACTGTTTAACAATCCCAATCGGTTCACGATGTTGTAAATCGGGATAACAAGGAGCGCCCCAGGGAACATCTGTGTCAAGAGGAAGCTGTAAAAGATCATCTTTTTCCCGTAAAACTTGTAGCGGGACAAGGCGTAGGCCGCCGTCGTGGAAAGAAACAAGCCGATGATCGTGGTAAACAGCGCGACGATGACGCTGTTTTTGACCCACTCCAAAAAGATGCCGTTGCTGTTGGTCAAAACATACAAATAGTTATCCCACGTAAACGTCTTCGGGATCAACTCGATGCTGCCAGAGGCAGAGAATATCTCTTCATACGGCTTGAAGCTGGTGGACATGATCCAGAGTACCGGGAATACGGCAATAAAGGAGGCAATAACCAATAAGAGGTGAACCCACCAATTCGATTTGCGCATCTTAGTAGTACACCCCCTCGTTGTCATTGGCCTTCAACAACCATGTGTGCAAAATGCTGAACACGATCAGGAAGCTCAGGATGACGACGCCATATGTGGAAGAGACACCGAAGTTCCAGTTGACGAACGCTTCCCGGTACGCGTAGGTAACGAGAATCTCTGTTGAGTGAACCGGACCGCCGCGCGTCACCAGAAAAATAATGTTGAACATGTTGAACGTCCAGATAATTCCCAGCATGGTGGCAGTGGCAGCTACCGGACGCAAGAGCGGCAAGGTAATTTTGACAAACTGCTGCCAGGGTGACGCGCCATCTACCCTGGCCGCTTCATAGAGCGACTCAGGAATGCTTTGCAAACCGCCCAGAAGCGTGATCATCATGAACGGGACACCAATCCAGACGTTGGTGGCGATCACGGACACCATCGCCCAGAAACTGTCTCCTAACCACGGAATGGTCGAGAGGCCCAGCTTCTGAAGTACAATGTTAAACAAACCGTATTTTTCGTTGTACATCCATGTCCACGCGAATGCGCTGACAAATGATGGAACCGCCCATGGAACCATCAAAAGCATCCGGTAGAAGCCGCGCCCCTTGATCTTTCTGTTCAGCAAGAGAGCAAGTCCCAGTCCAATGGTGAAGTGAAAAAACACATTGGTAATCGTCCAAATCATCGTCTGGATCAAAACATCGCGAAAGACAGAATCTTTAGCGGTAATCGTTGCAAATAAATCGGTGTAGTTCTTCAACCCGATGAATTCCCAACTGGGCGGGGCAAACCTGCTCCCCATATTGTATTGACCCATATTCGTAAAACTGTATATGATCCCTTGGACGAGCGGGTAAAAGACCAGCAACGCCAACACGATGAGACATGGTGCCAAAAAGACGTATGCGATCCATGCGTTACTTCGATTACTCACGCGTATCTGCCTCCTTTCTTCCGCGTTCCTCACAAGCAAGCGGCATGGGAAAAGAGGCATGGGAATGCCCCTCTCCCGCTTTTGCCCAAACATTCTTTCCCGTCAGCAAGCGCCTTACTGGCCAAGCAGCTTCTTCCATGCATCTGCCACGCTGTCGAGCGCTTGTTGAGGAGTTTTCGAACCTTTGAAGGCTGCTTGAATCTCAGGGGTGAAGGAAGTATAGATTTGACCGCCTTCCGGAATGACCGGACGGTTTGTCGCATGGTCGAGGACGTTTTTGTAATCGCTGATGATGCGATCCGCTTTTACTTCGGCAATTTCATACGCAGATTTGCGAGTCGGCAGCAAGCCGTTTTTCAGGGCGAATTTCGCTTGGTTCTCAGGCTTGCTGAGGAATTGAATCAGCTTGTAGCTGGCATCCTTCACTTTGGAACCGGCATAGATAACATAACCGTGACCGCCGACCGGAGAACCTGTTTTCCCGTCCGGACCTGCAGGAATTGGCGCAATGCCCAAGTTGTCAGGATTTTTGAACTGCTCTCCTTTGAGGATGTCCGCCGTTGCCCACGGACCATTGATGATCATCGCAGCACGGCCCGATTTGAACGCTTCCATGGCATTGGTGTATTCGTTGGCCGCATCAAACTCGTTCGGGAACACTTTGTCTACATCACGCAGTTTCAACAGGAACTCCAATGCTTTCACAGAGCCTGGGGAGTTGACTTCGATTTTCTTGTCTTCACTAATCAATCCGCCGCCAAATGCCCACATGAACGGCTGGAAGAAGTATGCGTCTGTTTGGCGCCCGTAAAAACCCCATTTATCTTGGCCCTGTTTGGTCAGCTTGATGGCGTCCTGCTCGAATTCATCCATTGTTTTTGGCGCTTCTTTGATTCCTGCATCGGCAAACATTTTTTTGTTGTAGAGGAGTGCCAGAGCATCCGTGACTTGCGGTACGCTCCAGGTATGGTTGTTCCATTTGCTGTAGCGGAGCGGAACGTCAAGGAAATCTGATTGATCGGTGAAGTAATGATCGAGTGGTTCCAGCAAGCCCAAGGCGGCAAATTCAGGCGTCCAGGCAATTTCGGAACGAAGCACGTCAGGCCCGTTGCCTGCCTGGGCAGCCGTCTTGAATTTATTTTGGGCACCGTCGAACGGGATCTTTTCCAGCTTCACTTTGATGTCTTTGTTTTCTTTCTCAAAGGCATCTACCATTTCTTTCAGCGTTACGCTCTCTTCATCGTTCATTGTGCTCCAGAAGGTAACCGTTACCGGGCCATTGGTTGGCTCTTGTGTTTGACTGGCTGGAGCAGATGAACTGCTGCCGCAGCCTGCCAATAACGAGCCGGATAACGTCAGCACAGAAAGGATGCTTACAAATCGCTTCATACTTTTACCCCTCTCTTTCGATTCTCTTTTCGTAGACCTGCAAAAATGCCCGACTGAACCAGATGATCACGCGCGGTGCAAACGATTGCACAATTTCATCTAAAAAAGTGCGTCTCGTTGCAGCCCAAAAACAGGGTTACACCAGCGCAAGCGTTTTCATCAAACCAAACAAAGGCATTGCTGACTTGTAATTCCATCGTACACGAAAAATCTTTGCAAGAAAACACCTTATTTACAGCTAAATTTCACCGTATCCGTCCATTATTCGATTTTATTCATGAAATTCAAGTTATAACTCCCTAAATCACTTATTTTCTGTTAAATACGAAGAAACATCTATATATAACCTAATTTTTTCCATAAAAATGACAAGGTTTACTTTTTACCTGTTTTCCGCTACGATGTTCTTAAAACAAACGTTTGCATTACCTGGTTTGGGAGGTTGTTATGTCCATAACGATAAAAGATGTCGCACGATTGGCAGGGGTTTCCCCCTCGACCGTATCCCGTGTGATTTCACGTCATCCCAAAATAAGCCCCGCTACAGTTCGCAAAGTAAAAGAAGCGATGGAGACGCTCGGCTATCATCAAAACCTGATGGCCAAAAGTCTTGTCTCCAAGAATACACAAACACTTGGTCTGGTTCTGCCGCGTTCTGCCGAAGAGTTGTTCGGCAACCCGTTCTTCTCGGAAGTGCTGCGCGGAATGCTCTCCAATGCCAATCAGGCTTCGTATGATTTATTAATGTCATCGGCCAACAGTCAGCAGGAAGAGCTGGAAGCGGTAAACCGGATGGTGATGGGCAGGCGCGTCGACGGTATCATCCTGATGGCCCCCCGCAAAGCGGACCCGATTGTCGAGAAGCTCTTGGAGTCCGACTTCCCGTTCGTTCTGCTTGGCCGCTCCATGGAGCATGACGACGTGTTGTGCGTCAATAACGACAATCAAAAAGCAGCCTATGACGCGACGAACCATTTGCTCGCGCAAGGGCATACCAATATCGGTTTTGTGACCGGTCCAAGCGACATGGTTGTTTCGGAAGACCGCCTGCAAGGTTACAAACAGGCCTTGCAGGAAGCAGGCGTAGAATTCTCGAGTGAATGGGTGATTGATGCGGAATTCCTGCAAGCAAGCGGATTCCATGCCATCTCTCTGGTGATGAATCTGCCCAGAAAACCGACTGCTTTTGTCGTGATCGACGACCTTGTCGCGTTCGGCCTGATCCGCGGATTTTATGAAGTGGGCCTGCGCGTTCCTGACGACGTGTCCATCGTGAGCTTTAATAACATTGTCCTCTCGGAATTAAGCAACCCGCCGATCAGTACCATTGATATCGGCATGTATCACCTGGGGTATTTGACCGTTCAGCACTTGATCCGCAGAGTATCCGGGGAGCCGATTACCCAGCCGCAAATTACCGTACCTCACCGTCTCATTGTCCGCGGTTCGTCCGTCAAAACATTTGGATGAACAAGACTTCACCCTGAAAGGAGCCATCTCACTTGAGACTTTCGCCTGTAACCCAAAAACCGTACCTGAATGACGCGATTATCGGCAACTCCTCGATGTTGGCCGCCCTCGGCGCAACCGGCGAGCTGTACCGCCTGTGGTGGCCGCATATCGATATGCCGCAGCATATTGAACGGGTGCGCGCCGGAATTTTTGTCAAGGGAGAGAGCAACGAAACCTCCTGGCTGGACAACGAACACGAATGGGTGCACGAACAATCCTATCTGCCCAACACCAACGTGTTAAAAACCACGGCAACTGCGGCAAAACTCCCTTTGTCCGTTGCATCCTTCGATTTTGCCGTACCTGACGAAGATTTGCTCGTAAGGTTTTATCAGCTTACCAATACCGGAATACAGCCAGTTTCCCTTCGTTTTTTCTGCTTCGCTTCCCTGACCATTGCGGAAAACAAGCTGTACAACACCGTGATGTTTGAACCGCAAATTGACGGGTTAACTTATTACAGACATACGTACGCTTTTTCGCTTTCTAGCGCAAACGTTTGCACTCAATACACCACGGCTGATGCTTTGGCGAATGCCACCCGCGGCTATCTCCCCGGCAGCAAGATTGCTATGGCACCGGATGGCGCCCTCGCCTGGGATTTCACCCTGAATCCGGGTGAAACGGGAAGCTTGCCCATCTATCTCACAGCCGGCAGATCGATTGAAGAAGCACATGGCAAGATGCTGTCAGCAAAAGCGAAGAATGTGGACGACTGGCTAAACGATACAGTCTCTTACTGGCATCGCTATCTCGAAAAAACCGTCAAGCTGCCGTTCAGAGATTCGCGCATGGAAGCCATCTACAATCGTTCCCTTCTGGTCTTTAAGCTGATGTCAGACAAAGAGACCGGGACGATCATCGCCGCTCCCGAGTTCGATGAAGCTTTTACGCGCTGCGGCGGCTACGCGTACGCCTGGGGCCGAGATGCGGCCTATATCACGACAGCATTTGATCGCGCTGGCCTGACTGATTTGACCCGTGCCTTTTACCGTTTCGCGGTAAGTGCCCAGGATGCAAGCGGCGCATGGCAGCAGCGCCACTACCACGACGGCAGCCTGGCTCCTTCCTGGGGCCTGCAAATCGACGAGGGAGCCTCTATCCTGTGGGGAATGTATCAGCATTTTCTGATGACCAAAGACCGTTCGTTTCTGGCCGAGGTATGGCCTGCAGTGGTAAAAGGCAGTTTCTTTCTCATCAGCTATCTGGACAAAGAAACAGGATTGCCGCTGCCAAGCAAGGACCTCTGGGAAGAACGCGAAGCCGAGCATACATACTCGGCGGCCGCGGTTTACGGCGGTTTGACTGGAGCCGCTTCCATCGCATCCGAGCTTGGACACGACCAGCTTGCCGCAGAATGGAGAGAAGCGGCAGAACAGTTGAAAGATTCTATTTTGGCCCATACCGTGAATGAGCAAACCAACACTTTCTACCGCGGCCTCAAAATTGTGGTAGACCGTTCTGCCTATCTGCGCGCAAAAGAAGCAGGCAAGCGTGCTTTTACTACCACCGACGAAAAGGGGTACGTCACCTACTATCTCTGGCATGATCCTGTATACGACATCAGCCTGCTGGGATTAAGCGTTCCGTTCGCTCTCTTGGAAGCGGATGACTCGCGCATGGCAGCGACAGCCGATGCGATTGAACAGACTTGTACTTCTTTGGTTGTGGGGGGGATTCGCCGCTACGAGGACGACGTTTACATCGGCGGCAACCCGTGGATTTTGACAACCTTGTGGCTTGCCCAATTCCGCATTCAGCAGGGAAACTTCCCAAAAGCCAAAAAGCTGTTGCAATGGGCCGCTGACCATGCCACTTCCCTAGACCTTCTGCCTGAGCAAATCGACAAAAAAACCGGTGAGACAGCATGGGTGGTGCCACTCACCTGGTCGCATGCCATGTTTGTGCTGACGGTTCACATGCTGCATGATGCAGGGCAGTTGTAACCGATGGAACCCAAACAAAAGAAAAAAAAAGCCAAGAGGCAGGATTTATGTGATCCTGCCTCTATTGCGTTCTTCAGTCCGGTTTTCCTTTTTCATTTTTCGTTTTCCGGCTGCGTCGCCACATAATTTTGAAGTTCCTGATAAAACGTAGGATTGCAAGCGACGACACTGCTTTTTTCATCGAACGGCAGCGCTTCACCGGACATTTTGGTGACGGTTCCGCCCGCTTCCTCTACGATAATTTTGCCTGCACCGAAATCCCACGGGCTTAGCTGCAGGCTGACATAACCGTCCAATCTTCCTGCCGCCACGTAAGCCATCTCCAGCGCCGCACTTCCCAAAAGCCTCACAGCTCTCACTTTGCCGGCCAGTTTCTTCACGATCAGATCTATCCCCATCTGCTCGGCGCGCCTGTTCCAGAACACACTCGTACAAAGCAGCGCTTCTTCCAGCTTTACTTGCCGATCCAGCACAAGTTTGCGGTCGTTGAGATATGCCCCTCTTCCTTTCACCGCATGAAACATTTCATCACGGGACGGATCGTAAATAACGCCCACAATCCCCTCACCCTTGTGGTAAACCGCAATGGATACGGAAAAGTTAATCTGTTGGTGCACGAAATTGGTCGTACCGTCAATCGGATCAATAATCCAGACCGTATCGAATTTGCGGGGGTCGTATTGGATGGTACTCTCCTCCCCCAGAATACCATGGTCCGGAAAATGGGAAAGAATCGTTTGGACAACCTGTTTTTCTACCTCTTTGTCCACTGCCGTCACCAAATCGGAAGCAGAGGTTTTGTATTCAACCAGGTATGGCTCCTTCATACGTTCCAGACTTAATTCCCCTGCCAACCTGGCACAGGAGATCGCAAGCTGCAGCACTTTTTCTATATCAAACGGTTGCAAAAGGAATCGCCACCCAATCCATAACATTTTCTTTAGTTTACCATACTTAAGCTGCACATACACGCTTTGATAAATTCCGACAAGTGAAAGGGCTGCCCCATCCAAGTGGGCCAGCCCCTATCGCAACTCCTTGTTCCGTTAACCTTGCCATTTATCTTAGTGAGACATTGCAGCGGTTCCGTTGTCTTTGCCGTCTTTGGTTACACGCAGGATGCCGACAGCGCCTTTTTGTACATGGTTGAATTGGTGAGTAACAATTGGGTAATCCCCTTCTTCGGTAACCGTGAATTCAACTACGGCAGCACCGCTGGCAGGAAGCATCACGGTCTGCATACCGGTCAGAATATTGTTGGGATTACCGTCAAGATAGACGCGATCCAAGATGGTGCCAACTACGTGGAAGGAAGAAACCTGGTTTGGACCCATGTTGGCTACATAGAGACGGACCCGGTCACCCACTTTGGCAAGTAAAGGCTGCTCAACCAACGCGCCTGCTTTTCCGTTAAAGACGACATAGTTTGGTTGGTCGTTCGTGAAGGAATTCAAGTCGTGCTCTTTATAAAATTCGCTTTGCACGATCGTATAGGAACGGTTGATTTCTTTGTCAGTCGGATAGCCGTTTTTCGGTTCCACGATAATCATACCGTACATACCGTTAGCGATATGGGCCAAAACCGGCTTGGTTCCGCAGTGGTACATGAATACACCCGGACGGTCGGCAGGATAGGTGAAGGTTCCGGATTCATTTGGCATGACGTTGATAAATTTCTTGCTTGGTGCGGCATGCACGGCATGGAAGTCCATGGAGTGCGGAATGCTAGGGTCCATATTTTTCAAAGTAAAATGGATCGTATCCCCTTCTTTCACCCGAATGACAGGTCCCGGTACCGTCCCGTTAAAGGTCCAGGCGTTGTAAGTTACCCCTTTGGCGATTTCAACATCGGTGATTTGCGCTGTCATTTCGATATTTACCACATTCCCGTTCCGTTTAATGATCGGCTGAACAGGCGCTTGGTTGATATGTGGTTTATCCGTTTTCGCTGTTGGCGTATTGGCTGCCGCGGCTGCTGCTTGTTCAGGTGCCTTCGCCTGTTCGGTTTTTGCCGCATTGCCGGCACAGCCAGTCAGTAATAAGGCAGCCACTGCTACAGAAAGTCCTAATTGTTTTGCACATTTCATACGAATATCATCCTTTTCATTGTGATTTTTTTCACGTGAAATGAATCACATGTTCAAATTTGCTAAGCAATCGAATTGCGAAGCGGATGATCTCGTTGGTCAGGGCTTGGTGTGCTCCACATCTCGATTCCTTATACCTTAAGTTTAAGGAACCGATAAACGCAAAATGTGATAGAAAACACGTTTTTTCCTTATGCCTCAAAACGTACATAAAACGGTAATTACCTGAATGACTGTTCACAAGACAGCCATATTCCTCCTGTAAAAAAGCGTGCAAAACCGCCTGAAACCCGTGTAAATAAAGGTTTTCCATCTTGTTCGGAGTGTGATTTTTATCCTCCTCATGATTGCAACAACTTCCGATTTCCCCTATCCCCAGCTGCAAATGCGGCAAATAATTGACGAACAAAATTGTTTATAAATCAATTAAATCGTTTTTTCTCCACTGGCTGCATAAATGGAAAGAAAGTTTAACCACTTTCATCATGTAAACCAGTTACACTTTCCGATAACATAAAAAAAAAGGAAGAGCCTGGATTCCAAGCCTTCCTGTTTTCAGATCTAGCAGCAGCGTGTTGTGCCGCCTTTTTCATATCGATTTTTTAAGGCATATAGATAATATTCCTTCTCGCTCATCGGAAACGTGCCAGGGATATTGTGATTTTGAAACCAGTGCTTGAGATAGCGTTCATAGTCCGGCATCCCGAAGATCGTCTTGATGATGGAATCAGCTTGACGCAGGAACTTCTTCAGCTGTCTCCATTTTTTTCTCATGCCATGATATGCCCTTTCGCATCGTAGATGTGATCCCCTTTGGACGGTACATACGGGGATTCCTGCAGCGAATACTTTTTGCCTCCCGAAATGGAGATCCACAAGCGGAGAGCGTCAATGATAATGGCAATGGTGATGAACATGAAGATTCCGCACACGACTGCGTCAATCTGGTCGTTCAAGATCATCTTTTGCGCCGCTTCGATCGTTTTTACTCCCTTAGGCAAGGTCCCGGCATCAAGCGCCTTCTGGAATGCCTCGGCATGGGAGAGAAAACCGATCTTCGGATCAGCAGAGAACAGCTTCTGCCAGGCTGCTGTCAACGTCGCCGTGGACAACCAGGTCATGGGTACAAGGGTAACCCAAGAGTAGCGACCTTTGCCCATTTTAATGATAATGGTCGTGCCCACAGCGAAGGCGATGGCAGCAAGCATCTGGTTTGCGATACCAAACAGAGGCCACAATGTTTTGATTCCACCTAGCGGATCGACAACCCCTTGGTATAAGAAGTAACCCCAGCCTGCGGTGATGACAGCGGAGCCAATCAAGTTGCCAGGCAGCCAATCTACCTGTTTCATCTTCGGAATCACGTTGCCAAGCAGATCCTGCACCATGAACCGGCCGACACGGGTTCCGGCATCAATCGTCGTCAAGATAAATACGGCTTCAAACAGGATGGCGAAGTGGTACCAAAATGCCATTAACGCTTTTTGCCCAATCACAGAGGAGAAAATCGTCGCCATTCCGATTGCCAGAGACGGTGCTCCTCCTGTACGGGAAAGGATCGTTTTTTCACCGATATCTTGTGACAAACTGGTAATTTGATCAGGGGTTACGGTGAATCCCCATTGGGTGATGGTAGCAGCCGCAGCCGCAGCGTCAGGTCCGATAGCGGCAGCCGGCGAGTTAACCGCGAAATAAATGCCGGGTGTAAGAACGCAAGCAGCAATCATCGCCATGATGGCAACAGCCGATTCCATCAGCATAGCACCGTAGCCAATCATCGGCGCGTGAGACTCTTTCGCGATCATCTTCGGCGTAGTACCGGAAGAGACAAGCGCGTGAAAGCCGGAAATAGCGCCGCACGCAATCGTGATAAACAAGAACGGGAACAGATTGCCGGCAAACACCGGTCCGGTACCGTCAATAAACTTGGTGATCGACGGCATTTGCAGCGGGGGCAGGGTAAAGATAATCCCGAGTGACAAAATGCCGATGGTTCCGATCTTGAGGAAAGAGCTTAAATAATCGCGCGGTGCAAGCAAGAACCACACGGGAAGCACAGAAGCAATAAACCCGTAAATAATGATCATCCAGGCCAATTGAGTTCCGGTAAAAGTAAACGCCGGTCCCCAGGTAGGCGATTCAGCAACCGACTGTCCAAGGTACAATGAGATAAACAACAGCACCAGACCGATTAAGGAACCTTCCAGTACACGTCCCGGGCGGATGTAGCGCATGTACAATCCCATCAACATCGCAATCGGCAACGTCATGAAAATCGTGAAGGTAGCCCAAGGAGATTCTGCAAGCGCATTCACAACAACCAACGCTAAAACAGCGATAAGAATAATCATAATGGCCAAAATACCGATCAGGGCGAGCGCTCCGCCAACAGGGCCAATCTCTTCTTTGGCAATTTGGCCCAAGCTTTTTCCGTTACGGCGCATCGAGCCGAACAGAATCACGAAGTCTTGCACCGCTCCTCCCAGTACCACGCCAGCCACGATCCAGATGGTTCCTGGCAAATATCCCATTTGTGCGGCAAGCGTTGGCCCGACAAGCGGTCCTGCCCCGGCAATCGCAGCAAAATGGTGGCCAAACAAGATCCACTTGTTGGTTGGCACGAAATCTTTGCCGTCATTGTTGATCTCCGCAGGCGTTGCCCGTTTGTCATCCAGTCCCATAACTTTCCTGGCGATGAAGCGACTGTAGAAACGGTACGCCACTGCGTAGGTGCAGAATGCGGCGGTCAAAAGCCAGAACGAGTTGACCGATTCGCCTCTGGAGAGTGCCAGTGCGCCAAAACCGATGGCACCAAGAGCCGCGATAGCTGCCCAAATCAAGACAGACAATACCCCTCTTTTCATCTCTATTTCCCCTTTCGTCAAACAAATGATGAATTTATAAAGGCGTAGATATATCATAGTAGGGAATCAAAAACAAAAGAACAAAAATTGTCTGAATTGCAAAAATTCGCGCATGGATGGTTGATTTGCCCGTCTGAATTAAAAACCCAGTCGGC
This sequence comes from Paenibacillaceae bacterium, assembly GCA_041920465.1. GTDB lineage: Bacteria > Bacillota > Bacilli > Brevibacillales > Brevibacillaceae > Brevibacillus_H. The sequence goes on along the minus strand of JBHGXW010000025.1, from coordinate 4,861 downwards.
GTTTTACATCTTTGACGGCGTTTCGGCTGACCGGGATGCTGGTCTTGGCTGCATCCTCCATAATGAGTTGAACGCACCCGTTAAACCAAGGCACCAGCTCCGTCACCTTGTCCAAATTTACGATAAAAGCGCGATGAGTCCGAAAGAAGTGCGTAAGCGGCAGCCTGGCTTCCAGCTCCTGCAGCGTAAACGAACTTTGGTATTGCTCCTTTTCCGTATGGATGACCACATGCCTTCCCTCAACGGTGGCAAAGAAAATCTCTTTGACGTCAATCAGGAGAATTTTGCCGTTTTTCTCGACGGGTATGCGCTTAGGCTGCTGCTCTGCCAGTGCCGATTGCAGGATCGTTGCAATTCTGTCTTCGATGGCGGGTTTCTCCTCCGTTCGCTCATGGAGTTTGCGGATTCGACAAATTGTTTTGGACAGGCGCTGCTCACTGAACGGCTTGACAATATAATCAATCGCTTCCGTCTCAAACGCACGGACGGCATGAACATCATAGGCGCTGGCAAACACGACAAAAGGAGCCGGATCTACCGTTGCCATCAGTTGCTTGGCCACATCCACTCCATCCGTATCATGCAGATGGACATCGAGAAAAATCGCGTTTGGCTCTGCCTCGGGAATTCGTTCCAACGCTTCCTCACCGCTCGCTGCCTCTCCCACCACTTCAATATCGGGAAATTGCTCCAATAGATAGCGAAGCTCGCTGCGAGCCGGTTTTTCATCATCAACGATAAACACTTTTAGCATCTGCTTTCACCCCTGCAGGCAAATGAATGGTACAAACCGTTCCCTCATTGGGACTGCTTTGGAAGGTTATGTCATAAGGAGCGCCGTAAATCGACTTCACCCGCGATTTGACGTTGGCAAGACCGATTCCGCTCAACTTGCGGGTCATGCCTTTCTGTTCAGCCGACGCATCAAAAGGATCATGCTTCATTCCTACTCCGTTGTCGCTTACTTGCAGCTCCAGAATATTTCCAGGGGTCCGCTTGGAGGAGATGGTGACGATTCCGCCATCGCGTTTGGGTAAAAGCCCGTGCTTGATTGCATTTTCAACCAGCGGCTGGAGAATCAGCCCCGGAACGAGCAGGTGCCTCGTAGAAGGGTCAATCTCATAGGTAACCTGCAGTTTGTCATCGAAACGGGCTCTTTCAATAGCCAGATACGCCTCTACGTGTTGCAGCTCCTCTTCCAGCGTGACAAACCCGCCGCTGTCATGCAAATTGCGCCGGAAATAATCGCCCAAATGGATTAACAGTTCACGCGCCTTCTCGGGACGAAAACGGATGAAAGAGACGATCGTATTAAGCGCATTGAATAAAAAGTGCGGGTTAATCTGCGCATGCAGCGCGCGGATTTCGGCATCCGCCAACAGGCGGGACTGCTTTTCCAGCTCCGCCAGTTCCAGTTGGGTGGAGATCAGCGTGCCAAGCCCACGCACCAGTTCCAAATCTACTGCCGACAGCTTGCGTGAGTGATCTTGATACAGCTTCAACACGCCTACCACTTCCCGCCTTAAAAACAGCGGTACCAGAATGGCAGAACGAAGCGAACAATGACGATCGCCACAGCCGATCTCTTGTTTGCTGTTGGCCAGCGTCACTTCTCTTTTGATCAGCACCTGCCGGGTCGCTTCCGTCTGAATGGGTTGACCGGCAATGTGGTGATTGCAGCCTACTCCCACATGAGCAAGCACCTGCTTGGTATCGGTGATGGCCACGGCAGCCACACGGGTGGTTTGCAGGATTTCCTTGGCTACCTGGGCAGCCGATTCCGCATGCAGTCCTTGATGCAGGCAGGCGAGAATATTGTCGGCAATCTGCAGGGTACGTTGCGCTTGCAAGGCCCCGATCCGTTCTTCTTCCTTTTGAACCAGGTCGACGATTATCATGAAAACAGCCATCCCGATCGAATTGACGATAGCCATTGGCAGGCTGATCACCTTTACCAGCTCCAACGCCTGAACATACGGCTTGGCTACGAGGAGAATGATCCCCATCTGCATCCATTCGGCGATAAAGCAGACCATCATGGCAAAAGGCCAACCAATTGATTCATTCTTGTACCAGCGTGAAATAAGCCCGGCGAACAATGCCTCGGCAATGGTCGATATAGCACAAGCCAGCCCTGTAAATCCGCCTAGAGTATAGCGGTGAATTCCGGCGATCAAACCGGTTGCCAGACCAACCCACGGCCCTCCCAAGAGTCCGGCCGCAACTGCTCCGATTACCCGTGAATTGGCAATCGCATCTTGAAATGGAACCCCCAAATATGTGCCCAATATTGAAATAATTGAGAAAATAATGACGATAATCAGCTTTTCTTTGCGTGTCGCCCGCTGATTCAAAACGCTGCGAAACGCTTTGACCCTCATCAACAAAAACACAACAACAGACAATACGGCAGTCCGTTCGGCCATCATGATCATTAAAGGATGAAACAGCGTCAAAGCAATCCCCCCCGTAGTAATCATTATTAACCCGTGAACTGAAACGGTCAATAAGAAAAGCCTCCCGACGCAAGCTAACGCTTCATCGGGAGGGGATTTTGGGGTGTAGCCGAGTAGGTGTTTACAGGTTGCCGCGCAGTTCTTGTTCGCGCTCCAACGCTTCAAACAACGCTTTGAAGTTGCCGTTCCCAAAGCGGCGGCTGCCCTTGCGCTGGATTATCTCGAAGAAAAGTGTCGGGCGATCCACAATCGGCTTGCTGAACAGCTGCAAGAGGTATCCTTCATCATCACGGTCGACGAGGATGCGCAGGCTTTTCAGCTTTTCCATATCTTCCTCAATTGGGCCTACCCGCTCCATCAGTTCATCATAGTAAGTGTCCGGCACATAAAGAAAATCAATGCCGTTGGCGCGGAGCTTGGATACCGTCTCGATAATGTCGTTGGTCAACAGCGCGATGTGTTGTACACCAGGACCTTTGTAGAAGTCGAGGAACTCCTGAATCTGCGACTTGCGGCGTCCTTCCGCCGGCTCATTTATCGGGAATTTGATGCGGCCGGTGCCGCTTTGCATTACTTTGGACATGAGTGCGGAGTATTCCGTCGAGATGTCATCATCATCAAAGTTTTGCGAGGCGGTGAAGCCCATCACTTTTTCATAGTAGCCTACCCACTCATCCATAACTTCCACATTGCCAACGATGTGGTCAATGCCAATCAAGCCGGTACTCTCTCCTTTTACCGGAGATTCGTACGATTTATACCCTGGGAAGAACAGACCTTTGTAATTTTTGCGCTCGATAAAGGAATGGACGGTGTCTCCATATGTGGCGATTGTTGCTTTTTTAATCGTGCCGGACTCATCGGAATACTCCGTGGGCTCCATGATCGGGATAGCCCCCCGGGAGACTGCTTCCTGGAACGCTTTCTCGCAATCCTCCACGCGAAGCGCAATATCCTTGACTCCCTCGCCGTGTTTCTTCACGAAGTCGGCAATCGGATGCTCCGGATTCAATGCTCCGGACAGAACAAACGTAATGTGATTTTGTTTCAGCACATAAGAAACCTTCTCACGAGAACCTGTCTCCAACCCTGCATAGGCAATCGCCTGAAAGCCAAACGCCTTGGTGAAGTAGTGCATGGCTTGTTTTGCATTGCCTACATAAAATTCCACATGATCCCAATCTTGAATCGGAAAGAAGTCTGTCGTGCTCATTCCCTCTACCTCCAGAGTTAAAAATCACATTTTTCTTAAAATTACAATGAAAGCGCTTACCGGCGCAAGAACACGGAGTGACGCATAAACGCTTTTATCCGCTGAAGAAAATGTTCCATCCTCTCTGTCAGTTTACGCTGCAAAAAAGCATCCGGCATATGCTTTGCCCTATCCCTGACAACTTGTGTGAACATTTCAAAAAGTGTGTTATCATTGTCTATGGTGTGATTGAGAAGGATGGATAGAAAACGTGCTAGGAAAATGCGGACAAACAACCGCAAATGAAAGGAGCAGCATCAATGTCTGAGCAAATAATCAATTGGAATTCAGGCGTAGCTTGGCAGTGGAATCAAAATGCCGCTAACTGGCATTCCCGAAGCAAGGAGATGTGGGAAAACGGCAGCAGGCGAACGGTTCTTCCTTTGTTAAGACAATTGGTACGGCCAACAGACGGCGCGATCCTGGATGCGGGTTGCGGAGACGGCTATGGCAGCTGGAAGCTTGCTATTGAAGGATATACAGTTACCGGGGTAGACATCTCTGATGAAATGATCATGCTGGCCAAAAAACGGACTTCATCCGATCTCAGCCTGTCGTTTCAAACCGGAGATATTGCGCAATTGCCTTTTGAAAACGATGCTTTTGCCGGCATTGTGGCAATCAATGTGATCGAGTGGACAGAGACTCCTCTCGACACCCTGCTTGAGCTTACCAGACTGCTGAAACCAGGCGGCATTTTGCTGCTCGGGGTATTAGGGCCGACTGCCGCGCCGCGCGCTTACAGCTATCGCCGGTTGTACGGGGAATCCGTCATCCAAAATACAATGATGCCGTGGGAAGCTTGCCAGCTCGCCTTGGAGAACGGCTATGAATTGGTCGTAGAACACCCGGTCTACAAAGAAGGGGTCGATCCCAAGGCAGCGGAGCCGCTTTCCGCCGAGTTGAAACAATCGCTCAGCTTTTTGACGTTGTTTGCTTTGAAGAAACAATGAGAAAAATATAAGAAAAACGTTGTCCTTTCGTGCCTCCGTTACAGCTTGCGCAGTTGCGATCAAGTCCGGCTTCTCTCATCGTCAGGAAGTGGTCAAAACCGTAGCATCGGCCTTCGTATCGCTGCTTGACCACTTTTTCTCCTGACGATTACGACAAGCCTGGGCTTGCGCTGTAAGAGTCGCTGCGAAATGGACAATCG
>JBHGXW010000076.1:0-6725 GCA_041920465.1 Paenibacillaceae bacterium | reverse complement strand
TTCAGGACGCGGCGCATAATTTTACCGGAGCGTGTTTTCGGCAGCTTATCGCGGAATTCAATCTCACGCGGCGCTGCATGGGCTGCCAGGCCTTCCTTGACGAAACGCTTGATGTCATCCATCAGTTCTTCGCTTGGTTCATAGCCGGCACGCAAGGCGATGAATGCTTTAATGATTTCGCCGCGCATCGGATCAGGTTTGCCGATGACGCCCGCTTCTGCAACAGCGGGATGCTCAACCAGTTTGCTTTCCACTTCAAATGGGCCGACACGTTCTCCGGAAGTGTTAATTACATCGTCGATACGGCCTTGGAACCAGAAATACCCTTCTTCATCCATGTAAGCAGAGTCTCCTGATACATACCATCCGGGAATGCGGAAGTACTCTTGGTATTTGGCTGGATTTTTCCAGATTTGGCGCATCATGGACGGCCAAGGGGTTTTGATGGCCAAGTTCCCCATCCGGTTAGGCGGCAAAATGTTCCCTTGATCGTCGATGATCGCGGCTTGAATGCCGGGGAACGGTTTCCCCATGGAGCCCGGCTTGATTTCCATGCACTTGTAGTTGGAAATCAATTGTCCCCCTGTCTCTGTCATCCACCAGTTGTCATGGATGCGCTGGTTGAATACTTTAAGTCCCCAGTACACAACTTCCGGATTAAGCGGCTCACCGACGCTTAAGACATGGCGCAACGACGATAAATCAAATCGTTTTACCACATCGTCTCCCGCTCCCATCAGCATGCGGAAGGCGGTAGGCGCACTGTACCAGACGGTCACTTTGTACTTCTCAATCGTTTTGTACCAATCATCAGGAGTAAAACGTCCGCCGCGAATGACACTTGTTGCTCCGTTCAACCACGGCGCAAAAATTCCATATGAGGTTCCGGTTACCCAGCCCGGGTCAGCCGTACACCAATAAATATCGTCGTCTTTCAAATCAAGTACCCATTTCCCTGTTTGGTAATGCTGGATCATTGCATTATGAACATGCAAAACACCTTTTGGTTTGCCGGTTGAACCAGAGGTATAGTGCAAAATCATGCCGTCTTCTCTGTCCAGCCATTCAATTTCCAGCTCGTCTGAAGCTTCGGACATCAGGGATTGGTAGTTGTATTGTCCTTCCGGTAAATCGCCTTGAGCCCCTACCAGAATCACATGCTTTAATGCCGACAAATCTTTAAGCGGAACACGCGGCAACAGTGCAGGCGTGGTTACGATCACAACCGCTTCGCTGTCTTCCAGCCTGTCGCGTACAGCCGCTTCCATGAACGCTTCAAAAAGCGGGCCGACAATAGCGCCAATCTTCAAAGTGCCTAGCACACTTACATAAAGTTCGGGCGTACGCGGCATGAAGACGAAAACCCGGTCTCCTTTTTGCACACCCAAATTGCGCAATACATTGCCAAATCGATTGGAGAGTTGACTAAGTTGGGAGAAGGTGTAAAACTCTTCGCGGCTTGGATCGCTGTAAATAAGAGCAGTCTTGTCTTTGCGATCAGTCAGAAGGTGGCGATCAACCGCTTCATAAGCCATATTGACTCGTCCCGTCTCATACCAACTGAATTGTTTCTCGACTTCATTCCAGTCAAAGGATTCATAGGCGGCTTCGTAGTTTTGCAGATTAAATTGTCCCTCCGTAACTGGAATCTTCTCTACTTTCATATTCTCTCCCCCTTGTAAGCGAATACAGATTTTCACATAAGTAATTCTTCACCTTCTTCCCATTTCCTTTTGGAAATTAACAATTTTTCGAATTTTGTTTCGACTGAATTCCTCAATCTTCCATGGTGGACAAATCTCCTGTTGGAAGTCCCAACTCCCACGCTTTCAGGACGCGCCTCATGATTTTGCCGCTTCTTGTCTTGGGCAGATGCTGTTTAAATTCCAGCTCCCGGGGAGCAGCATGCGCTGCCAAATTTTCTTTCACGAACTGTTTAATGCTTTGGGCCAGCTCGTCACTTGGTTCAAAACCTTGCCGAAGAGTGACGAACGCTTTGATTACCTCTCCGCGCACCGGGTCCGGAATGCCAATTACCCCGGCTTCCGCAACAGCGGGATGCTCCACCAGCTTGCTCTCTACTTCAAAAGGTCCCACCCGTTCACCGGAAGTATTGATTACATCGTCAATCCTCCCCTGGAACCAGAAATATCCATCTTCATCCATATATGCTGAATCGCCCGAGATATACCAGCCGTTCTTGAAGTACGAATCGTATTTCACGGGATCTCCCCAAATCGCACGCATCATCGCCGGCCAGGGCGGTTTAATCGCCAAATCTCCCATAATGCCGGGTGGTACCTCCTTGCCGTGGGCATCAACGACGGCCAGAAGAATGCCAGGCAAAGGTTTGCCCATCGAACCGGGTTTGATTGGCAGGCCCGGACGATTGGCACAGATGGTTGAACCTGTTTCGGTCATCCACCAGTTGTCGTGAATCGATTTGCCCAATACCTGCTCGCCCCAACGAATCACTTCCGGATTTAACGGTTCCCCTGCGGACAACACATGGCGCAGCTGGGACAAATCAAACTGCTTGGGCAAATCGTCGCCAGCCGCCATCAGCATCCGGAATGCGGTAGGAGCGCTGAACCAGACGTTTACACGGTATTTCTCCAGCGTCCGGTACCAATCTTCCGGCTTAAACCGTCCCCCCCGCACAACAATGGAAATACCGTGCAGCCAAGGGGCCAGCATGCCGGCCGACGTTCCTGTGATCCAGCCGGGGTCTGCCGTACACCAATACACATCACCTGGTTTGAAATCGTACACCACTGCGCCTGACACATATTGATGAACGAGCGCGGCGTGGACATGCAGTACCCCTTTCGGCTTGCCGGTCGATCCTGAGGTATAATGCAGCAGCATGCCTGTCTCTTTATCCACCTCAAGGAAAAACGGTTCATCCGGTTGGTTCATCACATCGTGAAACGGAATGTAGCGAACATCTTGTTCCTCCGGTTGCTCTCCCACGATAATGACATGCCGCAGGAACGGCAATTCATGCAGCGGAATGCGCGGGAGCAGGGTGCTCGTTGTAACGATGGCAGTTGCTTGGCTGTCTTGCAGACGATCCCGCACCGCTCCTTCCATAAACGCTTCAAATAGCGGTCCGGCAATCGCGCCGATGCGGATAATCCCCAACAAAGAGATATACAGTTCCGGAGTGCGGGGCATAAACAAAAAGACTCTTTCCCCTTGTGTAATTCCAAGCTCTAGTAATCCGCGGGCAAACTGCGACGACATTCGCATCAGCTGTTCGAAGGTATAGGACTCATCTCTTGTGCCATCGAAATAATAAAGCGCTTTCAAATCTCCTTTGCCGTTAGCGCAGTGGCGATCAACCGCTTCGTACACAATGTTTCCCTTTCCTTCTTTCGCCCAGGGAAACAGGTGCAAAGCATCAGTAAAGTTCATCATGGCCTTCATCCTCCAATTTTCGCAAAATAAAGAAATCTTCGTTCCGAAAGCTGGTTTTCCTTCCAATAAGTACTTACAAATTTATTACATAAATCTTGTATAATGAGATCGATTCTTTCAGGATAGAAGGGGTGAAACACTTATGCTGTGGTTTTTCTTGATACTCTTGCTCGCCATTCTCACACGAGCTTATCGAAATACCTTCCACCCTACCCTGAACCGTGTTGACATTCAGGTACAATCCGATGTCCGTTCATATAACCAGGTTCAGCCGATCCGCATTCTTCATTTGTCAGATTTGCATATGGAGAATATCTCGATTTCTGCTGAACGAATTGTGCAAGATCTAGCCAATGAGCCCATTGACATTCTGGCGATTACGGGCGATTTTCTCGACAAGGCAAGAAATATACCGCACGCTGTCGCGTATGTGGAAACCTTGATGAAGCTAAAGCCAACGCTGGGTACCTTTGTCGTCTTCGGCAACCACGATTATGTGCTGCCGCCAAACCAGTTTGCACAATTGAAGCTTGGTTTGGAGCGAATCGGCTGCCGCTGCCTCGTGAACGAAACGGTTACCATACCGCTTGGTGATACCCGATTGCATGTGATCGGCATTGATGATTATCATACAAAACGAAGCAATTTGGCCAAATCGTTCAAAAACGTGACAGGGGACGGCATCCGTTTGGTCTTGACGCATGATCCGAATATCGTGCTTCAGATGCAGAATTATGATTACGATTATCTTTTGGCCGGCCATTTTCACGGCGGACAAATCCACTGGCCAAAACCGTACCATTTGTTGAAGATGGGCGAGCTTGCCCGTATGAACATTGTGAAAGGTCTGCATTATCGCGATAATCGTCCATTTTATATCAGTGAAGGATTGGGGCAAACCGGATTAAACATTCGCCTCCGTTCGCGTCCGGAGATAACGATTCATACACTGGGAACCGGACAAATGCCAAAGACGCAAGCTGCTCGCCTTGAGCAGTTGATGCGAGAAGAGGCGGCTCCCTCTTATGCTCTCGAATAAGGTATAATGACGGTACAAGCCATTATTGTTCGGAGGGTTAACCGGTGCAGAGTTGGGTCAAGCAGGTGGATAAAATACAACAAGCGACAAAGCTCAGGATTGAGCTTTTTTCTTGTCTTCAGGAGGAATGGGAAGACGCTAGGGAATCATTTGAAGCGCAAGGCGGCGAGGTGGTTTGTTTCCGGTTGGAAAACAAAAAAGTCTGGTACGTGGGAATCAGGCGAAATGAATGGCCGGATGCCGCCAAAGCGATGCTTCCGATGATGTTCCCAACCACGGCAACTGAACCGTCAGTACACGAGCAATTGGCGGAATGGCTGCGTCAGGTTTGGGCGGGTGATATGACCGGACCGCCTGCTTCACTGGCCACCGGAAGGCATTGGATGGAGCCGCGAATCTGTTTTGCCATGGAGCGGATTGGCGAGAGACAGTCCGGAGAGAATTGGCGGGAGTTGCTGGAGAGCTTCTTCTCTGGGGCAGCACAACTTCTTTTCTTGCCGCTCTCTTCTTCTGTTGACCTGCTAATCATTCCTGCGTCCATTTTATTGGAGACGGCAAACGACCAGGATAAACCGGAGAACGTTTGGCTGGAATGGGCGTACAGCCTTGAGGATTTGCTGACAACGGAGGCAAGTGAATCCGTGCGCATACTGCTTACCCAGCCCGTCCATCAACTATCTGAGCTTGCTGTCGCCGTCCGCTCCCTACATCGTTTATCAATGGCAATGAGATACATTCCCAAGAAGCGGGTGGCTGCCACCTGGCAGTACCGTCTGGAGCAGTGGGCCGCTTCCCTTGATGAAACATCCAGGCAACGTTTCCTCAGCACTTTTTCCAGCCATCAGGCAAATAAACTGACAAAAGAACAGACAGAGCTTCTGGAGGAATTCTTTCGCCAAAACCTAAATGTTAGCGAAACGTCAAGAAGTCTGTATATCCACCGTAACACGCTGTTGTACCGATTGGACAAGATTACAGAACAAACTGCTCTTGACCCCAGGGTCTTCCAGGATGCGGTGTATCTTCGCTTGATTTTGTTGTTTCGGCAGTTTGACTAAACGTTTTTAGACAACTTCACCATACCTCCTTTTCGCCGGATCGGGTAGCATGATAGATAACAAGAATCGTGAAGGCGAATGGAGTGGGATATATGGCGCAAGTAAAATTAAATCACGTCTATAAGAAGTACGGGCCAAATCAGGTAGCAGTCAAAGATTTTCATCTGGATATTGAAGACCGGGAGTTTCTTGTACTGGTTGGTCCGTCAGGCTGCGGGAAATCGACCACGCTCCGCATGATTGCCGGACTTGAAGAGATTTCCGAAGGTGATTTGTATATCGGGGATAAGCGAATGAACGATGTCGCCCCCAAAGACCGCGACATTGCCATGGTGTTTCAAAGCTACGCACTCTATCCTCACATGAACGTGTATGAAAACATGGCATTCGGATTAAAGCTTCGCAAGTTCTCTAAAGCGGAGATTGACCAACGGATTCGTGAAGCTGCCCGCATTCTGGATATCGAGCATTTGCTGGATCGCAAACCAAAAGCGCTGTCAGGCGGTCAGCGGCAGCGCGTAGCCCTTGGCAGAGCGATCGTTCGCGAGCCAAAAGTCTTCTTGATGGACGAACCGCTCTCCAACCTTGACGCCAAGCTGCGTGTCCAAATGCGCACGGAAATCGCCAAACTGCATCAACGCTTGGAAACCACAGTCATTTATGTAACCCACGACCAGACCGAAGCGATGACGATGGGGGATAGGATCGTCGTCATGAAGGACGGCATGATTCAACAGGTGGCAACCCCGACCGAGATTTACAACCATCCGGCCAATCAATTTGTGGCTGGCTTCATCGGTTCCCCTGGCATGAACTTCCTGAAGGGCAGCCTGACGGAGCAAGATGGCAAAATTCACTTCACTGCTGAAAATGTTGACCTGATCTTTCCGGATGATAAGGCGCAAGTCCTTCGCCAGAAAGGATATGTCGGGAAAACGGTAACTTTTGGCATTCGTCCGGAAGATATCTACAGCGATACGCAGTTTATTGAGGCAAATCCGTTCCAAAGCGCGATTACCGCGATTATTGATGTGGTGGAAAACATGGGCTCCGAACTTTACGTCTATTTTAACAATATTGGCGGCACGCAATTGATTGCCCGGGTAGATGCTCGTGAAGGATTGAAACCAAAGATGACGGTCACGCTGGGAATGGACCTGGCCAAATGCCACATCTTTGACACGGAGACGGAAGCGGCGGTATTTTAA
>JBHGXW010000074.1:0-35651 GCA_041920465.1 Paenibacillaceae bacterium | reverse complement strand
AAATTGTATCAATCAGGCAGAGAAGCAGCAAGGAAATTTTTGCAAACGTGGAATTTTCAACGCTATGTGGAGGTATACCGGATGAACCCGCCAAAGACGGTAAAAGTATAAAGGCTGAATTTATAGGTTTGGAACCCCGCCCGGCACAGCGATAGCTTAAGCCGAGCGGGCAAAAATCGTCAGGAAGTGGCCAGAGCTACGGTTTTGACCACTTCCTGACGATGAGAGAAGCCGTACTTGAGCACAACTGCGCAAGCCGTAACGGGGGGAATAAAGGACAACGTTTTTCTTACTATATAAGACTTTGATGCCGATTTTTTCAGCACCACTGATGAATGAAAATGGCACACTTATTTTCAGGGTAGAAAGTTTAATCACTTTACAATGAAAGTGGTTAAACTTTCATCCAACGGTTATGAAAAGGAAAGAGCTTCGTCCCATTGCGTGTTCCTTGTGAAGGCAAGGCAAAGTGAAGAGAGTGAAGGAAGGAATCAGAGTTGCCAGGTGAGAAAACCCCCTGAGAAACTTCCAAACCCCTGAAAGGGGCGCGCAGCGTAGAAAGGGCCCCGCCCGACAGTAGCGTAAGCTTACGTCGGGTGGGTTGTGAAGACTCCCTTCCGTAATGAACGGAACGGACAGTTTTTCATCTTGAATGCCTTTACGGAACCAAAAGGGACGAAGTCTTTTCTAATGTCGTTTTCCCGGTTTATCTGCTATACTAACCAAGAAGCATGATGCTGGAAAGGAGTACGTCATGACCAAGCCAACAATCGAGCAGCATGTCGGCACACAGCCTTTGCTGTGGGGTGACAAGCGTTATCATACATGGAATTTTCATTTGCGAAGCATTTTTCATGAAAAAATCTTTAAGGTGCCGTTGGACGGGGGGTTTACTTGCCCTAACCGGGACGGAAAAGTAGCGATCGGCGGATGTACGTTTTGCAGTGCAAGGGGTTCAGGAGATTTTGCCGGGGATCGTCGGATGGAACTGGAGAAGCAATTCCACGATGTAAAAGACCGGATGCACGAAAAGTGGCCGCAAGCGAAATACATCGGTTACTTCCAGGCTTTTAGCAATACGTATGCTCCTGTCGAGGAACTGCGTGAGATGTTTGAACTGATTTTAGAGCAGGAGGATGTGGTCGGCTTATCAATCGCCACCCGCCCAGACTGCTTGCCAGACGATGTGGTGGAGTACCTGGCAGAGTTGAATGAACGCACATACTTGTGGATTGAATTGGGCCTGCAGACCGTGCATGAACGCACTTCGCTTTTGATCAACCGAGGCCACGATTACCAGACATATCTCGACGGTTTGGAGAAGCTTCGAAAACACAACATCCGTGTTTGTTCCCATATCATATACGGCCTCCCGTTGGAGACTTACGACGATATGATGGAAACGGCAAGAACGGTGGCCAAGCTGGATGTCCAGGGAATCAAAATTCACCTCTTGCATCTGTTGAAGAAAACCCCTATGGTGAAGCAGTATGAAGAGGGAATGCTGGAGTTTCTTACTCAAGAGGAGTACACCAAATTGGTTGTCGACACGCTGGAAATCTTGCCGCCGGAAATGGTTGTCCACCGGGTCACCGGAGATGGTCCGCCGGATATTTTGATCGGGCCGATGTGGAGCCGCAAAAAATGGGAAGTTCTCAATGGAATTGACGCCGAGCTTATGAGAAGAAATTCGTGGCAAGGGAAGTTTTGGACGCCATAAAAAGCCCACCCGGCTTAAGGTACGCTAAAAGCGACTTGTCCTGAGGTTCAGCCGAAACGTAGCGTCCTGCTGCATGGCTGACACTGATACGTCCTGTATGGCGGTCGGCTAACACCGCCTCGTCCTGAGGCATCGCCGACACTGGCACGTCCTGTGCGGCGCTATGCTCCGCCGGGCGGGGCCCTCCATACATGCAAGAAAAGGAACCTGTGTTTGTTGACAGGTTTCTTTTATTTTTTGCGCAGCATTCGTCTGGCGCGAGCGGGGTAGTTGGTGATGAGCCCGTCAATACCCATTCGGATCAGGTTCTTCATCCGGTTGGGGCCATTCACCGTCCAGGCGTAAACCTCCTGATTGCGAAGATGTGCTTCCTTCAGGAGTTTCGATGTAATTTCGGATTGGGGGGCATGAAGTTGTTCTGTCTGAAACTCTATGGCTATTTCCCAGGGTTTGGGAAGAGAGCCGACATATAACAAGCCCGTTTTCATGGACGGAGCCAACCGTTTGATATGTAGCAGACTGTTAAAATTAAACGAGGAGATTATTACACGATCACACAGCTGATACAATTCAATAAGATCCAACACTTTTTCTTCCAGAGCGGGCTGGGAAGTGAGAAAATTTTTCAGCTCGATGATCACTTTCAAATGAGTAGGCTGAACAAAGGAGAAAACTTCTTGCAAAGTAGGGATTCGTGACGAACGGAAACGTGGATGAAGCCAACTGCCCGCGCTAAGCCGTTTTAATTCCTGCAGCGTCAGTGCGCGCACAAATCCTTGACCATCCGTTGTACGGCCGAGGACGGCATCATGAATGACGACTAATTGGTTATCAAGTGATAACTGAACATCAAGTTCAATGCCGTCCGCTCCCTGCCGATACGCTGCACGAAACGCTTCTAACGTGTTTTCCGGATAGAGACCGGAGGCTCCCCGATGAGCAAAAATAACAGGATACACGCAGGATTCCTCCCTCCTAGAAACATTCTATGCAGAATTACACGGCGGCTGAACGGACGGCAAAGCAGCATTTTACTTATTTCTTCTAACAGTTGTTGTTGGAGGCCCCTACAATAACCAAGAGAATGAACAGTACCAAGACCAGTATGAAATCATCGTTGAAATTGCAAAGTCCCATCGCTCTCCCTCCTCTCTCGCTTGCTACCAACATGGTATGTATGCAGAATCGGAGTGGAACGCATGTGGAAAAATGTTTTTATACAAAGTGGCGGATGACTCAACCATGTCAGACAGCTTACAGTAAAAATAAGAATGAAGAAGCTTTCGTCACCGACAGGAGGGATGTTATGCTGCCGATGGAAAAGGAATCAAGCCGTTCTATTCTGATTGACATACCGAACAAACGGATCAAAGTGCTGGAGTACCAGCGCGAGGAGATAGAAGAAATCGATCGGGAACTTGAACAGATGGCAAAGCAGTTGGACGCAACCAAGTTAATCATCTATGCCAAAAAAGCGGACGTTCCGGAGTACATTCGTCTGAACTATCGATTCGAAGGAATGATCGACGGCTTTTTTCAAGGAACGAACGCTCACATGCTGGCTCGTTACTTAAGCGAGGAACGGGCTCTTTCCAAAGCTCCTGAATTGGCAGACGAGATTGTAAAAATCAGTCTGTCCAAACTGCCTGAACCAAACATTCAGCCTTTGCCGTCAAAATACAAGCTGAGACAAGCCAGGCTGGACGATGCGGATAAACTGGCCGCTCTGTACGGTCTGGTATTCAAGACGTATCCGACCCCGATGGATCAGCCGGAATACGTACGCAAAACGATGCATCAGGGCACTTGTTATTACGTGATTGAAACGGATGGGCAAATCGTTAGTGCTGCATCGGCAGAAGTAACGCATGAGTACGGTTCCGCAGAAATCACGGATTGTGCCACTCACCCCGATTATCTGGGCAACGGTCTGCTTAAATATCTGTTTCCTGCATTGGAAGAGAAGATGCGTGAAACAGGAGTCTATTATTTATACACCTTAACCCGGGCACAATCTCACGGGATGAATATTACTGCCGCCAAGCAGGGATACCAATATCGGGGGAGACTGGTTAACAACTGCACGATTTTTTCCGGCTTCGAAGATATGAACATCTGGGTAAAACCGCTTAAAGAGACCCGTGACGAATAGTGTGATGATTTTAGATTGCCGGAAGATGAAGCAGCCGATGCAAGCGGTAAGCCATGACGGCAAGCTGCAATTGCCAGCGATGACCGGAGTCTGACAGAGAGACCCCGGTTTTTTCTTCAATTAATTGCAGACGGTATTTCAGAGTGTGGCGATGGATGAACAGAGCGGAAGCCGCCTGCAGGCCGTTGGCGTTATGCTGCAAATAAGCATTGAGCGTATCAAACAGCTGCTGGGAGTGCTTCTGGTCGTATTGAATGATCCGATGTAAAAGCGGGTGCCAGAGCTGTTCCAAGGCATCAGGGCGGCGCTGATAAGGGAAGAGAAACTGGTAGCCGCCCAGTTTGGAATAAGCCAGCGGGATCACAGGCTTTTCCAATAGAGGATAAACGGCAAGAGCAAACTCTGCTTCATCGACTGCCGTACTCCACTCGGCAAAATGCTCTTTGGGATTGCTGTGGCCGATTATCAGGCCATGGTTAGGCTCTAGCTTGCTCCATTGCGAATTTACCAGATCTAACAGGCGGAAGCTTTGGTTCCCGTCCGGCAAAATCAAGAGCAGATGCTTGGTTCTCTCCCGCAGCAAATAGGCGAGACGCAGACGGTCAGCCATCCGTTTGACAAGGGAAGCCAATCGACGATGGGAAGCTGGCGGTTCGATCTGATCATTTGCAGTGTCTATGCGGATAGCGGCCACGATTTGTTTGTCGTTGAGAGGGAATCCGAGCATTCGGCAGCGCATCTCCACCTCTTGGCTTGAGGGCATGCGCCCGCTGATCAACTCTTCAACGAAATCGCCTTGCATCCGCCACTCCGTCTCGGCGATTGCCTGTTCCTTGATGAATTCCATGGCACAAAGCGTTGCCGCGTGCTGCAGGGCAATTTGGTCCAAATCCTGCCAGGCGGCTTGCGGCTTGGACAGTGTCAAGCTGCCGTATCCTTCCCGCGCACGGATCGGGACGGTTTGGGCTGCACTCTTTTCCGCTGGATTGCCTTCCGTTTTTTCTTCAATTTTTCGCTCAGGTCCCTGTGCCTGTAACACCTCAAAGCCAAAAGCATCCGTAACCCGAACGTGACCTCCCGTCAGGCGCGCCAGCTCATTCGCAATGGCTTGCAATCCGCCGCCGCTTAAGGCAACTTTGATAATTTGTTCATGAATCGCTTGGGAATAGGCAAGTGTCTCAAACTGACGATTGATGATCGGCTCAAGAATCGCCTTGGTTACGGTCGAAAAGTTCAGCTCTGTAGGAATTTCAATCAGCGGCAGTCCGTATTGATTGGCTGCCTCTATAAACGATGCAGGTATCTCCCGCAGGTAGAAGCCGGTGTGAATCGCTACTCCGCTCAGATTTCTCTTTGCAAGGGAAGGGATGAAAGCGGACTGCCTTTTATCGTCCGCTTCCAGTCCAAATCCGGTTGTAATCAGGAATTCGCCCTCCTGAAGTCTCTTTGTATCTTCCAACACTTCTACAATTGTTACCCAGCGGATTTGCTTATCCAGCCCGCTGGCTCCCGCGACCAATCTGGTTTGAACCATATCAGGCAGCTGCAGCGCCTCACGGATTGTTATTGTCACGTTCAAAACCCCTCTGTGTCTAGTGCCATTTCTCTTTATACAAAATGTACAAAAAATTCCGCCTATTTATCAAGCGTTTTTCGCCAGGAGGTCGAATGGTTTTCATTTGGCAATGCGCTACGATGAACGTAAAACCAGCCTGTGAAGAGGTGAATCGGTATGGAAAAAAAGGCAAGAAGTTATTGCATTAAGCCTGAACTTGGCAAAACGTATCCCCGTGTCTCGCACGGAAAAGGGATTTTTCTGTATGACAAGCAAGGCAAAGCGTACATTGACGGCTGTTCGGGTGCAGTAACGGCAAGTATTGGCCACGGTGTCGAAGAGATCGCCGAGGCGATGCACAAACAGGCGATGCAAGTCTCTTTTGCTTACCGCTCCCATTTTACCAGTGATGCCGTGGAAGAGCTGGCGGCAAAGCTGGCAGAATGGTCGCCGGGGGCAGTGAATTGGACGTTTTTTGTGAACAGCGGCTCGGAGGCAACCGAAACCGCCCAAAAAATCGCCATCCAATATTGGCAGGAGCAGGGTTATGCGCGTAAGAATCGCATTATCTCCCGCTGGATGAGCTATCACGGAATTACGATAGGCGCACTGTCTATGTCAGGACACGTGCTCCGCCGTAAACGCTTCGTGCCGCTTCTGGCTGATTATCCTGCCGTGTCTGCGCCATATCTGTACCGCAAGCCGGATGGTCTGACGGATGAGGAATATGGCCTTCGTTGCGCAGACGAATTGGAGACTGCCATCCTGCGTATTGGAAAAGAGAATGTGGCGGCGTTTATCGCGGAACCAATCATCGGCGCTTCCGGGGGAGCGGTTGTACCTCCACGCGGCTACTATCAGCGGATTCGGGAAATTTGCGACAAGCACCAGGTCTTGTTTATTGCCGACGAAGTGATGACCGGAATGGGCAGGACCGGGGAGAAGTTCGGGATTGATCATTGGCAGGTAATTCCCGACATTATGGCACTCGGCAAAGGAATGAGCGCGGGCTATACTCCAATGGCAGCCACCATGGCGAGCGAGACGATCATCGATACCATCACCCGCGGCTCAGGCTTGATTATGGCAGGCCATACCTACAGCGCCAATCCGCAATCAGCGGCAGTTTGTCTGGCGGTCATTCGCTATTTGGAGAAGCATAATCTGGTAGAGAACGCCAAAAAGCAAGGAGAGTATCTGCTCCAAGAGCTAACCAAGCTGCTCTCTGAATTTGCGATTGTTGGGGACGTGCGGGGGCGCGGCCTGTTATGCGGCATTGAATTCGTCCGTAATCAAGCGACCAAGGAGCCTTTCCCGCTTGCAAGCGGAGTCACCAATCGAGTAATTCAGAAGGCGTTTGAAAAAGGATTAATGATTTATTCGGCAGCCGGTGCGCTTGAAGGTATTGCGGGCGATGCTGTTATTGTGGCGCCGCCGTTGGTGATCACCCAAGAGGAGATTGATCAGCTGATGGCCATCCTGAAAAGCGCCATTGCCGAAGTGCAGGAAGAATTGCACCGAGAGCAAGCGCTGGTGAAATAAGGGGGCAGGAGCGTTGGAAGCGAAGCGAAACCGTTTTGACAAAGTTACGGCAATCGAGGAAATCATGCACCTTTTCCATGACGGTATGACGCTGATGGTGGGCGGCTTTGGCGGTGTTGGCAACCCGCCTACCCTGATCAAAGCGATTCTGGAGCGCCAGATCAAAGAGATTACCCTGATCAGCAATGACACAGCTTTTCCCTGTATTGGCGTGGGCCAGTTGGTGACCGAGCGGAGGGTAAAAAAAGTGATTGCCTCCCACATTGGCTCCAACCCCAATGCCGGTGCTCAAATGACCGCTGGTGAGCTTGAAGTGGAATTCAGCCCGCAAGGAATACTGGCTGAGCGGGTGCGTGCCGGCGGAGTTGGCTTGGGCGGTATTCTTTCCGATATTGGCTTAGGTACGATTGCCGAACAAGGCAAGCAAAAAATCGTGCTGGGTGATAAGGAGTTTTTGCTGGAGACGCCTTTAACGGCAGAGGTGTCAATCATTCATGCCAAAAAAGCGGATCGCATGGGCAATCTGGTGTTTGACACCAGCGGGCGCAACTTTAATCCATTGGTTGCGATGGCAGGCGATATTACTATTGCCGAAGCGGATGAAATCGTGGAGATTGGCGAGCTGGACCCGGAAGAGATTGTCACACCAAGCGTTTTTGTCGACTATGTAGTGCCAAGTGAAGGGGTGAATTGGCGATGGGCATGGGAGAAGTAAAACTAGCAGAGAACTATCGGGAAAAAATAGCCAGAAGAGCGGCGCAGGAAATCGAAGACGGGATGGTTATTAATTTGGGCATCGGAATCCCGACTCTGGTGGCCGATTTCATCCCGGCTGACAAAAGGGTGCTGTTTCACGCGGAAAATGGCATTCTGGGGACCGGACCAAGCCCAAACAAAGGCGAAGAGAATCCTATGCTGTGCAACGCAGGCGGATTTCCCGTGACAATTGTGCCGGGAGCGGCGTTTTTTGACAGCGCTGCCGCCTTTGCCATCATCCGCCGCGGGCTGTTGGATATGACCATTCTCGGAGTTTTGGAGGTAAGTGAACAAGGCGACATTGCCAACTGGATTGTTCCAGGCAAACGCGTACCGGGAATGGGAGGAGCGATGGAACTGGCGCAAAAGGCGAAAAAGGTAATGGTGCTTACCGCCCATTTGGAGAAAAATGGGCGTTCCAAGATTGTGAGAGAATGCCGTTTGCCCTTGACTGCGAGACGAAGCGCCAATTTGATCATCACGGACATGGCGGTAATGGAAGTAAGGCCGGACGGATTGTATCTGAAAGAAGTGATGTATCCCTACACAGTAGCTGATGTGATTGCCGCAACGGAAGCGAAACTGAAAATCGACGGAGAAGTAGGGGTATTTGAATAAAAGCAAGAATGAAAGGAGAGATGAGCGTGAGTTCTTTTCCTGCTTTTCAGGAACAAGTTCGCAGGCAGTTGGAGGCAATGAAACCGGAAGCGATCGCTTTGCTTGCCGCTTGGGTACAGGAAGCAAGCTTGATGGGCCGCGAACTTGGCATCCAGCAAAAAATTGCCGACACCTTGCAAAGCATGGGGCTTGAAGTAGACATGTGGGAGCTGGACGGTGAAGAGCTGAAGAAACATCCGTATTTCGTTTCCCCCAGACAAACGTTTGCGCAAAGTCCCAATGTGGTGGGGGTTTGGCGAGGAGCGGGCGGTGGCCGTTCGATTATTCTGAACGGGCATGTGGATGTTGTTCCGGAAGGCGACGTGAGTCAGTGGGAGCATGATCCGTACAGCGGAACGATCGTGGACGGCAAGCTGTACGGCAGGGGCGCCACCGACATGAAGGGAGGCAATCTCGCGTCGCTTTTGGCAATTCAGGTACTGCAAGCGTTGGAGATTCGGCTCAAAGGCGATGTAATCTTCCAAAGTGTCGTGGAAGAGGAGAGCGGCGGAGCTGGCACGTTGGCTGCCATTCTCAAGGGGTACAAGGCTGATGCGGCTCTGATTCCGGAACCGACCAATCTGAAAATCTTCCCCAAACAGCAAGGCTCGATGTGGTTCCGACTGCTTGTGAAGGGACGGTCTGCCCACGGCGGTACACGCTATGAAGGGATTAGCGCCATCGAGAAAAGCATGCTGGTAATTCAAGCCGTTGCCGAGTTGGAACGAACACGCAACGAACGGATGGCCGATCCACTTTATGCCAAATTGCCGATTCCGATCCCGATTAATCTTGGCGTCATTGAAGGAGGCAAATGGCCGTCCTCCGTACCCGATCTGGTCAAATTGGAGGGGCGTATGGGCGTGGCACCGGGAGAAGAGATGGATTCAGCCAGACAGGAGATGGAGCAGGCGCTGCAAGCTTTGGCAGAGAAGGACAGCTGGTTTGCCGAGCACCCGGTCGAAATAGAATGGTTTGGAGCGAGGTGGGTGCCTGGTTCCGTCGATTTGGAGCATCCGCTGATGCAGGTGCTAAGACGAACCTTTCAAGCGGTTCAAAAGGAAGAACCGATCATTGAAGCTTCCCCATGGGGAACGGATGGCGGCCTCTTAACCAAGCTGGCAGACACACCGGCCATTGTCTTCGGTCCCGGAGTGACCCAGGTTGCCCATTATCCGAATGAATATATTGAGCTGGAATCGGTGTTTGCTTGTGCCGAAATTTTTGCGCTTACCTTGATCGAGTGGTGTGGTGTAACGGAAGTGTGAAAGCTGGTTGTGTTTAAACGGTAACTGGATAATTGGTATCTGAAGAGTGATGGGTGGTTGCCTTGGCAGAGCGTTAAGCTTGCCGGGCGATTTTTTTTTTTTTTGCATTTTTCAAGTCGGGTGGTTTTCTTACCGGACGTTTGCATCAAGATACCTTTCCTATGAGATAGATGCCGTGTCCATCTCTTTCAAATCAACATAAGGTAGGAGGAAGAGAATCACAGGACCTAGGGAAGAAGGTGAAAGCATGCGGTCTAGCTCAAGAAGGAATTCCAATCGACACTTGCCGGATTCAATCCCTATATCGGTCATTATTCCAGCTGGAAACGAGCAGAGGACGATACGCCGAGTAATAGCCGAAGCTAAAAAAATCAGCAAAAACACAGAAGTGATCGTGGTATGCAACGGTGTGACAGACAAAACCTCCCATTGGGCAAAGAAGGCGGGAGCCAATGTCATTGAATTCGAAAAATCATTGGGGCATGATGTGGGCCGTGCAATCGGCGCGCAGAAGTCGAAAGGGAAAGTCCTGTTATTCATCGATGCCGATTTTGTTATTCCAGCCTCTGTCTTGCGAAAATACTGTTTGGAAGTGATAAAGGGATGGGATGTCGTGCTCAACACCTACTCCGGCGCTCCATCCAAAAAATATATCAGTCCTACGCAAGTTGCCAAACGTTTGCTCAACCATTTGCTAGACCACTCTGATTTGCACGGAAGTTCGTTCACAAGTGTTCCGCATGCTTGCAGTAGAGAAGCGGTGGAAGTTATCGGATACGAGAACCTGGCTGTCCCCCCGAAGGCACATTCAATCGCAATCTTAAGAGGCCTGAAAATTAATCGAAGCCATTGTGTACTAACGTCGCGAGTAAACAAGAAACGTCGAAAAGAGATGAAACAGATGACCGAACGCCTGATCTTGGGAGATCATGTGGAAGCGATCAATACGATCATTCAAGAGCGGGGGGCTCGGGGCGGATTTACAGACTTTTTGCGCAATCGGGCTGCTTTGTTTCTAGCCCCTGCCAATTCGTTCATCGAACCGCTTCCAGCAGGAGGTGAACAAATCGATGTTGAAACAGCACGGCAGGGAACGACAGAGTAAGAAAAGCAGAAAACTGTCGAAGAAACGATTCAGGAAAAAGTCCGGGAAACGAATCAGCAAGAGTAATCGAAAAAAGCGAACAAGTGAGCAAACAAGCGGCAAAATTCCCAAAAAATTGCCTATCCGTCTTGCCAGTATTGATTTTTCCTTTATTTTGAAACGAAACAAACATGAGCTGTCCGTGATCATTTGTGCCTCTAATGAAGAAGACACGATAGGACCGTTGATCCAGAATGTCCGCAAGTTAAATCCGAAAGAGATTATTGTCATTGTGAACGGTTCGACTGATAGTACCCTGCAAAAATGCCAGCAGTCCGACGTTCAGTGCTACTCTTTTCCCGAACTCTTGGGGCATGATGTCGGCAGAGCGGTGGGAGCAAGCAAGGCAACAGGCAGTGTATTGTTGTTTCTGGACGGAGATATGGTGTTGAAAGCGGAAGAGATGTTTCCGTTTGTAGCCAGATGCTACGGCGACACTGATATCGTCTTGAACAATGTGAATCCGTATTATACGAACGCATCCATGGTTGACTCAGTCAGTTTGGCCAAAGCATTTCTCAACAAGGTTCTCCGAATTCCGCATCTTAATTATTCTTCTTTGACCGCCGTACCCCATGCCATGAAAAAATCGGCCGTCGATATAATCGGGATAGCGAATCTTTGTGTACCTCCAAAGGCCATGGCCATTGCCGTCTTGCAAGGGTTAAGCATCGATCAGGTAATTGGGGTGAATGTCATTAAAAAAAACAAACGGCGGGTGTACAACTCCCAAAAGAATAATGCTGTCGAGAAAATGATCCTCGGTGATCATATTGAAGCATTTCAATATATTCAGTCGCGGCTCGGCGAACGCGCCTATTTTCCCGATCATGTGCGGAGCAGGGAAACGATAAGGGGTTGATGGGGGATAATGAAAGAACTTTGCGATGATCGGAGGGCTCGTGGTGAGGCAACTAAAAATTTTTATCGTGGACCATCGTTCCATTTATTTGAACAGCTTGGGAGATGCCTTAAGTCAAATGGGCCACCAAATATTTTACCAATCTTCTTGGAAAATGAACGAGATCGAAGCAGGGATTGCTTATTTCAAGCCTGATGTTCTGCTTAGCATCGGGCTGGATATTCCGTTGCGCAGTGATTCGCTCTCCATGCTTCCGATATTTTGCCGGAAATACGGCCTGTTTCACATATATTGGGCAACCGAGGATATGATTCAGTGGGCCAGCTGGTCTGTGCCGTTCATCCAGCGCATTCAGCCTGATCTGGTTTGGACCATCCATCCCGATTGTGTGGAGAAATACCGGCAGATGGGCGTGGAAGCAAGCTATCTTAATTTTGCATTTAATCCCCGTTTGTTTCCCGCCAAAATCCCGTACCAGTATGAACCGTATGACGTCTCGTTTATTGGCACAACCCATCTGGGGCTCTACACTTATCGCCACGAGAGCTTTCGGCACCTGCTGGTCCCGCTGGTACAAACAGGGCAGCAGGTGAACATCTGGGGCTGGGGCTGGCCTGAAGACAAACTGCTGATCCGCCAGCTTTTTGGCGTGGAAGTGCCTGATCATTGGGTTCACGGCTACCTTCCCTATAAAAACACTTTGCTGGTTTATCATCAGTCCAAAATAATGCTCGGGGTGCAAAATGCCCGTGACCAGGTGTCCCAGCGAACATTTGAAATCCTGGGTTCTGGCGCGTGCATGATTGCCAGCAGAACGGAAGGACTCTCCCGTTTGTTCGCTGATCGAAGCGAAATCTTGCTGAGTGACAGCCCGCAGGAAACGCTTGAATTGGTTCGCTATTATTTGCAGCGCCCGGAAGAGCGGTACGCCATTGGCCAAAAAGCAAGAGAAAAAATCCTGCAACATCATACTTATTCCCATCGTTTCGCAAGCGTGTGGCCGAAGTTGGAGGAACTGATGGCAAAGAAAAGGAGCGTCTGATCATATGATTCCCCTTGTCGATTTAAAAAGACAATTTCTCTCCTTGAAGCAAGACATTTTACGCGAAATAGAAGACGTGATCGAAAGCGGTCAATATATTCTTGGCCCCAAGGTGGCACTGTTGGAAGCCAGGCTGTCCGAGAAGCTTGGTGTACCGCATGTCATTACGGTGGCGAATGGCACCGAAGCATTAATCCTGACGTTGGAAGCGTACGGCATAGGGCCAGGTGACGAAGTTATTACATCCCCGTTCACTTTTTTTGCCAGTGCGGAAGCGGTATCGCGGGTTGGAGCCGTTCCGGTTTTTGCCGATGTCAACCGTTCTACCTACAATATTGATCCCGCCCAAATAGAAGCTAAAATCACGCCTGCCACCAAGGCGATCATTCCTGTTCATCTTTTCGGCCAGGTAGCGGAGATGGATGAAATCATGGAGATTGCCAAGCGGCATAATCTGGTGGTCATAGAAGATGCCTGCCAGGCGTTTGGTGCGAAATATAAAGGCAAACCGGCGGGAAGTCTCGGCCATGCAGCATGCTTTTCCTTTTTCCCCACGAAGAACCTGGGTACGATGGGGGACGGAGGCATGATTGCCACTTTCGATGAAAAGATCGCAGCACAAATCCGGAAGCTGCGTCATCACGGCAGCTCAAAAAAATACTACCACGAGATGATCGGCTACAACAGCCGACTGGATGACATCCACGCCGCCATTCTGCTTTTGCTGCTGGACAAAATTGACGGTTGGAATGGGCAAAGAAGACACTGGGCCAACCGCTACCGCGAACGTTTGACGGGAGCAACAGGACTTGTCATTCAACCGGAAAG
This sequence comes from Paenibacillaceae bacterium, assembly GCA_041920465.1. Taxonomy (GTDB): domain Bacteria; phylum Bacillota; class Bacilli; order Brevibacillales; family Brevibacillaceae; genus Brevibacillus_H. Next base: position 22,125 of record JBHGXW010000074.1, on the reverse strand, counting down.
TCAGAATGGCACCCATATCTATCACTTGTTCTGCCTGGAATCGTCTGACCGGGCCGCCGTGATGAACCGGCTGCAAGAGGCAAATATTCAAACGGCGATCTATTATCCGCTTCCGCTTCATCTGCAAAAGGTGTACGAACCGTTGGGATATCGGGAGGGCGACTTTCCCGTTGCCGAGGAAATCTCACGCCTTCTGTTCGCGATTCCGATGGGTCCCTTCCTCACGACAGAAGAGCAAGACCGGGTAGCAGAAGTTCTGATTCAACGTGGAGGTGAGTAGGATGACAGTCAGGTTTGGCATTGTTGGATGCGGCAGAATCGCAGAACGTCACGTTCAGACCATCGCCGCTTTGCAAGGAGCAGAGTTGGTTGCGGTCAGTGACATCATGGAAGAAAGAATGAAGCTGATGGAATATTTGTATCGCAGACATAAATCCTCCAATTCCACCGTGAAAAAATATAAACAATACCGGGAAATGCTGTTTGATCCGAAGATAGATGTCATATGCATTACCACAATGGCCGGTTTGCATGCCCCAATCGCCAAGGAAGCCTTGAATGCCAGAAGACATGTCGTGCTGGAAAAACCAATGTCTCTCTCCTTAAAAGACGCGGACGACATTATCAACTTGGCTGAATCGCGGAGTTTGTGCGTACTGGTTTGCCATCCATTGCGCTACCGTCCGATCATGCAGAAGGTGAAGGAGTGCATTGATTCAGAGGCATTGGGCCCGATTTATCTCGGTACTATTTCACTGCGGCTGCAGCGTTCCAAAGAATATTATGGTGCTGCTGGCTGGAGGGGGAGTTGGACGAAGGAAGGCGGCATGCTGATCAATCAAGGTATTCATCTTGTCGATCTCTTGCAATGGTTTCTCGGTGACACAAAACAGGTATTTGGCAGTATCGTGAAAGGCCCTTTACCGAAGGAGACAGAGGATGCGGCAACAGGGCTGATTACCTTTCAAAATCAGGCGAGAGGGGTAATCGAAGCTAACACCATCACTTATCCCAACAACATGGACTATTCGATTTCGCTGTTTGGCGAAAAGGGAACGATCAGTATCGGCGGCTTGATTTTAAACAAGATCATTCGCTGGAATCTGGCTGGCTATCCGTTTCAGCAGACAGACGCGGTTCAACTGATAGAGGATACCAATGAACATATCTACATGTATCAAGATTTGCTTGATTATCTCAACGGCTCCCGCAAAAACGTGTTGATGAATGCCAGGGAAGGAAGACGCTCATTGGAAACGATCTTCGGACTGTATAAATCAGCAGCCAGCAATAAGCCGATCACGATGCCTCTGAGTTCGTTTTCCACTGCAAGTATGAAAGGGCGGACAGGGTGAATCACATGTCCCGGTAGTCCTTCATTTAAGGATTGCATATGGCGCTACAACGGACGAGGGGAGTCTTTTGCATCATGAGGATTTTTCATGGAATTATCGAAATTGCCGGTCAAATGGGAATTTTAAGTGGAGCCTTAAAAAGGAGAGGACATATTTCGGCCGGCTATAACATTTTTCAAAGCTATCTTGGCTACCGCAACCATCTGGTTAATACGACACATGCGGAAATATTGAACATGTCAAGACATTTGTACAATTTCTTTGATCTGTTTCATTTTCACTATTGCACTTCTATCACGTATCATCAATTCTCTGATCTGCCCGTCTTAAAAGAGAGACAGAAAAGAATGATCATGCATCATTGGGGCAACGACGTCCGTTTTCACGATCTCGCACGGGTGAATAATCCTTATGTTTATACGGGAGATTCTCCGCCTAATGCCGAAATAGTGAATCGTTTGACGAGCATTACAAGATATATCTCGGAGGCAATCGTACAGGATTACGAAGTGTACGCTTATGTGGCACCTTATTATCAAAAAGTGCATGTGCTTCCGATCGCCATTGAAATCAGTTCATTTACGCCAAGGCCGCCTTCACCAGCCAATCATCGGCCCTTAATCGTTCATGCCCCGACCAATCCGGAGTTTAAAGGCACTGCGTTAATCGAGCGGGTGATCGATCAACTCCGTTCCCACTATCAGTTCGATTACCAAAGGGTGGAAAGAATGAGTAACACCCAAGCAGTTCAGCTGTACCAGAAGGCCGATATTATCATCGACCAAATCCGCTGCGGATCACACGGACTCTTAAGCGTGGAAGCTATGGCATTAGGCAAACCAGTCTTGGCGTACATTCGCGAAGATCTGATTCCTATGTTTCCGAAAGAATTGCCGATTGTGAATGCCAATCCGGATACGATCTACCAGCAATTGAAAATGCTGCTTGATTATCCTGAGCTTCGCTACCAGCTTGGTCTAAAGGGAAGGGAGTATGCAGAAACCTATCATTCCAGCGATGTCATAGTAAATCAATTATTGAACATTTATACGGGTTTGCGCCCGTAGAAAGGCGGAAAGTGATATGTCTTTGGAAAAATGCATGTTTTTTCTGCCCAATCGCCTGACTATCCGTTTGGATAAGATCTTTGTGTCGTTCGATATTTCCGCAATTCCGGTCGATATGCATGTGACGCGAATGGTTCTTCGCCTTCCGCTCCCTGCTGCCGACATTCCCAACCGGATGCTGCTGGCACAATTGATCGCATCAGGTTGGGATGAACAGTTGATGCAGACTGGTTTTCAGCCGCCTCATCCCGTCACCCTGGTTCATAAAATGGTTGACCCTTCGCTGATAGAAGAAGAAGTAGACCTTACCCAATACGCGTATCAATGGCGGTTTAACAGTATTTCGAATCACGGGGTTTATTTGGAGTTGATCAATCACGGCGGGGTTACCTTTTCAAATAACACGTGCCCGTTTTTGATCGTGGAAACTTTGTAAAGAGAATAGGGAATAGTGGTTAGGAATAGGGAATACCTCTGCTCGGCTGAGCAGAGGTATTTTTTAAAAAAATAGTTGCATCCAATCTCAAACTGTGCTATATTCATTCATGTGCCAACCAAATAAATGGAATGGAATGGACTTGTTACCTGGAGGGATACCGAAGTGGTCATAACGGGGCGGTCTTGAAAACCGTTAGGCGGCAACGTCACGGGGGTTCGAATCCCTCTCCCTCCGCCATATATAAGCCAAATGAAGCTGATAGAGACAATCTGTCAGCTTTTCTTATTTTGTTATCGGAAAGTTTAACTGCTTTACATTATGAAAGTGGTTAAACTTTCTTTCCATTTTGCGCAGCTAGTGGAGAAAAACGATTGTCCATTTCGCAGCGACTCTTACAGCGCAAGCTCAGGCGCTCACTGGGGCCCCGCTCGGCACAGCGATAGCTTAAGCCGAGTGGGCAAAAAATCGTCAAGAGAAAAAAGGGGGCCCCGACCGGCGCCACGTAAGTTATGGCCGGGTGGGTAAAAAAAGTGGTCAAGCAGCGATACGAAGGCCGATGCTTCGGTTTTGACCACTTCCTGACGATGAGAGAAGTCGGACTTGAGTACAACTGCGCAAGCTGTAACGGAGGCAAGAAAGGACAACGTTTTTCTCTCAAGGGATCTAACTTACACACGAATCCTGCCAGTTCCATCCAGGCATTTTCTCCTTGGGAAGGTATTGTCCCAGAAAGGAATATGCTTTGTTCATTTCCTGAGAGGTTGGGGGCATGACATTGGTTAGGGCATAGGGTATACCGAGTTCTCTCCACTTGTATTCGCCCATTTTATGGAACGGCAGCAGTTCCACCCGTTCCACATTTGTCATTCCTTTCAGGAAAGAGCCGATTTGACGCATGCTGTCAGGATGATCGGTTAATCCGGGTACAAGCACATGCCTGATCCAGACGGGAATATGATGTTCGTCCAGATAACGGGCGAACCGAAGAACTGGTGTGTTGATGCAGCCGGTGAGTGAATGATGCTTCCTGGCATCCATTTCTTTTAGATCAAGCAGAACCAAATCGGTATACGAAAGCAGTTCTTCCACCTTTTCGTTCCAGATGATTCCGGTTGTATCAAGTGTTGTGTGAATGCCTGCTTCTTTGCATTTCCGGAACAGATCCAGCACGAAATCGGCTTGCAGCAAGGGTTCTCCGCCGCTTACGGTAATCCCGCCGCCCGAAGCTTGATAGTAGGGGAGATAGCTTTGGATTTCAGCGAGTATATCGTCTGCACTCATTTCTTTGCCACCGTTCGTGTCCCACGTGTCGGGATTGTGGCAAAACTGGCATCGCAGCGGGCATCCTTTCAGAAAAACGATATATCGTATACCGGGTCCATCGACCATTCCCATGGTTTCAATGGAATGAATTCTGCCTGTCATAATCCTCACATTCTTTCATGGAAAGTACGGTTGATAACATCCAGTTGCTGTTCGCGTGTCAATTTGATAAAGTTCACCGCATAACCGGAGACGCGAACTGTCAACTGCGGGTATTTTTCAGGATGCTCCATTGCATCGAGCAATTGCTCGCGGTCAAACACGTTCACATTGACATGGTGACCTTTTTGAACCGAGTAACCGTCAAGCAAGGCAACCAGGTTGCGGATTTGATCATCCCGTTCTTTGCCCAATGCTTTCGGAACGATCGAGAACGTATAGGAAATACCGTCCAGGCTGTCTTCGTACGGAAGTTTGGCCAGTGAAGTGAAGGAAGCTACCGCCCCTTTCTGATCACGCCCATGCATCGGGTTGGCGCCTGGTGCAAATGGCTCACCTAATTTGCGGCCGTCAGGTGTTGTGCCCGTTTTCTTGCCGTACACAACGTTGGAGGTAATTGTCAAGACAGATTGGGTCGGCTCTGAATTACGGTAGGTGCGCTGCTTCCGCAATTTGTCCATGAACGTTTTAACCAGATTGACCGCGATTTCGTCTACCCGGCTGTCATTGTTACCGAATGTCGGGAATTCGCCTTCGCGCACAAAATTGATGGCAATTCCCTGTTCGTTGCGAATTGGCTTAACCTTGGCGTACTTGATGGCACTAAGGGAGTCGGCGACTACGGAAAGACCGGCAATACCGCAAGCCATTGTACGCAGGATGTGTCGGTCATGCAGGGCCATTTCCAAACGTTCGTAAGCATATTTGTCGTGCATGTAGTGGATTACGTTCAGTGTATTGATATACAATTCAGCCAGCCAATCCATGACCTTGTCGAAGCGTTCCATCACTTCGTCGTATTGGAGATATTCACCTTTAAGCGGTGCCAACACAGGTCCAACCTGAACGCCCAGCTTCTCGTCAACCCCGCCGTTAATGGCATACAACAGGGCTTTCGCCAGGTTGGCGCGCGCTCCGAAGAACTGCATCTGTTTTCCGATTCGCATCGCGGATACGCAGCAGGCGATGCCGTAATCGTCGCCGTAGATCGGTCTCATGATATCGTCGTTTTCATACTGGATGGAGCTTGTATCAATAGAGACTTTGGCGCAATACTCCTTGAATGCTTGCGGCAATTTGCTGGACCAGAGTATGGTCAGGTTTGGTTCTGGAGCAGGGCCCAGGTTGTACAGGGTGTGCAAAATCCGGAAAGAAGTTTTGGTTACCAGCGGTCTTCCGTCCAGAGCCATTCCGCCGATCGATTCGGTTACCCATGTCGGGTCTCCGCTGAACAGCTCGTTGTAGTCAGGGGTGCGTAAAAAGTTAACCAGCCGGAGCTTCATCACAAAATGGTCGATGATTTCCTGTGCTTCTGTCTCGGTGATTTCGCCATTTTTCAAATCGCGCTCGAAATAAATATCGAGGAAGGTACTGATCCGGCCAATACTCATTGCTGCCCCGTTCTGTTCCTTAATCGCTCCCAGATAGGCAAAATAGAGCCATTGTACCGCTTCACGCGCATTCTTGGCCGGAGCGGAGATATCGAAACCGTGCATCGCGGCCATTTCCTTTAATTCATGCAAAGCCTTGATTTGCTCGGCAATTTCTTCCCGCTCCCGAATGACTTCTTCCGTCATCGTCACATGATTGGTCATGGCCAATTCCTGCTGCTTGTCTTGGATTAAGAGATCGACCCCATAGAGTGCGACCCGGCGATAATCGCCAATAATTCTGCCGCGTCCGTAGGCATCGGGGAGGCCGGTGATAATGCCGGCCTTCCGCGCCAATTTCATTTCAGGAGTATAAGCATCAAACACGCCTTGATTGTGTGTTTTGCGATATTTGGTGAAGATCTCCTTCACCATTGGATCTATTTCATACCCGTAAGCTTTGCAGGAATCTTCCACCATGCGGATACCGCCATTCGGAATAATGGAGCGGCGGCGTGGAGAATCGGTTTGCAGGCCGACAATTTTCTCCAGATCCTTATCGAGATAACCCGGCTTATGCGAAGTAATGGTGGATGGGGTTTTTGTGTCGATATCAAGTACTCCGCCTTTTTCCCGTTCTGCCCGATACAATTCCTCAACGATTTTTTCAAGCTTCTTGGTGTTCTCAGTGGGACCAGCCAAAAACTGTTCATCGCCATAGTAGGGGGACCAGTTTTGTTGGATAAAGTCTCTGACGTTTACTTCCTGTGTCCATGCTCCCGGTTTGAAATCTTTCCATTGTTCCACATTAACCGGTGCTGTGGCCTCTTGAATGGTATTCATCTGAATCCTCTCCTTTGATCGATAAATGATTTACCCTTTATAAGCTTGGCGGTAAATCGCTGCCAGTTCGGAAACGAGAGGCAAGCGTGGGTTAGCCGTTGTACATTGGTCTTCAAATGCTTTGTCCGCAAGCCAATCCACTTTTGCTTCGTATTCTTTTTCATTGATGCCGCATTCTTTCACGCTGAATGGCATGTCAAGTTCTTTCATCAAGTTCTTGATTGCGGTAATAAGCGATTCGACGCCCTCTGCGACAGTGGAGGCTGGCAGTCCGAGATAACGGGCAATTTGAGCGTATTTCTCGTCAGCAATGAAGCGTTCATATTTCGGGAACGAAACGAACTTGGTTGGTTTTGTCGCATTGTAACGAATCACATGCGGCAGCAGAATGGCGTTGGCACGGCCATGCGGAATGTGATATTCTGCACCCAATTTGTGAGCCAGGCTGTGGTTGATTCCTAAGAACGCATTGGCAAAGGCCATACCGGCAATCGTCGAAGCGTTATGCATTTTTTCGCGCGCTTCTTTGTCCTGGCCGTTTTTATACGCTCGTGGCAGATACTTGAATACCAACTCGATCGCTTTAAGCGCCAGCGCATCGGTATAATCGGAAGCCATAACAGATACGTAGGCTTCGATGGCGTGAGTAAGGACGTCCATACCGGTGTCAGCCGTAATCGATTTCGGCATGGTCATTACCAGGTTTGGATCAATGATCGCAACGTCTGGAGTCAGCTCGTAGTCGGCCAGTGGATATTTCATGTTTTTCGATTTGTCTGTGATAACCGCGAAAGAAGTTACTTCAGAACCTGTACCGGATGTTGTCGGGATCGCCACCATTTGCGCTTTGCTGCCCAATTTCGGGAATTTGAAGACACGTTTGCGGATATCCAGGAATTTTTGACGGAGACCATCAAAGGAGATTTCCGGATATTCATAGAACAGCCACATACCTTTGGCTGCGTCCATTGGCGAACCGCCGCCAAGCGCGATGATGACGTCAGGCTGGAACGTATTCATCATTTTCACGCCGTTCATTACCGTATCTACGGATGGGTCTGGTTCTACTTCGCTGAAGATCTCTACTTGCACATTGTCAAGACGCTTGCGGAGATGATTTACGATTCTATCAACATAGCCCAGTTTCATCATCGCCGGGTCGGTAACGATAAAGGCGCGGGAGATGTTAGGCATTTTCTCTAGGTATTGTAAAGACCCGCTTTCGAAATAGATACGAGCCGGAACTTTGAACCACTGCATGTTGACCCTCCGTTTCGCAATGCGCTTGATGTTTACGAGGTGTGTAGCCGTTACGTTTGATGTGGTAGAGTTACGGCCATAAGAACCGCATCCCAGTGTCAAGGACGGCATTAATACGTTGTAAATATCCCCGATCGCTCCATGAGTAGATGGAGAGTTGACAAGCATCCGGCCGGTTTTCACCCGTCTAGCAAATTCACTGATAATCTGATCATCAGAAGAGTGGATGACAGAAGAGTGACCCATTCCGCCAAACTCAACCATTTGTTCCGCGAGAGAAATACCTTCATCTGTGTTTTTCGCTTTCAGGCAGGCGAGTACAGGGCTTAATTTCTCAGCGGAAAGCGGGTATTGAGCACCTACACCCTCGATTTCAGCCACCAGCATTTTGGTGTTGGCTGGAACCTTGAATCCGGCCATTTTCGCGATGGTCACCGCGGATTGACCAACGATGTTGGGATTGACGGCGCAAGTGCCTGGCTTCATCATCATGGCTTCCAATTTCACTTTCTCTTCAGGAGTCACGAAATAGCAGCCGTTTTCCTTCATAAAGCGGGTTGTTTCTTCATAAATTTCTTCATCAATGATGACAGCCTGTTCGGATGCGCAGATCATTCCGTTGTCAAATGTTTTGGACAGAATCAAATCGGTTACCGCCCGTTTGATATTGGCTGTTTTCTCGATGTAGCAAGGTACGTTTCCGGGCCCTACACCAAGGGCAGGTTTACCGCTGCTGTACGCTGCCTGCACCATTCCGGAACCACCGGTTGCAAGGATTAAGGAAACCCCAGGATGGTTCATGAGCTTCTGTGTTGCTTCTACGGAAGGAACCTCAATCCATTGGATTGCGTGTTTTGGCGCTCCTTCGGCAACCGCTGCTTCCAAAAGGACTCTTGCCGCTTCCGCACTGCACTTCTGGGCAGATGGGTGGAAGGCGAAGATAATCGGATTGCGGCCTTTCAACGAAATGATTGATTTAAACATGGTAGTGGAGGTCGGGTTGGTAACAGGAGTTACCCCTGCGATAACACCGATTGGTTCGGCGACTTCCACGTAACCTTCTTCGTCGTTTTCATTAATAACGCCTACAGTTTTCTCATATTTAATGCTGTGGTAAATGTACTCGGTAGCAAAAATATTCTTGGTGATTTTATCTTCATATACGCCTCTGCCTGTTTCTTCCACAGCCATTTTGGCCAATTCCATATGACGATCCAGACCGGCCAAGGCCATAGCTTTTACAATGCGGTCAACCGCTTCTTGATCCAGGCTCATCATTTCTTCAAGAGCTTGTTTGGCGTTGTTTACCAACTGGTCGATCATTTGGGTTACATCGAAAGTCGTTTCTTTTTCTTTCACTTCTGTTTTTGTTCCCATCTGTCATCATCCTTTGCAGAATTTGGTGGTTTAGGTGTACTTGTGAAAAAATTCACATGAATAAATCTATTAATTTAACGTGGTATGAAGTGCCTCCCCTCCACGAGAGTTTGTTCTAACAGGTGTGCAGTTTTTTTTGCTACATCGTCATCATAGAGTTTTGTGAAAAAATTCACAAGATCCGTTTTAGGGCAATTACAGGGGATTATCTGCTAATTTAATCGCTTTCACTGCTTCATAGTCGTTATCTTTCTGTTTCGTCGTTTCCATATTTTCGTCAAATTTGGAATAAGGGCTGTTATATCGGCTTCATTATATATAGGCTTCATTATGAAAACGCTACTACAAATGTTACAGAATTGTTCACTAGGAAATGGGGGATTAGCGGGACTAAAATGAAAAACGTAAGAAAACATGTGAAAAAATTCACAAGTTTCCTTCGCCAGTAAGTCATTATGGAAGAGAGGATGGGATGAGAATGGCGTTTCATAAGCCGGACTCAATTGCGAAACTGGCAGTGGAAGCAGGTGTCAAAAAAGCCGGACTACCGATACCGCAAGCTGTCACCTTAGGGTTTATGGCAGGAGCGTTCATTGCCTTGGGGTTCTTGCTGAATATTCGCGTATCGGCTAGTATTCCAAAAGAATGGGCAAGTTTGGGTACATTTCTTGGAGCATCTGTTTTCCCACTGGGACTAATTCTTACATTAATTGCGGGCGGGGAGCTCTTGACCGGTAATATGATGGCAGTGCCATTGGCTCGTTTGGCTAACAGAGTCAGCAGCAGGCAGCTCGTCTTGAATTGGTTCTGGATTACGGTCAGCAACTTTGTCGGCGCGGTGTTTGTCGCGTATATCTTTGGACATGTGGTCGGATTGACGGAAACAGGGCCTTATCTGACCAAAACACTTGCGATCGCTGAAGCAAAATTGGATGAATCATTTGTTCAAGCCTTCTTTTCCGGCATAGGCTGTAACTGGCTGGTGGCGCTTGCTGTCTGGCTGGCTTACGGAGCGGAGGATGTAGGCGGTAAAGTGATCGGAATCTGGTTCCCGACAATGGCTTTTGTGGCAATTGGCTTTCAGCACGTAGTTGCCAATATGTTTGTGATTCCGGCAGCAATCTTCGCTGGCCATTTTTCCTGGTTGGATTACCTTCGCAATTTTGTTCCCGTATTCTTGGGCAACGCGGTCGGTGGAAGCCTGTTTGTGGCATCAACCTATTGGTTTGCCTACCTGCATAAATCGGAAAAGGCTTCTGAGGAGAGCGGCAAGACAGTTCCGATTTCGGTTATGCGGGGAGGAGAATTGTAATGCTTCATTTGTCTTTTGCTGGAATGATCCTGCGATTTGTGCTGGGCGGAGGAGCGGTGTTGGCCTCCGCGTTCATCGCCAAGAAATTAGGGGGTAAAATAGGTGGAATCTTTGCCGCTTTCCCCGCCGTCTATCTGGCGGCACTGCTTACTATTCGGATTGACGCTTCTGGAAATGAACTTATCGAAAGGTCCGTCGCGCTGTCACAGGGAGCTTTGGTTGGAATGGCGATTAACATCATTTGTGCGATATCGGTTGGTTATTTATGTGTGAAGCAAGGGTGGAAACGCGGGCTTTTTTCTTCGATGTGCGGCTGGTTTTTTGTTTCGCTGATGATTGCCTACTTCTCGACGCATGCATAGGAGGAACCGGTAATGGAGAGAAAGGATCTGTTTCTGCGGTTTATCTTTGGCGGTACCGCCGTAATGCTCAGCTATGTCGTTTCCGTAATTACTCCGTGGAAAGTGCTCGGCGGAATCTTTGCCGCTTTTCCGGCTGTGATGGTCGTTGCAGTCATGATGATCGGCTTAAAAAACGGATCGAAACGGGCGGCGCAAATTGCCCAGGGTTCGGTATACGGCATGATCGGTTGCGGAATTTGTGTCGTATCGGTTCTTTTCTTTCTCCATTTCAGCCGCAATTGGTGGTTGAGCCTGCTGTTAGGATTGGTGCTCTGGTTTATCAGCGCCATTCTCATATTGAAATTGCTGGAAAAAGTACGCAGTTGAACCTTCGCGGGTTTTGGGCACATTTTGACGAGAAATATTCAAGCATGCCCGCCAAATGTAGACATAATTCTCCCGGGCAGAGCAGTATACTGGAAGGAAGCAAACCATCACGTCAATACGTCAAATAGACAGGAAGGATGAGAAACATGAAATATACGTGCAAAAATTGCTGCAATATCTTTTCGAACGACAAGGAATGTCCTGTATGCGGAAAAAACGAAATTTGGCCGATTATTATCAATATACAAGTCCAAACATCCCAAGCGGTGGCCAGCGAAAAACAATAGCCGCTTTATCTTGCCCGTTTTTCACCCGGTAGAAAAAGGATTGAATGGCAGCTGATTGGAGCGAATGATTCTCTTGCCCCATCGACCTTTTTGTTGTATAATCAACTTGTTAATTATTCAATAGTTTTTTGGAGGGATACCGAAGTGGTCATAACGGGGCGGTCTTGAAAACCGTTAGGCGGCAACGTCACGGGGGTTCGAATCCCTCTCCCTCCGCCATAAGATATTGAGAGGAAACCACCATCGGGTAACAGATGGTGGTTTTTTGATTTACCCACAAACCACTCTGTATTGTTTCAAGTAAAGATTAGGTTTTTGGCAGGAATTTTACATTGATCCACGAAATCAAACTATATCACTCGGATTGCCGTTCTCCGTTGACTTGGTAATCCATTGAAGTACGGTTTGCAAGGTCAAGAGTGGAGAGGAATGAAAAGAAAATGAACAGAGCGCGGATTTTGTTATCCAAATTTACCCCCCCGCGTATCAAACAAAATATTCTCCGTCGTCCCAGATTGGCCAAAAAAATGAGATACGTCCTGATGAGTTCGTTCTCCTTAATTCATTCGCCTGCCGGCTACGGGAAAAGCACAATGTTGGCTGCCTTCCTGGCTGACGAAAAAATTAGGGCCTGCTGGTACAACATAGAAGAGAAGGATGGAGACCTCGCCCGGTTTATTTGGCATATCGTAGAGTGTATTCGACGTGAGCATTCCGGTTTTGGAGAGGAATTACTGGCAACCATTGAGTCATCGGACCAGTTGATTAACCCTGATGATGTTGAATTGTTAGTCTATCAGTTCACGAACGCGTTACTGTCACTCGCACAAGAAGTGCTGTTAATCCTGGACAATTATCAAAATGTGCAAAAATCCTTCTTCATAGATCAATGGATGCAGCTTGTTGTGCGCCATCTGCCTCCCAATGTCAAGATCATCGTCCTCTCAAGGTATCAGCCACAATGGCCCTGGCTTAGGATCATGAAGACGAAAGGCGAGTATTGGGAGATCAATCAAGCCGATCTGGCTTTTTCTGAAGAAGAGACAGAGGCGCTTCTGATTGATGAGTTTAAATTGCCTCTCTCGATCGAAGACACCAGACACATCCAGGCGGAAACGGAAGGTTGGGTTCTGGCCATTCGGCTTTTTGGCGAAAAGTATGAGGATTGCTCAGATAAAGTCTTGGATGAGCTGCTTCATTTCCTTGACGTGGAAGTGTTTCAAAAGCAGGAGTACCACATCCGGCGCTTTTTGGAATATACCGGTATATTGGAGCGCTTTACGCGTGACATGTGCGTTCATATCGCCGGGCAGAGCGCAGAGAATCTGGTGGAAGAAATCGTTCACCGCAATTTGTTTATTTTCTCATTGGTAGACGACCAATATCGCTATCACCGCTTGTTCCGCCAACTGCTGCTGAAACGGCTGGAACATGATCCCTCGGTTCGCCATGCAATTTTAAGCACGGTTGCCGCCTATTATCGGAAACGGGGAGAGATTGACCAAGCATTGGCTGCCCTTTATCAAATTGGTGATTTTGATCAGATCGGCGAAGTGCTGGTGCCATACGCGGAACAAATGATTCAGTCAGAAAATTTGGAAGAGTTGTATGAGCATTTGCGCTCGCTTCCCGACGATACCAAAAACAAGTATTACAAGCTCTGGTTCTATCAAGCGGAGGTGGCGCGCTACCGATGTTTGTACCCGCAAGCTCTTCAATTGTACGACAAGTTCGTCATGCTGGCTGAAGAGCATGATGATGTTTACTCCCGGTGTCTGGGATTGGAAGGCAAGGCGCGCGTCCATCTGGATAGTGTGCAAGGCATCAAAGCAGAGGCATTGCTGAAACAGGCGATATACCTGCTGGATCAAAGCTGTGCGGAGCTTGCCCCGAGATTGTACCGGCTGCTGGCCGAAATATACACCAACCGGGGCAATTCCATCGAAGCACAGAAGTGGTACCACCGCAGTTTGGAACTGGAATACCAGACCGAGGTGGAAATTGAATCACGTCTCTATTTTCGCACAGGGCGGTTACAATCTGCGATTCATCTTTTGGAGAAAAAGTGGAACGAGGAAAAAGGCAAAGGATTCTCTCATTTGACGAAGTCTTACAAGGAGACGTCACTTTTGCTTGCGTTTGTCTATGGCATGAATGGAGAGAGCGAAAAAGGGATTCACTACGCCGATAAGGCCATCCAGCTCGGAAAAGCGGCCCATTCTCCGTTTGTCGAAGCTTGCGGCTATATCCGCAAAGCACATGTCGCCATGTTTAGCCCCGACTACACCACGGAAGAAATCCGCCATCTCTATCTGAAAGGCCTGCGAATGATGGAGGAGCTGCAATCAACAAGAGGCAAGGCGGAAGCGCTTTTAGGCTTGACCATTCTGCACGGGAAGGAAAAATCTCTCGACCTTGCCCTCGCCTACGCTCGCCGGGGGCTCATGGAAACGGAAGCAATCAAGGATGTATGGCTGAACGGATTGATTCGTCTCGGAATGGGGATCATCTATGCTCAAAGCGGCAAATTCGAGCAGGCAAGCCCGCTTTTTTGGGAATGTGTGGAGAAGTTCCGCACTTGCGGAGATAACTATATTGTGGCCGTTTCTTATTTTTGGCTTAGTTATGTTGCCTTCAAACAGGAAGACTGGGAAGGGTTCGTGCCGGTAGTTACGGAAGCGCTGCACGCCATCCAGACAGGTGAGTACGGCTTCCTGTTGCAGCGGCCTACGATGTTTACACCAAGTGACGTACAAATCTTTATGCCGTTATTGATCGAAGCACAAAAGCGGCGAATTCGTCCCGAGTACGTCTCCCAGCTATTAAATGATCTTGGCCTGAATAATGTAACCTTTCATCCGGGATATACGCTTCGCATCCAGACGCTCGGCCAATTCCGCATTTGGCTGGGAGATCAGGAGCTTAGCGAAAAGGCCTGGCAGCGCGGCAAGGCAAAACAGTTGTTTCAGGTGCTCTTAACCAAAAGACAGCATCTGTTGGCTCGCGAGGAAATCTTCCAATACCTTTGGGAAGAAAGCGACGATGAAGCCGCTTCGCGCGACTTCAAGGTAGCGCTTAATGCACTGAACAAAGCTCTGGAGCCTAATCGAGAAGCTCGTGCAAGCGCTTTTTTTATCCAGCGCCACGGCTCTTCCTACGGCTTTAACCTGGCTTCGGGTTACCAAATTGACGCCGAGGAATTTGAGCGGTTTGTCACCTTGGGGCTGAACGAGCGGGATGAGAAGCAGGCAATCCAGTACCTGGAGAAGGGACTTCAGTATTATCAGGGGGAATACCTGCCGGATTGCCGCTACGAAGACTGGTGCATGGAGGAACGCGAGAGGTTGCATGTGCTTTATTTGCGCGGAGCCGAGAAGCTGGCCCAGCTTTATGCACAAGAGAAAGAATACGATACGGCCATCCGCTGGTGCGAGAAGATTCTTCGGACGGACGACTGCTGGGAAGAGGCATACCGGCTGTTGATGTATTGTTATTACCGCATAAACAACCGGGCCCAATCGATCCGTTGGTACGAGAAATGTGTAGCCAAGCTGCAAGAGCAGCTGGGTGTGCAGCCGCTGCCATCGACCCGTGATACTTATGCGCTGATTATGGATAATGGAGATTAGATAGAGACCGGAACTCCCGGTCTTTCTTTTTTTCAAATCTCTCTTGACGAAAGAAAGAGAGCAAATTAAACTTAATCTATACTGACTGGTCAGTATAAAAAATGAAATAGTGGAGGTGGATCACATGGTATGTTAATCAAAAATGTTGGAGATGTTGATCGATTCCGTAACGCGTGCGGTGAAAAATACGGAGGTCAGCGCGATAGAACGTATGCTTTGCGTATTGGATGAACATCTTCAATTTATCCCAAGCTTAACGAAAATGATAACCGCTTAGGTGAAAAAACAGGGGGAAGAGTAATCATGAAGCTGAATGCAAAATCGTGGGCTGGCGTAATTGGATTCGTCGCCGTAACAAGTTTGCTGGGAACATACTTGTTAATGCCGGGGGGCAAGGGTTTCGCCGGAGACTCCGGAAAGCCGTTGGTCAGCGTTGTGGAAGGGACCGAAGTGGATTTGGCTTTTAAAATGGGCGGTTCCATTGAAAACATTCTGGTAAAAGAAGGGGATGTGGTAAAACCAAACCAACTGGTTGCGACACTCTCCAGCGAAGAACTGATCGCCAAACGGGAGCAGGCAGAAGCGGCTTACAAGCTTGCTCAAGCTAAATGGGAACAGGCGAAGCGGGGCGTGTCAGTTACGGATGACACCAGCCAAGCGCAGATCGATCAGGCTTTGGCGGCAACCAACGCGGCGAAAGCTCAATATGAAGCGAACAAAAATGGCGCTCGTCCGGAAGAGATTGTGCAACTTACTTCCAAACTGCAAGCGAACAAAATTGCCAGAGATATTGCAAACACGAACCTCCAGCGGATGAACCAGTTATTCGTGGAAGGTGCCGTTCCAAAAGCAAAAGTAGAAGAAGCAGAAGCGCAATACGAAAAAGCGGTTGCTGAGCTTTCTGCGGTTGAAGAACAGCTCAAAATGGCGAAAAGCGGCGCCCGCAAAGAACAATTGGATGCAGCCAAAGCTCAATGGCAGCAAGCAGAGGCAGCCTATCAGCAAGCTGTTGCGGCCAAAGGTCAGCTAGGCATAAAACAAATGGACGTCAAATCGGCGGAAGCTAGCGTGCAGCAAGCAAAAGGTTCTTTGGATGAAGTGGAAGCTTACTTGAGAAATACCAGACTGACTTCTCCGGTAGCCGGAATCGTCAAAGCGGTCAATGTGCAAAAAGGCGAACTGGTTGCCCAGGGTTTTACCGTTGTAACCATTCAGATGCAGGATGAACAATTTGTCAAATTCTATGTGGATGAAGACAAATTGGGCAACCTGCAGGCAGGGCAAAAACATAAACTCTACGTACCAGCTTTGAAAAAAGAAGTGGAAGGCACGATTGTAAGCATCGCTCCGGCTGCAGACTTTGCCGTGAAAAAAGCAACCCAGGAATTGAACGACCGGGATATTCGCGCATTCCAAGTGAAGGTGCAAGTGGCCGGAGAGGGAATCAGTCCGGGTCTTAGCGTAGAGTGGGACATTAAAGGAGATGGAGCCCGTGAATGAGGAACGCGGTTCAATTGCACAACTGTTTTTGCGTGAATGGCAAACGATCTATTCCAACAAAACGATCCGAATGATTCTCTTTCTGGTTCCGATTGTTTACCTTACCCTGTTCGGCTTTCTCTACAGCGAGAAAAAAGTAATGGACTTGCCGACGGTTGTGGTGGATGCGGATCAAACGGAGCTGAGCCAGGAATTAATCCGCGCTTTTGATCGGGATCAATCGTTTGCGATTGCCGGGTTGGTCGGCAGTGAAGCGGAAGCGATGAATTGGATAGAGCATGAAAAAGCATCTGTCGCCGTGATCATGCCGTCCGGACTTGCCGCCAATGTCAAAAATGGCAAGGCTGCAGAAGTCATGGTCGTCATCGACGGCAGCAACATGTTAATTTCCAATACGGCGGTGAGGGCAGCTAATACCGTCATCAAATCAGTCTCTGCAGGCGTTACTCTGAAGAAATTGGAAGCCAAAGGGGCATGGGGAGAAGAAGGCCTGGATTTGTTTACGGGCATCGATTATCGCTATCGGGTGTTATACAACCCAACATTCAGTTATATGACATTCATGGTGTTCGGACTTGGCGGCACTGTGCTTCAACAAATGCTCTTCCTGGCGGTGGCTCTCTCCGTAGCCGTGGAAAAAGAAGCGGGAACATGGAGTCAAACCTTGCGTCATTACGGTTTTTGGAAGCTGTTAGTCGGCAAAATGTCGCCGTATCTGTTGATTGCCATGTTTAATCTGGTGTTAATGTTTACGCTGCTGCTTAAAGGATTTGGGATTCCGTACTACGGACAGCCAATCCACCTGATTCTCATCGGCTTCGTCTTTTTCCTGGCGATCCTGGCAATTGGATTTGCGATCTCATTTTTTGCGGCAAATCAATTGCAGGCAACTCAAATCGCCATGTTGATTGCTTTGCCGTCCTTCATGCTCTCCGGCTATACCTGGCCGCTTTTCTCGATGCCGCCTGTTGTCCGCTGGATCGGAGAAGCTTTACCGCTAACCTATCTTTTGCATGGTGTTCGAGAGATTTTAACCAAAGGACACGGCATCGAGTTTATTACACACGATCTGTCCGTCTTAGTGTTCATGACGCTCTTGAGCCTGTGTGTTTCCTACATTCTTTACGTCTGGCACCGGGAAAAAATCATGAGCACAACAGCCGAAGTCGAGGTATCTGGTCAAGTATTGGAAAACAGGTAAAAGAAATCTCTTGTATCTCCTTACTTGTTTTTTTACAATATGAAAAAAGAACCTATCACTCTTTTGGCCCGAGGAGGTACTCATGTCCGGAACTCACTTGAAGCAGTTGTGTGAAGATACGTACACCCGCTTAAAAAAAGTAAGTATGGAATTGGAGCGGTTTCTAAACCAAGTAACTCTGGCTGGGCTTGTTGCCCAAAGCGGCGATCCTGAGGAGTACGAATTGTACTATCGCAACTACTTGTCAGATTTGCGGCATTTGCTTGTTTATTCCGAGAATGCATTTGAAAAGCTGGGAGTCTGTCTCCGTCGCGCCCGCTTTAACGAAGAATTTGCGGAAGAAGCGTTGTATCAGGTTTATCATACCTGTATCAACAACTTCTACTATCCAAAAGGGGAAGTTTACGATGAAGATGGACGTTACTCTTATACAGGACAAGATGCGATTATCTTCCGTAAACAGGTGACGCCTGAATTGCGCAGCCTCACTTTATCCCTGTCGAAAATTTTTGAACAAATGCGCGATGATCTGCAATATTACGAGACGGATTATATCACCAAAAAGCGAATGCGATCTGCGCAAACTAATTAAAAAAAGCATAGCCCATTGCACAATACTGCAAAGCGCTTCCGTTACTTGGATAACGGAGGCGTTTTTTTTCTCATATTAATCCCTGCGGTTTTGACCACTTCCTGACGATGAGAGAAGCCGGACTTGAGTACAACTGCGCAAGCTGTAACGGAGGCACGAAAGGACAAATTAGAAAGCAAGAATCCGAATGAAAATTCCCGTCATCTCATGTAAAAAAAGTAGAGGAGCGAAAATTCGCCCACCTAATATCGAAATCAAAAGAGAGGAGAATAATCATGAGCATCAAGGATATGGGAGCTTTGTTCAGCCTTGCTGCACTATGGGGGGCTTCTTTTCTTTTCATCCGGATTGCCTCACCCCAACTGGGTCCGTTCCTTACCATTCAAGGAAGAGTGACCATTGCGGCCATTGCATTACTTATCTACATGACGGTTATTGGACATACGGCAGAATTTAAACGACGATGGAGACAGTACCTGATCATTGGTGCGCTTAATGCGGCAATTCCATTCATGCTAATTGCGACAGCCGCTCTTCATTTGAACGCATCCATGTCAGCGATCCTCAACTCGATGACTCCACTCTTTACAGCTCTTGTCGTATGGGGTTGGATGAAAGAAAAATTAACGATTAGAAAATGGGCAGGGATCTTTATAGGTATTATCGGAGTTGTTATTCTGGTTGGTTGGAGTCCCATCCCGTTCACATCAGAAGTGATCGTCGCCATCATTCTTTCGACTTTATCCACCGTATCCTATGGTTTTGCGGGAGTCTATGCTAAAAAGACGTTTGCTGGGGTACCGCCTTTATCATTAGCGTTTGGGCAACAAATGGGGGCATCCGTTCTTCTATTCCCATTCACTCTTATGAATCTGCCAACCTCCGCTTCATCTGTGACACCAATAGTCATACTTTCGGTGGCCGGTGTCGCATTGTTATGTACTGCTATTGCGTATCTCTTGTATTTCTATTTACTTGCAAGCGTGGGGCCAACGAAGACACTGAGTGTGACTTTTTTAATTCCTTTATTCGGTATGATTTGGGGTGTCGTTTTTTTGGACGAAAAAATTACATTAGGAATGATAGCAGGACTTTTCGTTATCTTAAGTAGTATCTTCCTCATCTCTGATATTCAACTTCGATCTACAACCCACAATAAAAAATACCAGCATTTTCTCCGGTTATTGACGATATTCCGGCAAAAAAGTTAAGAGTCAACATCGCCAATGCTCCTGAAAAAAACAAAACCAGTCTGTCAAAAAGACTGGTTCCCTTTCGTTCTACACGGAAACAGGTTCACCCAGCAAACTGGTAATTGTCCTCTCCACTTCGTCCAGCATCCGTTGACGGCTACTGTCATCGACAGAAGGGACTTCCGCGAAGTTACGGTAGATGACTGGGTTAAAGCCGGCAAATTTCAGTACGCCATCAGCGATCTGTTTTTTCATTGCCTCGTCAAAACCGTCTGCTTTGATCTCTGCCTCCGATTCGCGTGTCGTTGTAAAGACAAGCGCCTTTTTGCCGGTTAGAAGGCCAACTGGTCCGTTGGGTTCATAACGGAACGCGAACTGGTTGGTAAAGACGCGGTCAATCCAGCCTTTTAAAATGGCGGGCTGTGCCCACCACCAGACAGGGTAAATCATGATCAGGGTGTCAGCGTCGGTAATGACTTGCTGTTCTTCTTCGATATCGGAAGAGACACGATTCTGCTCCACATTGCGCATGTCTTCGGGGCTGAAAACCGGATTAAACTTCATCTGGTATAAGTCGCGAACGGTATAATCAACGCCGATCCGTTTACAAGCAGATACAACCCGTTCGAGAATGGCGTGGTTAAAACTTTTTTCACCAGCTTGCGCAAACACAATGCACGCTTTCATCTGTTTGATAACCTCCTTAATTATGTTGTTTCCCGATTTGCAAACGCAGGAAAAACTTGTTTAACAAACCGCCAATTCCGGTAAAACCATCGCCGGAGGGTGCCAGCGGTGCGGCAATATGAGGCTTGGCATGCTGTAAAGCGGAATCAACGTCGATGATGCCATAGCCAAAGTAATAATCTCGTCCCGGACGGCCTAGATCTGCGGCAGTTTCTCGAATCAATTGCATCACTTCCTGGCTGGTCAGCGAGGGATTTACCGACAGAATCAGCGAAGCAAGTGCCGTTACATGCGGACAAGCCATTGATGTGCCCGACAAAGCGGCATAGTCGCCGTAAATATAAGTGCTTGGAATGTCCACGCCCGGAGCGACTACATCTACATAGTTCCCGAAGTTGGAAAACTCGGCGAATCTTTTCAAATGGTCAACGGCCGATACCCCAAGCACTTCTTTATAGGCGGCTGGATAACCAGGCTGGTCGGTTGCATCGTTGCCTGTCGCCGCCACCAGGACGACATTATGGTTGTAAGCATACGTACAAGCTTCCTGCAAAGCGGCTGACGGGGTGTAGTTGCCGACACTTAGGTTAATCACTCTTGCTCCGTGATCAGTCGCCCAGCGGATACCTTGGGCAATATCAAAAGCTGTCCCCGATCCGTCTGCTCCGATGGCTTTGACCGGCATCAGCCTGGACCTCCAGGAGATGCCGGCTATGCCTTCATGATTGTTGGTACGGGCGGCTATAATCCCGCTCACGTGTGTACCGTGTCCGTTGTCATCGTTGGGATTGTTGTTGTCTTCTATCACGTTATAGCCTCCGACCAGCTTCCCTTGAAATTCCGGATGATGCAGATCGATTCCGGTATCCACGATCGCAATAATCACATCAGGGCTTCCTTCGCTGATATCCCAGCTTTGTTCCATTCGGATAAGCGGAAGATTCCATTGATAGCGCCGGTAAAAGGAATCGTTCGGTACTCGATTGGGTAACAGGATATAATTGGGTTCCGCGTACATCGAGTCAGGATGCTCGGCGAAGTATTTCATTAATTGCCTGGTTGTCATGGTTTCTGATTTGATAATCATGGAATCCCGATACTGCCGCTTGATGTGCGAATGGGTCTTTTTCAGCATCTTTTGGATGACTGCATCATCCGGTTTGGGCGAGAAGCGGACAACCACTTCATGTTCGATATAGTGGCTGCGGTCCTGAGGGTTGTGATGGATCGTCATGACGTGGGGTCTTTTTTCCATATCACGCCGAATATCCCGGACCTGTTCCATGTAGTTGATCCGAGGAATTTGGGAGCCAGGCGATGTAACATCAGGATGCGGTTCCTGCATTTCCAGGATTCGTTGTCTTTGTTCATATGTTACAGGGATGATCACTAAGCCAACCAGGGCCAATGTAAGCAGGATAGTGGGCAGGCGTCTCAACAAACAACTCACTCCCTACATTCTGAATAGGTATAGATTGCTGTAAAGGCCATTTCTTTATGTTTTCCTTTTTTTGGTTGATTATTGGAACAACGGGGCTGCTCATGACCAGCGAACAGCCCCCTGTAAGAGAAAAGTCAATATTTGAAACAAAAAAGAAAAGATGTTTACTGAAAGATCCAGTAAACATCTTGGATTTGATATGTCAAAGCCGTTTTGGTTGTTTAAAATACCGCCGCTTCCGTCTCCGTGTCAAAGATGTGGCATTTGGCCAGGTCCATTCCCAGCGTGACCGTCATCTTTGGTTTCAATCCTTCACGAGCATCTACCCGGGCAATCAATTGCGTGCCGCCAATATTGTTAAA
>JBHGXW010000073.1:0-2821 GCA_041920465.1 Paenibacillaceae bacterium | reverse complement strand
TCCATCCTTTGTCCTCCTTTGATGATGTGTGCGGTTGGCAGACCGGCTCTCATCTTATCATTGGGTTCAAAGGATGGCTACTCATAGCTATAAGCTTTCCTGAACCCCCAGTCTAACTGGGGGTTTTCATATACAAAAAGAAACTAGCCAGAATTACCCGGCTAGTTCTTCTTTCTTGTTTACCTGTTTCAGCATTTCACGGAATTGCTCTCCGCTTAATACCTCTTGTTCCAATAAAATTTGCAAACTGCTTTTAAAAACGGCGTCAAATTTTAACAGCGTTTCTTTGGTTCGCTGCAGCAATTCTTCGAGCGTGCGATTCACTTCTTCGTGAATTTGCTTCTTGTCGATGTAATCGACGTGAATAATCCCCAGTTTGGACATACCGCTCTTCACAATCTCATGCGCCATTCTCAGGGCTTGTTCGAAGTCATTGCGAGAACCGGTACTGCGGCCGCCGTAATAGATTTCTTCCGCAACAGCTCCGGCGAGGCTGACCATGATCTGTTTTTCCAGAGCTTCTTTGGTATATAAATATCTGTCTTCCATCGGATTTTGGCGAACATACCCGAGCGCTTGTCCGCGCGGGCTTAACGTGACCTGCGAAACAGAACCAGGGCGAACTTGTTCGCTGATAATGGCATGGCCCAGTTCATGCATGGCCACTCGTTCTTTTTCTTCACCTGTCGCTTCCCGGTCACTCTTTTCACCCATCATCACTTTATCCACCGCCATGGCAAAATGACGGGCTGTGATGGATCTGGTTTCATCACGCATTGCGTAAATGGCTGCTTCATTCGCCACGCTCTCCAATTGGGCACCGGAGAAACCAAATGTTTCCTGAGCGATTTTGGAAATCTGAACGTCACCAGCCAATGGTTTATTTTTGGTGTGGATGCGCAAAATCTGTTCGCGTGCCTTCTTGTCAGGCAGATCCACCGAAATATGACGGTCAAAGCGTCCAGGACGAAGCAGAGCAGGGTCCAGTATATCTTTACGGTTCGTCGCGGCAATCAACAAGATTCGAGGTTTTTCTTCCGTCTGAATCCCATCCATTTCGGTCAGAAGCTGGTTCAGCGTCTGATCGTATTCCCTCTGTTGGCTGCCTTCCCGCTTACCGCCGATTACGTCAATCTCGTCGATAAAAATAATTCCGGAATCTTGGCCGTTTTTCTCAGCCAGCGTTTTCACTTCACGGAACAAATCTCGAATCCGCTGCGCACCTACCCCTACATACATCTCAACAAACTGGGAACCGGATGCCGCAACAAAAGCGGAATTGGTATAGTTGGCAGCCGCTTTAGCCATCAGGGTTTTGCCCGTTCCAGGAGGGCCGGTTAACAAAACACCTTTCATCGGGCGGATGCCGTAATGGCTGATCTTATTTTTATGAATCAAAAAGTCAAGCGCTTCCTTCAATTCATTCTTGGCTCTCTCTTGACCGCCAATGTCCGCGAACGAAATATCTGTCTTCGGTACAGAATGTTTGCCGCTGCGGCCGTTCTTCGCCGCAACACCAATTCCGCCTTGGCGGGAGATCAAGAAATATAGGCCCGCCAACACCGCTGCGAATAAAAGAAACGGTCCAACGTTAATTCCCAGGAACAACAAGAATATGATAATCGCCGGGACTGCCCCGTACAAAATTTCTTTACCCACGCGCACTCACCTCTCCTTTTTGCGGATCGAGCGGCACGATTGTATAATATTCCTCAGCACCACGTTTCAAAAACACGTAAATATTGTGTTGATCCATGCTTGTCTGAGCCATGTCCAAGTGATTCTTCACCTTCCAGTCATGAACCAGCTCAGGTACTTTGCTGTATTGACGCAATTGTAATGCCTCTGTCAATGCAAACGTTCCGTCCATCCACACTTTTTTCAGATTAGCGTCTTGATTGGTCAACTCCACAACAGTTGCCTTGTTGCTTACAAGTTGGTTTATTTCATCCTGCAGCTTTACATACTCTTCAGGAAATGTATCTGGAGCCGTAACAGTAAGTTTAATCAACAGTTGGTCTTTCTTTACCTGTAAGTCAGCCAGTTTAACCGAATGCATCTCGCTAATATGATTGCGAATCGGCTCTTCTATTTCCGCTTTTTGATACAAATACCAACCGCCAAACAGGAGAGCCAACGTAATCAGCAACGAAGAAATAATCGGTGCTTTCCGTAATTGCATAACTTTACTCCCCTCTCTCTGATGTATAAGATCGTATATACCGGAATCTATCAACTTGAGAACGTTTATTAGTATAGCATATTTAAACAGGCTTTTCGTATGCAGATTATGGATAAGAAAAGACTTCGTCCCTTTTCCCCTCTCATCGGGGGACTGAAACGTGGTTCCGTGAAGGCATTCAGAGATGAAAAACTGTCCGTTCCGTTCATTACGGAAGGGAGTCGCCAAACGCTGCGCGCCCCTTTCAGGGGTATAGAAGCTTTTCACAGGAGTTTCTCATCTGACGACTCTGATTCCTTCCTTCACTCTCTTCACTTTGCCTTGCCTTCACAAGGAACACGCAATGGGACGAAGCTCTTTCCTTTTCATAGCCGTTGGATGAAAGTTTAACCACTTTCATAATTTAAAGTAATTAACCTTTCTTATATATTAAAAAGATGTTTACTGAAAGATCCAGTAAACATCTTGGATTTGATATGTCAAAGCCGTTTTGGTTGCTTAAAATACCGCCGCTTCCGTCTCCGTGTCAAAGATGTGGCATTTGGCCAGGTCCATTCCCAGCGTGACCGTCATCTTTGGTTTCAATCCTTCACGAGCATCTACCCGGGCAATCAATTGCGTGCCGCCAATATTGTTAAA
>JBHGXW010000060.1:0-83191 GCA_041920465.1 Paenibacillaceae bacterium | reverse complement strand
CGCTGCACGCCCCTTTCAGGGGTTTGGATGTTTCTCAGGGGGTTTTCTCACCTGGCAACTCTGATTCCTTCCTTCACTCTCTTCACTTTGCCATGCCTTCACAAGGAACACGCAATGGGGCGAAGCTCTTTCCTTTTCATAACCGTTGGATGAAAGTATAACCACTTTCATCATGTAAAGCGGTTAAACTTTCCGATCAATACAAAAAAGCTCCTGTCCTTTATCAGGACAAGAGCCTGTTAGGATTCATCTTTATGTTAATCGGTCCACGTATAATTGTATGACGTGATCGCGAAGCCGCTTCAACTCATCACCCGCTTGTTCCGAGTGATTGATTACCCATTTAAAGATTGCCCCTTCATATAACGCAACAAGCAATTGGCTGTGACTCCACAAATCAAAATCGCCCTTTATCTGTCCTGCCTCTCTTGCCTTCAGAAACTGCTGGTAAATATAGTCGAGTCTCTCTTGATGAATTTTTTCCAGTATATTTTGAAGTTCAGGGTACAAAAAGGTGAGCGACCAAATCTCCCGATGGATCCGATTCTCCACCAGCGCTTTCAGACTGATGCGAATTACCGTCCGGATTCGTTCCAGCGGATCATTCAGTTGATTCAGGGACTGAAACGTACTGCTGGTCACTTTTTGATGAAAATGGGTAGCCACGCGGATTAGCAAATCCTCTTTATTTTTAAAATACCAGTAGAATGAACCTTTGCTGACCCCAATCTTTTCGCAGATTTTGTCAATGTGTACCCCGGATACCCCTTCCGTATTAATGGTATTAGAGGTTTCCATGATAAAAGCATCGATTAATTCGGGTCTTGCCTTTGGCATCCATTTCTGCTTCCTTTCCTTTATTTGGCTTGATAGGTTAGTACCATTTCATTCATTGAAGTTTTCACATTCAATTGTTTACCCGTAAAACCGGATAACAAAACGTAACCGCTTCCCTGAATGGAATGATTTCCTGTCAAACTGGCAAGCACCTCTTTGCGGATAGCCCATCCTTTTGATTCCTTTTTGAATAAAGGAGACGAAGAGAAAAACTCCACTCCGTTTATGATGATTCCTTCCCCTTGCTGTTCTCGAATCTCGAAACGCTTGACACCGAGCGAACGAAGAGCTTCAATCACTTGGGCAGCATCGTCATTAACCTGGATTTCGGGGACTAACCCGATATGATTTACCTTGGTGTGCCGCGGGGTGAAGTACTCTTGTAACGTAATTTTCAAGGCCGTTCCGTCTTCCAGTGGGATAATTTGCTGAGCTACACCTTTTCCGAACGTCTTGGAACCAACCAGTTGGGCAACCCCATTGTCCCTAAGCGCTCCTGCCAATAACTCCGATGCCGAGGCTGTTCCTTCATTCACCAGAATGCGGACGGGAAAGGAAACGGTTCGTCCGTTGTGTACCCATGTTTCGATTTGAATCCCGCTCCGGTCAACCGTGTACATCAACAAGCCATCCTCCATGAACAGGCTGGCAATATCGCGAGCTGCTGTCAAATAACCGCCGCTGTTATCGCGCAGATCGATGATTAATCCATGAAGCGGCTGCTTCTGATTCATGATTTGGGCCAATCCGTCACGAAATTGCGTTCCTGCTTCCGAACCAAAGGTGCTTAAGCTGATATAACCAATTGGGCCAGTAAAGCGTTTCGCCTCAACCTCCGGCAGGGCCAAAACCTCTCTTTTCATTTGCAGCTGAATGGTTTTCTTGGTGCTCGGCCGATAGATCGAAAAGAGAGCGAATGTACCTTCTTCCCCTTTAAGTGAACGATATACGTCCTCCAGGCTCTTACCGGTCAGTTTCACGCCGTCAACTGCCAGCACATTATCCCCAATTTCCATTTTTGCTTTGGCTGCGGGTGAGTCGGGAATAATCTCTTTTACAATGAAAGTGCCGTTCACGGTGCGGAAGCGAATTCCAAAACCGACGAACTCATTATCCACATACGATTGGAAGCCCTTCAGCTGCTCCTTTGTAAAATAATTCGTGTACGGATCATTCAGCGTGGAGATCATGCCAGAAATCGCCCATTTATTCAAGGAATCCCAATCAAGGGATTGCTCCGTGTGCCACTCGGTCAGCCTTGTTTCCAATTCCTCCAGGGTATCGTCCGTATCGGGACTCACCAGAGAAAGATGCTTCGATTTGGCCGCTTCTTCGGTAATCTGCTTCAACGCACCTTTTACCAATTGAACGGACTCAGGGCGACTAAGATGGTTGTCCAAGAGATACTCATAAATTTTTTCTGTCTCGGCAAGCGGGTATTTCTCTTCTGCCTGGGCATATGGTGCCGCTAACAGCAAGCAGCAGAAAACTCCAGTCAAACTCTTTTTCCAAAAACTCATGGCACTCTCACCTTCCCCCTGAAGCTACTTTCGGAATGTGAATCGGGGCGTCATAGGGAGCGTACGATTCTGTTCCCGAGTAGGCAATAAACTCTTTGTCATAAGTCTCTTCATACCGCCATGTTTTTGCTTCCAGCATACCGGTCTCACGATCAATGTAATATTTCGTAACAAAAGCGGGAATATCCTTAACCGATTGGATATTCAGATGCTCTTTGGCCAATCGGGCCTTCAGTTTCTGTCCCGGAATCCACTCCGTTATCACGTCATAGCGGCCAGCCGATTGCAGTACATATCTGGCCCCAAGCTGAAGACGTGTTTCAACGTCCTGTTCCTGCACCCATTCATGTACGTAGTCTATCTTTACGTTTCTCGGCGCGTTCCATTTTTTCTGGTCAAAATCAAAAGAATAATACTGCTTGTTGCGCTCGTCCGTGTAAAGTTCCATTTTGTCCAGCACCAGCTTCTCCGGCGACTTGTAAAATCCCATCGAATGGCTGATTTGCGAGCGATTGTCAATCTGATCCACATAGTGGAAAACATACCCGCTCAGATTGGATTCTCCTACCGCTTGATAGCCGGACATTTCGTCTTGCTTGCGTAATGCCTCGGCCAATCGATTCGCGTATTGATTTTGTTGGGCAAGCATCGACAGCTCATCTTGCAGCATCAGAGCAAAACGGTTTGGCTCCCCATTGTCACCCTGCCCGTTTGAGAGGGATTGAACCAACTGTTCCGCTTCTTTCACACTTCCGGCCTGCAGCAAATAATAGATCGCGTTTAAAGCTGCCGTTTCTTGTGAAGGTAACGACTGGTAACGGGATATCGCCTCATCCACCTTGCCGCTTCTCGCCTCAAAGGCAGCCAAATAAAGGCTGAATGTTTCTTTCTGATCCCGGTCATTCAACTGCTTCTCATACGGCAGAAGCTTCGCCAGCGTCTGTGCAAATATGGTTGGGTCTTCGCCCGCGATTTGTAAAGAAATATCGTATATATTGGCCGTGAGCAATTGCAGCGTTTCCGTTGATTGCTGCTCCTTGTCCAACGCGAGAAACTTATCCAGCGCCTTAATCGCATAATCCAGATTCTCCGTCAATGGTTCAAACTGATCCCAGCTTAAATAGTAGTAAACGCCCACTTGATTGGGAAAATTCCCGTCGGCCAGCTTCTTCAGTTGTTGAAAAGTATCTTCCTCATCTTCATGATCCGCAATCAAATTTACGCAGCGGATATACGTGTTTTCCGCTTCCGTCAGGTCATTGCCATAATCGGCGAACATGGGGAAAATATCTGTAATTTCAGGAACTACGGGAAATTTGCTGTCGTCATAATCGAGCAGCGGCAGAATCGGATGCTCCTGCAGGTAGGAAGCCAAGCGGTTAGCCACTACAGCCGCTTCCCCCCGTTTCAGATTGCCGGTCAGCTCTCCGGTAAACCAGCCCCATTTCTTCATTACATCGTCAACCGTCCGTCCGCCGGAATGAACCACAAACATTTGCAGAATCTTCGCCGCTTCTTCGCGTGAGACAGGTTCGTCAGGCTGAAGTTTGCCCGCCGGATAAATCCCTTCGAACGCTTTTTCCCCGAACAACCGGTCATAAACAAGCGAGACGCGCAAGATGGACGGATAAATCCAAGTTAAGCGATCCACATCTGTATAAGGCAAATACGGTTCTTTGAAGCCCCAACCGGTTTCGTCATCCTCGGTCATGAGGGATAACGGAAATAAATCTTGTTCCGTTTTCAAATAAAACCGATCAATCAAAACGAGAAACTCTCCCCGTGTCATATAACGTTCAGGCTGAAATTGCTTGGTTTTGCCTACGCCTGCAACCAGTCCGTTTTCATAGCTCTGAAGTATCGCTTCCTTCGCCCAGTGCTTCTCGATATCCGTAAACGGAAGATCCTTTGATTCATCCGCTTTCACCGCAGATGGAAAGCAAAGAGCTCCACTCAACAGTAATGCAAAAAGTGTTTGCGCAGCTCGTTTAGACGAGAATCCGTCCACATTCGTCACAATAAACCAATCCTTTCGCCCGACGCCATTCATCTACTTTTGCCATCGATAAGGGAAGAAAACAGCCCGTGCACATTTTTCTCTTTACTTCCACTATCGGATTCTTTTTGTTCTCTGATAAACGGTAATATTCGGCAAGAAACGCCGGATCCAGCTCTTGTTCCAACCGCATTCGTTCAAACTCTTTCTCGGAAATCGAATTGGCCAGCTGATCCATTCTGTCCTGATTTTCTTCCTGGAACTTTTCGTACTCTTTCTTTGCCATCCAAATCTCTTGTTCCGCTAGCAGTCTGGCTATTTGGCTGTCAGGATCGTCCGACACCGGAAGAGCTGCCAACTTGGCGGTTAGCTCCTGCAGAGTATCCAGATGTTTTTGTTCTTGCTGGGCGAGCCGCGTTCTTTCTTGCTGTGCTTGTACAATCAAATCTTTCATGCGGTGCCATTCCCATAAAACTTTAGCAGGCAGCACGGTGTTCCCCCTCTCTTATATCCTTATCCCATTATAAGAAGCAAAACGGATCCGTATGTACTCGAGAAGCGATGACTTCTGTCGCATAACCTGCTTCTTTACATTTTGCTGCCAAATATTCGGCAAGCTTCTCTTTCATAATTTTTTCGATGTTGTGTCCGGCATCGATAATATGCAAGCCCTCTGCCTGCGCGTCATGTGCCGTATGGTAATAAATATCTCCGGTAATCAACACATCCGCCCCGTGGAACCCAGCTTTGCCGACAAACGAGTTTCCGTCACCGCCTACAACCGCAACCTTTTTCACCTTATCCTCAAGCTCGCCGATGACCCGCAAGCCCTTTAAGTCAAACCGCTCCTTCACCAGCAAGGCTAATTCCTTCAATGTCATCGGGCCGGGCAGCTTCCCGATTCGTCCGATACCAAGCTTCTTCCCCGGCAGATCAAGCGGATAAATGTCATATGCTGCTTCCTCGTAAGGATGGGCTTTTTTCATTGCAGAGATGACTGCATTCTGCCTGGACTGAGGGAGGATGGTTTCCAGGCGAATCTCTTCCACACGTTCCAACTCGCCAACTTTTCCGATATAAGGATTGGTACCCGCTTGGGCCATGAACGTGCCAATTCCTCTTGTCTGGAACGTGCAATGACTGTAATTGCCGATCCAGCCTGCCCCGGCTTGGGAGATCGCTGTGAGTACCGCTTCCGCATGGGAAACCGGCACGTAGACAACCAGCTTTTTGAGTGGTTCCTGAACGTGTTCATCCAGCGGTTCCACATCCGTAAGCCCGATAGCTTCGGCCAGCCAATCGTTCATGCCGCCTTCAGCCGTATCCAGGTTGGTATGTGCCGTATACACGGCAATATCGTGCTTGATCAGCTTCTCATAAAGTCTCCCGGCTGGCAAATCCGTGCGCAGATGCTTTAACGGTCGAAAAATCACCGCATGATGGGCGACAATCAAATCAACGCCCTCGGCGATCGCCTCGTCAACCACCTGATCCAGCACATCCAATGCCACCATGACCTTTTTTACCTGTTTTTGCAGGGTGCCAACGTGAAGCCCGATTTTATCTCCTTCCATCGCCAGATGCTTCGGAGCAAGCTGTTCTACGTATTGAATGATGGTTTGTCCGTTTGCAAACATGAAATCACCTCATTGAGCCAATTTACTTCCTGCTGCATTTCCTTAAGCCGGTCACGCGTTTCCGGCCGGTCAGAGTGAGACATCTGGGCAAGAATTTTATTCCATTTCTCCCGTTCCCGTTCCAATTTCTTGAGCAGCACAGGAGATTTTTCCTGCCACAAAAGCGGACCCAGACGCAACAGTTCCGCTTGATCCCGTTCTTGATTTATGTATGGTTTCAGCGGGTCGCCAGCGACAGCCACCAAAATTTCGTAGATAATCCCGTCTTCCTCCAAAATCTTCTCGGCAATCAATTGCCAGCCATTCATCAAGAACCAGCGGCGGACCACCTCTTCACCAACGTTAGGCTGCAGAATCAGGCGATTTACGCCCACCAGCTTTTTCTTGCCTGCATCCAGTATGGAGGTGATTAACTGTCCGCCCATTCCGGCGATACAGATTGTATCCACTTCCCCGGTTTGCAAGACAGCCAATCCGTCTCCGCGGCGAACGGAGACTTTATCTTTCGCCTGAATTGAATCAATTTGCTGTTTGGCTGTCAGATACGGTCCTTCATTCAACTCTCCTGCCACAACGAACGAAGCAATGTTGTTTTGCACCAAATAGGTGGCTAAGAGTGCATGATCAGAACCGATATCTGCCACTCTCGCCCCTTGCGGACAGAAATGCGCGATCATTTGTAATCTGTTTGAAATTGTGATTGATGCCATGTTTTTCACCTTCCGTACCCTCTATTCTATCCTATTTGGCGAGAAAAGCCCAAGAAAAAACCCGTCCGCGGTGTTAGCCGACCGCCGGACGGGGCCCCAGCCTCACGTGCGAAGAAAACCCCTGTCTCGACAAAAAGACAGGGGTTGGTTTGATAGCTTAGCAGCCGATTTCACGGGCAATAACGGAACGAAGAATCTCCGATGTGCCTTCTCCAATCTCCAGGAGACGGGCATCACGGAAGAACCGCTCTACTTGGTATTCGCGCATATAACCGTATCCACCGTGGATTTGGATCGCTTGATGGGTAGCCGCCATCGCGATTTCGGAAGCGTACAATTTGGCCATGGCTGCTTCCTTGGTAAATTTACGGCCGTTATCTTTCAGCCACGCTGCTTTGAGCACCATGTTGCGGGCCAACTCGATTTGCATGGCCATATCAGCCAATTTGAATTGAATCGCCTGAAACTTGGAAATGGAGCTTCCGAAAGCTTGACGCTCACGGGCATATTGCAGGGCTTTGTCATAAGCAGCTTGGGCAATACCGACAGCCATTGCGCCGATTCCGATCCGCCCGCCGTCCAACGTAATCAAGAACTGCTTAAAGCCCTCCCCTTCTTTACCCAGGATGTTCTCATGCGGAACCCGGACGTTGTCGATCACCAATTCTGTCGTATTGGAGCTATGCAAACCCAGCTTCTCATAGTTGTTCAAAACAGTAAAGCCCGGAGCATCGGTCGGAACAATAAACGCGGTAATGCCTTTGGAACCTTTTTCTTTGTCCGTCACAGCGGTTAAAGCCAAAAACCTGGCGTAAGAGGCATTGGTGATAAAACATTTTGAGCCGTTAATCACCCAATCGTCCCCTTCTTTCACAGCAGTCGTACGCGTTCCCCCTGCATCAGAACCGGCGTTGGGTTCAGTCAAGCCAAATGCCCCCATGCTCTGACCGCTGCAAACCTGCGTAAGGTACTTCTGCTTCTGCTCTTCCGTGCCGAACAGGGAGAGGGGAGCACCCCCTAACGAAATGTGGGCCGAATAGGTAATCCCGGTAGAGGCACAGGCCCGGCTCAGTTCTTCAACCACAAGCGCAAAGCTTATATAATCAGCCCCTCCACCGCCGTACTCTTCATCAAAAGGCAAGCCAAGCAAATTCAAATCAGCCAGTTGCTTAAAAATTTCGACAGGGAATTGCTTCGTTTTGTCCCGTTCATCCGCACCAGGCGCCACTACTTCATTGGCAAACTCACGGATCATTTTGTGCAGCATGCGTTGTTCTTGGGTAAGATCAAAATTCATTTGATACACTTCCTTCCAGTAAAGTGAAAGCGCTTCCTTGAATATCCATGACTGAGCGCTTGCTCAGAATGCTTACTATAATTATACACTATTTTACGATTTTTCGTACTATTTTTTTAAAAACCCACCCGGCATAAGCTACCGAAAGCATGCCCACCTTAACTTATGACAGGCCAAGCAAGTAAGAAAAGACATGTAAAGCAGTTAAACTTTCCGATAATACGAAAAAAAGCTCCGCCTCTTTTACAGGCGAAGCCAGCGAAACCAGTAGGAACGGGTGAAAAAGATAAATCCAGAATTCAGAAAGACTTTGATGAACAACAGAAGCTGGATGATGTCACGTTTTGCTTCGGTCACATAAAGCGATGAAATCTCCGAACCGTACAGCAATATCGTACCGCAAAACGCCAAAACTCCGGAAAGCTGCGGATTTCTTTCATGCAAGAGAAATCCAAAGCCGATCATCAACACGGCAAACGGTACCCAGTACAATTCAGCCAACCACCAGGTATAGTGCTCTTCCAACCGGTTTGTGGTCACATAGCCGTACAGGATGCCAAACCCTAGAATACCAATGTAGAGCAAATACGAAAAACGAAAAATGAGTCCGTTTAGACACCACAGCAAACAGATAAACGCGATAAAAATGAGCAGGACAGTTTGCGACAATCCCATCTCTTTGATGAAGTAGACGCCCGCCAAAATGAGCAGGAAGAAAGAAATAGCGAGAGAGACATGTGTCAAAGCCGGCGATTTGCGACGCAAAGCCAAAGACAGTATGTACGTTATCAGGATAAAAATGGAAGAAATGGCAATTTGCATTAGCGTACTAAAACCGTTAAAATGAAAAGCAAGCAAGATCAGACCAGCAATCACGCAGGCTCCCAACAGCCAGTACCAAATCATCTTCCAAGAGATGCTTGATCGAACGACAACACCGTTTTCGCGAAACTGGTAATCAGATGCCGTTTCATCATTGACGTAACCAGCTTTTTGGGAAAAAATTCCGGAGACTTGACTACCTCTGCCAGATGTTTGTGAGCCCGTTTTGCTTTTTCCGACAGGCCGGTCGCCTTCCGTATACAGATTTAACAGGAAGATACAATAATGCTCGGGCAATAGATGATTTTTTCTCCAACTTTCAATCTCTGTGATGATGAGCTTTCTTTTCTGATCGTCCAACGAATATACCCTCCTTGGGAAAGCAGACAGCCATGCATGCGAAATAGAAACGCCTACGCAGCATATAAAAAGCGAAACGTAGGCGAAATCATTCCATATTTACTTTATCGGTTATTCGAGGAAATCTTTTAAGCGTTTGCTGCGGCTTGGATGACGAAGCTTGCGGAGTGCCTTGGCTTCAATCTGACGAATCCGTTCACGGGTGACGCCGAATACTTTACCCACTTCTTCCAAGGTACGGGTTCGGCCATCGTCTAAACCAAAGCGCAAACGAAGCACGTTTTCCTCACGATCAGTCAACGTGTCAAGCACGTCTTCCAACTGCTCCTTGAGAAGCTCATAAGCGGCAGCGTCAGACGGAGCAAGCGCATCCTGGTCTTCAATGAAGTCGCCCAAATGAGAGTCGTCTTCTTCCCCGATCGGTGTCTCCAACGAAACCGGCTCTTGAGCGATCTTCATGATTTCGCGCACTTTTTCCGGAGTGAGATCCATTTTTTCGGCGATCTCTTCCGGTGCCGGTTCACGTCCAAGCTCTTGCAGAAGCTGACGGGATACACGAATCAGTTTGTTGATTGTCTCTACCATATGCACCGGAATCCGTATGGTTCTCGCCTGATCGGCAATCGCGCGGGTAATCGCTTGGCGAATCCACCAGGTCGCATACGTACTAAATTTATAGCCTTTGCGGTAGTCAAACTTCTCTACCGCCTTGATCAAGCCCATGTTGCCTTCCTGAATCAAATCAAGGAACAGCATTCCGCGGCCTACATAGCGTTTGGCGATACTTACAACCAATCGCAGGTTTGCCTCAGCCAAACGGCGTTTTGCTTCCTCGTCACCTTGCTCGATTCGTTGAGCCAACTTGATTTCTTCTTCGGCTGAAAGCAAGGGAACTCGCCCAATCTCCTTCAGATACATCCGAACGGGGTCATTAATCTTAATCCCTGGCGGTACGGAGAGGTCATCAAAGTCGAACTCCTCAACATCCTCATCTTTCATCATTAATTCATCGACGTCTTCTTCACTGTCATTCGTGACCTCAACGCCCTGATCTCCAAGAAACTCAAAGAATTCATCAATTTGGTCAGAGTCTTGATCAAAACCAGAAAGGCGCTCCATAATTTCTTTATAGGTAAGAACGCCTCGTTTCTTGCCAAGCTCGACAAGCTGTTCTTTTACCTGCTCAATCGATGAAGCTTCCATATCTGGAGTGATGTTTTGTTTGTTCATCTGCTTTCCCTCCTTCCCCGGGAATGTGTATGGATGCTACCCTTCCTTTAAAGCATTTTCCAATTCAACAATCTTCATCCCAACGATGGCTGCTTGTTTGGCGAGTTGTTTACATGCATCTTCATCTTCTGCCATGGAAGTCTGCATGTTAAGCCTGCGCAGTTCCTCACGCAGTCGCTCCAATTCTAAACGCTTTGGGTAGTTGTTCACCTGTCTGATGTAGTCACCGATCTCTTGCTCAGATACGTTTTCCTTGTACTCCATCATGGCCAATCCCGAGGCTAATTGCTTACACTTTTCATCTTCAACGTAATGAATAAATTGTCCGGGGTCTTCTGTGTACCCTTCCGCATAATAGGCAAACAAATATGCAGCCAACGCGCTATGTTCATCTACTTGAAAGTCAACCGAACATTCTTGTTGAACCCGATCAGCGATTTCCTTTTTCCGCATCATGTAGTACAAAAGCATTCGCTCTGCGTTAAGATGAGCCGGAAGTAACGTTTTGGTGACCATAGATTTGCCATTATTTATACTATTATTCCATACGGGAGCAACTTTATCCCTTTGTGCATAGAATTTTTGTTGTTTCTGCACTTTTCGTGACTCCAGCTTAATGGCATCAAGCGATAAGGAAAACTCTTCCGCCAATTGGCGTTCATACATGTCTCGTTCGATGGCGCTGTTTAGTTGCGAAATAATTTGTAAAGCCTCTTCCAAGTATCGGGCTTGGTCACTTTCATCTTGAATTACGTGTTTCGTCCGTAGATGTTTCAAGCGAAAAGCTGTAACCGGCATGGCCTGCAGCAATACCTGCTGCGAAAAAGCTTCCCCTCCGTACTGCCTGATATACTCATCCGGGTCAACTCCCTGCGGAAGCGGAGCCACACGGACTGTACACCCTGCCTGCTGCAACAAATCGATTGCTTTTGCCGTTGCTTCTTGACCGGCAGAATCACCGTCATAGCAGATAATAACTTGATCGGCATTTCGACTGATCAATCTCGCCTGATATTCTGTCATGGATGTGCCCAGTGTTGCCACTCCATTTCCGAAACCGGATGCCCAAGCAGAGATCACATCGAGGTAGCCCTCATACAGGACGATTTGGTTGCGTTTTCTCGCGATCGGACGAGCACGATGAATGTTGTAAACCAGCTTGCTCTTCTGGAACAGTGGGGTTTCCGGGCTGTTCAGGTACTTGGGTTGTCCATCCCCCAAAGCCCTGCCGCCGAATCCGATCACTTCTCCTTGTGTGTCGTGAATCGGGAACATCACCCGTCCGCGGAACCGGTCATAATACCGGTCGCCTTGTTCGTTCACGGAGATGAGCCCGGCTTCCACCATCAAGGAAAGAGAAAAACCACGCTTCTTCAAGAACTGCGTTGTAAAATCCCAAGAGTCAGGTGCAAATCCGATCAGGTATTCGTTGATCGTCTGATCCGTAATGCCGCGTTTCTTCAAATAACGCAACGCCTCACTGCCATAAGGCGTAGCAGTCAAGACGTGATGGTATAGTTTCGCCACGAGGCGATGCGCTTCATACATTTGAACCTTGGAAGCGTTCTTGGGACCATCGTCTTTTTTTGCCGCGGGCAATTCGATACCGGCACGGTCTGCCATTCTTTGCAAAGCTTCGGGAAATGTGAGCTGCTCGATTTGCATCAAAAAGCTAAAAACATCGCCGCCCGCTTTGCAACTGAAGCAATGATAAAACTGACGCTCGGGACTAACGTGAAACGAAGGGGTTTTTTCCGAATGAAACGGGCAAAGACCTACTAAGCTTCGCCCGCTTTTTTTGAGTTGCACATATTCCCCTACGATTTCTACCAGGTCTACAGAAGTGCGTACGCGATGAATGAGCTCTTCCGGAGTGGAATGGGTCATGTCTTTCCACCTTTAACTGAAAAACTCAGGTTTACCAAATACATCAATCAGGTAAGCTCCTTCGTTTGTGTCCCCAATCAGGATGTAAGCCGAACCGGAATGGATCGTTCTATGTCAAGTAAGGGACATTTTTGCAATGGAGTATTTTAATTCGTCAAATTTCGGCAAAATCCTTCTTGAAGGTTTGCTTTTTTCTAATTTACCACTTACCATCATTTGTTAAACTTCTTTTTCAAACTCTTTGCTGAACGGTTTCCTGTTATTCGTAACAATCTGGTTCGACAATTGAATCGAAATTCCTTTTTCTTTTTTCTACTTTCTTGTATTTTTAATTTGATTTTGTCGGATAATCTCGAGAATAATGTTGGCTGTTTCTTCAACCGCCTTGTTGGAGACATCGATCACCGGACAGCCGATCCTCTGGATAATTTTCTTGCTGTAAGCCAATTCTTCTTTAATCCGGTCAATGGTTGCATAGTTGGCTTGGGCAGTTAATCCCAGTGCTTTCAAGCGTTCGGTGCGGATGCTGTTTAATTGTTCGGGGTTTATGATCAAACCGATGCAGCGTTCCGGTGGAAGTTGAAATAACTCTTCGGGAGGCTCAATTTCCGGGACGATCGGCACATTGGCCACTTTGAGCCGTTTGTTGGCTAGGTACATGGAGAGCGGAGTTTTGGATGTGCGAGACACACCGATCAACACGACATCCGCTCGCAAAAGCCCCCGCGGGTCACGTCCGTCGTCGTATTTGACCGCAAATTCAATAGCGTCCACCTTGCGGAAATACTCTTCGTCCAGTCTGCGAACCAATCCTGGTTTGCCTGTTGGCTCCTGTTTCAATACATGCTGAAAAGAATTGAGCAATGGCCCCATGATATCTACAATGGTAACCCCTGCTTCGGCTGCCTTTTGCAGAATATATTCCTTTAATTCGGGAATAACCAGTGTGAACACGACCATCGCCTTTGATTCTTTGGCGGAAGCGATAATTTCATTGATCGATTCTTTATCTTCAATATACGGATACTTTTGCAATTGAATAAGATTGGGATCAAACTGGCTGGCCACGGCTCTTACTACCAGTTCTGCCGTTTCTCCGATAGAGTCGGAAACGACATAAACAAGCTGTTCTTCCTGATTGGATTGCATCCGTTCCCCTCCTAAACAACAGGTTCCTGACCAAGCTCAACAAATGCTTTGGCAATTGTTGTTTTGGTCACCCGTCCGAGTAATTCGTAGCTTCGACTGTCATCTTGAACCGGTCTTACCACCGGCATGGAATCAATCTGAAAATCAATCAGCTTCTTGGCTGCCTGGAACAACGTTTCATCAGGTGAACAGGTAACAATGTTGGGCATTCTTGTCATGATGATGCTGGTCGGGATATCTTCCAAAGCCTTGTTGCCAAGCGAAGCGCGAAGCAAGTCTTTGCGTGACACAACGCCGGCAAGATACCCTTTTTGGTTGACAACGTACAACGTTCCCACATCTTCAAGGAACAACGTACAAATGGCGTCATAAACCGAAGCAGATTCCTGTACAACAATCGGAACCGCTTTGTAATCGTTGACAATGAGCTTGCGCAGCTGTTCACTGATTACGGAATTGGTCGGCCTTCCCGCGTAAAAATAACCGACACGCGGCCTTGCGTCGAGATAACCAGACATTGTCAAAATGGACAGATCAGGCCTTAGGGTAGCTCTGGTCAGATTTAGTCTTTCCGCGATTTGCTCTCCTGTGATCGGCCCTTCATCCTTGACAATTTGAAGGATCTGTTCTTGTCGTTTGGTCAGTTCGATGATGGATCACCACCGGTTCGTTAGCATTACTATCCCTAGTATTACTCTATTGAAAGGCATTTTCCTGCAAAGGCTTATAAAAAGCTGAAACTAGAATAAACAAAAAGCAATACAAAAAAACCGCCAAGGCGGAATTTTCACTTGTTCTTCTCCAAGCCTGCCTGCAGTTTTTCCACCTGATCGAGGAAGTTCCTGCTTTTGAGCCTGATGTCCAGATGTTCTTCCATAAATCTCCGAAGCACATGCTTCAGTTGGTTGCGGGTGGCGTCTTTCACTTCTATTTCCCCTAGTCGCTCAAGGTCAAAAAGCTGAAATAGTCGCAATAATTTCCATACAGCAGGTGTCATGGCGATTGGGTGCGGATCATGGGACAGACAAACCGGACACAACAACCCGCCATGCGCGACGGAAAATGCGTACGGTTCACGCACTTCCCCGCAATTGGCACAAGCGTTCAACTGGGGTTTTATCCCGGCTACAATCAGCATTTTGCTTTCAAAAATCCGGCACAAAATCTCCGGGTCTTTTCCTTCGTCTATGTAAGAGAGTGTCAATCGCAAAAGTTGAAACAGATAGGGATTGGGCTCGTGTTCGCTTGTCAGCCGATCCAGAAGCTCCACGATATAGGCAGCGTAGGCCGTTTTCATCAGGTCCTGCCGCAAATCGGCGAAAGAATCGCCGATTTCTCCTTGCGATAAATCGGGCATGCCTGTGCCTGGTCCCTTTTTGCACAGATAGTAGCCGTATGTAAATAGTTGAGACACGGCAGCTAGGCGGCTTTTCGGTTTTTTGGCACCGCGAGCCATGATCCCTATCTTGCCGTGCTCTCGGGTAAAAACAGTTAACACTTTACTTGATTCTCCGTAGTCGACACTGCGAATCACAATACCTTCCCATTTTACAAGCATGCAGTTGATTCACCCGTATCAAGCCGTGCAGATTCCAACAGCTCTTCATCCGGGCTGCCAAGCGAATCAGGATGTTCCCGATAAAGAAGGTATGCATGAATATCTCCTGTTGAAGCGAAATAATTCCATGAAAAGTCGCGAAGCATAATGCATCATCCTTTCCGTATCGGATTTATCCCCTTCTAACTATAGAATCTGCCCAAGCGTAGTAGTCTATCCCTTGGAATTATTGACACGTATATTTTATCGGCGAAGCACTCTTACTCTTCATCGTAAAAACCGAAGTTGCGCAGCATTCGCTCCTGATTGCGCCAATCCTTCTTCACTTTGACCCAGATTTCCAGAAACGTTTTGTTGCCAAGCAGCCGTTCGATGTCAAGGCGGGCACGCCGCCCAATCTCTTTCAGCATTTCGCCTTTTTTGCCGATCAGGATTCCTTTTTGCGAGTCACGCTCCACATAAATGGCGGCGTAAATATACAAGGTTTGACCATCCTCGCGCCGCTTCATCTCCTCCACGG
Source organism: Paenibacillaceae bacterium (assembly GCA_041920465.1). Lineage (GTDB taxonomy): Bacteria > Bacillota > Bacilli > Brevibacillales > Brevibacillaceae > Brevibacillus_H. The sequence continues at coordinate 67,668 of JBHGXW010000060.1, read as the reverse complement.
TGACCGCAATGGAGTGCGGCACTTCCTCATGTGTCAGATGGAGAACTTTTTCCCGGATCAGCTCGGCCACAACGAAGCGCTCAGGATGGTCGGTTACCTGATCGGCCGGATAATACATCGGCCCTTCTTCCATCTCCCCGTAAATCGCTTCCAAAAGAGCCCCGGTGTTATTCCCCTCCAATGCGGATACAGGTACAATCTGCTTAAAGTCGTACAGCTTGCGATAGTCGTCGATGATCGGCAAAAGCTGCTCAGGGTGAACCTGATCAATTTTATTAATGACGAGAAAAACCGGTGTTTTCACCTGCTTCAAACGCTCGATAATAAAGTCGTCGCCCGCTCCCCGCTTCTCGGTGGCATCGATCACGAACAGGATCAGATCCACTTCATTCAAGGCATTCTCGGCAACCTCGACCATGTAATTGCCCAGTTTTGATTTCGGCTTGTGAATGCCCGGTGTATCAAGAAAAATAATTTGTCCCCGTTCAGTCGTATGTACGGCTCTGATCTTGTTGCGGGTGGTTTGCGGTTTGTTGGACATAATGGCAATTTTTTGGCCGACGATATGATTCAAGAGTGTTGATTTGCCTACGTTGGGACGGCCCACGATGGCGACGAAGCCTGATTTGAACGGTACTTTGGTTTTGCTGCGATTATCCACGTAAATCCTCCTTGGTAAAAGCCCCCGGCAGCAGCTCTCTAACGGTAGTTTCGGTGACGTCTCCTTTTAAATTGGATAAAATCACTTTCATGTCCGGAGGGCAAAGCTCTACCATCACTTGGCGGCACGCACCACAAGGGGGAACCGGCTGCTTTGTGTCGGCGACGACAGCAATCGCCTTGTATGATTGATCACCTTCGGAATATGCTTTAAACAAAGAAGTCCGCTCCGCACAATTGCACAACGAATAGGCGGCATTCTCTATATTACAGCCGAGGTATACTTTGCCGGTCTCACTTAACAAGGCGGCGCCGACAGCAAATTTGGAATATGGCACATAAGCCATTTGGCGTGCCTCAAGCGCTTTTTGAATCAAATCCTGATCTTTCAAATCGTCCACCTCTCCTTACAAATCCCTCATTGGTTCAGCAAGGCGGGCAGTTTGTGCGCTGGGCGGGTCCACACCGCCGGAAATCACAAATTTCAACCCGTCTTCAATTGGTAGGTCAAGATATTGTACTGCTTCACGCGGCACTAGCGCAAGCCAGCCTTTGGCAGGAATTCCAACGTTTGAATGCCGCCCGGCAAACTAATGATGAATGATCCCTATTATTTTTTCCCATAAAGGGGGGACAAACACCCAAAGCCCGATGATAACCGAAAAAATTGCCGCTGCAAGGACTGCTCCCGCCGCTGTATCCTTGGCGATTTTGGCTTTTTCCTTCCATTCATCGGTCACCAGATCAACCACAGACTCGACGGCCGTATTCATTAATTCAAGCGACAGGACAAGAGCAATCAAAAAAAAGACCAGCAAAACATCTCCACGCGGAAGATCGAGCCACCATAACAAAAGAAGTACGATCAGAGTCATCATCCCGTGGATTTGCATGTTTCGCTGTGTCCGAAACGTATATTTGATTCCGCTCCAAGCATAGGTAAAACTACGAATGAGTCGCAACCATTCTTTCAATGGAAATCCCCTATCTGGTCAAACCGATTTTGGCGAGAATCTCTTCTTGTCGTCCAAACATTTCTTGCTCTTCTTGCGGTGTGTTATGGTCGTACCCCAGCAGATGCAGGAAGCCGTGAACCGTCAAAAAACCCAATTCGCGCTCAAAGGAATGTCCGTACTCTTTTGCTTGCGCTTTGGTACGGGGAATGGAGATGACAATATCGCCAAGCATGTTGGGATACTCGTCCATCTCTTCTTCATCCATGTAAATTTCCATTTCTCCTTCTCCCGTCTCGTTCATGGCGAAGGATAGCACATCTGTCGGGCGGTCTACGCCACGGTAATCGCGATTCAGTTCATGAATGCGTTCATCATCAACCAACGTCACGACTACTTCGCCGGCTACTTCCTCCCGTTCAGCCGCGGCAGACAGACAAGTGCGAATCAGCTCTTCTTGTTCTGCCGTAATTTCTTCCGATTGTTCGTTCAAAATCTCGATGTTCAACACGTATTGGTTCCCTCTACTTCCATTTATTGATAACCGTGATCTGCTTCTTCACGGGCATATGCTTCGATGATTTTTTGCACCAATGAATGGCGCACGACATCAGACTCCTGAAAGCGAATGAAGGCGATTTCCGGAATCGGGGCCAATATCCGCTCCGCTTCCTTGAGACCTGATTTTTTTCCCTTGGGCAAGTCAATCTGCGTAATATCGCCGGTGATCACCATCTTGGAACCGAAGCCCAAACGGGTCAAGAACATTTTGATTTGCTCCGGTGTAGTATTCTGTGCCTCGTCCAAAATGACGAAAGAATCTTCCAAGGTGCGTCCCCGCATATATGCGAGCGGTGCCACTTCAATGAGGCCGCGTTCCATCATTTTGACCACTTGCTCGTTCCCTAGCATATCGTACAAAGCATCATAGAGCGGGCGTAAATACGGATCAACCTTCTCTTGCAAATCCCCCGGAAGAAAGCCTAGACTCTCCCCAGCTTCTACAGCGGGACGGGTAAGCACAATTCGTTTGACTCGGCCGCCTTTTAGCGCGTTCACCGCCATGACGACAGCCAGATACGTTTTTCCGGTTCCGGCAGGACCGATTCCAAACACGATATCATGGCGTTTAATTGCAGATAAATAATGTCTTTGTCCCAACGTTTTGGCTCGAATAATTTTGCCGCGCTGGGTCCGGGCCACTTCCTCGTCGTAAAGATGGAGAAGCTGTTCCGCTTCGTCCTTCATGGATAATTGCATCGCATAGGAAACATCCCTCTCGGACAGCGTAATACCTCGGCGAACCAATTGGAGGAGGATGTCAAACAGAGAAGCAAGCCTTGCTACTTCTTCTTTTTCACCACTAATCGCTATTTCACCACTTCTTGTGACAATCTTCGCTGGTGTCTTCTCTTCGATTTGTTTAAGATAGGCATCATGTGGTCCAAACAACAGCAGTGCCTCGGATGCATCAGTAAATTGGATTTTTACCTCTTCTTGAACGTGCAAAAGGTCTCCATCTCCTTACGATCAACTTAGTTGGGTTGGTCCGCACTCTTTTTTGGAGGCAGCGGAAGCTGAGTAATCAACTGTTCTTCGGCAATATCTTCGATGACTGCAAAATGAATACTCAAGTAAACTTTACCATTCTCTTCTTTCACGTGCAAAACTTTTTCTTCTTTAATGGATGCATCCTTCCCGGCTCGTCCGAGCACATCCTGACGGGCGAACTTCCTGCCGATTTCCACGGCCTGATCCTTCGTCAGGCGAACCTGCTGCTCTTCCATCTCCTGTCTTCTCTCCACCTTCCAGCCGAGCGGAAACAGAAAATCTTTGTAGGAGAATTGATACTTCTCTTCCACTGTCTCAAAACGCTTGAAAGGCTGAACTTGAAACGGCCAGATGCGGAGAGCGTAATTTCCCGCCAACAGGAAATGGTTATCCTCTGTCATCCCTGTATATACATACCGTTTTTGTTGAATCGGAACAGAAACGCTGGAGACATACCATACTTCTCCTTCCACTCTGCCTCGTGCCGCCACAACCCTTTGTCTGGTCTCGTTGCCGATAATTCCTGAAATCAAGACTTGACCCTTGTTGACATACTGATTGACGCTTACCATCGTTTTGCCTGCTTCAGCCAAAATACTGTGTACGACCGCTTTTTTCCTGGCTACCAGATTTCTCGGACTAAGCGGTTTCGGTTTTTCTTCCTGTTCTTTTTCCACAACCGAAATGATCGCCTTGGTTCCATTTATTTCAACACCGATCCAGGAAGCGTCAGGAAGAGATTTCAGCAGCTCACGTTGAAGAACTTGCGGTTCCTTTAGTTTGACCTTCCATGCCCCCGGTTTAATCCCGATTTTTTCGGCAGCTTGACTCACCTGTGAAACAGAGAGTTTGTGCGTGCCAACCACATCTACGCTCCAAACGAAACTGGACAGCATGTACATTCCAAGGAAAAAAAGCAGAGCTCCGATAGCTAGTCCAGCACGCATGCGCATTTTAACCAGCCAAAAAGGAAAGCCTTCTCTTTTCACCACATGGCAGCGACAGCCTGTCTGACGCAATAATGGGCGAAGGCGAAAGTAGTCCCGGATCAAAATGTCGCACTGCCCTGCTTCCATTCCCTGCCTTCTGATATTCCAGATGTGCAAACCGTCACGGACGGCAAGATTGATTAATCTCTCAAATCGTTTTCCGCGAACGGTAATCGTAACATGTCCTTCCATCCAATCTCGCAAGGTATTGCGCATTGTACCGTCCTCCCACACATACAAGTTATGACTGCTCCAAAAATTTCACTCCGGCAATTCTTCCTTCGAGCAGAACTTCTTCCGGCAAAATCGCCCGGATCACCAATTGTTCGCCCTGGACCAACAGCTGCCCTCTCGTAAGCAGCAAACGAAGCTCTTTGTCGTTGAAGTGAAGAACGCCGCGATGGTTTTCTATATACATTTGCAGATGGCCGATCATCGTAATTCGCGGGACTTCAAGAACCACATCTTGCGGCAAATCTAGCACGCCTACAGCCAATCGGCGCAGGCGGCGGCTCCAACGTCTCATGGTGTAAGCCCCCTTCGTACTGGCGCTATGCGCCGATTATGCTGTCATCAAACCTGAATCAAATCCCCACAGAGTCCCTCTCTTATATGCCTATGCGCGAGGGGTCTTTGATCATGCTAAGAAAACCCAAACAAAAAATAGTCAGGGAACATCCCTGACTATTTGTACTTTATAAATTTTCCAGGTGGAGAATAGGGTGCTTTTGCCCGCGGCTCTGAAAAAATCATCGCCCATTTCATAGCTTCCCGCGGATCAGGCGGAGCTGGTTCTTCAGAAGAATCAACAGCTGGCTCAATGGCTGCAGACGGAATTAACGGATTGGCTGCCTGCGTGGTGAGAACGGTATCTTCCTCCGCTGTCTTCGTCTCAACAGGTGGATAGGAAGCTTCATTTCGCCTTGATTCGGAAACTTCCCTTGGAGCTTCCGGAGAATATACGGGAGTCAGGACTGGAGGCCTCATAGTTGGCGTCCTTTTTTTGTATCCGCGCGATTTGCCGAACAAAGTATAGCCAAGAAAAATGAGAATAAGCATCCAAAATTTGCCGATCAGCCCAATCAAAAGGCCTATAAGATCGAACAAGAGGTCAAAGAGATCCATCTCATCCCGCCTCTACTTTTTGTCAAAGTCGATATCTTTTGGTTTTTCGCTGGTATGGCTGAAGGATTGGCGCATGTTGGTATCCGCCATGATATTTTGCAAATTGTAGTAGTCCATCACGCCCAGTTTGCCTGAACGGAGGGCTTCCGCCATGGCAAGCGGAACTTCCGCTTCTGCTTCCACCACTTTGGCTTTCATCTCTTGGACACGGGCTTTCATCTCCTGCTCCAAAGCCACTGCCATCGCGCGGCGTTCTTCCGCTTTCGCCTGGGCAATCCGCTTATCTGCCTCCGCCTGATCGGTTTGAAGCTGTGCTCCGATGTTCTTGCCTACATCCACATCGGCAATGTCGATCGACAAGATTTCAAAGGCAGTTCCCGCATCCAAGCCTTTATTCAAAACAGTCTGCGAGATGCGGTCCGGGTTTTCCAATACGTCCTTATGTTGCTGCGATGAACCGATTGTCGTAACAATCCCCTCGCCGACACGGGCAATAATCGTTTCTTCACCCGCACCGCCAACCAGACGGTCAATGTTGGCGCGTACCGTTACTTTCGCTTTCGCCTTCACCTCTATCCCGTCCATTGCAACTGCCGCGACGATCGGTGTTTCGATTACTTTGGGATTCACGCTCATTTGTACGGCCTGCAAAACGTCACGACCGGCCAAATCGATTGCGGCTGCTCGTTCAAAGCCAAGCGGAATGTCGGCACGCTGAGCTGCAACCAAAGCATCTACCACTCTGTCAACATTTCCCCCGGCGAGATAATGGCTCTCTAGTTGATTGGTATCCAGCTCCAGACCGGCTTTGCGGGCCTTGATCAACGGATTGACGATACGCGCCGGAATTACCCGGCGAAGCCGCATGGCGACAAGGGTAATGATTCCGATTCGAACTCCGGAGGCCAATGCTGAAATCCACAGCATAACCGGAACAAACGAGAAAAAAATCGAGAGGACAATGATCCCAAATGCTACTAACAGAATAAAAGAAAGAAATCCTGGATCTATTGGCATACTCCTATCTACTCCTTACTATTTTATTTCTGTGTCCAGTTCCTGCACCACAACACGTGTGCCTTCCACTTGAATGACGATAATCGCAGAACCTGCCGAAATAAAGCCGCCTGCACTTACCGCATCGATTCGCTGACCGCCAATTTTGACGATGCCGGCCGGACGAAGCGGCGTTAGCGCCGTGCCTGCTTGATTCAACAAGCTGCGTTTGTCCGTATGCGCCACATATCCTTCTTCGTTTCTTTGCTCGGCCTTGAGGATGAACAGGCTCCATACCCCTTTAAACCCGAAGTATTTTGCCAACAGATAAGCGACAATTGCTGTGACTATCGCGGCAATCCCAAGAGAAAGCGCCCCCTGCGCGGTATCGTAAGCTGCTAATATTATGCCTGACACCAGACTGATAAAACCAATAGTGCCAACAATCCCTCCGGGAAGAAAAATCTCGAGAATCAAGAGCAATCCCCCGAGCAAGAATAGCCCGATGTGCAGCCAACTGGCAAAACCGGCAACATAATGACCGAAGAAGAATAAAGCGAACGCCAGAAGTCCGATCGTACCGGACACACCGAATCCAGGTATGAATAATTCTGCTGTCAATCCAACCAACCCGATCACAAACAACAGACTCATCACGGTAGGACTGGTCACGATTCGGGCTACCTGCTCGCTCAGTGTCGGCTGGATCTCCTCTACATCCGCTTCCTGTACTCCTAAATAACGAAACAGCTCCTGTTTGTCCTTGACGATTTTGTCTGCGTAGCCGACCTCCAGCGCTTTCGTCGCATCAAGCGAGAGAACCGTACCGCTTCGTTTGATTCCGGGAATTTCCTTGTCGATTTCCACCATCGCCCGGGCGATCTCCGGATTGCGGTTGTTCAGCTTGGCTGCGCCGGCCATCATCTCCGACCAGGCCGATATTACTTTCGCCTCTGCGGCATTGCCGTTCTGATAAACCGGCGTAGCCGCTCCCATGCTGCTGCCGGGAGTCATGACAATCTGATCGGCGTTCAAGGAAATATATGTCCCTGCCGAAAAAGCTTGATTGTCAATAAACGCGACTGTTTTCATTGGCGCTTCCCTGATCAAACGGGCGATATTGCCGGCAGCCCCGATCTCACCGCCAGGCGTGTCGATATCAAGAACTACCAGATCGGCGCCCTTCTCTTTTGCGCTTGCCAACGCACGTTCCAGAAAACTCTCCAGTCCTCGTTCAATTCTCTGTTTAAGCGGAATCATGACAGTTTTCTTTTCTGCATTCGCTTGCGCTGCATGCTGGAAAGGAATCGCCATCAGACAAAGACATACGAGAAGGAAAGCAACTTGGCCAAAGTGTTTCACAAAACGAGTCCTCACCCTTTTCCTCCTTTCCCCTATCTAATTGTGTATACGGCAGACGGGAGGTTTGGTTTCAAAATGCCCTAAGCTCGTTACAGAATCACGAAAAAACCCAATCCGCAAATAACGGATTGGGTTTTTGATTCATTATCTATTTCGATAATTCTTCATTTACTATGGTTTGAACGATAGAACCGTCTGCTTTACCTTTAACCTTCGGAATGACGACTCCCATCACCTTGCCCATCTCTTTTTTCGATGTGGCTCCAACCTGTGCAATTGCCTCATGCACGATTTGGCGGATCGCCTCCTCGCTCAATTGCTCCGGCAGGTAGGAAGTGAGTATGTCAATTTCCTCACGGGTTTTGCTCGATAAATCATCACGGCCCGCTTTTTCAAACTCTTGGAGGGAGTCACGGCGTTGTTTTAACTCACGGGACAAGATGGTCAGCACATCGTCATCGGACAATGGTTTTCCTTTTGTGATCTCTTCGTTTTGAATTGCGGCTTTCACCATGCGAATAACGGAGAGTTTCAGTGCGGATTTGTCCTTCATCGCTTGCTTCATATCTTGATTGAGTCGCTCCATTACACTCATGATTAGCCCTCCTGCTTAGTAAAACTTACGTTTGCGTGCAGCTTCGGATTTTTTCTTGCGAGCAACGCTAGGCTTTTCAAAGTGGCGGCGTTTACGAAGTTCAGCCATGACACCAGCCTTTGCGCTTTCACGCTTGAAGCGGCGGAGTGCGCTTTCCAAAGATTCATTTTTGCGAACGCGAATTTCTGCCATCTGTAATTCCCTCCCTCCGTGTGAAACAGTGGGACAACTGTTCGAGCACAGACTGTCACACTACATTATAGGACATAAATTCAGGTCAGGTCAACCTCTTGACTACATCTTCCTGTAACCCTTGATCCTATTATATTTCAATTTTGGTCAAGCCGCCAGCCACATAACGGATAAGCGAGCGCCATATTTATGAGTAGAGAATAGTACATTCGGGACGTTTTCCGCTTGCTTACCATCTAGATGCATGTTAGCATGACCTCGATAACCGTTGAAAGTGTTAAGAATCCAGAAGGGATGAAAGTCCATGAATCCGATTTCATTTGCCGCCCTGGCCAAAATGGCAGAAGGAATCCTCCTGCAGGGCAATCCTGAGGCTGTAGTCAGCTCCGTTCACTTTGACACGCGCCAGCTTGAATCAGGCGCTTTATTTGTCCCGATAGCCGGGAATCGGGACGGCCACGATTTTATCATGCAGGCCGTAGAACAAGGAGCTTCAGCCGTGCTGGTCAGCGATCAAACAAAAATTCCGGCCAACCTCCCCTCTTCCATCGGCGTCGTGCTTGTCAATGACACGCTGCGGGGCTTTCAGAAACTGGCCGCCTTTTATCGGCGAGGCTTTTCGATGCCGTTTGTGGCAGTAACCGGAAGCAACGGAAAAACGACTACCAAAGATATCATCGCCCACATTTTGGGATCCAAACGATCCGTCTATAAAACCTACAAAAATTTAAACAATCATCTGGGCGTACCTTACTCCCTGCTGCAATTGGAGAACACCCATGAGGCAGCCGTGCTGGAGATCGGGATGAATCACGCCGGTGAAATTGATCTGTTAGCCTCGCTGATCAAGCCCGAATACAGTGTGATTACTTCTATCGGCGATGCTCATCTGGAGTTTTTCGGAACGCGGGAAAAAATCGCATTGGCCAAAGCAGAGCTATTGCCGCATACCGATCCGAACGGATTAGTGCTGCTAAACGGTGACAGTGTGTATTTACATAAAGTAAGCCATCTTTATGACGGAAATGTATGGTTTTATTCTGTGGAAGGACAAGCGGATGTCTGGGCTGAAGGGATCGTGAGCAACGAGCACGGCACCCGCTATACGGTCCATCTACCGTCACAGTCTGGATTTGAGGTGTTTCTCCCCTTGTTCGGCAAGCATAATGTAGCCAATTCGCTTCCGGCCATTGCCATCGCCCACCGCCTTGGCATGTCGCCGGAAGAGATTAAGGCTGCCCTGGAAACCGTGAACATCTCGGCGATGCGCTTCGAGGTTAGCCGCTCTCGAGCCGGAGTTGTGATTATCAACGATGCCTACAACGCCAGCCCTTCCTCCATGAAGGCAGCCATTGAGACATTCGCGGAAATCCTGCCGACCCATAAAAAAATCCTCATTCTTGGCGATATGTTTGAACTGGGAGAAAACAGCCAGTCGCTTCACGCTGAAGTGGGTGAATTTCTGAATCGATATCCGGAAACATTTGATCTTCTGGTTACCATCGGCTCTCTGTCCAGTCAGCTTAACCAGGCATATCAAGGCAACAAACTGCATTTTGCCAACAAAGAAGATGCCTTGCCGACTCTTCGCTCATACAACACGAGCGGAAACGCGCTCTTGTTCAAAGCCTCGCGGGGAATGAAGCTGGAGACGATGGTGGAAGCTCTTCAATAGCTTTTCAATAGCAAAAATCGCAATTCCGTCCAAAAAATAATCCCGTCCAAGAAAGCTGGACGGGATTTATTATGAATTTACACTTTCCCGGTGCAGCTACTTCTCAGGAAAAGAAATACTTTTCAAAGATCGAAGAATCGAACAGATGGCAGAGAGATGCATTCCCTCATGGAAAATGGTTCGAACCAGCACCTGGGCGATTGTATGGATGCCATCCTCTGTTGCGGGGAACTCTTCTTCCAGACGTTCGCCATAAGCCTCGCGAATATGTGAAATCTGTTCAGACAAAAGCTTCCGCAATGTATCCAGCGTTGGTGGAGCCGATTTCCAGTCAGAAGGTCGGGTTCCATATCCAAACCACTCGCGAAAGCCTTCGGGAAGCTGAATCGGCTCCCTGGTCAAATGCTGAATCCACAAATATTGATCCAAGTAGATGTGCCCCAGGTTCCAACGGATATTGTTATTAAACCCGGTTGGTATAAAGTCCGCCATCTCTTCCGTCAGTTCTTCAATCGCGCGTAATGTTTCCTGTCTGTAAGATTGCAGCTGGTTAAACAAAACCTCGTGTCTTTTTTCCACATTTACCTCTCCCTTCAACAGCATGGAAGAAGTATTCTTGAAAACGAGCAAAATCCCTTTTTTTAGGAAACGCGATAAATGCTATAACCCCTACTCTCCAAAAAGAAAAAACCGAGAGAATCTCAGGAAACTCCCGAAAATCTGTTCGGTCTTTGGCTCGATTTCTGTTCGGTTTTGCCTCTGTTTGAAGCCTTCTTCTATTCCAATTCTTCCGCAACGACTATGTTTCGCTTCTTGTCTTCGTGGCGTTCAATCGCCAGTTGGACAAGTCGGTCGATTAATTCACGGTATGAGACGCCTTTTGCCTGGAACAGCATCGGATACATACTGAATGGGGTAAAGCCTGGCATGGTGTTGATCTCGTTGATGTAGAGCTTTTGGTTCTCTTCATCATAGAAAAAGTCCACACGGGACAAGCCTGATCCGTCAATCGCCTGAAAAGCAAGTTTGGCCATCTCGGCGATTTGTTGTTCCAACTCTTGCGGGATGATCGCCGGGATTTGCAGTTCTGTGCCTGCGCCTTTATATTTGGCTTCGTAATCGTAGAATTCTTTTGCCGCGATTACTTCACCCACGACGGAGGTGATCAATTCTTCGTTGCCAAGCACACCGATTTCCAGTTCCCGGGCTTTGACGAATGCTTCAACGACGATCCGGCGGTCAAATTTGGCAGCAACCTGCAGCGCCTCCAGCAAGCTTGCTCTGTCCTTCGCCTTGCTGATCCCTACACTGGAGCCCATGTTGGCCGGCTTGATGAAACAAGGATAGCCGATTTCCTGTTCAATTTTGTCCATGACCTTGTCTATGTCCTGATCAATTTGAGAACGAAGTACACCCAAATACTTCACCTGCGGCAAGCCGTGCTGGGCAAACACATTTTTCATCATCCATTTATCCATACCGACCGCAGAAGCCATTACGCCGGTTCCAACGTACGGGATATCGGCCAATTCCAGAAGCCCTTGGATTGTTCCGTCTTCTCCGTTAGGGCCGTGAATCACCGGAAACACAACGTCAACTTCCTGCCCCAGAGCAAGAACCGGAGCCGCCGTATTTGCAGTTGCCGGAAGATTAGCGGATGATGCCGATGCGTCAAGTCTTAATCTATCCACGTTTTCCAATTGTCCGGCGATTTGCTCACCTTTCACCCATCTGCCGTCCAGTTGTACGAACACCGGTGTCAGTTCATATTTTTCCCGGTCAACCGCGTTCATGATGGATTGTGCTGTCCGAAGCGATACCTCATGCTCAGAGGATTTGCCCCCATATATAATTCCCAAGCGAATCTTGTTTGCCATGGTAAAATAGCTCCCTTCTGCTCCCTCGAAGCGGTTTGCATTTCCAAAGATCGGCTGCAAACCATTTTATGCATTGTGCCCAATATTGGCGCACGGTTCATTAAGAGCATACTAAAGGGGGCGGAACATGACAAGTGCAAAGAAGGAGGAATCAAGCAAAGAATCAGGAATTATCACCTCGCATCTTGAGAACGAATATCTTGATACTGAGGCTCAGGCTTACCCGTTCATGGGACATGTCTTCAACCCGGAGGGATCTACCATGAGAGACTACCTTCTGTACTGCACGTATTGCTCAAGCTACACCTTACTGCACAGCTACGACAAAGAGACAGGCAATTTCCTCGGTGAATACTCGCTACTGCACAACGATTACACAAGAAATAGTTTGGTTGCAAACAAATTTTTGCTCGCTCATCTCGGGCATACCTTGAAATTTATTCCATCGAAAACAGACGAGTATATGAACATCATCTGTACGGCTTCCCGTTTCCTTGAAGATGATATCGGCAAATATGTGGAGGACAGCTTGGCAAAAAGGGAATTCCTGGAGAGGGACAGACTAAGCGAGCGTCAACTGGGCAAGGTGCAAATCCATATCGTGGAGCATTTCTTGCGCTATGAACTGGAAAAACTGTCTGCCACGCGCGGAAATACACCAGCGGAAAGCCAAGTGCTGCTGGGACAAGAACTAGGCCTGAAAAAAGCTCTGGAGATAATCCAGAGCGTGCTTTCAGACAAACAGTTCACCTAAAATGGGAGTGGGTATTAATACGGCGAAATCTCTTGGCCCGATTCAATGTCAATTACCTTTGTTGAGTCCTGAGGGGTCGGGATGGTTTGGCTTTTCGGCGGTTCTTTGCCTTCTTCGACCCATCTGACCATCAGTTCAAAGCTTTGATGAACGTAAGGGAGCAGCGGCTGCAGTTCGTGTTCATGATCCGTTTTGCTCCAAACAAGGCCGTCAACATGGTTCCCCTTCTCCACCAGGTACAGGCGGTGAATATCTCCCTTGCCTGCTTTTTGTACCAGCTTCTCGTAAGCTTTGCCGTGTACGTCAGGGAAAATGAGTGAATCCCAAGTGCCAAACACTGTAATCAGCGGAACGTGAATGTTACCCGTGTTCTCGATTTCCGCCACCTGCTTCTTGACGGATGATGGCCGCTTCCTATAGTCATAATCTTGAAAAATATCATCATGGGAACGATCCCTGAGTCCGTTTTCGTCGAAGTTCAGGTAGTCCCGCCACTCGATTCGTTTGGGCGCTTTCGGATCGAATTTGTCCCTGTAGATATTGAGGGAAATAAACCAGTAAAATTGGTCGTGGTATGCCCACAGCTTTTCAGTTCCTTCAGGCAAGCCTGCCTTGTACATCTCCTCTTTCGCCTTCTCCTGCTCTTCTCCGCTGCCGTAGATGGCCGCCTCCGCGTTGTTCACCACCGTCGTCAGCGTGGTGATCAGATTAGGCTCCTTGGAGCGCCAGAGAACTCCTTCCCAATCAACTCCTCCGTCAAACAGAGCAGGTTCTTTGGTCATCTTCGGATCGTCATTCTCCAGTGCGTAGCGGACGACATAACCGCCATTGGAAATACCGATTGCGTAGGTGGGGATGGGGTGCTTCCTGGAAACCAGCTTGCTCGCCGGATTATCTTTGTCATCCTCATCAATCAGCTGATCCTTGTAATTTTTTGCGAGGTATGCCTGGGCTGCTTTGGTTATTTGTCTGAACCGCTGGTGCCACTCTTTCAACGAATCTTCCTCTGCCACCAGCGCATTTTTTACTTTGGCAAACGGATCCTTCGGGTCTATTTCGCCCTGAGTGCCTTTGTCAATGGCAGCAAACGCATACCCTTGAGCCAGAACGTAATCGCTGAACAAAAGGTCGGTTGCTGTTTCATTGCGCGTCGCCGGAATTCCGGCAACAACCAGCTTGCCGTTCCAGCCGTCAGGAACGCGGATGACAAACCTGGCATCTTCAAACATCCCGTTAATCTGAATTCCTGTAACCTCTGCCGGTTTGTACATCTCATACCAACCGGTTTCCTCAGCTTTGTCGCCCCAGGCGTACGGAGTTAACGCCAAGTTGCCGTAGAGGGTAGCCTGCGCAAATTGAGCGGGATTTCTGGTCGTCAGCCAGTTCCCGTCTTTCCCGTCAAACTTGGTGACGAAGACGCTGTGTGCTCCTGGAATCACCGGTGAATACGCCGCATGTACGAATGATTGATCCATACCTACACCTGCCACGGAAAAAAATAAGGCCGATACGAAAGCAAATGCAACCGACTTTCGTTTCATATACCACCCTCCATTTTGTAAGCGTTTTCCTTGTTGTTCAATCGCAATTTTCATGCCGAGGGTGATACAAGATCAAAATACCGTTTTTTGGCTTTCATTACAATATATGCTGTCGCAAATGCAACCCACCCGGCTTAACCTAAACCAGCGTTGTACGGTGTCCCCAACCGAATAAATCCTGATCGACCAAAAAAAGCGACATGTCGCTCCCATGCTACATGCCGCTTCCTTCTCTTCTTTCGCTGCTTTCTTTTCTTTCTGCCGCTGCTCTTTTTGACTTCCTCTTTATTTTCGGTCGCGCACTTCAAAGATAGCAAACTTCAGGTAATGGCCTTCGTCTGCTCCGCTGATTTGCGGATGATCCTTGCCTGCTCCGCGCCATTCGATCAGCCGGAGAATTTTTTTGGCATCCAGCGCCGCTTCCTGGATGGTTTCGAGGAAAAGTTCAGGTGACATGTGGTATGAGCATGATGCCGTCACCAGATAGCCGCCCGGACGCACCAGCTTCATTCCGTGCAAATTAATGTCTTTATAGCCGCGACATGCGCCTTTAACCGCTTGGCGCGACTTGGCAAAGGCCGGCGGGTCGAGAATGACTACATCCCAGCTTTTGCCCGCTTCGACATTTTCGCGCAAATAGTCAAAGGCGTTAGCCACCACGAATTCGACCCGGTGCAAAAACCCGTTCAGTGTGATATTCCGCTTCGCCGTTTCAATGGCGTGCTCGGAAATATCGAGAGCCGTCACCTTTTTCGCGCCGTGCTTGCAGGCATTCAGCGTAAACGAACCGGTGTGGGTAAAGCACTCCAGCACTTCCGCTCCGTCCCAAAACGGATTCTTGACCACTTTGCCGCGGCGGTCCACCGGCTTTCTGATTACTTCTCCCTGTTCGTCAAGAAGGGCTTCCACTCCTGGGCGGGGGCGTCCCTGTTTGTCAAAGAGAGGTTCGTTGTCAGCGCCAATCGGCTGCAAAGAAATTCCGTGCTTCGCTCCCCACCCTGTCATCAGCGGAGCGATGGCCGCGCGGTTTTCCCGCTGGTCGTAGAAAAAGCCGGTCTTCTGTCCTTCCACAATGTCCACGATATACTTCAAACCGTTCTCTTCAATCGTAATCTCCCGCGGACACTCGCCGTACAGCACTTCTTTGATTTGCTCCAATCCTTCCAGTTCACGGACAGGCACATCGTTTCGCAAAAAAATTCCTTTTGGCGCAAAAACTTCGATCAGCGCCTGCTTGATCAGGTCGCGGCGAACTTCCATGCCCAAGGACAAGATTTGCACGACCAATACGTCTTCGTAGCGATCCACAATAATCCCCGGCAAAAAGTCGGCCTCCCCGTACACCAGGCGGCACGCACGCGGATTGGAGACAAACCGGCTGCGGTGCTCGCCTGCTTCGCGAAAACGGCGAATAAAAAAGTCAAGGTCAATTGATTCTTTCGGATCGTAGGAAAGAACACGGACAATCATTTGAGAATTGGGGTTAATATAGCCTTTCGCCAGAAAATGACCTTGGTGATTCAGTACATCCACAATATCGCCAGGGGCAAACTCTCCCTGAATTTCTTTCACCTCGGATTGAAAAATCCAGGGATGTCCTGCCTCCAGCCGCTTCTTGCGATTTCGATCCAGTATAACTTTGGCCATTCGGTTTATAAGCCTCCTTGTCATGCTTGTCTGAGTCCGGGCATAGCGTATAGTATCTGACGATGGGAGAGGGGTTAGAAACGTTTGCGGGCGGTCTCGGAAATCGTCATTCCGTTTTGCTTGGGACTCAGTTTTTTTCTGTTGGGTATGTATGCGATGCGCGCAGGCTTTCATCATATGGCGGGCAAGCGGATGGAGTCCGTTTTGCTTCGCTTCACACGTACACCTGCGCACAGTTTTTTCTCCGGCTTGTTCTCCACCTTTGCCTTGCAAAGCTCAAGTGCCGTTACCGTTTTGACCATTTCGCTTACTCAGGCAGGCATTATCGGCTTCGCTCAAACAGTAGGGATTATTCTAGGCACCAACGTGGGTACGACTGTTACCACGGAATTGATTGCTCTTCGGTTGGAAGATTTCGCCGTGCCGATTCTGTTGATCGGTGTGGCGATGTGGCTCATGCCGCAGCGGGTAATCCGCAATATCGGATTGGTTCTCGGCGGATTCGGGCTAGTGTTTATGGGGATTGATACCATGCAGGTTATGGCCAGGCCGCTTGAACATTCCCAAACCTTCCGAATGCTGTTTCTGGAGAGCAGCCATTCCATCTGGATCGGGTTGTTGACCGGAACCATTTTTACCGCGCTGATCCACAGCAGTTCGGCTACCACGGCGATAACGATGAGCTTGATGACACACCAAATCTTCACGATGGAAACGGCTCTGGCTATTGTCTTGGGAGCCAATGTCGGCACTTGCTTCACCGCGATTGTGGCCAGCATCGGAACCAACTCGGCTTCCCGCCAGGTAGCTTGGCTCCATACGCTGTTTAACGTAGCGGGAGCCATCATCTTTTTGCCGTTTCTTTCTAGTCTTGCCCAAGTATCCGCGATGATCACGTCTGATCCGGCGATGCAGATTGCTCACTCCCAAACCATGTTCAACGTGATTTGTTCTCTGGCAGCCTTGCCGTTCGCAGCACGGATAGGTCGCTTTATTCAATGGCTGATTAAATAATCAAAGAAAAAGTGAAGGCATGATACCTTCACTTTTGACTCTTAGTAGCCGCTGCCTGCAGCTGTTTCCCCGGAAACGATGGCAATTCCTGCGCTTGCGCCAATCCGGGTAGCGCCAGCTTCGATCATGGCCAGAGCAGTCTTGCGATCACGTACTCCGCCGGAAGCTTTCACCCCAATCTCGGGGCCGACCGTTTTGCGCATCAGCGCGATGTCTTCCACGGTCGCTCCGCCCGGTCCGAATCCGGTAGAGGTTTTCACGTAGTCAGCGCCTGCCTCAACACTTAATTGGCAGGCGGTTACTTTCTCCTGATCGGTTAACAGACCGGTTTCAATAATCACTTTGACCAACACATCTCCGGAGGCTTCCACAACGGCTTGAATGTCGCGTTTCACCAGCTCAAGATCGCCTGATTTCAACGCGCCGACGTTGATGACCATATCCACTTCCGCAGCGCCATTTGCAATCGCATCTCGGGTTTCGGCTGCTTTTACTTCCGGTGTGTTGGCCCCGAGCGGGAACCCGATGACGGTACATACTTTCACATCGGTACCAGCCAGATTTTGTGCGGATCGCTTCACCCACACAGGGTTGACACAGACAGAGGCAAAATCGTACTCTTTCGCCTCGGCACACAGCTTGTCTATCATTTCGGCGGTTGCTTCAGGCTTTAATAACGTGTGGTCGATATATTTAGCCAACTTCATTTTTCTACACCTCGATTCCAAAATGGGCAAGCGCTTTTTTCAAGACACTTTCGTTATTTTTATAACCTCTTTTTTGCTGGTTTTTCCACGCGTCAAGCGGTGTATACCAGTGTACTGCCCTGATCTCTTCGATTTGGGCTGTCAAATCGTCGGTTAACGCTTCCACCAGATAGTAATATACCTCTTTGTTCACCTTCTCTCCCGTGATAGGGTGGAGGTAGGTATAATAAACCGTTTCAAGGGGACAAATCAGTTTGCCCCGTACGCTTGTCTCTTCCAGGATCTCACGCAAAGCTGTTTCTTCCAGGGTTTCCCCCGGTTCCTGTTTTCCTTTGGCAAGTGTCATTTTTCCATAACGATCTTCTATCAACATTAAAGAAAGACGTTCGTCCTGTTTGCGATACACCACTCCACCGGCGGAAATTTCGATCATACAGCTGTTTCTCCTATAAGGGACGGTTTGTTTTCACCAAGGACACGGACAAATGTGCCTTTGCAGTATTCAGAACCTGCCTCATCAATTTTTACTTTGCACACGTTGCCAATCATCTCTTCCGTGCCAGGGAAGACCACGTTGAGATAGTTATCGGAGTAACCCATTAAGAGTCCGCTTGCCGGATCTTCTTTAAAGGCCCTCTCCGGAATCACTTCCAGCACATCACCCACGTACTCTTTGGCGTAGTTGAGAGTCAATTCCGTGTTTAGTTCGATCAGTTTGGCAACACGATCTTTCTTCACTTCTTCCGGCACTTGATTTTCCATCCGGGCAGCCGGTGTTCCTGTCCGCATCGAATATGGGAAGACGTGAAGTTCAGCGAAGCCGATCTCTTTAATAAAGTGATAGCCGTTCATGAATTGTTCCTCAGTTTCGCCAGGGAAGCCGACAATAACGTCCGTCGTCAAGGCAACTCCTGGCAGAGCTTCGCGGACTTTGGCCATTTTTTCCTTGAACTCGGCGGTGGTATACTTCCGGCGCATGCGCTTCAATACCTCATCGTCACCTGCTTGCAGCGGAACGTGCAAATGACGGCATACTTTATCGGAATGGTTGATTACTTCCAGCACCTCATCCGTAATCTGGCTGGCCTCAATGGAACTGATCCGGATGCGTTTCAATCCTTCTACTTGTTCAAGGTCTTTCAGCAGTTTGGCCAGGTTGTAGTTTTCCAGATCTTCCCCGTAGCCGCCGGTATGAATTCCGGTCAGGACGATTTCGAGATAACCGGCTTGTACCAGTTTCTTCGCCTGCTCAATGACACTTTCCGGCTGGCGGGAACGCATCAGACCGCGTGCCCAAGGAATAATGCAGAAGGTGCAGAAGTTGTTGCAGCCTTCTTGAATTTTAAGGGACGCGCGGGTTCTGTCGGTAAAGGACGGAACATCCAATTCTTCAAATGTGCGAGCCTTCATAATGTTGCCGACCGCGTTGATCGGCGTGCGCTCGCTTTGGATTTGTTGCACATATTCCACTAACCGTTCCCGGCCTTGGGTACCCACGATGATGTCAACACCGGGGATGTCAGCAATCTCATTGGGAGATGTTTGCGCATAGCATCCGGTTACAGCCACAATCGCGTCCGGATTGCGGCGAATGGCGCGGCGGATAACCTGGCGACTTTTTTTGTCACCGGTATTGGTTACGGTACATGTATTAATCACATAAACATCAGCCGTTTCTGTCTCAAAGTCGACACGTTCGTAGCCGTGCGCTTTGAACAGCTGCCAAATGGCTTCTGTTTCATAGCTGTTCACTTTGCAGCCTAATGTGTAGAAAGCAACGGTATTCATTGCTCTCCCTCCTTTCTTTTACACCCACCCTCCCTTAGCTATCGCTGTGTCGGGCGGGGCCTCAATAACTTGATTACCAATCTATTCAAAATGATAGGAGACACAAGCCAACACATATTGGCTGGCTGTCTCCGTCCTCAGAATTCTCGGGCCTAACTGTACGGAAACAAATCCGGCCTGTTTGGCTTGAGCCACTTCTTCAGCAGAAAATCCGCCTTCCGGGCCGATCAAGACCAACAGCGAATCTCCTGTTGAAAGAGTGTTCAGCACTTCCTTCAAGCCCACAGCCGATTCTTGTTCATAAGCAATCACTCGTGCCGAGTACGCTTGGGATTGAGCCAAAATCGTTTTGAAAGTGACAGGCGAGCCAACTTGCGGAAGAACCGACCGATGCGATTGCTCTGCCGCTTCTTTGGCGATTTTTTGCCAGCGTTCCAGCTTCTTGCCCTCTTTTTTCTCATCCAGCTTCACAATCGTCCGCTCGGAGGAAAAAGGCAAAAAGGCATACGCTCCCATCTCCGTACCCTTCTGAATAATCCATTCCATTTTATCTGCTTTCGGCAACCCCTGTCCAATGGTGACGCGAATCGGCATTTCCCGCTGTTCATCAAGGATTTGCACGATATCGGCTCGCACTTCCTTTTGCTCCAATCGTTTGATTCGAGCTTGTGCCACACGGCCTTTTCCGTCACTTACCAGGATTTCGTCCCCTTCGGCAGATCGCATCACTTTGACAATATGATGAACGTCATCGCCAGTAATGATGACTTCCTGATCGTTCCATTGGTGAGGATCAATGAAATATCGCTGCATGCAGGCAACCTCACTATTTTATCCTTTTTTCGCGATAATTGCTACCCAATCATCCATGTAAACAGTCTCCACAATCTCCAGCCTGGACTCGGCCAATGCTGTCTTCACATCTTCTTCCCGTGCTTTGATGATACCGGAAGCGATAAACGTACCACCCGGCAAGAGAACACGCTCTACATCGTCGGTAAAGCGGATAATAACTTCAGCCAATATATTGGCGATAACCACTTCAACCTGCTCCACAACGCCGTCAAGCAGGTTGTTCTGTTTTACGGTGATTTGTTCGCTGCACTTGTTGATCTTGCAGTTTTCAATCGCAGAGCGAACGGCAACCTCATCCAAATCCATGGCAAGAATGGAGGAAGCACCAAGCTTCGCCGCGGCAATGCCCAGAATTCCCGTACCGGTCCCTACGTCATAGACACGGTCGCCCGGTTTCAGATATTTTTCCAAAGCGCGAATGCAGAGCACAGTGGTCGGATGCGTACCCGTTCCAAACGCCATCCCCGGATCCATCTCGATAATAATTTCATCTCCGCGCTTCGGCACGTAATCCTCCCAGACAGGAGTAATCGTGATCCGATCCGAAATGCTTACCGGCTTGTAATACTTCTTCCAGGCTGTTGCCCACTCGTCCTCATGAACTTCCGTCGTGGTAACAGTACCCGCTCCAAGCTCCAAACCGTACAAAAGGAGTTCGTTTAACCGGTCTTTCAGTGCTTCCACCGTTTCGCCCAGGTAGCTGGTTACCGGTAAATACCCTTTGACGTATACTCCTTCTTTGG
Organism: Paenibacillaceae bacterium; assembly: GCA_041920465.1. GTDB lineage: Bacteria > Bacillota > Bacilli > Brevibacillales > Brevibacillaceae > Brevibacillus_H. The sequence continues at coordinate 46,644 of JBHGXW010000060.1, read as the reverse complement.
GAAAATCGTCGGGGGATAGCTGGTAGATTTCTCCGAAAGGCGTATCCCATTCCCGGTACAAAACCTCCGGGTCCTCAATGACAACTCCGTTAGCTCCGGCCTCATACAATAAATTAGACACCGCTTCTACCGCTTCCGCTGTCGTATGGATACAAATTTCTGACCATTTCATTTTCTACCATCCCCCGTCACCTTACATAAGGTTCTTCATTCTTATTCTCCGCGAAATGCTCGCTTCATCTTGCCAAAAAAGCTCTCATCTTCGTGTGGTATTTCAAGCGGTGCTCCATCGCTTAGGGAAGCAAATTCACGCAACAAATCTTTTTGCTTGTCCGTCAGCTTGGTCGGAGTAACGATACGCACCTTGATATGCTGATCCCCCACACCGTTGCCGCGCAAATACGGCACCCCTTTTCCTCTCAGGCGGAAAAAGGTTCCTGTCTGTGTACCCGCAGGCACTTTCAGTTTTACTTTACCTTCCAGCGCGGGCACTTCAATCTCGTCACCCAAGGCAGCTTGGGCAAAGCTGATGGGTACCTCACAATATATATCATTGCCTTCCCGCTCAAAAAATTCATGCGGCTTTACTCGCAAAACGACGTACAAATCTCCCGCCGGACCGCCGTTGACACCCGGTTCCCCTTCGTTTGGTACGCGAAGCTGTGCCCCGTCGTCCACACCGGCAGGAATGTTGAGATGAATTTTGCGGCGGATTTTGACCCGGCCTGTTCCCCGGCAATGCGTACATTTTTCTTTTACTACTTTTCCTCTGCCTTCACATGTCTGGCATGTACGGCGGTTCACGATACGGCCAAACGGTGTATTGGCAACCACTTCTTGCTGGCCGGTACCGTTACATGTTTTACATGTCTCTACGCTGGTGCCCGGTTTAGCGCCCGAACCGTGGCAGGTATCACAAATTGCTTCACGAGGAATCTCAATATCGGTTTCTTTGCCGAATACCGCTTCCTTGAATTCAATTTGCAGCGAGAACTGCAAATCTGCCCCTTTGCGCGGCGCATTCGGATTGGCACGTCTGCCGCCGCCTCCGAAAAACATGTCAAAAATGTCGCCAAATCCGCCCATTCCGTTCATGTCGAAGCCGCCCGCGCCAAATCCCTGATTCGGATCTTGATGGCCGAACCGGTCATAGTTGGCGCGCTTCTGTGAATCAGAGAGGACGTCGTATGCTTCCTTTACTTCTTTGAATTTTTCTTCCGCGTCTGGTTCTTTGTTCACATCAGGGTGGTACTGGCGAGCCAGCTTGCGATACGCTTTTTTAATCTCGTCTTCGCTCGCATTCTTGCTGACGCCAAGCACCTCATAATAATCACGCTTCATTGAGATCAATCACTCCCGTATCCAAGACAGTCAAAAATAACTATAGCATGCCTGCCAATTTGCATCAATTGTCGACGAGTGGCCCTGCAGCCAATTCTTTTCTTCGGAAAAAGAGTCAAAGCCATTGGATACCTGACTTTGACTCTTTCCCAAACAGATCACTTGCTTCGTGCAAGTGAATTATTTTTTATCGTCTACTACTTCGTAATCAGCGTCAACCACGTTGTCTTTCTTCGCGTCTGCGCCATGTGCGCCTTGAGCGTTTTGCGCCGCTTGCTGTGCTTGCGCTGCCTGCTCATACAGCTTCACGGAAAGCTGCTGCACGATTTGTGTCAGCTCTTCGGTTGCTTTCTTGATCTCGTCGGTGTTGTTGCCTTCGAGTGCTTTTTTCACTTTCTCTTTTGCTTCATTCGCTTTATCAATTTCGGCCTGATCCACTTTGCCTTCCAACTCTTTCAAGGTCTTCTCGGTTGTAAATACGAGCTGGTCAGCCTGGTTGCGGATTTCCGCCGCTTCTTTGCGCTGTTTGTCAGCTTCGGCGTTCATCTCCGCTTCCTTCACCATGCGTTCGATTTCTTGATCCGTCAAACCGGAGTTGGAAGTGATGGTGATGCGCTGCTCTTTGCCGGTTCCCAGATCCTTCGCACGCACGTTTACGATACCGTTCGCGTCGATGTCAAAGGATACTTCGATTTGCGGGATACCACGCGGTGCCGGCGGAATGTCGGTCAATTGGAAGCGGCCCAACGTTTTGTTGTCTGCTGCCATTGGACGTTCCCCTTGCAGCACGTGAATCTCTACAGAAGTTTGGTTATCTGCCGCAGTTGAGAACACTTGGGACTTGCTTGTTGGAATGGTAGTGTTGCGGTCAATCAACTTGGTGAAGACGCCGCCCAGCGTTTCGATACCGAGGGAGAGCGGAGTTACGTCCAAGAGAACTACGTCTTTCACGTCACCGGTGAGTACGCCGGCTTGAACGGCAGCACCCAAGGCTACCACTTCGTCCGGGTTAACGCCTTTGTGCGGCTCTTTACCCAGGAACTTCTTGATTGCTTCTTGTACCGCAGGAATACGGGTGGAACCACCTACGAGAATTACACGGTCGATTTTGTCAGGTGTCAAACCTGCATCTTGCAGCGCTTGACGGGTTGGACCCATTGTACGTTCTACAAGGTGTGCAGACAACTCTTCAAACTTCGCACGAGTCAAATTCAACTCCAAGTGTTTCGGACCGGTTGCATCTGCTGTGATAAACGGCAGCGAGATGGTAGTAGTCAAAACACCGGACAAATCTTTCTTCGCTTTCTCTGCGGCATCTTTCAAACGTTGCAGAGCCATGCGGTCTTTGGAAAGATCAATGCCGTGTTCTTTTTTGAACTCATTCACGAGGTAATCAATAATCACTTGGTCGAAGTCATCGCCACCCAGTTTGTTGTCACCGGAAGTAGCTTTTACTTCAAAGAAGCCTTCGGAGAGTTCGAGAATCGATACGTCGAAAGTACCGCCGCCCAAGTCGTATACAAGAACGGTATGGTCTTCGCTTTTCTCGATACCGTAAGCTAGCGCAGCCGCAGTTGGCTCGTTGACGATACGAAGCACTTCGAGACCGGCAATTTTACCGGCGTCTTTGGTTGCCTGACGTTGGGAGTCGTTGAAGTAAGCAGGTACGGTAATAACTGCTTTCGTTACCGGTTCGCCAAGATATGCTTCTGCATCTGCTTTCAGCTTTTGCAGGATCATGGCAGAGATTTCTTGTGGAGTATATTCTTTGCCTTCCAAGGTTACTTTGTGGTTGGTACCCATCCAGCGTTTAATGGAGATTACGGTGTTGTCAGGGTTGGTGATAGCTTGGCGTTTCGCTGCTTCACCGACGATCCGCTCACCGTTTTTGAACGCCACTACAGACGGAGTAGTACGGTTACCTTCCGGATTCGGGATAACGACTGGTTCGCCGCCCTCCATAACCGCTACGCAAGAGTTAGTTGTACCAAGGTCAATACCAATAACGCGACTCATCGCTACATAGCCTCCTTATCCTTACCTTCTACTATTGTGAGATTGATAATAAAATGTCTTGTTATCAGCTGTTTACTTTCACCATTGCCGGGCGAACGACGCGGTCTTTAAACATATAGCCTTTTTGCAGTTCTTCCACGACAATGCCGGATTCATAGTTCGGATCTTCCGTCTGCATCACCGCTTGATGCTTATGCGGATCAAACGGTTGTCCTTGCGCCTCGATCGGGCTTAAGCCTTCCTGCTCGAAAACTTGCTGCATTTGACGGTAGACCATGTTTACCCCTTGCAAAAGGGACTCAACGGTCAATGTTTCCTTGTCTGCAGCCAGCGCCCGTTCAAAATTATCCAGTGCCGGAAGCAGATTCTCAATTACCTTGAGTGAAGCGTATTTCGCCATGTCTTCCTGCTCTTTCCGCACACGGCGACGCAAGTTTTCCATATCGGCCAAAGCACGAAGCAAGCGGTTGTGGTTCTCTTCCGCCTGAGCCTTCCAATGTTCTGCTTCGCTTACCTCGCCGGTAGCTTGTTCAGCTGATTCGTTTTGTACATGTGACTCATTTTGTTCGTCTGCTTCGCTTTGCACGTCATCTTGCATTTCCGTTGTCACTTTTTCTTCTGCCAAGCGGATAACCTCCTACGTTACAACCTATTCCATCGATTTTAGCAGCTCTGCCATCGCCTAAAGCAAGGCAAACGCCCCAGGTGCTCTGTATGTAAGCGGGGGGTTAACCCGCTACATTCGTATTCATCCAAGTTTGTGCGTTATTCATTTTTTAAACTGATCGGTCAGCACGTGAGAAAGCCCTTGTGCCAGGTAATTGAGTACCGAAATCACCTTGGCGTACTCCATCCGGGTCGGGCCCAAAATTCCGATCGCGCCAACCGGTTTGCCGTCCAGGTAATAGGAAGTCGTGATAATGCTGCAGTTTTTCATCGCTTCCACCGTGTTTTCCTGGCCGATGCGAATCGTCAAGCCTTCATCCGTATGATGAAACAGGTTAACCAGTTGGTCATTTTGTTCCAACAGTTCCAGGATATCCTTTACTTTTTCTACGTCGCGGAATTCCGGTTGGTTCATAATTTTGGTCACTCCGCGCAGATAGACTCGATCTGTTGCTTCATTCGTGAAAGTCTGCTCTATCATGTACAGCATATCTTCGTACTGCTCCACATGCCGGCGCATCTCGGTAGCCACTTCCTGATAAAGCCGCTGGCGAAGCTGCCACAGGGGAACGTCGTACAACTTGCTGTTCAGCATGTTGACCAGCTTTTCAATCTCCGAACCGCTGATATCGGGAGGCAAATTAAACATCTTGTTTTCCACACGACCGGTATGGGTCACAATAATTGCGACTGCCTGACGCTCATTGAGCGAAACAATCTGAATGTGCTTCAAGCGGTGTTCAAAGATTTCCGGACCAAGCGCAATCGAGGTATAGTTGGTCATTTGTGCAAGAATCGCTGCTGTATGTTCCACTACTTGTTCAAAATGAAAGATACGGTCAGCAAAGATTGTTTTCAATTTGGCTATTTCATCCTGGTTCAAGCTCTTCGGCTGCAACAGGTTATCAACGTAAAAGCGATAGCCTTTGGTAGACGGAACCCTTCCCGCGGAAGTATGCGGCTGCTCTAAATAACCCAAATCCTCCAAATCAGCCATTTCATTGCGAATGGTGGCGGAACTGAAACCAACTTCCTCTCGCTTCGAAAGGGTTCGAGAGCCAACAGGTTCGGCTGAATGAATGTAATTATCGACAATCGCATTTAAAATCAAACGTTGACGGTCAGATAGCATAGCTGCGTTCGCCTCCCCTTGTTAGCACTCTTCGGAGTTGAGTGCTAAAATCTATAATAAAATTATCAATTGACGAATCATTTGTCAATGTCTTACGCCGAAAATCGACTGATTTTTACCTGATTTTTCTTCTCAACCGGCAATTTTACCCCCTCAGGAATCGGGCAAACACTTCATTGCCAAGCGGCAGAGCGGTTTTGGTCAGCCGCAAATAGCCGTCTTGCTCGGCCAGCATGCCTTTGGCTATCTCCTCTTTTACAATCTCTCCGAACTCCTGCTCTACGGTGCGCCCGAATCGCCGCTCAAACCGGGCCAAATCCACGCCCTGAATCAACCGTAGCCCCAGGATGAGTTGATCTTCCATCGCTTCCGCCGGCTCAACCGTAAATTCTTCTACCCGTGGCAACCCGCTTTGGGCCATCTCCACATATTTGGCCAATGGACCGGCGTTGACATGGCGGACACCATTCACATATCCGTGTGCCCCTGCACCCAGTCCATAATAGTCATGATTCAGCCAGTAGGTGCAGTTGTGTCTGCTCTCCATGCCCGGCTTGGCAAAATTGCTGATTTCGTACTGCTTGAAGCCATGCTGCTCCAACAGTTCAATGAGGAGCAGATACATCGCAAGCTCCGTCTCTTCCGCAGGCAAAGGAAGCTGGCCCTTCTGATAAAGGGAGTGAAACACGGTGTTTTCCTCTACCTTAAGACCATAGCTGGAGATATGGGTAATTGGAAGCTGCATCGCTTTTTCAATCGAAGCGCGGAACTGCTCTAACGTCTGATCCGGCAAGCCAAACATCAAATCGACGGAGATATTGGAAAAACCGGCCGTTACTGCGTTGTCTATACTCCGGTACACGTCAGGCACATCATGAATCCGCCCGATCCGCTTCAACAGATCGTCATCAAACGACTGTACCCCGAAGCTAAGCCTGTTTACGCCAAATGAGCGCATCAGCTTCAATTTCTCCAGATCGGTAGTGCCCGGATTTGCCTCCATGGTAAACTCCCAATTGCTTGACAGATAAGAGCCGAGCGACTTTTCCACTGACTCAAGGAAAAAGCGCATCTGCTCCAGGTTCAGATAGGACGGCGTTCCACCGCCGACAAAAATCGTTTCGATTGTCTCAGGCTGAATCTCTTCAAATGTTCGCTTCATTTCCAGCTTGAGTGCTTCAAGGTAATCCCGGACGACTTGCGGATTGCTGGTGACAAACGAATTGAAATCACAGTAAAAGCACTTATTGGTACAAAACGGGATGTGAATGTATACAGACTTCGGGGGCATCTTCTTCCCTCCTTGCCAGCGTAATGATTGCTGCCTACAAATAACGACCTGACGAGAGTACGTCAGGTCGGTTCATCAGCTTATTTTTTGTCGTCCATTCGAAGAACGGCCATGAATGCTTCTTGTGGTACTTCCACGGAGCCGACAGCTTTCATCCGCTTTTTCCCTTCTTTTTGCTTCTCCAACAGCTTGCGTTTACGGGTGATGTCACCGCCGTAACACTTGGCGAGCACGTTTTTGCGCATCGCACTGATCGTTTCGCGGGCGACCACTTTATGACCGATGGCAGCCTGGATCGGCACTTCGAATTGTTGACGCGGGATCAACTCTTTGAGCTTCTCGCAAATCACTTTACCGCGGGCATACGCTGTATCCTTGTGAACGATAAAGGAGAGCGCGTCAACCACTTCGCCATTCAGCAGGATATCCATCTTCACCAGCTTGGAAGGCTTGTATCCCGCCATTTCGTAGTCGAAGGAAGCGTAGCCGCGGGTACCCGACTTCAGGAGATCAAAAAAGTCGTATACGATCTCGGAAAGCGGCATATCGTACTTCAACTGGACGCGGTTTTCACCCATGTACTGCATGTCGAGGAAGTCTCCGCGCTTGCCTTGGCAAAGCTGCATGACGTCACCCACATAATCTTTCGGCACCATGATCGTAGCCGTTACATACGGTTCTTCGATCTTCTCAATCTTTTGCACCTCCGGCATTTTGGACGGGTTGTCGATTTCCAAAACGTCTCCGTTGGTTTGGGTCACGCGGTAAATAACGCTTGGTGCCGTCGTGATCAGGTTGATGTTAAACTCGCGCTCAATACGCTCCTGAATGATCTCCATGTGTAAAAGTCCCAGGAAACCGCAGCGGAAGCCGAAGCCCAACGCTTGCGACGTTTCCGGTTCGAATTGCAGGGAAGCGTCGTTTAGCTGCAGCTTTTCCAGCGCATCACGCAGATCATTGTATTCACTGGTGTCGATTGGATATAATCCGCAGAACACCATCGGGTTGATTTTGCGGTAACCGGGCAATGGTTCTGAAGCAGGGCGGTTCGCGTCGGTAATCGTATCACCCACACGGGTATCGCCTACTGTTTTGATCGATGCGGCCACATAACCTACATCGCCCACCGTCAGTTCTTCCACTTGGGTTTGGCGAGGTGTCGAGGTTCCCACTTCCGTCACCTCAAATGTTTTGTTGGTGGCCATCATCTTAATTTTCATACCTTTTCGAAGCGTACCGTTGACAATCCGCACGGACGCGATAACCCCGCGGTACGGGTCGAAGTAAGAGTCAAAAATCAACGCTTGCAGCGGCGCATCCGGGTCGCCGTTCGGGGCCGGAACTTTTTTCACCACGGCTTCCAGCACATCTTTAATGCCAATTCCCGCTTTGGCAGAGGTAAGACAAGCCTCGCTTGCATCAAGGCCAATCACATCCTCGATCTCGGCTTTGACGCGATCCGGTTCTGCACTAGGCAAGTCGATCTTGTTGATAATCGGGATGATCTCCAGATTGTTGTCAATCGCCAAATAGACGTTGGCCAGCGTCTGGGCTTCAATCCCCTGTGCGGCGTCCACTACCAACAGCGCCCCTTCACAGGCTGCCAGGCTTCGGGAAACCTCGTAAGTGAAGTCGACATGTCCCGGTGTATCGATTAGGTGAAGAATGTATTCTTCACCATCTTCTGCCTTGTATTTCAACTGGACAGCATTTAATTTAATCGTAATCCCACGCTCTTTTTCCAATTCCATGGTATCGAGGAACTGCGCTTCCATTTCACGTTCGGACAAAGCGCCTGTAAGCTCCAGAATGCGGTCAGCGAGCGTTGATTTTCCGTGGTCGATATGAGCTATGATCGAAAAGTTGCGTATTTTTTTCTGTCTTTCACGACGATCCATTTATAAATTCCCTCCCACAAAATGTGGACAAACTTTTAAGAAAACCCACCCAATTGAAGCTGCGCCGCACAGGACGTGCTAGTGTCGGCATGCGCCGCACACGATGTGCCAGTGTCAGCCATGCAGCAGGACGCTGCGTTTTGGCTGACCCTCAGGACGAGGCGGTTCTAGCCGACCGTCCGGCGGGGCTCCAACTACTAAAAAATACCCCAACTAAAAAAGTGCACTAATCAACAGTATAACAAAGCATGAAAACGAGAGCAACCAACGCTTGCACCTTATTCTGAAAAGGCATCGCAACTACTGTTAAGATATGTTAGATTGGTAATAGAGCAAGAAAACCCACCGGGCTATAAGCCGGCTAAGCGCAACGTCCTTGTTGCGTCGCCGGCACTAGCACATCGTGTGCGGCGCTACGTTGCGCCCGGCGGGGCCCCCAACTTTTAAATTCTTATCCGTCAAGAAAAGACAGGAGCGATGATATGTTTCAATTGGACCGTCTCATCTACGCAACTTCCCGTCCTGAGGAAGTCCATCATATGTTGAAAGAACGAGGATACTCACTTGCTGCTTCGGGCACCTCATATCCCGGTGTGGCTACCCGGATTTATCCGTTTACCGGCGGCGGTTTTCTGGAAGTAGCATACATGGAGGATGAAACAGCCGCTTTGCAGTCTGAAGGCGGACAAGCGCTGCAGCAATTCCTGAAGGAAAACGGCGAAGGATTTTATACCCTTATCATCGAAACGGACGATCTGGAGCATGTTGCCTCCGTGCTGCAGGCGGAAGGATATCCTGTTCAAGAATCCCCCGTGCAACGTGTCATTGATCCCACCGGCGAGCCGGTAGCGTTCAAGATAATCGGCACCTTCCCGCATCTGCCCTGGTTCATTCAATATGACAAACAGCGTCCGTCACCAGCAGGCTTCCCGCAAGCAGCCATTATCCGTTCCACCACATTGACGGCTGATGTGACATTACTGGAAAAAGTGTTCCAAATTCCGGCCACGATGGTGCATTACTCCAATACACACTCCGCCTTGTTCCCGTTGTTAAACGCTTCTCTTCGCGTCGAATCGGCAGAAGAATATGATTTTGGCTATCTGGAACCTCAAGGATTGCTGTTGGAAAAAGCCAGCCAGTAAAACCTGAATGGGTAACAGTGATTATTGATGAATATTCAAGGGACAATTGGGCGACAGCAGGTGAACTTCATTCACTTAAATTTGGAGAAGGGCATGGCAAACAAGGGGTATCTTAACGAAAAGGAATCGACCGTTCCAGAAGATCAGAGAAGAGTGGAGACCGCCTATTGGACAGGCGGTCTTTTGACCTAACCGATAACCGTCAACTGTTTCGGGAACGTGGTTAAAACCTCTACTCCGCTCTCCGTTACCAACACGTCATCTTCAATTCTCACTCCGCCCAATCCCGGAATGTATACACCCGGTTCAATTGTAAATACCATTCCGGCACGAAGCAGATCCTGATTTTCACCGTGTACGGATGGGTATTCGTGGACATCCATGCCCATTCCGTGACCCAAGCGGTGGATGAAATATTCGCCGTATCCTCTCGCCGCAATCACCTCGCGGGCAGCACGGTCAATGCTGGCCAGCGTTACTTGCGGGCGCACCGCCTCAATCGCCGCCATATTTCCCGCCAATACGGTTTCGTAGATTTCTTTTAGCTTGTCACTGATCTCTCCTACTGCAAACGTCCGGGTTATATCGGAAACATAACCGTCAACCGCTACCCCCAAGTCAAACAGCAGCAGTTCTCCTGCCTGAATCGTACGCTCACCCGGTTTGCCGTGAGGAAGGGCTGATTTCTCACCTGCCAGTACCATGGTGGAGAAGGAAGGCCCTTCTGCCCCCAGCTTTTTCATCTGGTACTCCAGTTCAGCGACAATTTCCGCCTCCGATACGCCTACGCGAACTTTTTGCAATCCGGCACGAAGCACATCTTCCACCACTTGTATCGCCCGTTTAATTCGAGTGATTTCATCCGGCGATTTTTGCAATCTCATTTCCTTCAGCAAAGCGTCGATATCTATGTATTCTGCCTGCGGCAAAACTTCCTTCATAGCTTCAAAGCGGTTTAACGTAACATGACTCTTCTCCACCCCTATTCGTCTGAGCGAAGCTGGCAGAGTATTTTTCAATATTTCATATGGATTCTGGGTATCGGTATGGGTCAGGATTTTGTCCATCCCGGTCGCTGCTTGTGCCGCTTCCTTATCAAGCGCAGGAACGATCAAGACAGGCTCCTCGCCGCGTACAAGCACCAATCCCATAAAACGCTCATGCGGATCGCTGTTGAAATCGGTTACATAATAGACGTGTTTCGGCAGTGTTACAAAAATGGCATCAAGCTGATTCGCTTCCATGTAAGCGTACAATTGGCTGATACGTGACGTATTCACGGATGATCACCTTACCTTTGATCAGATATTTTTGACTGACAACTTCACAAGGCGAGAATACCATGCAATTCTCAAAAAGAGAAGCGATTGTGCAAGTTTTCTTTTCCGATAACCCACCCTATAGGTGAGGTGATCATCTTGAAACAAATCGTTTTGCCGGACGGGGGTAGGCTTCACACCCGTCACCGGCAAGCTGACAATCGAGCGGCGTGCCGATTGTATCCGCCAACTGATCGAGCAACTGGAGCTTGAGCACCTTTGCCTTTTAGGCTATTCGCAGGGGGCATCGGTAGTTCTTGATTACATAATCCGCTATCCAAAACGGGTTGACGCTGCCGTTCTGGTAAGCGGCTATCCGGAAGTAAAAGGGACCCCAAGCTTCGAAGAAATAGAAAAAGCCTTTTATCCGTTTAAGGAAAAAGGCCACAAATGCCCAACCGGCTTGAGCTTACGCTTTGCCGGTTGGGAACCGAAAAAAGTGCCGAGCGGTTCCCCGCCCTTACACGATCAATCAGTGTTTCATCCGTGGGTCGAGCGCGTCTCTAAGCCCGTCACCGATCAGATTAAAGCCTAATACGGTCAACATGATGGAGAGACCCGGGAAGATTACGGTCCACGGAGCCTTCTGGATGTACTCGCGTGAATCAGCCAGCATTTTGCCCCATTCCGGCTCGGGAGCTTGCGCGCCCAAACCGAGGAAGCCAAGTGCCGCCGCCTCAATAATGGCGGTAGCAATGCTCATCGTACCGGTTACGATTACCGGAGCAAGGCTGTTGGGAAGAATGTGCTTTAACAAAATGCGGGAATCCTTCATTCCCATCGCTCTGGCTGCGGTAATAAACTCTTCCTCTTTCAGGCTCAGCACTTTGGAACGAACCAGACGCCCGAACGTCGGAATGTTGATAATGGCGATGGCCAGCAATGCGTTTGATAAAGAAGGACCCAGAATGGATACGATTGCGATAGCCAACAAAATGCTGGGGAAAGCAAGCATGACGTCAAAGATGCGCGAGATTAGCATGTCGACCCAGCGGCCATAGTAGCCGGCCAACAAGCCAAGGATAGTTCCGGCAACGACCGAGCCCAATACGGAGAAGGTTCCCACCCACAAAGAGATCCGCGCGCCGTAAACGATCCGTGTCAGCAAATCGCGCCCGTTATAATCGGTGCCAAACGGGTGTTCAGCGGAAGGAGGTTTGTTCTTCAGCATCAGGTCGCCTTGATCGTACGCATAATGGGTAATATAGGGCGCCAAAATCGCGATTACAATGAAAAACAGGATGATCACCATGCCGATAATGGCAAACTTGTTGCGAAATAACATCCGCATCGCATCCCGCCATGGAGAGGAGATCGGTTCCGCCTTCTGTTGAATGGTTGCCGGTTGAATATTAGGTGTAACTTCTGCCATGTCGCTTTTCTCCCTCCTAGCGGTATTTGATGCGCGGATCAACGTACGCGTACAACAAGTCTACGATCAGGTTGATAAAGACGAAGATCGTGGCGATAACCAGGATACCTGATTGAATAACCGGATAATCGCGGTTTCCGATTGCCGTGTAAATATACCGGCCTACCCCCGGCCAACCGAATATCGTCTCGGTCAAGATGGCTCCGCCCAATAATAGTCCAGTTTGCAATCCGATTACGGTCAAAACAGGAATAAAAGCATTTTTCAAAGCATGCTTGTACACCACAAAAAATTGTCCAAGCCCTTTTGCACGTGCTGTGCGGATGAAGTCGGAACGCATAACTTCGAGCATGCTGGAACGGGTAATACGGGCAATAATCGCCATAGGAATTGTTCCTAATGCGATACCCGGCAGGATCAGGTGCATAATCACTTCTTTAAACTGATCCCAACGCCCCGCCAACATCGTATCAAGTATATAGAAGTGCGTGATGGCATCAACCGGATCACGCGGATTGTCACGGCCAACAGTGGGAAGCCATTTCAATTCTTGGGCAAAGTACCACTGCTCCATCAAACCTAGCCAGAACACCGGCATGGACACGCCAATAAGGGCAACCAGCATGGCGATGAAGTCAAACCAGGAATTCTGCTTCCAAGCTGAGATAATTCCTGCGTTAACACCAACAAAAACAGCAATCAGCATACTGACAATGGTAAGCTCGGCTGTAGCTGCCAGATAGCGGGTAATCTCTTCGGAGATCGAAGCCTTGGTTAACAACGATTTTCCTAAATCGCCGGATAAGATTTGTTTCACGAAATCAAAGTACTGTACATACCACGGATTATCCAATCCAAGTTGTGCACGTAATGCCAGAATTGATTCTTGGCTCGCTTTTTCCCCCAATATCATTTGCGCCGGATCTCCTGGGATGGCGTGAATAATCGAGAAAACGACGATGGACATTCCTATTAATACCGGGATGAGCATTAGTAACCGACGCACGGTGTAAGCTAGCAAGACGAACGCCTCACTTTCTTCTTCAAATAAGAACTCTCGACAACACTTAAAAAGGAAGGAGAGGGTAAGAAGAGGAACCCCCCTTACCCCACACCCTTCTTCAATCGTCCAACTACTGTCAAACTATTGTTGAATATCTACGTTTTCCAAGCTTTCAGAACCGGTTGGATGTGGAATATAACCGACTACTTTCTTGCTTGCTGCAAGCGCAGGCGTGGAGTGTACCAGTGGAATCAGCGGCGCATCCTTGAAGATGATCTCTTGTACTTTTTTGTACATTTCGGCACGTTTCGCCTGATCATTTTCAGCCTGAGCTGCCATCAAGAGTTTATGAGCCTCTTCGCTTGGGTAGCGGGTATAGTTGTTGCTGCCGATGTTGTTTTTGTCAAGCAGAGTGGCGAGGAAGTTGTCAGGGTCGCCGTTGTCACCGGTCCAACCGATCAGGAACATTTGCGATTCGCCTTTTTTCAGCTTGTCAAGATAAGTAGCCCATTCGTAAGTGATGATCTTGGTTTTCACACCGATTTTGTTGAAGTCTTGTTGAATCGCCTCAGCGATTTTTTGCGCGTTTGGCATGTACGGACGGCTTACAGGCATTGCCATGAATTCTGTTTCGAAGCCGTTCGGGAAGCCTGCTTCTGCGAGCAATTTTTTCGCTTTGTCGAGGTTGTAATCACGATCGATGATGCTGTCGTTGTAACCCCAGATTTTTGGAGCGAGAGGGTTTTTCGCCGGTTCAGCCAATCCGCCGTAGAATGCTTCGATCAAGGCAGGCTTATTGATCGCATGTCCCAGAGCCTCGCGAACTTTTGGATTGTCAAATGGCTTTTTCTCCATATTGAAGCCGAGGTAACCAACGTTCATGGAAGGGCGCAGAATCAGTTGCAGATCTTGGCTATCCTTAACAGATTGAACATCATCCGGGTTGAAGCCTTCAATCAGGTCAACTTCGCCGGACTTAAGCGCCGTCAAACGGGCTGTGTTGTCTGGAATCACCTTGAAGATGACTTTGTCCAGTTTCGGCAAACCTTGCTGCCAGTAGTTCGGGTTCTTCTCAAGTGTGATCGTGTCTTCGCGCTTCCACTCTTTGAAGATGAACGGACCGGTTCCCACCGGATGCTCACCAAACTTGTCTTTTTCTTCTTTCAATGCTTTCGGAGAAGCGATACCGAAGCAAGACATGCCAAGGTTGTTGATAAACGGAGCTTGCGGACGGGTTAATTTGAATTGAACGGTGTACTTGTCAAGCGCTTTTACAGATTCAATAACAAGGTCTTTGCTGCCTTTGAATCCGCCAAACATATCGTTGAAGTACTCAAATTTATCCTTTTGGTGCAGCGGATTGCTTGGATCCATCCAGCGATCGAAGTTGAACACAACGGCATCTGCGTCAAAGTCAGTGCCATCCGTGAACTTGACGCCTTGACGAAGGTGGAAGGTGTATGTTTTGCCGTCCGGAGAAATATCCCATTTCTCTGCAAGGCCAGGCATAACTTCTGTGTTGTCTGGCTTGTATTTGACGAGGGTCTCCAAAATGTTGTCGGTAACCTTGAAGGATTCACCATCGGTAGCCGCAATCGCATCCAAGGATACGGAGTCGCCGCCGCGGGCAAAGATCAAGGTTTTTTCGCCGCCCTTATTCGCATCAGTCGTTTGGGTTTGTGTTTGGGCCGCATTATTGTCGGCTGGTTTTGAAGCAGGTTGAGAGCTGCCGCAACCGGATAACACCATGGAAACAGCGAGAGCGCTAGTTACCGCTGTTCCGAGCATTTGCTTCTTCTTCATTCACGAATCTCCCCCTTATTGAATGCATGTTTTGGTTTCAATCAAACCCTTTATGTATATCCAAGCATCCCCCCTTGTTTCAGGTGCATGGACGCGCCTTATTGTTTGTATAAATGGCATGCGACGAAGTGATTTTCTCCGAAACCGGTCAGTTCCGGACGCACACTTCTGCATACGTCCATTACATGGGCACAGCGGGTGTGGAACGTACAGCCAGTCGGCGGATTAGCCGGGCTTGGCACATCTCCCTGCAATATAATCCGCTCCCGCTTCAAATCGGGATCCGGGTTTGGTGCGGCTGACAACAAGGCTTGTGTATACGGATGTTTCGGATCATCGTATAAAGCATCTTTGTCCGCAATCTCTACGATGCGTCCCAGATACATGACCCCTACACGATCACTAATATGCTTCACGACACTGAGATCATGAGCGATGAACAGGTAGGTAAGTCCAAATTCTTTTTGCAAATCCTGCATCAGGTTCAGCACCTGAGATTGGATCGAGACGTCCAATGCGGAGACCGGTTCGTCCGCGACAATCAGCTTCGGGTTGGTCATCAGGGCACGGGCAATCCCGATCCGCTGCCGTTGTCCGCCGCTGAATTGGTGCGGATACCTTTTGGCATGATAACTAGACAGCCCGACAACCTCCAGAAGCTCATGAACCCGTTTGACCCGTTCCTTGGCGCTCCCGAAACCGTGAACAACGAGAGGCTCTTCCAGAATCTTCTCAACATTGTGGCGAGGATTAAGGGAAGCAAACGGATCCTGAAACACAATCTGCATATCTTTGCGAATCTGCCTGAGCTCCGACTTGCCAAGCTTCATCAGATTTTTGCCTTGAAAATAGACTTCACCATCTGACGGTTCGATCAAGCGGAGAATAGACCGGCCTGTCGTCGATTTGCCGCAGCCGCTCTCTCCTACCAATCCCAATGTCTCTCCTTCATTTACCGAGAAGGAGACATCATCGACCGCTTTCACTTTTCCTACTTCCCGGCCAAAAATTCCGCCGGTTATCGGAAAGTATTTTTTAAGGTTTTTGACTCTGAGTAATTCCGTTGCCACGTTCATGCTCCTTTCCTATCCGCTTATTCCTGCAGCCAACAGCGAGACCAATGTCCTTCACTAATCTGGATCAGTTCCGGCATCTGGGTTCGACACTTGTCCGTCGCATGCTCGCAGCGGGGGGCAAAACGGCAGCCGACCGTAAGCGAACCGGGGATCGGCACGTTACCTGGTATGGAATAGAGCCGTTCTCTTTTTTCTTCCAATTTGGGAATAGAATTGATCAGGCCGACTGTATACGGGTGCTTGGGATCTTTGAGTATCGTCCGCATATCCCCCTGTTCCACCACATTCCCGGCGTACATCACGATGACGCGGTGGCACATTTCGGCAACCACACCCAGATCGTGTGTAATCAACAGAATAGCGGTGCCTGATTCTTCATTCAGTTTGCGCATCAAGTCAAGAATCTGCGCCTGAATCGTCACATCCAATGCTGTCGTCGGTTCATCGGCAATCAGCAATTCAGGATCACACGCCATCGCCATGGCAATCATCACGCGCTGACGCATCCCTCCTGACAGTTGATGGGGGTATTCGTCGACTATTTGTTCCGCCCGCGGAATCCCTACTTTTTTCAACATTTCGACAGATCGCTTGCGGGCTTCCTTTTTGCTCGCTTTGGTATGTATTCGGATCGCCTCGCCAATTTGGTCGCCAATGGTAAAAACAGGATTTAGCGACGTCATCGGCTCCTGGAAGATCATCGCAATTTCATTCCCGCGGATTTCACGCATCCGCGATTCACTGGCATTTACAAGATCCTCTCCTTTGAAGCGTATGCTTCCGCCGACAATTTTGCCGGGAGGATTGGGAATCAGCCGCATAATGGAAAGCGAGGTAACACTTTTTCCGCAACCGGATTCACCGACAATTCCCAAAATTTCACCTTTGTTGATAGATAAATCAATTCTATCAACAGCGGGAATTTCTCCCCGGTCGGTAAAAAAGTGCGTCTGGAGTTTTTCTATTTCAAGAATAGACTGAGTCAAGTAGCGCACCTCTCTTTTTCAAACTGCTCGTTTTATGTAGGACTAACTGTGATCATTATGCCATTAACCTAATTTTTTCGCAACATAATAAATTCGAAATATTACTACTAGATGAAAAATAACCCTTCATTTCCATAGTTTTTTCTTGCCGATCAGAATATTTTTCAATTCGGCAAATGAAAATTTATGGATCGAAGAAGGGTTATGGTTGAAACCAGCGGGAAGCCCAATCAATCAGATTATTGAAGGCGGAGCGCACCCATGTGCCAATCGAAATTCCTGTATTGCTCACGTAATTCACCATTTGATGAGGAGCGGTCGTTTTGACCTGCTTCCCCATCAAGGCAATCTCCACTTCATTTTTGTCTACCTTGGTAATGTAGAACGATTGCGGTTTTTGATCCGGCAGCCCGTCTATCTTGTATATGCCCCGCTCGGCTGTCTGCAGTCCCAAAACGACTCCCACCAGCAGAATGATCAGCATACCCGCAAACTTAAGAGTAAGGTTCAAAACGTTTTTCACCTCTTGCTGGATGAAGTTGGCATTTCTTTGGCAGCCCGTTCGGCTTGCCAGTAATACTCGGCAAAAACGTCAGCCAACGCTTCAGCAGAGCGATTGCACTCTGGCAGGGTATTGGAGGTTCCCCCCACTTCTACTAACAGACTGCCCGGAGAGACCGACTGATTATACTCGCCGTTTCCTTCGTTTTCCGTCTTGGCCACCACACCCCGTGAAAGCCCGGGATATTTCTTTTCCATCAGGTCGTGCAGCTTTTTGGCAAAATCGGTGTTTTGCTCATAATGCTTGTTGCGCGTACCGATGACGAACAGCAATCTGGCGTATGTTTGGCCGTTAATCGTGACGGTGGTTTTTTCACGCGGTTTGGAATCACGATGCAAGTCAAAGAAGTAGTACATATCGCGATTCTCCTGCCTGACCGCCTGAATCGCCTTTAATGATTCCGCGTAAGAAAGAGGATAGCTTTTTTTCTCATCCAGCAGTTGCTGATAGAAGTCGATTTTGTTAAAAACGGTTCCGATTCCCTTTTCCTGCAAGGCTTCGGCAAAGTGCTTGCCTACCAAGGAGATGTTTTGGGTCGGATGGTCAACGGAGCTGGTTTTGTCATTCACCTTGGCCACGCTTAACCATGATTCACGGTTATGTGTATTGTAGACAAACACCACTTTCTTGTTGCCGGTCGTTGGATAAACGGGCGATTGCCCGGCCTCCCCGTTCTCTTCCGGAGCGGACTTTGCCTGATCGGCGGCCGGTGTTTCGTCAATCACCACATCGTGAATGCCCGGAGGAGCGGGAGACTCGATATAAAGATCGTCCAGGCCCATCCCCTTTCCTGCCACGATGACCCGGGCTTCCTGAAAGGTTAACAAACCAGGCAGTTCGCGCCCCAGCAAGCTGCGCAGGTCTCCTGCTTGAATGCCGGTGGCGATGCGGAATAAAAAACTGGTCAAGGTGGCGCTCTGGGGTTCTGCAGATGTTTGCAGGGTCTCGCCTAGCGATGGAATTTCCGTGCTCATCATCTGCAGCAAGGCAAGACTTGATATATTGGAAGTGGCCAATTGGATCGTGGGCGAAGGCAAAAATATTTTGTTTTGATGATTAGCCGCAAAAACGGTACAGATAAACAAGAGAGCTGTACCAAGCGATAGTGCGATGAAGTGACGCTGTAAAAGGGCTGCCAACTCTATCCCTCCTCTTGCTTTGTCTCCTTGTATGTCACATATCTATGACAGAAGCTGAGAGATTAGAACGAGCAGCCCTATTTTTTTGCTAGATTTTTAGATTTGCTCAAGCCGGGTTGGGTATTTCAGTGGGTGTAAGCCCCTACATTTTCCTGTTCAACTGCACGGTGCAGGGAGTTGTTCAGCCCACTGGCAATGATGTTGGCAATGCCCTCCATGAAGTCATCAATCTCTTTGGGAGTCACTACCAGATTTTGCCCGAGCGGCTGCAATACCTCGTGAATCAGTTGCAGCTTTTCCTGTTCGCTCAATTGGCCGATCAAGCCCATGTACGTTTTGCGTACTTCCATATCAGGAAGATCGGCTTCCGTATAGGGGTCTTTGCGCTCCGGCACGCTCGACATCGTCAAACGGTTAAATGCCCGCTTGCTCTCGTACATAGACTGACCAAAATGCCCAAGTAAATAGGTAATGGCATCGTTGACGATGGTGGACGCAAAAACTACGGTAGGAACCCCGATCGCGATAACGGGTATACCAAGTGTGGCTTGATCGATTGCCTTGCGTTTATTGCCCACTCCGGAACCGGGGTGAATCCCTGTATCCGAGATTTGGATCGTTGTATTCACCCGATGAAGCGCTCTTGAGGCAAGCGCGTCAACACAGATGACAAAGTCGGGATTGCTTTTCTCCACCACTCCGAACACGACCTCGCTAGTCTCAATTCCCGTGATGCCCAGCACTCCGGGAGAAATGGCGCTCACTTCGCGGTAGCCGTCCTCTACCGTCTCCGGTGCGAGCTGAAAAAGATGCCGGGTGACAAGCAGATTCTCCACCACCATGGGACCTAGCGCATCAGGTGTCACATTCCAGTTGCCAAGCCCGACGACCAGCGCTTTTTTATCCTCTGTTAAACCAAGCTGCGTAAGGAATTGCTTAAACTCCCTGGAGAATCGTCTCATCACCGCTTCTTCCAGCTTCGTGTCGTTGTCGCGCAGCTTCGGTACTTCAATGGTTATATAACGCCCCGGCATTTTGCCGATTTGTCTGCCTGCTTCTTCCGTCTGTACGTGGACACGCGTCACCTTGATTCCCGGTTCGCTGTTGTCCTCATCGATCTGATAACCGTTTGGTACTCCCTGTTGTGATTCCGTCAAAAGTTCATGAGCCTCTATTGCCAAGTCCGTTCTTATCGAATAGCGGGATAAATCGACGTTGTGCTGCTCCGACATGATTCTCCTCCTTTTGCTGGTACAAGATAGTATTAGCTTGCATGAATGTGGAAATATTATTCGAATTCCATTCTTGCAATCGAATACCTAAAGTGCTAGAATATGATTTGTTGTATTCAGCGTACTCCCATTGCTGTTTTATTGCTTTAAGGAGGTGACACTCATGCCAAATATTAAATCCGCGATCAAGCGTACCAAGCAAATCGAGAAACGTCGTGCTCAACGTGCTTCCCAAAAATCCGACCTGCGCACTGCAGTAAAGAACTTTGAGAAAGCTGTTGCCGCAAATGATGTGGAAACTGCGAAATCTGCTCTTCTGGTAGCTGTGAAAAAATTGGACAAGGCTGCTACCAAAGGACTTATCCATAAAAATGCAGCAAATCGTCAAAAATCCCGCTTGATGAAAAAGTTAAACGCATTAGCTGCTCCTGTAGCGTAATGTGTGCCGACACATAAAAACCCATGAATCTTGTGTTCATGGGTTTTTCTTTGCGGCTGCCACTCTTGTGATAAACAGTTCAATCGCCAACTGCTTGTCCACTTGCCCTGATTTCATCCGAAAATCTTCTTCCGCAAGCAAGTTCAAGAGACGTCTTAACCCGGTTTCGTCAAAAAATCTCGCTTGTTCCATCGCCTTTTTGACCGCATACGGATGAACCTTGAGCATGTTTGCCAACTGCTGCTGGGAATATCCTCTCGGCCCCCAGATTTTCACATGCAGCAGCATGCGGATTTGTCTGGCAAACAAGGATAACAGTTTGATTGCCTCTTCTCCTGTTTTGCTGATATCGTAGAAAATGCGGAATGCCTCTGATAATTTGCCGTTTACCGCCGCTTCAATCAAGGCAAACACATCCTGCTCCAGCGTCCGGGACGAGAGCAGCCGGATGACTTCCTGATTGATCAAGCCACCCTCCTGTTCCACGTATAAAGCCATTTTTTCAATTTCTTTATCGAGGAGACGCAGATCGTTTCCCACGCGTTCCACCAACAGCATCGCTTCATCCCGCTTGATCACGCGCTTGTACTTTTGCGCCCGGCGTTCTACCCAAGCGTACAATTCGGAATCGCGCAGCGGTTGAAACGGGATAACGGTCGCTTTCTGCTGAAGGGTTTTCACGATTTTTTTGCGTTCGTCCAGCTTGTCCGCCTGCACGGTCAAAAACAGCGAAGTATATTCAGGCGGCTTTGCCACATATTGAAGCAGCAGTTCCGGGTCCACTTCCACTTTGGTCGGAGGTTTGGCTCCCGTCAAGAAGAAGGCGTTATGGGCAATCACCACGCGCTGATCGGCCAGGAACGGCAGCGTCTCGGCGTCTTGCAAAATGGCAGCCAACGGGATTTCCGCACAATCGTACTGGCCGATGTTCAGGTCAGCATAATCGGGAGCGATCATCTCGGATTTGGCGAACGAGATAAACTCTTCCATGAGAAAGCTCTCCGTTCCGTAAAGCAGGTAAACCGGAGCGTACCGCTTCTCTTTGATCTCCCTGACTGCCGTACGTAACGGCATTGGTACGTACCCCCTTTAGCATTCAATCATCCCGGTTATTATAGCATAAAGAGAAGGTACTAACGAAGCGCAGAAAATGCGAAAAACCGTAACCAATGGCCACGGTTTCTCCGAAGTCGATTGTAGGCACCTTTATGTAAACGCTTAGGGAAAAGCCCCGGGATACCTTCTCCCTAAGCGGTAAGCAGGGGGTGCTTGGTAATACAATATACGCATCCGCTGCCAGTATGGTGCTAATCCGATCATCCAAATTTTTTGTCCCCAGTCGGCTATCGTTTACGCTGTATCGACCGGCGACCGTTTTTCCCCGCCCGGCTGTAGCCTGGCGTACCATCAACGGCGAAAAATCATTGATATAACAGATAAGGATACCTCAAGGCTTGATTTTTTCTCGTTGCCTTTGCTACTTCTATTTTCATCAGCATTTCCTGCGTTTCCGTTATTTCTTTCTTTGTTTGTTCCTTTTTCTTTATCTGTTTCTTGATCCTTGTTTGCACCCTTCTCTTTATTAGAATTGGGTTCTTTGTTTTTCGCCTGTTGCTCACGATTGCTGTTTCCGTTTCTATTCCCGTTATTCTTGTCTGTTTCTTTTTTTTTCGCAGGATCAGCCGGTTGCTCCGATTGGCCTGGCCTATCATGAGAAGGTTGGACGGCTTTCGGATTCCTGGTTGATTTGCTCTTATCCTTCTTTTCATCCTTCTCGCTTGCCGTCGCCTTGTTTGCAGGCGGCTTATATGGCGAAGGATTTGCTTTCGGCTTGCTTGGGTCCTCTTTGCCGCCCGGCTTCGTCTCCTGTGTCGCTGCCACGGATGGTGGATTGACATGAGTTTTCGGTTTCGTCTGCTTGCCCTGAGCGGGATCGGTCTTTGCCGGTGTACCCGTCTGTGCGGCCCCGGGCGCTGGCGTTTGTTCTTTAGAAGGCTCCGCGGCCGGAGTCGGCTGAACCGTTGTCGATTGTACCGAAGGACTTCCGTTGGTATCGTCTTGTACTTGTGTCTGGTTGGCCTTATGAGCCATTGCATAAATACCGAATAACAAACTGGCGGCAACGACCCCGCTTGACGCTTTCAAAAGCCATGCAGGAATCGCCCGCCTCTTCGGTTCGGCAGAAGAGATTTCGCTCTTTTTCTCCAACCGCGGCAATTCCATCATGCGTGGCTGCGCTTCAGTCTGAACAGGGTCAGGGGATGAGCTGTCCAATTGCGGCAGAATGGCGTCGACTAAGCTAAACGGAGGTGTAACAGGCGGAAGCTGCTCCAAACTTTCCGAAACGTGTAAAAGCCGGGCGTGCATCAACTGCAGCTCGGGGTCGCTTTGCAGTTGGCGGTTCAGTAATTCTTTCTCAACAGGGGTTAAATCTCCGTCCAGATCACGTTGAATCAACTCCAGAAAATCCGTTCTACTCATCACCCTATCCCTCCTTTCTGATAATCATATAGAAGATCTTGAAGCTGCTGCCTGGCTCTAAACAAATACGACTTTACGGTATTTAAGGGAAGCTCCAGTGCGTCGGCAATTTCTTGATAGGAAAAGTCCTCCAAATATCTTAGCACGACCACGCTTCGGTACTGCGCCGGCAATTGGTCGATTGCCGTTTTGATGTCACTTGATAAATGGGTTAACATAATCGTGTCTTCCACATTGCTCTTGTCTGCGATGTTCAGTTCATGCTCTTCGATAGAGACGGTCTCTTTCTTGGCACGGAACTTATCCATGCAGATATTGGTGACAATCCGCTGAACCCACGTGGAAAACTTGGCCTTTTCCTCAAACGTATCGATCTTTCGATAGATCCGAATCAGCGCTTCTTGAGAGGCGTCAAGTGCGTCCTGCTCGTTGCCTAATATATAGTAGGCGCTTCGGTATACGGCGTGTTCGACCGATCGAAGCAATTCAATCATGGCTTCCCGATCACCGCTCTGAGCTTTTCGTATAAGCTCCGATTCTCCCATCTTGCTCCTCTCCTTCCCCTCTGACGTGTATCCATTCGATAAAGTTGCAAATCTCCGCTGTTTTTTCTAAACGAATCGAAAGCGCTAGATGCACCGCTACCTGCTGGCGCTGAAGGGCTCCACTTTGATACCGTCCGAAGTGATAATCGCCGTGATGGAACCTTGCTCATCTGTTCGATAGACAGTGCTCTTCATTTGGTTCAACCTCCGGATCACTTCCGGGTGCGGATGATGGTACTGGTTATGTTTGCCGACAGAGATCACAGCTGCCTTGGGAGTAATCACTTCTAGCAAATTCTTTGTGGTAGATGTTTTGCTGCCGTGATGCCCTACTTTTAATATATCGACATGAGGGAGATGATAGGCCATAAGAATAAGCTTTTCGCCTTTTTGTTCCAAATCGCCCGTGAACAATACGTTTTTTCCGTACGCGGTAAGCAATAAGACGATTGATGCATCATTGCCGCTTGGCTTGCTGTTTTGCGGGCTCTCTGTCGGAGAAAGCCACGTCCAGGTAACATCCGGATGATCCTGCCATCTGACCATCCGTCTGTTGGTATAAACGGGTATATGTTTCACGAGAAGATAATCTAGCACTTTCTGTTCGGCTTCTTTGGGCGTATCCCCGTTAATCAGAGCCGATTTAATTTGCATTTGCGGCAGAATGGATAGAAATCCGCCCACATGATCGTTATCAGGATGAGTCATGACGATCATATCCAGTTGTTCGATACCCCGGCTTCTCAGGAACGGCAAAACTACATCTTTGCCGACATCAAACGGGTCTTTTTTTCTTCTCCAGGCCTCTTCGCGGGGCTGTACGGTTCCACCACTATCAATCAAGTATACTTTCTCCCTGCCGATTTCGACAATAATAGAATCGCCCTGTCCCACATCAAGGAAGGTGATCCGCACTTCATTCAGGCCCGTAAAAGGCTGTCTGGCACAAACGACAAGAAGCAACAGACATGCTATGTACAGGAGAAGATCACGCCCCCGATGGTAGCCCCGATACCAACAAAGGGGAACGAATGAACAGTACGCCAAATAGAACACAACCCACCACCATGTCGGATGAGGCCAGTGGCGAAACAGAATCTGCCATTGATCGGCCCAGCCAAGCAGGTGATGAAGCCACGCAAGTAGCATTCTGTTGAATTCGCTAATCAGATAGGCAAAGGCCGGGTGAACGTGGGCCACTCCCAATGATACATAGCCAAGCGGCAAAATCACAAACGATATGATTGGCACGTAAATCAGGTTGATCAGCCACGACAAAAATGAAAACTGATGAAACCAATAAATCAGAATGGGAAAGGAGACAAGCTGGGCCGAAAAAGTTACCGTCAGGGATGAAAACAGCCACTTCGGCCCCCTCCCCCTGAGCTGTGCCAGCATCGGCACATACAGAATGAGCCCCAATGTTACGGCAAATGAAAGCTGAAATCCTGCCTGCCAGAGCTGATAGGGACTGGCAAAAAGCATCACAGTCAAAGCGATGCTCCAGACAGACACCATGGAGATTTGCCTGCGGCTCTGGACAGCCAAAAGCCCGATTCCTCCCATGATTCCTGAACGGACAGCCGACGAACTGGCCCCCACCAGCAGTACGTAGAGTGTCAAAAAAACCAACCCTAGGCATGCGCTCTTCTTCCTGCTCAGGCCCAACCGCTTCAATCCCCACATCCAGCAAGCGCTGACCATCGTCACGTGAAGGCCGGAAATCGCCAAAACATGCAGCAAGCCCATTCTGGAGTAAAGATCGGTAATTTGCGGATCTACCTCGTCCGTAACCCCCAGCAACAGCGATTTCAAATAGCCTGCCGTTTCCTGATCGGGATAGATTTGCTCCAGGATGGCCTCCTCCAGTCTTTGCCAACGATCGAACCAGCCCCATAGATTGGCAAATTGGCGGATATGCCGAACAGACGGATAAGCTGCTTCACCAATCACATAGACTCCCTGCCATCGCAAATAGCGGGCGTAGTTAAACGCGCCCGGATTTCGGTTTGCTTGCGGCAAAGTCAGCTTTAATTCTCCCTCAAGCGAATCACCGATCGACCATTTGTTTACGGCAGCAATCTGTTCCGCTTGGGTCAGCTTCAGCCTTACCGCAATTCTTTCGCTCTTTTTGGGCCACCTTCCCAAACCGATTCCATCCGCACTTGTAGCTTGCAAATAAAACGAGACCGTATCCCCGTCCTGCTTTACCGCAGAATCAATCGCTCCCTCTATTTGAACGGTTTTCTCCCCGGCGGCAAGCGCGAGACAAGCAGATTGATGGATATGATCGTACAGCTGGAAGTACCCGACAGCCAAAAGCGAAACAAGCAAGCAAACGCGAATCCTGCCTCGCGTCTTCGCTGGCAAGATGCAAGAGATCCCTGCCACCAGCAAATAAATGGCAACCAATCCGTACACATCTGCATAAGCAGCTAAGAGATACCCGCAAACTACTGCCAGGCTGATCGGCAGCATCCAAGTTGGCTGCAACGCTCTCTGCACGGCTTTCGTCCCCTTTTCCCAAGTGATTCTTCTTCTAACAATACAAATTGGGCAAAGGACAAAAAAACAACCGGAGAAAGAGCAGGCGTTCTGTTGACTTCCCTTTGAAACGCTGACAAAATGAAAGGCAAAACGAAACAGAGGAAAAGGTGTGCGAAGAGATGAGAAAATCATGGGATCAATATTATCTCGATTTAGCGGATGAAGTGGCAACAAGAGCAACCTGCAACAGACTTCAGGTAGGCTGCGTGATCGTGAAGGAAAATCGGATTGTATCAACCGGCTATAACGGCTCGATTCACGGACACCCGCATTGTACGGATGTCGGATGTCTGATGAAAGACGGACGCTGCATCAGAACGCTGCATGCGGAAGAAAACGCGATTTTGCATGCACGAAGAGATGAGCTGAACGGAGCCACCGCCTATGTCACCCATGAACCCTGTGAAAACTGCACCAAACGCTTAAATCAAGCGGGTGTAGTCCGTGTCGTCTTCCGCAATGCATACAACAACGAATTCAACCAATTTTTTATTGAGCCGATGGAGTGGGTTCACTACAAGTAATTGCGGCTATGTGGGGCAAGCTCTCATCTCCTGCTTAGATTGCACTCTCCGGTAATCCGTGATAGATTTAGCTATAGTGTATTTCAAGGGATGCTCCCTGTGAGAGGAAGAGTTAACGCATATGTGTGGAATAGTAGCACTCTACAACAAGAGGCAGACTCCAGTCCGACCCGAGACGATTGAAGCGATGACGAGCGTAATTTTGCATCGGGGACCGGACGATGACGGGTTTCATCTGGAAGATCATATTGCTTTAGGGTTTCGCCGGCTAAGTATCATTGATGTCACTGGCGGACACCAGCCGCTTTTTAACGAGAACAAGGACATGTTTATCATCGGTAACGGTGAAATATATAACTACAAGGAACTGCAGGCTTGGCTGAAGGATCGCGGCCATGTGTTCGAGACTGATTCCGACATCGAAACCATCCTCCATTTATACGAAGAAGTAGGTTTTGACGCTCCCAAGCACCTTCGCGGCATGTTCGGTTTCACGATTTGGGACCGCCGCAAGCAGCTCTTGTTCGGGGCTCGTGACCACTTTGGCATCAAGCCGCTCTACTATACGGAAACGGCCGACTCTATCGCTGTGGGAAGCGAAATAAAGAGTTTGCTTGAACTGCCAAATGTGAAACGGGAAGTGAACCAAACTTCCTTCTTTCACTATTTGACGTTCCAGTATGTGCCGGACCCAAATACGATGTACGAAGGAATTTACCGGATTCCGCCTGCCCACTATTTCGTCATTCAAGATGACAAGATTTCCATCTCGAAATACTGGGAAGTACAATTTGCTCCTGATGAAAGCAAGCCTTTTTCCTATTTCGTCGAAGGCACGCGCTCTGTCATGCTGGAATCGGTAGACAAGCATCGGGTGAGTGAAGTTCCGCGCGGAGCTTTCCTGTCCAGCGGAGTTGACTCCTCCAGTATCGTGGCTATGCTCAAGACGTTCGAACCGGTCAAAACCTTCTCGGTCGGCTCCGACATTCCGGGTTACAGTGAATTGGATTATGCCCGCAGGACGGCCCAATTCTTGGGGACTGAACATCATGAAGTCGTGATTTCCGCTGACCGATATATGAGCGAACTGCCGCGTCTGATCTGGCACCAGGACGAGCCGGTTGCCGATCCGTCTGCGATCCTGCTCTATTTCGTCGCCGAGCTTGCCAGTCAGCATGTAACGGTTGTCTTATCAGGTGAAGGCGCCGACGAATTCTTCGGAGGCTACAATATTTACCGCGAGCCGCATTCACTGCGCATGTTCTCTTATTTGCCAGCCTGGATGAAAGGCTCTTTGAGAAGCATCGCAGAGAAGCTTCCCGATTCGGTCAAGGGTAAAAACTTCTTGATCCGCGGCTCCAAAACGGTGGAAGAACGCTTTTTCGGAAATGCTTTGATATTCAGCGAAGAGTTAAAAGAACGCGTAGTCATGGAAGATATCCTCCATTCCGGTAACTACCGCTCTCCATGGACAATTACCAATGAAATCTATCAAAAAGTAGCCGATTATGATGATGTAACCAAGATGCAATATCTGGACATCCATACATGGCTGCGGGGAAATATCCTGATGAAAGCGGACAAAATGACGATGGCCAACTCTTTGGAGCTTCGCGTACCGTTTATCGATCCCAAAGTATTTGAGTTCGCGGCCACCATTCCAACCAAATACAAAATCGCAAACGGCACGACCAAGCATGTCCTGCGTGAAGCGATGAAGGACTTCCTGCCGGCCGAGATCAAAACCCGTCCGAAACTGGGCTTCCCCGTTCCGACCCGCTATTGGTTGAAAAACCAATTCTACCAATGGGCAAAAGAAATCATCTTTGAATCCAAAGTAGACCATTTGATCAATAAAGCGTACGTTCTCTACATGCTGGACGAGCACCGTGAAGGGCATGCCGATTACAGCCGCAAAATCTGGACCATTCTCGTCTTCATGCTCTGGCATCAAATTTATATCGAGCAGAAGTATTCGTTTGGTCCGTATGTAAGCCCCAGTGTGGAGGTGCGCCGGAGAAAGGCAGAACCGCAGCCGATCGGATAACATCAAGTAATCAATGGGAAAGCCGCCTATAAAAGGCGGCTTTGTCGATAGGAATTTATAAGTTCGAGCCTCCGCCCGACTTAAGCGCAGCTTACGTCGGGTGGGTTTTCTTAATCGGAGCACAGGAGGCTTAAAGATCTGCGGCACCGAAAACATTTTGTGGATTGTCTACCATGATCGTTTGAATTTGTTCTTCACTTACTCCGGCTTGGAGCAAAGTGGGAATTACATTTTCGAAGATATGCGTTGGATGCCAACACGCTACTGCCGGTAAAGCTGCTTCCGGGATAACAGGTGGTCTTCCAAGCCAGCAATTGACCGTATCATGAGAGAGCAGCAGTTTCTTTCCATATCCCATTCCGATTAAACCAACCAGAACCGTTTCTCTCATATGATCCAATGGTGTGCCGACGAGTCCTTGCAGACCAAATCTGTCAAAAGCTATGTAAACTCCTTTTTCCAAAGTACGTAGATGATAGGCGATGTCGGTACTGCCGCACATATGACCAATTACGATTCGATTGGGATCAGCTCCTTGTGAGATAAGGAGCTCAGCCTGCTCGGGTCCCATCGTCCCTTCTTGTGTATGGGTGATAATCGTTACTCCTGTATCACGCTGAGCTTTTGCTGCTGCTTTAAAAAACCTTTGTTCATACTCCGTAATATTGTCCTTGCTTGAGGCAAGTTTGATTACTCCAGCTTTAATTCCCGTATTCCCAATTCCTTCGGTTATCTCCTTCATATACATTTCATATATTTCGGTTTCAGCATCCCCAAATGCATGCCGCAAGTTCCAATAGGCAGTTGCCGAATCCCCTTCATGATAGTATCCAGTGGCACAGATAATGTTAATTCCCGATCTTTCTGATATTTCTTTCAGGAGTTCCGGATCCCTTCCACATTCATTTGGAGTAGGATCGACCACTGTTTGGACACCAAATATTTTTAAGCGTTCCGCCACATCAAGGCCGATTTTTAACGCTTCCTCTCGATTATATTGACCAATCGTAAGATCTCCATGAAACCCGGGATAGCCAAACTGAAAATGCTCGTGAATCAAGGTTTTCCCTAGTTGATCCGCTTGAACACTACCACAAACGGCATTTACCATTCTCAGCATACATCCTCCCATTTTTTATTTTTCTGATTATTCTGTATTATGATTATATTGTAGGGATTGTATGATGATGAGTGGTCTTGCAGTATATTTGCACTTGGCTCTGTCTTTTTCTACGATTGCGGTAAATCGTAACGAAGAGAATCGGAGGGATTTACCATGTTGTATAATTTATGGGAGCGCTACCGTACATTCATCGTCATCTTGGGTATCTCTTTGTTCCTCACCATTAGCTTCATCCTGTATCCGGGAGCGACGGAAATTGGCCCATCCGCTCCCTTTCAAACAGCCGTCTATGCTTCGGAAAGTGAAAAGACTGCCGAACCCCTTTCTCTTACCCCCTCTCGGCAGGCGGAGGACAAGCAGGTTGTGCGAAAGCAGTCTGACCCCTTCGCGCAAAAACAGCAATACGTTGATCTGAAGGGTGCGGTAAAAAAACCCGGTCTTTACTCGTTTGCAGACAATGAACGTGTGAATGACATCCTGCAAAGAGCGGGCGGACTCCTTCCCAATGCCGATCTGAACCGTGTTAATCTGGCTCAAACACTGGTAGACGGAATGATCGTATGGATTCCGGCCCAATCGGATAAAGCTGTCTTTCCTCTGCCTTTGAATCAAACGGACAGTGAAACCGCTGCTACCGACCGACGAGCCGCTTCCGTAGTACCAGCAGCAGAAACCAAAGTAAACATTAATCAGGCAACCCTGGAACAATTGATGACGCTGCCGGGGATCGGGGAAACCCGCGCGAAAGCGATCCTGAGCTATCGGGAGAAACAGGGTGGATTCCGCTCCATTGAGCAGCTTCAAGAGGTTGGCGGAATCGGGGAAAAACTGTACGAGAAGATCAAGGAAAAAATCTCGCTCCAATAATGAAAGCAAAAAGAAGCCCTCGCAACGCAGACGTTACGAGAGCCATCATTTTTTAAGCCATTGGCAGATTAGCCTACCTGTTTGATGCCGGTATTGGCTTGAACGAAGATTTCGGTATATTTCTCTTCGTCCTCTTCACTCGCTCCGCCTCCCATGACCGTTCCCAGGTAGCAAGCCAAGAAACCGAGCGGCACGGAAATGATCGCAGGACTCTTTAGCGGGAAGATCGCAGCATCTCCCATTACATTCGGACTAAGAAGGATCAGACCGACAGAACCGATCAGGCCTGTCAGCATGCCGGCTACTGCGCCCTTCGTATTAAACTTCTTCCAGAAGATCGTCAAGAGAATGACTGGCAAATTGGAACTTGCAGCAACGCAGAAAGCAAGTGCGACAAGGTACGATACGTTGAAGTTTTTGGCTCCCAGTGCAAGCAAAATGGAGAACAAGGCAATTCCGACAGAAGCCCAACGTGCTGCTTTCATCTGCTCTTGTTCGGTTGCTTTCCCATGACGGAGTACGTTGGAGTAGAAATCGTGTGCGAATGCACTGGCTGCCGAAATTACCAGCCCTGCAACTACAGCTAGAATGGTGGCGAACGCAACGGCTGAGATGAAGGCCAGGAAGATGTTTCCTCCCAGGAATTCAGCCAGTTGCGGAGCAGCCAGATTTCCGGCTTTGTTGGCCGTTTTGATTGCTTCCTGGCCGACGAAATAGGCAGCTCCATAGCCAAGGATCGGAGTCATCAAGTAGAAGAGACCAATAATCCATGTGGCGACTACAATGGACTTTCGAGCTGTTACTGCATTAGGCACGGACAAGAAACGAATGAGAATGTGCGGCAAGCCTGCTGTGCCAAGCACCAAGGCGATGTTCAGGGAGACCACGTCGATGCCTGCGGCGAAGGTGGTTGGAGCAGGAGGTTCAACCGCTTTTTCCCCGACCTTGGCAGCAACCTGGTTAAACAATTCAACCGGATTAAAGTTAAAATGAGCAAGTACCATTAAGGAAAGGGCAATGGTGCCTCCCATTAAAAGAACTGCTTTGACAATCTGTACCCATGTAGTGGCGAGCATTCCGCCTGCAACCACGTAAATTGTCATCAAGATACCAATGATGATAATAGCAACAGAATAATCAATACCAAGCAAAAGCTTGATAATGGCACCGGCGCCGACGAGCTGGGCGATCATGTAGAAGGTGCTGATGGCGAGGGTATTCAGTGCGGCAGTAGAACGGATTGCTTTGGCGTTAAAGCGGGCAGCAATCATGTCAGCCATGGTGTATTTTCCGAGGTTGCGAAGAGGTTCAGCCACCAACAGCAACACAACCAGATAGGCGACCAGATAACCGATGGAGTAGAAGAAACCGCTAAAGCCGTTTAAAGCAATCGCTCCGGCAATACCGAGAAATGATGCTGCGGACATATAGTCACCGGCAATTGCAAGTCCATTCTGCCAACCGGTTATGTTGCCCCCCGCCACATAGAACTCGCTTGTCGACTTGTTGCGCTTTGCTGCCCAATACGTAATTAGAAGAGTGAGAATTATGATTCCCATAAAAAATGTAAACGCGGTTCCATTCATCCTGCCTTCACTCCTTTCTCTGCTGCCGACTTCTTCACTTCCTCGACGATTTTGTCGAATTTATTTGCCTTGTTCATATACATGTGGCAGAGAATCCAGGTCATGGCAAATTGGGCGAAGGCATATACGTATGCCCAGTTGATTACTCCAATCGCTTTGCCGTTAAGCACGGTCGTGTAGCCGGTCAAAATGGGAAGGGTGAAGTAGAAAATAATAAAAAATATCGTGGCGGGAATGATAAATGCCTTCTTTTGACGGATTAATTCCTGAAATGAAGAAGATTGCTCGATGCTCTTCCAATCCTTTTTGATCAATAGAATCCCCTCCTGGATATTTGATGCGGACAGTCTTGAGGGACGATTGATAACTAAATGTTAGAGACTTGCATTTAAATGTTTATTTATAAACCCGTATTCACCCCCTTGATTCGAATGGAAGGTTTCTCCACATTTAGTTATGTTTGCGCTTACAATTATGTATGTCCTACCATCCTCTCACATGTAATGTATACTAAATACAAAATTTTATCAATATTCCTTTTATTTAAAATATTTTTATAAGCCGCTTCCCTTCTCTTTCTGTAATGATCGCCTTGGTTCGCTTTCAAGTGTCAGGAAACAAACAGAAAATCGTCGGTCATGAGCCATGCTTCATTTTCATATGGTTAAAAATAGATTATGACGTTGGAGGGATAACATATGCAAGTTGGATTTATAGGTACGGGCAGTATGGGCAGCATTCTGATCCGTTCTTTCATTACTTCCTGCGCCCTCTCCCCTAAACAAATCATCGCACAAAATCGTACTCCCTCTAAAGCTGTATCACTGGCTCAAGAGTTTCCCGGTTTAACCGTTGGGGAGAGTAGCGTGGCTGTCGTAGAAAATTGCCAGCTTGTCTTTCTCTGTATTAAACCGCTTGAATACCGGCAAGTTCTTGATCAAATCCAGCCTTTCATAAAACCTGGACAGATTCTGGTTACGATCACCAGCCCAATCGATTTGCATGATCTGGAACAGCTTGTTTCCTGTCCTGTGGCCCGGATTGTGCCAAGCATTACAAATGCCGCATGCAGCGGATTGGCGTTGGTCGAATTCGGAACCAGGATAACAGAAGGTATGAGACAATCCTTGCTCTCTCTTGTTTCCCATATTGCACACCCGATTGAAGTGGAACCCGCTCTTCTGCGGATTGCTTCCGACATCAGCAGCTGCGGTCCCGCATTTATCAGTTATATCTTGCAGCAGATGATTGACTCAGCCGTTCAGCATTATAAAATCTCCCCGGAAGCCGCTGCTTTTCTGACTACCAAAATGTTTATCGGGATGGCTGATCTGTTAAAACAGGATATTTTTTCGCTCCCTGCCCTGCAAGCCAGGGTTTGCGTACCGGGGGGCATAACAGGGGAAGGTTTAACTGCTTTAAGGGAAGAGATCCCGGGAGTATTTGAAGAAGTGTTCCGCCGCACTCATGCCAAATTTGCTGAAGACAAACAGGAGATGCACCACCATTTGTTTGCGTAGCATCCACCGATTCAAACCCCCCCGGTTCGCCGATTCTAGCAAATGCTTGAGATTGACGACCGGATCAAGGAGCATGCCGCAAAAAGAAGCAAAAAGACTCACGCCGTTGATGCAACGTGAGCCTTTCATTTCAGGAAAGAACATCAAGAAAGGTTTATCCTGCAACAATGTTTACCAATTTGCCGGGAACGGCCACAACTTTGCGGATCGTTTTCCCCTCAATCAACGCTTTTGCTTTTTCGTGGTTTATCACGACTTGCTCCAATTCCTCTTTGCTCAGGCCATTTGCTACCACCAGTTTGTCACGAACCTTGCCGTTTAGCTGAATGACGATCTCCACTTCATCCGTGACAAGTGCTTTTGGGTCGTACACAGGCCAATTCTCTTCGTGAACGGAAGATGTTTTGCCGATCATCTCCCACAATTCGGCCGCGATATGCGGAGTAATTGGCGCCAAGAGGACAATCAGCGTTTCAATTGCAAATCTGTAAGTTGCCCGGTCCGCATCGGCAGGATAAGCATATAGCTTGTTAACCAACTCCATAATCGTACTGATTGCCGTGTTGAAGGTGTAGCGCTCGCCGATGTCCTCCGTTACTTTTTTGATCGCGTAATGGGTCATCCGGTACAATTCCTTGGCTGCGTCATCGGTTAGGTTCGGCTGAGCGTTGGATGCTGTATGTGTCTGAGCTGTGTTCGCAGCTTGCTCGGTATAGCTGTCGATCAAGCGCCATACACGGTTCAAGAAGCGGAAACTTCCTTCTACGCCGGTGTCTGTCCAATCAAGGTCACGTTCCGGCGGTGCGGCAAACAGAATGAACAGGCGGACGGTATCAGCACCATACTTCTCGATCATCTCATCCGGGCTGACCACGTTGCCTTTTGATTTGGACATTTTGGCACCGTCTTTTAGCACCATGCCTTGCGTTAACAAACTGCGGAACGGCTCATCGTAAGATACCATTCCCGCATCGTACAGCACCTTGGTAAAGAATCGGGAATACAAAAGGTGCAAAATGGCGTGCTCAATTCCGCCGATATATTCATCCACTTGCAGCCACTTGTCGACATTTTCTTTTGCGAATGGAAGCTGTTCATTCCTTGAATCCGTATAGCGCAGATAATACCAGGAAGAGTCAATGAACGTGTCCATCGTGTCCGTTTCGCGTGTCGCCGGGCCTTGGCAAGTTGGACAAGTCGTATGCAGGAATGCCTCCGAAGTGGTTAACGGGTTACGTTTACCGTCGATCACAACGTCTTTTGGCAGAAGTACCGGCAACTGCTCTTTCGGAACGGGTACAACACCGCAAGTGTCGCAGTAGACAATTGGAATCGGCGCTCCCCAATAGCGTTGGCGGGAAACCAGCCAATCGCGCAGGCGGAAGGAAACAGCAAGCCCCCCTTTGCCCGCTTGTTCCAGGTGCTCGCTGATGGCACGGATCGCATCCTGGTTTGGCATTCCGTCAAACGGGCCGGAGTGAATCAGTGTGCCGTCTTCCGTATAAGCGCTGTCGATTCCTACTTCCTCAACCAGCAGGTTCGGGTCTTCCGGATTGATTACCGCTTTGATCGGCAGATTGTACTTTTTGGCAAATTCGAAGTCCCGCTCATCATGTGCCGGAACCCCCATAACCGCGCCTGTGCCGTAATCTGGCAACACGTAATTGGCTACCCAGATGGGGATTAGTTCGCCGGTAAGCGGATGCTTCGCGTAAGCTCCGGTGAAATGGCCTTGTTTCTCGGCATCGGCAGCGGTGCGGGTAATATCGCTTTCCTTTTTCATTTGCTCAAGAAAGCCGCGAACCTCTGCTTCCTGCTCCTTGCCTGCGATCAGTCTTTCCACAAGGTTGTGCTCAGGAGCCAGCACCATGTAGGTTACTCCATAAAGCGTGTCAGGACGGGTAGTAAATACCGTTACTTCCGCATCATCCAGCTCAGGAATGGTAAATACCACGTTTGCCCCTTCACTTCTTCCGATCCAGTTTTTCTGCATGGTGCGTACTTTTTCCGGCCAGTGCGGCAGTTTATCCAGGTCGGTGAGCAGGCGGTCGGCGTAATCGGTGATGCGGAAGAACCACTGCTCCAAATCTTTCTTTGTCACTTCCGAATCGCAACGCCAGCAGCATCCGTCAATAACCTGCTCATTGGCCAGCACCGTAGAACATTCCGGACACCAGTTGACGAAAGCGCGTTTGCGGTATGCCAAGCCCATTTCGTAAAATTGCAGGAACAGCCATTGGGTCCACTTGTAATAATCAGGAGAACAGGTGGTCACTTCGCGGGACCAGTCGATGCTAACCCCAAGCCGGTTTAATTGGTTTTTCATGAAATCAATGTTTTCATAGGTCCATTTTGCCGGAGCCGCTCCAAACTTGACCGCTGCGTTCTCCGCCGGCAGACCAAACGCGTCCCAGCCCATCGGGTGCAGCACTTGATAGCCGTTCATCCGCTTCAGCCGGGCAATGATGTCACCGATGGAATAAACGCGCATATGTCCCATGTGGAGCCGCCCGGACGGATAAGGAAACTGCTCCAAGCAGTAGAATTTGGGTTTTTGGTTGTCTTCATTGGTTTTATGGCTGTTTTGCTCCTGCCATTTTCTTTGCCATTTCTCTTCGATGCTTGCCGGATTGTAAGCTCTTGCCATGATGAAATGCCTCCTCAACGAATAACTGCAAAAAATAAAAAACTCCCGCCGCTACCAGTATGATCTGATAGGGACGAGAGTTGGTTTTCCCGCGGTACCACCCTGTTTGATAAACCGGCTCAATGTCTCGATGTGCAAAAAACGGACCATCCGATTTACCCGCTTGTTTCGATTCCGTAACGTGGAATACACGCTTCTGCTTACACAGCCCAAGCGGGCCTTCTGCAGAAGTGCTTGGAGGCGAGTTCGGAACAAGATCGGGTTGACTTGCACCAGCCGTCAACTCTCTGAAACCTATCTTTATTCTTACTGCTCCTCGTCATCGCATTTTGGCTTATTCTTATTAGAAAATGCATATTGGCCTTTAAAAAAACATGTTGCGACCATTGAAATCGATTATAGACAAATCAATCTTTGCTGTCAATCTAACGGACGGCGAGCGGCATAAAATAGGCGTTCGCTTTCCCGGTTGGGGGGCAGATTGGCGAAGTCGGCCGTCAGCTTGATCTCCGTAAAACCGGCTTCACGCAGCCATTGAATCATTTGGGTCGGCTGATAGGCACGCTGCACATGAGATTCCTCCAAACGCTGGAACAATCCGTTCGGCTGTTTGATGAAAAAAGTAAGCTGATGCTCCACTTCCAGTC
The DNA here is from genome assembly GCA_041920465.1 of Paenibacillaceae bacterium. GTDB lineage: Bacteria > Bacillota > Bacilli > Brevibacillales > Brevibacillaceae > Brevibacillus_H. The sequence goes on along the minus strand of JBHGXW010000060.1, from coordinate 9,690 downwards.
TGTCTGCATCGCAAAAACAATTCCAGATGTAAGCGATATCCTCTTCCAAAAGAGTAAAGGTATTTTCCCCAAAAATGTGTGTTATTTTGTAGGGACTATGTACGTCGAACAAGAAATATCCGCCGGGTGTCAGGTGGTCGTAAACTTGCTGGAAAGCTTGCTGAACGTCTTCCTCCTCTGTCAGGTAGCTGAATGAATCGCACAACGAGATGACGGAGTCTGCCTGTGGGGCCTCTAACGTGCGCATATCCTGCTCCAGCCATTTCACCTTAACCTGCGCGCGCTGTGCTTTCTCAAAAGCCATCGCCAGCATTTCACTGGACAGGTCAATTCCCACCACTTGATGGCCCTGTTTGGCAAGGGGAATAGCGATGTTTCCGGTTCCGCATCCCAAGTCAAGCACTGTCCGTGGCTGTCCATGTTCACGCCAAAAATCGCCGACCCACTCAAGCCAGCGATCATAAGGTGAATCCTGCATCAAAAAATCATAAACTTGCGCTAAATGCGTATAGGAGCTCATGGCGTCGGTTCGGCAAACGAGACGATCGGCGCATCGCTCCATAGCCGCTCAATATTGTAAAAGTCACGTTCTTCCCGGTGGAATACGTGCACAACCACATCGCCCAAATCGATCAAAACCCAGCGGCCCTCTTCCGCCCCTTCGATTCCTTTCACATTGTAGCCGTTTTTATGTGCTTGATCACGGATTTCCGTTACGATCGCCTGCACCTGGCGCTCGTTGTTCCCGTTGCAGATGATGAAATATTCAGCGATGACGGATAACTTGCTGATGTCCATCACCACGATTTTTTCCGCTTTTTTGTCCTCTGCCGCCTTAACCACCAATTTGGCCAAATCATCTACTACATTTACCATCTAATTCCTCCTTGTCTGATATGTTTCTTCATCCAATGTGACCCTTTATCTGCTGTATTTCTGATTCTTTATGTGATGTTGCTCTTGATCGCTGCTGTTTAGCGCTTGACCAGATCGTTGTATGCGAGTAATGTGAGCGGGTGAACGGCTTTCTTCTGCTCGATCAAGAATTGAATGGTTGCGCCTAATCCTTGTGCCAGTGCCTGGTCAAGGTCTTTGTGCGCCAGTTCCCGGACTTTTTCCACTCCGGGGTAATCTCGGGTAGGTTCAATATAATCTGCGACACAAACCACTTTTTCCAAAAGCGACATGCCCACTCTGCCCGTCGTATGGTAGCGAACCGCTTGCAGAATTTCCGGATCGTTGATGCCCAACTCATCCTGAATCACAATCGCCCCGACGAAGGCATGCCACAGTTCTTTTTCTCCCTCGATAATATCTTGCGCGATATCATAGCGGTGTAAATACTCCAGCATTCTTGCCGTCGGCCAACACTTGCAGTAATCGTGGGTGTATCCGGCCAGCTCCGCCTTGTCAGGGTCGGCGCCATACCTCATGGCAAGGTTACGGGCGGAAGCGGCGACACCAAGGGTATGAAGATATCGCTTTTCATTCATTTGTGCCCGCACTTGTGCCAGTAATTTGTCGCGTTCCATCCCTTTACTCATACAATTTGTACTCCTTTATATAGCTTTCTACAGCTTGCGGTACCAGATAGCGAAGGCTTTTCGCCTGTCTTGCCTTGTCTCTGATCCAGGTAGAGGAAATATCCCACGCCGGCACTTCCACAAAGGTGACATGCGGTTTCAGAAGTTCTGCCTCAAAGACGGAACCTGGCCGGGAAATACCAATAAAATGAACCAGCTTCTTCAGTTCTTCGTACCTGTGCCACTTCGGCAAAATTTGCAGCATGTCGCCGCCCACGATAAAGAAAAACCGGTGCTCGGGGTATTCGGCATGCAGCAAGAGCAGAGTATCCACGGTGTAGGAGGGCCCCTCCCGTTTCAATTCAATATCTGTCGCCCGAAACCGGGGATGGTCGGCAACAGCCAGCTCCACCATCCGCAATCGGTGTTCAGCGGTGAGAATACCTTGGTCCTCTTTATGGGGCGGAATTCGGGCCGGCATAAACCAGACCTCGTCAAGCCCAACTTGTTCTCTTGCCTGCTCGGCAATCAACAGATGCCCGTTGTGGATGGGGTTAAATGTTCCGCCCAGAATGCCAACGCGCTTTTGCATCGTTTTTCCTCCACCGTTACGGAAGCGTAATCGTTTTGTGTTCGGTTGACTCTTTATATAAAACCACGGTGTGTCCGATCAGCTGAACCAGCTCTGCTTCTGCACCATCGGCCAATTCCTGGGCCACATCGTGCTTATCATCCAGGTTGTTTTGCAGGATGGAGACCTTAATCAGTTCTCTGGCTTCCAAGGCCTCCTTGATCTGGGTAATCATATTTTCATTTACCCCGCCTTTGCCTACCTGAAAGATAGGGCTTAAATGGTGGGCAAGAGAGCGCAAGTAGCGCTTTTGTTTTCCTGTCAACATCTAGTTTCCTCCTTGGCGTAGTTGCGTTAACACAGTTTCCCGCATCAGTTCGGCCGGCGCTTCCACTCCGGTCCACAATTCAAAGGCGAGTGCCCCTTGATTGACAAACATGCCGACACCTGAATGCGTGATAGCGCCAACATTTTTGGCTGAAGTTAATAATTTGGTTTCAAGCGGATTGTAGATTAAATCGCTCACAATTAAATCGGCATGCAGCCACTCGTATGGAATCGGCATTTCATGAACATTCGGGTACATCCCGATGGAAGTGGTATTGATTAAAAGGGTAGCTGTTTTCACCGCGTCTTCGAATTCGCCTGGTTCCAGCGCTTTTGCGGGAACCAGCGGCTTCAGATGATCCGCAAGCAGTTTTGCTTTTTCGCGGGAGCGGTTGATAATGCGAATCTCCTTGACCCCTTTGTCCGCCAACGTGCAGGCTACCGCACGCGCCGCACCGCCAGCGCCCAAGAGTGTCACGACTTGATCGGCTAAGAGTAGCCCTGTCTCTTCCACCAAAGAGCGGACATAACCCTTGCCGTCTGTGTTATACCCGACCAATCGGCCATTCCGGTTTACTACCGTATTTACTGCCCCGATGCGCTGAGCCAGCGGATCTATCTCATCCAATAACGGCAAAATGGCAACCTTGTGCGGGATCGTGACATTGACTCCTTTGATTCCGAGTCCGCGAATGCCGGCAACCGCTTCCTTCAAACGTTCGGGAGCCACATCAAACGCCGCGTAAGCAAAAGGCAGTTGTTTTTGCTGAAAGGCTGTATTGTGCATCAACGGTGATTGAGAATGTGAGACGGGGTGACCCAACAACCCCACAAGTTGCGTTTTACTGGTAATGACCAACGTAGCTTTCTCCCTTCCCCCAGCAGTATATCTCTACCGCAAAAGCCCCTTCCGCTAACCGGAGGGGCAATACGATTGTCTTAAATCAACGCTTTGCGCAAGCCGATGCTGACGCCTTTGGGAACGTGCACCTCGACAACAGCCGGATTTTTCCCCTGCAGCGTAATCCAGCCCAAACCGGAGATGACGATATCCGTTGGCTCCCCCGCCTGTACCTTGAGAGTTTGGCGGACAAATGGCGGAAGCTGTTTCGCTCTTTCTCCGGAAGGCGGAGCCAACAGGCCGCCGTGGTGCTTCTCAAACAGTTCATCCGCCTTCTCCAGTTTGGTGCGGTGAATCTGCAAATTGTTTGCTACATAAAAAACAAATGGCTGGTGTTCTCCGCGGGCAAAGTCGATTCGCGCCAAACCGCCGATAAATAAAGATTGTTTATCGTCCAATTGAAAGACGCGCGGCTTGATCCGAGCCTTCGGGGTGATCTCCTGCAAATCCTGCGGGCTGATCATATGGCCAATCTGATCGCGGTTGATAATCCCCGGTGTATCGTACAGAGACTTTCCATCCTCAAGCGGAATCTCAATCTTGTCCAGTGTCGTTCCTGGAAATGGCGAGGTGGTAATCTCCATCTCGGTCGAACCGTAATCCCGTACGATCCGATTGATCAACGTGGATTTGCCTACATTGGTGACACCGACGATATAGACATCGCGTCCCTTGCGCAGCTGGCCGATTTTGGCCAGCAATTCTTCAATTCCTATTCCCTTTTGGGCACTAACCAAAACAACGTCTTCCGGTTTGAGGCCAAGCTGTTTTGACTCGTGCTGAATCCAGTTGCGGACCCGGTTTAGATTGATATTGGCGGGCAAGAGATCCACTTTATTGCCTACAAGCAGTATCGGGTTGCGGCCTGCAAAACGCGGCAATCCGCGCAGCCAGGAACCCTGAAAATCAAAAATATCAACAACCATGACAACCAGGCTGTCTGTTGCCCCAATGCTGTTCAAGATTCGTAAAAAGTCATCGTCGTCCATTCCGATTGGCGCCACTTCGTTGTAATGCTTGATGCGAAAACAGCGCTGGCAGATCACGACATCCCGATTCAGGGCGGACTTCGGAGTATAGCCCGGTTTGTTTTTATCTTCCGTCTGTATGTGAATGCCGCATCCGGCACAAGAAATTTGCTCTTGCCCCGTCATGGTCTGTTCTCCCATGAAATCATCCCTTTCTTCTTCATCCAGTAGAGCGCGACTTTTTCCAACTGTCGGTTAAATCGTGTCCAAAATCCGTCGCTTTGGGCAACAGGGACTACTAATATTGTATGAAATCCGAGTAAATTTCCACCAAGTACATCGGTGAATAGTTGATCACCTACTACCACTGTCTCCGCAATGCTTACCTTCATTTCTTGGACCGCTCGGAGGAACGCTTGACTGGTCGGCTTTTTTGCTGACCAGATAAAGCGGATACCCAGCGGTTCACAGAATGCTTTCACGCGATTTTGTTTATTGTTCGACACGACCGTTACCTGAATCCCGGCTTCTCTCAGCTTGAGCAGCCACGCTTCAATCTCGGGTGTAGCCTGCGGACGATCCCATTCCACCAGGGTGTTGTCCAAATCGGTAATGATCGCGGTAACGTTACGTTTTCGCAATTCCTGAAGATCTATCTCAAAGACGGAATCGACAAACTCGTTAGGCAGTAACTTTTCCAAGAACATGAAACCCCTCCGGTCTAGGTTTCAACGGATGGGCAAAACTAATTTGACTCATCCAATATCGGCAATTACTATACCATATTCCACCACCAGGTTGCAAAGAAAACTGACCTACTTCCTGCCTGACGCAAACAGCCTGTGCCGGTTTCGCGCTACCCATTGATACGCCTTTTGTCCGATCACACTCATTCCCGGAACATAAAGAAGCGGAGCCAGAAAAAACAGCCGGGTGTACCGGATGAGAAATCGAACAGCGAAAAAACCACGATAGATGGTTCCATCAGCCGTTTGCACCGACATTGATTCTTTACATTGATAATCCCCCAGACCACATACCGGAACACTCTCATAGTGTCTCCATTCAATGGAAACAAGCCCCCGCTTTAACCGCAGAAACGAATGTTTCATTGCCTGGCAAATTGCACAATGTTCATCGTAATATACGATTAAACGGCCCATGTCGCACTCTCCCCAAGCTCCAACTTTTTCTCATCATCCTACCGCTGTCGATCCCGATTGGCAAGGTGCGGAAATGCAAAAAACCGCCTACGAGAGGCGGTTTTTCTTTACCAGAGCCACAAATGCTTCGATCAGCTTATGCATATCTTCGTCATGGGACCACATTCTTTCAGGATGCCATTGAACGCCGATAATCAGCTGATCATCGCTTTCAACCGCCTCAATCACTCCATCTGCGGAGGAGGCAGTAACACGTAAGCCAGGAGCCACATCCTTGATCGATTGGTGATGGGATGAATTTACCAGTATTTCTGTTTTGCCAAGCGTGTCATAGATGAATCCCGCCTCCAGCTTCACATGGTGGCAGCCATATCGGCGAGATCCTATTTGCTTATGTTGATAGGCACCGGGTATTTGCGTTGAAATATCTTGAAAAAGTGTTCCCCCTAATGCCACATTAAGGATTTGAATACCGCGGCAAACGCCAAAAACCGGCTTTTTCCATTTCACGCAGGCGTTGATCAATTTCAGTTCAGCCAAATCGCGTTCGTAATCCACCTCGCCCAAACCGGGAAGCGGCGGTTCACGATACAGGTGAGGAGCAGGGTCATCCCCACCTGTCAAAATAATTCCGTCAACGGATCGCACCATCTCTTCATAAGGGGCGGCCGAGCCGTTCATCAACGGAAGAATGAACGGGATTCCCTGTGCTTTTGCAACACCGTCTACATAGCTTTGAGCGAGGTAAAAGAATGGTTCAAGTGTATTCCCAGGAAGAAACATCTTCGCGCCAGCCAGCCCGATCACAGGTCGCAACGTGCCCACTCCCTACCTTTTCTTTTCGTTGGATGCATATTTAAAGTCTATGAAGCCAAGAGCGTCGATGACAACGTCTTTTACGCCGTCTCCCTGCGCCCAGGCGTATGTGTAGTAATAAATCGGAATGATCGGCATTTCATCCATGAAAATCTCATCCGCTTTTTTAAGAAGTTCATTTCGTTTTTGCGTATCCGCTTCGCTTGCCGATTTCACCAACAGATCTTTGAATTCCGGATTGGTCCAGCGGGCATTGTTGTTGCCGCCAAGATCACGGTACAGCTCCAGGAAGTTGATCGGGTCATTGAAGTCTCCAATCCAACTGCCGCGGCCGATCATGAAGTTGCCTTGTTTCATCTGTTCGCGTTTTACCTTGTTTTCCTGATTTTTCAGCTTCACTTCAATGCCGAACGCTTTGCGCCATTGGTCCTGAATCGCTTGGGCCACACGAGTGTGGGATTCACTGGTGTTGTATAGGATTTCGATTGGCGGCAATTCCTTTAAGCCCAATTCCTTCAGCCCTTGTTCAAGCAGTTTCTTGGCTGTATTTACGTCGCCATCTTTGAAGTATCCATCTTTGTTAAAGGACATGGTAGGCGGCAGGTAACCAAGCGCAGGCGTGCCTCTGTAAGTGACGACGTTATCCGTTAACGCTTTGCGGTCAATCGCATAGGCGAACGCTTTACGGATGTTTTTGTTGTTGAACGGTACCTTGGTCGTGTTAAATACGTAAATCTCCGTCCCGGCGGTCGCTTGATTGTGCAGCTTGCCGGAATCTTTCAAAGATTGCATCGCATCACCGGGAAGATCGCCCAGCGGGGAGCCTGCCCAATCCAACTCGCCTGCTTCAAACATGCTTAATTCCGTGTTGGCGTCTTCGATCATGTTGTAGGTAAGTTTGCTTAATTTGACATTCTCTTTATCCCAGTAGGTATCGTTTTTCTTCCAAACAATTTGGGATTTATGCTCCCACTTGTCCATGATGAACGGTCCGTTGCCGACATAAGTAGCCGCTTCAGCCGCCCATTTCGGATTGCTTTCCACCACTTTTTTGTTAACCGGGAAATAGGTAACGGTAGAAACCAGTTCAGGGAAGAACGGAGCCGGATTTTCCAGCGTCACCACAAGTGTTTTGTCATCCGTCGCTTTGACGCCAACCTGATCTAACGGCACTTCTTTGGCATTGGCCTTTTGGCCGTTCTTTATGTAGTACATCTGGTATGCATAAGAGGAGGCCGTCTCAGGATTGAGCACACGCTTCCAGGCATATTCGAAGTCTTGGGCGGTTACAGGGTCCCCGTTGCTCCATTTGGTGTCGCGAAGATGGAAAGTATAGGTCAACTGGTCGGGAGATACTTCGTACTTTTCTGCTACGGCTTCATGAAGCTTGCCGTCCGTTCCGATGCGAAGCAATCCGTCAAATGCGGCACGCGCGACAGACATGGATGGAATGTCCTCTGCCAAACCAGGATCAGCCGTTTGCGGTTCGGAAGCAATGTTGATGGCCATCTCCTGCCCTGCGGCAGCAGTTTCGGCAGGTTTGTCCCCTCCGGCACTTTGGGAAGAAGTCGGTTGGGTAGTACAGCCGGTAAACACGAGACTTGCAAGTAGAGAAAAAGCAAGTGTTGCATAACCAAATCTACGCATAACGAACCCCCTTCAAAAATTTTCTTGTTATTGAATAAATTAACAATAAACGGTAAAGGAAAGTACATCAAGAGAATATTTTTTAATTTCTGGAAAATACAAGTTGCTATCCATCAGGATGATTACTAGTATTTATAGTATAAAAATTTTGTCTATAAATTCCAGATGGCAAAAGAGGTGCTAGAATGTTAGCCAAACTACATACCCAGATCGATCAATTGCTCGAACAAGCGGGCGGCTTATGGGGGGCAGTCATTGAAGATTTACATACAAACGAACGTTTTGAGAAAAACCCGGATCAGCGATTTTATGCGGCCAGCTTGATCAAGGTGCCGATCATGGCTGCCGTGTTCTCGGACGTGTATCACGGCAAGTATGCTTTTGAAGACCGTTACGTGCTTCGCAGAGAAGATCTTGTCGGCGGCTGTGGCGTGCTGCAGCACTTGACTCCCGGCATGACGCTTACCGTTTATGATCTGGTCATGCTGATGATTATTCAAAGCGACAATTCCGCAACCAACATCTTGATTGACCGTGTCGGAGCGAAGCAAATCCGCCGGATCATGCAGAAAACACAGATGAACAACAGCCAATTCTACAACAAGTTAATGGTGATGCCGGCTGAACCGGACGGCTACAACGAAGTGACGGCTGCTGATATGGCCTCTATTTTCCGAATGATGGCCAAAGGAGAGATTCTCTCATACAACAGCTGCCTGCAGATGCTCTCTATCTTGAAGAAGCAGCAAATCCGCGATTCGATCCCGTTTTATCTGCCTGATCCCGATTCCAATCTGATCGGGGGCCTGCCTCGCTGGGAGTTGGCCAACAAGACAGGCAATGTGACAAACATTAATCACGATGCGGGTATCTTGTATGTGCGTGATTCCGCTGTGCTGATCTCCCTTTTGTCCAAGGACGTGGAAGAAAAACTGGCCAAACAGACGATGGGCAAAATTGGCCGTCTGATTTATAACGCATACAGGGAGAAGGAATAGCAGATGGACGTTCAGCTAACCAATGGCTCTGTTCATTACGAAATTTGCGGAGAAGGCCATCCTGTCATTATCCTGCACGCGCTTGCCTTGGATCATCGTTCGATGAAGGCATGGATGGAACCGGTGTTTGAACAGCATAAGGGATACAAACGGATTTATGTTGACATTCCCGCCCACGGACATTCAAGGATCGCAGATAGGGTCAAAACATCGGATGAACTTCTTGTAATATTGCTTGAATTTATCGATGCGGTCCTTTCCGGACAACGCTTTTCGCTGGTTGGGATGTCTTTTGGCGGCTACCTGGCTCAAGGGATCATGGACAAGAAACACAGCCAGATCGACGGATTCTGTCTCTTGGTTCCGGCACTTCATCTGCGTAACCGGACACTGCCGTCCAAGGTGGTCATGGAGAGGGATGAGAGTTTGTTTACCGGGCTTGGAGAAGACGAAGCAAAAACATTTGACCTTTTCATGGTGTATCAGAACCGCAAGCATTGGGAGTTGTTCCAAGATGAAGTACAGCCCGGGCGCTTGCTGGCAAACCGCGCCTTTCTCGGTTCCGAGTGGCGAAGCAAAGGCTATTTCTTCCGTTTTGAACCGCTGGCATCGCAAGAATTTTATCCACAGCCTGCTTTAATCGTACTCGGACGTCAGGATGCGATTTGCGGATATCAGGATCATTTGCGTCTTTTGGACAAGTTTCCCCATGCCGCACTCACCATCCTTGATCAAACAGGCCATTTCATTCAGATTGAACAGCGTTGCCTCGTGCA
>JBHGXW010000049.1:0-93687 GCA_041920465.1 Paenibacillaceae bacterium | reverse complement strand
TACAGCGCGAGAATACCTGCCCTATGCAAACAACCGCCAAATACCGCTTGATCAATAATCCCATGACCACAAACAGGAATGATCCTAGGATCTTCAGACGTAAAAAAATTCCACAGGACATGCCCTGTGAAGAAGAATCATTCGCTCACGCTTGAAGCAGGCTATCTTCTTTTAAAAATTTTTCCGAACCCGCCCGATGTGCGCGGCGGCGATTTGCTTCGGGGGGTGAAGGTGGGAGAACGGTATCCCCCGTAAGAGTTGCCCGATATGGATGAGCCGTCACTTGAGCTCTTATAGATTTTACCGGTATTTCCCGAAGAGGGGGGTGTGCCAGAATAATCGGAGCCGCTTGATTTTTTATTGCTGCCCCGCTTGACAATGGTTCCCGTTCCGTCTTTGGTGATGGGGGGAGCCGCTTTCCTTTCCGAATCGGTAGGAGGGTGATACTCCACAGCCGGCTTGTAAATGTCTTTTGTGGTATAACCGCGATAATGGCCGGGATAGTGCTTGAGAGAATCAAACACATTATCCAGAAGGCTGGCTAGAATGTAGCCTTCCAGGAAGGAACGGTCGTAATTTTGCCGCACGAATTCTTTGCTGTCCACTTCGATGAGAGTATCTTCCGGTTTGTTCGGGTCCTGCTGGATGTGATACCATTCATCGGAATAGACAAGAAACATGTGCTGTTGGTCGTCTTTGGAGATTTCATCAGGCGTATTTTGATCGGCTAACTGATGGGCCACTTCGGGCACGGATTGTTTTTCGGCCCGATAAATTCGGGATACCTGTCCACCATCCTTGTTCACGATTGATTCCAGCGGATAGGTATCGCTTACCGATTGATCACCGCAGCCCGCCAGGAGAAGCAAAAACAAGGCAGGAATCAATACGATCTGAATGGCTTTGAGGAGTTGCTGTTTCATCACAAGTCCCCCCTAAGCACCGCGTAATACTTGCACATCTGCCGGAAGAACGAATTCTCCTTCATACAGCATAAATCGGCCATCCTGCCACTCGACTCGCAGCAATTTGCGGTCATCGGATTGATACTGCCAGACGTATTGTTCTCCAGGGCCGGCAAAAGGGCACTTGCCCAAAGTGGTTACCCTGCCGTTGTACTGCTCTTCCAAATGATAGACAGTATCTTCCATTTCGATTGTTGTCGGAACCTCGTCCACTGAATCCAGCCGTCCGTCAATTCCATTGTACAGCTGGTAAACGGTTCGTTCGCGTTCTTCGATATGCAGATAGCGCACAGTGTTGTCGTCCTGCAGCGTAAGCAGAATGGCGTTACGGTTGGCGCACCGTGTCTGACCAACCACCTGATACGTGACAAGCGAGACCTCGATGATGTCTCCCGGTCCTGTGGTCATGATGCTCTTTTCCGGTATAGGCGGTTCTTGTTTGGCAAATAAATTCTGGATTCGTTTCAACAAACTCATTGATGAGACCCCTCTCTACGTATCATACAGACACGCTGCCAGGATGAAGGAAAGGAAAGAAAGGGGAACCGACTAAGCGGGTTACCCCTCGTACTTTTTCATGAGCGCAGCTAATTCATCCTCGATTTGCTGATCTTTGTTAAGCTTGGCGATTTCTTCGTCCAATGATTTTTCTTTTTTGTACACTTCTCCGCTTGCTTCGGCCTCCGCCTCCAGCTGGAGCGCCTTTTCTTCCATTCGCTGCAAGCCGGCCAGTGCGGAGTCAGCGTTAAATCCGGACATGGCCTGATTAATATTTTTCTGCGCTTTGGCGGCGTTCACGCGGGCAACAAGTGTTTCGCGTCTGTTTTTCAGTTCGTTGATTTGCTTCTTCATTTCTGCCAGCTTTTCGCGCAGGTTGTCGGCAGCCAGTTTGTTTTGTTCATAGCTTGCTTTGTATTCGATCATCTTTTGTTCAGCCGTTTTCTTTTCTTCCAATGCGCGGCGGGCGAGGTCGATATTTTTCGCCTGGGCGGCAATATGAGCCTGTTCGTCCCGTTTTTTGACCAATTCTTCCTGTTGTTCGTACAGCTGCTTGAATTTTTTCTCCAGCGCAATTTGGGCCGCGACCGCTTTCTCCGCCTCTTCCAGATCTTCTTGCATGTCACGCAAATACTGGTCAGTCATCTTGATCGGATCTTCCGCTTTTTCAATCAGAGCGTAAAGGTTAGAAAGTGTAAGATCGCGCAGGCGTTTAAAAATGGACATGTTGTATTCCTCCCGGGAATATGGTTTTCGCTTTTTTGCTGTTTCTGTTTAAATAATACGGCTCATCTTTTCAATAGTTTCACGAAATCATCGCATGGAAAAATTTTAAATAAAAAAATTCCCCAGAGCGCGACTGGGGAGTAAGTTCAGATTTGCATGTGAACGGTAAGCGCCTGACTATGATTTCACCGAAGTCGGCACGACCAAATTGGGATTACGCTCCTTGGAATGTACGACATGGGAAAGGGATAAACATTCACGGAAAGCAAAGTGTTTGCAGCCGGTACACTTTTTCTGGTCAATCAGGGTTGTCGCGTAGTGAATCGCTTCACTGGTATGGTCAAAAAAGTGCTGTTTGCCAATCTCTTCGTACAATCCTGTTTTTTCCAACACGGTTTTGGGTTGGTCGGCCAATCCGGAGATGAGAATAATTCCGCCGTGACGCTGGAAGTGCTTTACAATGCTTAACAGGTGGTGTTCACCGGTCGTATCCATGAACGGAACACGGCTCATTCTCAGGATTAGCACTTTGGGCGTATAGTGAATGGAACCCATGATATACTGCTCAAACGTCTGGGCTGCTCCGAAGAAGAGCGGGCCTTCGATATTGAATACGCTGATTTGCGGACATTCATGCGGTTCTTCCAGCTTGGAGGAAATAGAGCGTTCCATCGGTTCTTCCTGGGCTGGCAACGCCTTGGCGACAGTAAGCAAGTCACTCATCCGTTTGACAAACAAAGCGGCGGCCATGAGCAGTCCAACTTCCACAGCCGTTGTCAAATCGGTCAAAACGGTAAGGGAGAAAGTAACCACCATCACCAGCGAATCACTTGATTTGGTCTTTATGATATGGGCAAACTCTGTCCGTTCGCTCATATTCCACGCCACTACCATCAGAATAGGTGCCATGCTGGCCAGCGGAATCAAAGAGGCGTAGGGCGCCAAGAGCAGCAAGGTCAAAAGCACAACCAGCCCGTGTATCACTCCGGACATTGGCGAAACCGCGCCGTTCTTAATGTTTGTAGCCGTTCTGGCAATCGCGCCGGTAGCCGGGATTCCGCCGAACAGGGGGGTAACCAGATTGGCGATTCCCTGCCCGATTAATTCCCGGTTACTGTTGTGCCTGCTGCCGGTCATCCCGTCTGCTACCACCGCTGACAGAAGCGACTCAATGCCACCCAGCAAGGCGATGACAAAGGCCGGCATCAACATGTGCTGAACGCTGTCAAAGGTGATTTGCGGGAAATGAATGGCAGGCAATTTGCTTGGAATAGGACCAAACGTGGAGCCAATCGTTGCTACTTCTCCGCTGAAGAAAAACGTAGCGATGATACTGGAAACAGTCAACCCGATCAATGGACCAGGGATTTTCGGAACGAGCCGAGGAGTCAGAATGATACATACGAGACAAATCATGGCGGTGGCTACACTATACCAGTTGATCGTGTCCAGATGATGATAAATCTCCACCATATTGGGAATAAAGGTTTCATGTTTCTCCACGTTTCGCAGGCCAAGAAAATTGGTGATCTGGCCGCTAAAAATAATCACGGCGATACCGCTGGTAAAGCCAACCGTCACCGGGCGGGGAATAAACTTTATCAATCCCCCCAGTTTTAAAAGGCCCATGATACATAACATAATTCCTGCAAGGAAACCGGCGATTAAAAGATTTTCATAGCCGTAGCTCATCACGATTGCAAACAGGATCGGCACAAAGGCACCGGTCGGGCCGCCTATCTGGAATTTGGAACCGCCGAACAAGGAGATTAACACACCGGCAACAATCGTGGTGTAGATGCCGTATTCCGGTTTTACTCCCGAAGCAATGGCAAAAGCCATACCCAAAGGGATGGCGATAATGCCGACGATCAAACCGGAGATCAGATCCTTTCGCAAATGATGAAACGAGTAGCTTTGAAATCTTTCCGCATAAAACCCTTTCATGAAAGACCCTTCTTTACGTTAGATTGTCAAGTTATTTTTTTTACGTTGTACAGTTTGGAATAGTATGATCATACACCCGAGTCACAGCTTCGTCAATTTTCGGTTTTGGCTTTTTTTCTTTCTTTTTCCAAAGTAATTTTTTCGTAAACTGCTTTGTTTACCTGCTCGACGATGTGAAAGGCCAACTTTTTGATGTTTTCCATAAATTGTCTTGGGTCATATGTTCCTTTTTGCACATCGGCTATCCGTTTTTCCCATTCCCCGGTTAACTCGGGAGAGAGGAGGAGCGTTGGGCCGTTTTTTTCAATTAGCCGGATTAATTCCCGGCCTTTTTGAGTGGGAGTTAAGGCTTTCCGTTCTGCTTTGATATATCCAACCTGCTTTAAGCGTTCGATTATGCTTGCCCGGGTGGCGGGTGTACCCAGCCCGCGGTCTTTCATCGCCTCTTTTAATTCTTCATCCTTCAGCTCCTTGCCGGCATTCTCCATTGCTTGGAGCAAACTGTCCTCTGTGTACGGCTTGGGCGGCTGGGTCTTGCTTTTTTTGCGCCGCGTACCTGCGCAAGAAACGGTCTGGCCTGTCTGAAGAACCGGCAGCTCTTCTGTTTCTTCCTCGTCTTCTTTTTTGGACTCCTGCTTTCCTTCTGCCTGCTTCCATCCCGGATCAACCAGTCGCTTCGCTTTGGAAGAGAAGGTTTCTCCCTGACAAAGCGTGGTGATGCTTACTTCATGATAGATGGCATCGGGATAATATTGGGCAAGGAAGCGGCGGACGATCAGATCATACACTCTTTGCTCCTTGTCTGGCAGTTTGCCCGCTTTTTCTTCTGTTGGGATGATGGCATGGTGGTCGGTGATCAAATCATCTCGCACCACCCGCCGGTTGCCCGCGTGAACCAGGGACGGATTAGCCCTTTGCGCCAGTTCCTGATAGACCGGATTTTGCCCCAATTTTCTCAGGATGGCGGGCAGTTTGGGCACAAGATCGGAAGAGAGAAATACCGAGTCTGTCCGCGGGTAAGTAATCAGCTTTTTCTCATACAAGCTCTGCGCTGCTTTCAAGGTGTCGGCAGCGGTAAAGTGAAACTTGCGGTTGCATAATCGCTGCAGGGAAGTAAGGTCGAACAGCCAGGGCGGTTTTTCCTTTTTTTCCTTTTCTTCATAGTGAGTGACGGTTGCCGGCTGATTCTTCACTTTGGCCTGAAGCTCTTTGGCCTTCTCTTCCGTATCGAATCGGCTGCCTTTTTCATTGAACCATTTTCCTGTGTAGCTTTTATCGGAATCGGTGAAAGTGGCAAAAACCTCCCAATAATCGGAGGGGACGAATGCTTCAATCTCCTGCTGCCGTTTCACCAACAAGGCGAGCGTAGGGGTTTGCACACGGCCGAGCGACAGCAGTTCCCCATACTTGCAGGTAAAGCCCCGGGTCGCATTAATCCCCACCAGCCAGTCGCCGCGCGAACGGCATTCGGCCGCATAGTAGAGATTGTTGTATTCAGCGGCCGGCTTCATCACCGCAAAAGCTTCGCGGATCGCCTCTTTGGTCAGCGATGCCGTCCAAAGCCGCTTCATCGGCAAATGGGTTGCTTTGGCGTAGGAGACAATATAGCGGAAAATCAACTCGCCCTCCCGCCCGGAGTCACAGGCGTTGATCAAGGCGGATGCCTGCCTGATCAGCTTCAGCAGAATGGCGAGCTGTTTTTTTGTTTTCGGGTTCGCTTTTAACCGGAAGTCCGGAATAATCGGCAGGGACTGCAAGTTCCAGCGCTTCAGCTTCGGATCGTAATCTTCCGGATCGGACAGTTGAATCACGTGGCCGATCGCCCATGACAGCAAATATTGCTGGTTCTCGAAATAACCATCCTGTTTCACAAAATGACCCAAGGCATCGGCAATTGCTTTGGCCGCACTTGGTTTTTCGGCAATGATCAAAATTTTACCCATATCTGTACCTTTCCATTTATCGCTCCGAATTGTCGATATGCCGATCATAGCGGGTTTTGGCAAGCGTGACAAGCGGCGATTCGACATGGCAGAGATAAATAGACAAAAAAGCAAGCTGACCTCGACAAAAGAAGAATTTGTCTGCGCCCAGCGTTCGACAGCCTTCGTTTGGCGGCTGCGCTATACTTTGTTCGTGTAGAAAGACTTTGGATTTTGGCAGAAAGGAGCGATGCTCGTGATCGAACGAATTTTGGAACTTCGTGCACAGTCCTTGCCGATTGCCGAAATTGCACGCCAATGTGGACTAACTGTCGGACAAGTCAAGTACCAGCTGCAAAAATGCAAGCGCCAATCCAAGGAGGCTTATGGAAAAGAAACTGAATGGGGACAGACACAAGCACAAGAGGATAGAAGCAAGGCTCATCACTGGAAATTACCATCCTTTTATGGAGATAGCCTGGTCAAATTGCTTTCGCAGGGACCAACCGTCCTGTTCGCATATTGGGAGATTACCTGGCCGCGGATGCGGATGGTTGCCTCTTATTTGCAAACCGACTACCGATATATTCGCAAAGGAATCAGGCTGTACGACGTGACGGATCGTTACTTTAACGGTGCCAATGCGCATACGTACCGGGACATTATCGTGGATGACCAAGCCTCCAGCTGGTACATTCCCGATTGCCAGCCGGGGAGAACGTACATCGCCGATTTTGGGTTGTATCACGAAAACAGATTTTGCCCGATTCTTCGGTCGGAGCCGATAGCTACTCCCCGCAATCAGATGGCTCCGTGGGGAGATCCGCTGGTTTCGCCAGTCTCTCATCATGAGTCTCCTGCCTGGTTTGAAAATTTTTCTTCCTATACGGTGTACTCCAAATAAACGAGGTGTGAAATGAATCAGGGATATATTTGTCTCGTCTTGCATGCGCATCTGCCGTATGTACGCCATCTGGACCGTGAAGATTACCTGGAAGAGCGGTGGGTTTATGAAGCCATCGTAGAATCGTACGTGCCGCTCTTAATGGTGTGGGAAAAGCTGTTGATGGAAGGGATTGATTACCGTCTCACGCTCTCCCTCTCTCCGACACTCATTACGATGCTCTCAGATCCGCTTATTCAGGAGAGAACCAAAGCTTATCTGGCTTCCCGGCTGGAACTTGCCTTAAAGGAAGAAAAACGCACCGCCCACCGCCCGGCCGAATATAAAAACGCAATCATGTACAGGAACCGGTTTCGCGACATCGCTTCCTACTGCAACAAGTATCAATACAATCTGATTCCGGCCTTTGCCAAGCTTGCCGAGACGGGCAGGCTGGAGTTGATTACCAGCACGGCTACCCATGCGTTTTTGCCGCTGATGGAGACGGAGGAAGCGATTCGGGCGCAAATCATGACGGGCGTGGAGACCTTTGCCGAGGCGTTTGGCTATAAGCCGAAGGGAATCTGGCTGCCGGAGTGCGGCTATACGCCAGGGGTAGACAGGCTTTTGAAAGAAGCGGGAATCGGCTATTTTTTCATCGACACACACGGAATCAACCATGCAACGCCCCAGCCGAACAGAGGCATATACGCCCCGCTGATGACGGAATACGGGGTAGCCGCGTTTGCCCGTGACCCGGAGTCTTCCGAGCAGGTGTGGAGCTCAAAAATCGGCTATCCGGGCGACTTCGATTATCGCGATTATTATCGGGATATCGGCTTTGATCTGGACTTGGACTATATCGCCCCATACATCCATCCATCGGGAATCCGCGTACATACCGGATTGAAATACCATCGTGTGACCAACTCGGACGGAGGGGGGAAGGATTATTACGACCCGGATTCGGCACGGGAAAAAGCAGCAATTCATGCCGGGCACTTCATGTGGCAGCGGGAACAACAAATTGAGCGGGCGAGCGCCCAGCTTGACCGCAAACCCGTTATTGTCGCGCCGTATGATGCCGAACTGTTTGGTCACTGGTGGTTTGAAGGGCCGCAGTTTCTTGATTTTCTGATGCGTAAGCTGGCGTTTGATACCAAGGTCCTTCGAATGGTGACTCCGACTGAATATTTGAATGAGTATGAACAAAACGATTATGCCAGACTGCCCATGTGCTCATGGGGGCGCAACGGTTACGGCGAAGTTTGGCTCAATCCAAAAAATGATTGGATCTACCGCCACTTGCATCAGGCAGAACGGCGAATGGTGGAGATGGCAGCGTCCGTCATTGCCCCGAGTGAATGGGAGCAGCGTGTGCTTCAGCAGGCTGCGCGTGAATTGATGCTTGCCCAGAGCAGCGACTGGGCTTTTATTATGGACAACCAATCCACGGTGGAATATGCGATCCGCCGAACCCATGACCATTTGGTGCGGTTTAACGAGCTGTATGAAAAGCTGGGCAAAGGGGAGATCGGCCCGGAGAAGCTTGCGGAGTGGGAAGCAAATTACCCGATATTTGCCAATATCAATCCGTGGTACTATCTGCCAAAACAACTGCATACATTGAACGTATCGCAATCCCATGTGGCTGCCACCGGAATGAATGAGTTCAAGAAACCGGCGCTTTGCATCCTGATGCTAAGTTGGGAATTTCCTCCTCATACAGTGGGGGGACTTGCCAAAGCGGTCTATGATTTATCCAGGCATCTGGCCTGGCATCATGTCGAAGTTCACTTGTTGACCACCTGGGCGGAAGGAGCCTTGGAGCGGGAAGTGGTGGACGGCGTGCATGTTTATCGTCTTCGTACGTACCAGCCGGCTGCTCAAACTGACTTTTTCGATTGGGTATTCCAGCTTAACCTCGCCATGGCAGACGAGTTGGAGCATCTGATGTCACAAGGTTTGGAAGTGGATTTGATTCATGCCCATGATTGGCTGGTGGCTTTCGCCGCGCTGGAAGCGAAGGAGCGCTTCGGCCTTCCGCTTGTCACCACGATTCACGCGATGGAGCACGGAAGGAATCAGGGCATTCAAACTCCGATGCAAGCAAAAATTCACCAAATTGAATCAAGCTTGAC
Organism: Paenibacillaceae bacterium; assembly: GCA_041920465.1. GTDB lineage: Bacteria > Bacillota > Bacilli > Brevibacillales > Brevibacillaceae > Brevibacillus_H. The sequence continues at coordinate 84,605 of JBHGXW010000049.1, read as the reverse complement.
CCACGCTTCCGATCGTGTGATTGCCTGCAGTCATTATATGGCCGGGGAAATGAGCCGTCTGTTCGGCATTGATCCGATGAAAATCAGTGTGCTGCCCAACGGAATCGACGTGCCGCAGGAGCGGATGAGCCCGGAACGGCTTGACAGGGTACGTTCACAAATCGCCCTGCCGAATGAGAAAATCGTCTTTTATGTCGGACGGATGGTACGGGAGAAGGGAGTGCAGCTGCTTCTGGAAGCAGCGCCGCACATTCTGACCCGCCATCCCGAGGCCAAGTTCGTGCTTGCCGGCAAAGGTCCGATGCTGCCGGAGCTGAAGGAACAGGCAGTACGGTTAGGTTTGGGCGATAAAGTCTTGTTTGCGGGCTTTGTTGACGACGAGTGGAAGAGCGCGGTTTTCCAGTTGGCGGATGCGGCCGTTTTTCCCAGTTTGTATGAGCCGTTCGGGATTGTCGCTCTGGAGGCTTGTGCCTATCGCACTCCGCTTTTGGTGGCGGATACCGGCGGATTCTCGGAGATTGTGACGCATGGCCACAACGGGGTAAAGATGTACCCTGGCGATATTCCTTCGCTTGTCACCCAGCTAAATTGGCTTTTGGAGCATCAGGAAGAGAAACATGAGATGGCCGCTCGGGCCTATCAGACCGTGCTTAGCCAATACAATTGGACGCACATCGCGGACGAAACAATACGTTTGTATCACTTCTTATCACCACAGGGAGTTGTTCTCTCAACATAAGGAGGAAATGCAATGAAAGCTGTGATCATGGCTGGCGGAAAAGGAACACGTCTTCTCCCCATGACTGCCCTGACACCCAAGCCGATGGTTCCGTTGTTGAATCGTCCTTGCATGGAATATACGATCGAACTTTTGAAAAAACACGGGATTACGGATATCGCTGTGACTGTCCAGTACCTGTCAGAAGTGATTAAAAGCTATTTTGGAGATGGATCGTCATTTGGTGTTTCCATTACCTATTTTGAAGAGACAACACCGCTTGGAACGGCAGGCAGTATCAAAAATTGTCAGGATTTCCTGAAAGAAGAACGCTTCATCGTGGTCAGCGGCGATGCCTTGACTGATATCGACTTGTCGGCAGCCATTGCATTTCATGAACGCAAGCAGGCATTAGCTACCCTTCTGCTCAAACGGGTGGATGATCCGCTGGAGTTTGGCATTGTGATGACCGATGATGAGGGCAGGATTATTCGCTTTCTCGAAAAGCCAAGCTGGTCGGAGGTATTCAGTGACACTGTCAACACCGGGATCTACATACTGGAGCCGGAAGTGTTGTCCTGCATCCCGCGGGATCAGGAGTACGACTTCAGCAAGGACGTTTTCCCCATGCTGCTGAAGCAAAACCTGCCGATGTACGGAATGGCGGCGGATGGATACTGGTCTGACATTGGTTCGCTGGAGATTTACCGGCAAGCCCAGTTCGACATGCTGGACGGACGGGTGAATCTAAACATCAAAGCCCGGGAAATTGCGCCGCGAATCTACCTGGAACCGGGAGTAAAAATTGATTCCTCGGTACGGATTGAGGGCCCGGCTTATATTGGGGAAAAAAGTTATCTGCAAATGGGCGCTTCCGTCGGAGCGTATTCGATAGTCGGCACCAATTCGTTGATTTCCAGCGGAGCGAAGCTGTCACAAACGATCCTTTGGGAGAATGTTTACCTTGCCCGGCGTTCGGAGCTGAACGGAGCCACCGTTTGCCGGAACGTTGGCATTTACGAGAGCGCATCCGTCCGCGATGGCGTGGTCATCGGCGATCATTGCCGGATCGGGGCCAAGTCGCTGATCAAGTCCAAAGTGAAAATCTGGCCGCATAAAGAAGTGCAAGAGAATGCGACCGTCACAACTTCGTTAATATACAGCTCCCAGCTGCCCAGGAGCTTGTTTGGCAGCCGCTGGATCAAGGGCGTAGCCAATGTGGAGATCAACCCGGAATTCGTCAGCCGTCTGGCAGCCGCTTATGCCTACCTCTTGAGACCGGGCAGCAAAATTGCTGTTTCCGCTTGCTCTCATCCGTTTTCTCAACTGCTCAAGCATAGCCTGATGATCGGTCTTTGTTCAGCAGGAGTTGATACCATCGATTTCGGGGTTACCATCACTCCCGTTACCCGTTACGGAGTGCGCAGTTTTGGCTGCCATGGCGGTGTCCACCTGTCCATACAGGAACGGTCGGACGAAAAGTGGATGCTCATGGAGTTTTTCGATCACAACGGATTGCCGATCTCTCGCGACTATCAAAAACGGATCAACAACGCCTACTGGCAGGAGACTTATGCAAGGACACTGACCGATCAACTGGGGAGTCTGTCCATTGAGCATGGCGTGGAGCAAGCGTATTTGCAGGCTTTGTCGGCGGAAATCAATGCAGACATCATTCGCCGCCGCAGACTGAAGGTGCTGGTGGAAAGTGAACTGCGTTTTTTGCCCACGATGCTGACGCCGTTTTTGCAAGCAATTGGCGTGGATGTCGTTTACCGCCCGATCCAGGAAGGGCAGCTGAAGCACCAGACCGATCTGGGGATTCAAATCGATAAAAACGGAGAGCACTTCTTTTTGTATACCGAAACGGGGGAACGGTTGACTTCGGAAAAACTGCTGGCTCTGCAATTAATTGCCTGCTTTCAACAGAAGCCCTTGTCCAAAATCGGGTTGCCGGTGAGTGCTCCCAAGGAGCTGGAGCATGTCGCCCGCATTGCCAACGTTGAAATTATCCGGACCAAAGTATCGCCGCGCGCGATGATGGAAGTTGTCCCTGACGCCAAGTTCCAACCGCTGTTTGACGCCATTTACAGTCTGGTGCGGATTCTGGAATGGATGGCGGTTGAAGAAAAAAGCTTAAGCCAAATCATCGAGCCTCTCCCGTCCTGCTACATGGAGCGCAAAAGCGTATTCTGCCCGCTGGCTTCAAAGGGCAAAGTGATGCGAAAGATGATGGAGGAAGTGAAGGGGGAACGGCTTGAGTTGGTGGACGGAATCAAAGTATACGATCAAACAGGCTGGGTGCTCATCCTGCCTGATGCCGAAGAAGCGGAGGTGGCCATCATCTCTCAAGGTTCCAGTCAGCAAAATGCGTCATTGCTTGCTTCCTCTTTCGCGAAACGAATCTACGATTTCCAACAAGCGCAGGAAAATATGTAAGGTGAGGAAGTGACCAGGGTGCCAAGACCTCTCGTAATCGGAAACGGCAAGATGCTGATAAACTTCGACGAGAAACTTCAGATGCGGGACCTTTATTTTCCTTACGTCGGGCAGTTGAATCACATCGGGGGGCACTACAGCAAAATGGGGGTCTGGGTGGAAGACCATTTCAGTTGGCTGGATGAAGACGGTTGGGACAGAAAAATCGGGTATCAGGATGAATCTCTGGTAACGGATGTGGAAGCCTTCCATGCCGGATTGGGTTTGAAGCTGAAAATAGCGGACGCCATCCATCAGCGTGAAACGATTTACCTGAAGCGGGTGGACGTGCAAAACCTTTTTCCCCGTGATCGGGAAGTGCGCCTCTTTTTCAATCTCGATTTAAGCTTGAACGAAACGGAGGTAGGGGATACGGCCGTCTATGATCCCCTGCTTCATACGGTGTATCACTACAAGCGAAATGTCTATGTGCTGGCAAACGGAAGGTCGCCTGCCGAAGGGATTTATCAGTACAGCGTGGGGATCAAACGGTTCAACCACGCGGAAGGTACGTGGCGGGACGCGGAAGACGGTTTCCTGGAAGGAAATCCGATTGCCCAGGGGTCAGTGGACAGTACTGTCTCCTTCCGGATAAGTCTGGCTGCCCAACAGTCGGAGTCAGTACATTACTGGCTCTGCGTCGGTGATTCCCATACGAAAGTAAAAGAGCTCAACCAGTACGTGCTGGAAAATGGCGCCGATCGGCTGTTAAACCGTGTACGCATTTATTGGCAAGGCTGGGTGAACAAAAGCTGGCAGGACTTCGCCGACTTGCCGCCGGAGATTGTCCGCCTGTACAAACATAGCTTGCTTATTGTACGTACACAAATCGATCAGCACGGGGCGATTCTTGCCGCCAACGATTCTGATATTCTGCAGTACAACCGCGACCATTACAGTTATACCTGGCCAAGGGACGGTGCATTGATTGCTCATGCGATGTGTCAGGCGGGGTATGACGGAGCGATTACCGGATTTTATGAATACTGCAGCAGGGTGGTTTCCAAGGACGGTTATTTTTGGCACAAATACAATCCGGACGGCACGCTTGGCTCCAGTTGGCACCCCTTTATTCAGGGCGGCGAAGTTCAGCTTCCGATCCAGGAAGATGAGACGGCGCTTGTCCTGTATGCTTTGTGGGAGTATTACCAAAAAACGAAACAGATTGAATTTTGCCAATCGCTGTACGCCTCTTTGATCAGGCCTTGCGCCAGGTTTCTCGTAAGCTACATTCATCCTGAATTACAATTGCCCTTGCCCAGCTACGATTTGTGGGAAGAGAGGCGCGGCATTTTTACGTTCACCGCGGCTTCCGTCTACGCCGGGCTTTCGGCTGGCGCCAGCTTTGCCAAGCTGTTCGGTGACGAGCACCGCTTTCTTCGCTATCAGGAAGCGGCTGATCGGGTGAAGGAAGCCATGATTCGCCACTTGTACGATGAAGCGGCAGGCCGGTTTTTGCGAGGAATCTATCTGGAGCCGGATGGCCAGATCCGCAAAGATTACACGGTGGAGAGCAGTTTGTTCGGACTGTTTGCCTTCGGTGTACTGCCGGCCGATGATCCGCGGGTGGTGAATACCATGGAGGTTGTCAAAAAAAGCTTGCAGGTTCAGACGGCTGTTGGCGGATTCGCACGCTATCAAGGAGATTACTATTTCCGCAAGTCCCATGACATTGCCAAAGTTCCGGGGAATCCTTGGATCATTTGCACGCTTTGGATGGCCGAGTGGGAGATCGCGAAGGCCAAAGCGCTGGCTGATTTGAAAGAACCTTTACAAAAGCTGAAGTGGGTCCAAAGCCATGCCATGGAAAGCGGAGTATTGCCTGAACAAGTTGATCCGTTTACCGGAGAGCCTGTCTCGGTGGCTCCGCTTACCTGGTCGCATTCCACGTTTGTTTTAACCGTTTTCAAATACGCGGAGAAATACCGCCTGTTAGCAAAAGAACCGGGAGGAAGCAAATGAAAAAAATTGCCTTTGGAACAGATGGTTGGAGGGCCATTCTTGCCGATCAATTTACGATGGAGAATGTGCGGATTGTCGCTCAGGCGATCGCCGAGTACACCCTTGAAAACTGCATGCAGGAGCAGGTAATTATCGTCGGGCATGATACGCGCTTCATGAGCCGGTCGTTTGCGCAGGAAGTCGTAAGTGTCCTTTGCGCCAACGGGATTCATGCGATGCTGGTCAACGAAGCGACTCCGACGCCTGTCCTTGCCTTTGGCGTCAAGCATTTCGCTGCCAGCGGTGCCATTATGATTACCGCCAGCCACAATCCGCCAGAATATAACGGATTGAAATACATCCCGGAATATGCCGGGCCAGCCAATCCGCAAATCACCAAGCGGCTGGAGGAGTTAATCGGAGAAATCCAGAAGAGGGGCAATGTGCAAAGCATCAGCCTGGAGGAGGCGTCCACCCGCAAGCTGATGCAATACATCTATCTTCGCCCGCATTATGAAGCGCATGTCCGGCGGATGATCCACTTTGATAAAATCAGGGATGCCAAGCTGAAGATTGTGGTCGATCCGATGTATGGGGCAGGAATCGGTTACGTCAGTTCTCTGTTGCACAATGCCGGCTTGGAACCAGTCAGCATCCATGAAGAAGAAGATCCGCAGTTTGGCGGAATTCTCCCTGAGCCGAACGACAAACACCTCGCAGAATTGAGGGGAGAAGTGGTCAAGCATAAGGCGGATTTGGGTCTGGCCAATGACGGTGACGCCGATCGTTTCGGTGTAGTTGATCACTTCGGGCAGTATGTGCCATCCAATCAGGTGATTGCCCTGTTGACTCGTCATCTGGTAAAAAACAGAGGAATGAGCGGGCGGATTGTCAGGACGTTGGCGACCACCCATCTGCTTGACCGGATTGCCGAAGCGTATGGCTTGGAGCTTGTCGAGACTCCGGTAGGCTTCAAATACATAGGAGCGGAGATGTTGGCAGGTGACGTGCTGATCGGCGGAGAAGAAAGCGGCGGCTGCAGCATACTTTCCCACATTCCGGAAAAAGACGGCATTCTGATCAATTTGCTTGTCGCGGAAATGTGCGCGTGGGAAGGCAAACCGCTGGCGAGAATTTTAATGGATTTGCACAACGAATTCGGAGAGTGCTTCACCAGGAGAATAGACCTGAAGTACAGCGGCCAGAGCAAGATGGTTCAAAATCTTCTGGAGCATCCGCCGATCGAGGTAGGGCCTTATCGGGTAAAAAGGGTACAGCGGACCGATGGCGTCAAGCTGTTGTTGGAAGAAGAGCATTGGGTGCTGATTCGTCCATCTGGCACCGAACCGCTCCTGCGTGTCTACTGCGAAGCGACCAACCAGGCAGCACTGAGCAAATTGGAAGAGGCGATTCGCGATTGGTTTATGGAAGTCAGTGTGTGAAAGAGGGAAGCTTGCCTGTCGAATGGCAAGCTTTTTCTGTATATATTTATATCCTTTTGATACAATAGAGGCCTGTATAAACCAATGAAATGAGCGGATGTATGCGTGAAGATTGACCAGGAAGTTTTAGCAGACTTTTTACAGGAAGTGAAACTGCATAGTCCTTCTGAAGATGATCCGGTGATCGTGACGCACATACCCAAACCGTGGGAATTGGTTGGCACAGGGAATTACGCGGGTGTTTTCGGGCATCCCGACTACCCGGACCTGGTTGTCAAACTGTATGCTCCCAACCGTCCGGGGATCGAAAAAGAGATTGAAGTCTACGGGAAGCTGGGAGAGTCGCGCTATTTCCCGCACTGTTATCAAACGGGGGAGAACTACCTCGTTTTGAAACGGATTCGCGGCATTCCGCTGTTCGACTGTCTTCGTTTCGGCATTCCCATACCCCCGCAGGTGATCGAAGATGTGGAAGAGGCCTTGCATGAAGCGAGAAAAAAAGGCTTGTTTCCGCACGACGTACACGGCAAAAACGTCCTGATGCACCAGGGACGGGGCTATTTGATCGATGTTTCAGATTACTATAAGAATGAACACGACAAGAAATGGCATGACTTGCGCAAAGCTTACTATAAGATTTACTTGCCGTTTCTCAAGGACCGCGGCTGGAAAATTCCCTTGTGGGTCCTGGATGGCGTACGCAAAGGGTACCGTCTTTACCGCAAGCTGAAAAGCTGGTTTGATTGAGAAACTTGCGTTGTGTTACAATTTCGGGTGTCGTACATAGAGGAGGATTTGTCAGTGGTTTATTATTTCGTTGCACTCGCAGTCGTTGTGCTTGATCAGCTGACCAAATATCTGGTGGTCAAAAATATGGAGTTGGGGCAATCGATCCCGCTTATCCCTGCTGTGTTTCAATTAACTTCTCACCGGAATATGGGAGCTGCTTTCGGAATCCTGCAAAATCAGCGCTTGTTGTTTATTGTCATCACAGTGGGCGTCATTTTCGGCATTATTTTCTCCCTGATTCGCACCGGCAAACGCCAGCCGCGCATTTCGTGGGCACTTGCTCTGGTGCTGGGCGGTGCGGTCGGCAATTTTATCGACCGGGTCAGCACCGGAAAAGTAGTCGACTTCCTCGATTTCACGCTGATTCACTTTCCGATTTTTAATGTTGCCGATGCTGCGATCACGATTGGCGTAGGCCTGTTGATACTGGATCTTTTGCTGGAATCAAAGCGCAGCCGGATGTAGGCAGCTTGCATGTTTCAGCCGGCTTACGCTCACATTAGGGATAGAAATCACAAGTAGGAGTTTAAGATGAACGATACAGCTATTTTTGAACGATATGATTGGACTGTGGAAGCGGAAGACAAGGGAGTGCGGATTGACAAATTTATTACCGCTCAAAACGAAGACTGGTCACGCTCGATGGTGCAGACATGGATTAAAGAAGAGCGGGTGACCGTCAACAACGAACCGGTAAAAAGCAATTACAAGGTTTCGGTTGACGATGAAATTACCTTGCGCGTGCCGCCGCCAAAAGAGTTGAACATCAAGCCGGAGCCGATGGATCTTGACATTGTTTATGAAGATGAGGACGTCGTGGTGGTGAACAAGCCGCGCGGGCTGGTCGTTCATCCCGCTCCCGGACATTACAGCGGTACACTGGTGAACGGGCTGCTGGCCCATTGCAAAGATTTATCCGGCATAAACGGCGTGATGAGACCGGGAATCGTGCACCGGATTGACAAGGACACGTCAGGGCTTCTGATGGTCGCCAAAAATGACAAAGCCCATGCCGGTTTGGCGGAGCAGTTGAAAAACCATACCGTAAACCGCAAATACGTGGCGATCGTTCATGGAGTCATTCCACACGAAATGGGCACGATCGACGCTCCCATCGGACGGGACCCGAAGAACCGCCAGCAGATGGCTGTCGTGTTTGAAAACAGCAAACCGGCCGTCACCCATTTCGTTGTCTTGGAGCGGTTCAAAGAGTACACGCTGGTTGAATTAAAACTGGAAACGGGCCGAACGCACCAAATCCGGGTTCATATGAAATACATCGGTTATCCGTTGGCTTCCGACCCGAAATACGGGCCTAAGGACACCCTGGAACTGAACGGGCAAGCGCTGCATGCCAAAACACTTGGCTTCGTGCATCCGAAAACCGGCGAGTATCTGGAATTTGAAGCACCGCTTCCTGAAGACATGCAAGAAGTTTTAACATTTTTGCGCCAACAATAGATTGACAGGCGGATTTCGACATGGCATAATGCATATAGCAAATGAGAAACCTTTAAATCCAGTCCCGAGAGGCTGGCAAGGACATCGGATCAATACGGAATAGCAGGGGTACGTGTACCCTTTGTTCACACCTGATCACATGCTTCTTGTCAGCGGACAAGAAGCTTTTTTGATGGGATCTGATTTTGAAAGTTGTGGGTAGGAGGGGTTGTTCGGTGAGTGACAAAAGCATAATCATGGATGAAGCTGCTATCCGCCGTGCGCTTACCCGGATAGCCCACGAGATTATCGAACGCAATAAAGGTGTCGAAGATTGCATCGTCGTGGGGATCAAAACACGCGGAGTTTACCTCGCCGAGAAGATCGCGGAACGCATCGAGCAGATTGAGAACGTGAAGGTTCCGGTCGGCGAACTGGATATCACCTTCTACCGCGATGATCTGACGCATAAGGCGGAAGATGCAGTGTTTCAGGGGGCGAAGCTGCCGGGGGATATTACCGGCAAAACGGTTATCCTGGTAGACGATGTCCTGTATACCGGCAGAACCGTGAGAGCAGCGCTTGATGCGGTGATTGATCAGGGCAGGCCCAGGATGATTCAATTGGCGGTACTGGTAGACCGGGGGCATCGGGAACTGCCGATCCGGCCTGATTATGTCGGTAAAAACGTGCCAACTTCCCGTAGCGAGATTATCGCCGTCCAACTGGTGGAATCAGACGGGATTGACCGAGTGACGATTACAAAAGAAAGTGAATAATCCTCTTTAATACTAATCCTGTGAGGTTGGGAAGAGGAGATGTGCTCTTGATGTGCCGTTCGGACGGGTTTCGAATGTCTGCGCATGAGTAAGTCTGCCTCTTTGTGTCCTTCACAAAGAGGTTTTTTCTTTGGCCTCGCCCAGCGCCTCGCAAGCTTAGATTGGGGGGGTGTGAGACATACTAGTAAACAAAAGAAAGCAGGGGGAGCAATGAATCAAAAAAATTTCATCGACGTACATGAAGTGCCGTCCATCTCGAAATGGTTGCCGCTCAGTATCCAGCACTTGTTCGCCATGTTCGGGGCAACCGTGCTGGTGCCGATGCTGACGGGACTGGAGCCGTCCGCCGCACTTCTCTCCAGCGGGATCGGAACCCTTCTCTTCTTACTGATTACCAATGGAAAAATCCCTAACTATCTTGGATCATCCTTCGCCTTCATCGGGCCGATCATTACCGTATCCGCCAAATACGGAGTGGGAACGGCGCTCTTGGGCTGTATGCTGTCAGGGCTCGTCTACATCGTCGTCGCCCTGATCGTCCAAAGAAGCGGTGTGAATTGGTTGAACCGCGTCCTGCCGCCTGTGGTGATCGCTTCCATCATTGTGGTAATCGGCCTTAGCCTTGCCGGCGTTGCGGTTGATATGGCAACGAAAGTGCAAGTTGACGGCAAATCGGTCATCTCCTTAACCTCGATCGAGATTTCACTGGTTACGGTTCTTGTCACGGTGCTGGCTGCTGTGATGCTGCGCGGATTCTTCGCTCTCATCCCGATTTTGATCGGTATTGTCGCCGGTTATCTGTACACGCTGATTCGCCATCCGGAACTGATTGACTGGTCCAAAGTAGCATCGGCACACTGGATTGCCGTACCTGCCTTGAAAGGCGGAGAAGTTTTCGCTGCCATGTCCACACCCGGAACATGGATTCCGGCTCTGATCATCGCACCTGTCGCATTCGTTACGCTGGCAGAACATTTGGGCCACCTGCTGGTTACCGGTAAAGTAATGGATCGCGACCTGATGAAAGACCCTGGCTTGCACCGCAGTATTCTGGGTGACGGTGTGGCCACATCGCTTGCCGCTTTCCTGGGTGGGCCTCCGGCAACAACTTACGGCGAAAACATCGGGGTATTGGCCATCACCAGAGTATACAGCCGCTACGTAATCGGCTTGGCCGCCGTGTTCGCGATTCTCTTCTCCTTCGTAGGCAAAATCAGTGCGCTTCTGATGACGATTCCTACCGCAGTTTTGGGCGGTGTGTCCATTATCCTGTTCGGTATCATTGCTGCACAAGGTCTGCGCATGTACGTGGAGAATCAAGTGGACTTCTCCAACAAACGCAACATGATTATCTCCGCGGCCATTCTCGTAACCGGTATCGGCGGTTACAAAATCAGCTTCGAAGGGGCTACCTTCTGGCAGTCCTTCTTAACCAACCTGACCATCGATAACATCGCTTTCTCCACATTCCTGGGGATCATCCTGCACGCGATCCTGCCGGGCAAGGAATCCGCAATGGGAGAAGCGCAAAAACAAAAACAGATCGCGTAACGTCCAATCGCTATCCTTTAAATCGGCACAGAGAGGCTGGTAAGGAGTGCAGGCGCTTCACGCTGTACTTACAACTTCGCAAACACATGCTGAAGCTTCTTACCTCACGCCTCTTAGGGCCAAAACGGTGAGAAGCTTTTTTTGCAAAATTTGCTATCAATACGAAGGGGACGGTGGGTTTCCATGAGCAAAATCGTACATCTGACTGGAATGAAGAATCTGGCAGTAAATCAAATCGAGGCACTCCTTGACAGGGCGGACTTTTGGGCAAAACAACCCGGAGTGCAAGCAGATGCGCTGGCAGGACGTTTTGTCGCCAATCTGTTCTTTGAACCAAGCACCCGCACACGTTTTTCGTTCGAAGTGGCGGAGAAACGGCTCGGAGCCCATGTGCTCAACTTCAGTGCCGAGACGTCTTCAACAACCAAGGGTGAAACGATGTACGACACGCTGAAAACGCTTGAGTCAATGGGCGTGGAAGCAGCCGTCATCCGCACCAGCCAAAACGGATTGATCGACGAAATGGCAGCAAAGGCAGGGCTCGCTGTGATTAATGCCGGGGACGGAACCAACGAGCATCCGACGCAATGCCTGCTCGATTTGCTGACGATGAAGCAGCAATTCGGACAGCTGGCCGGACTAAAAGTGGCAATTGCCGGAGATTTGCGCCACAGCCGGGTCGCGGGTTCCCACCTGCATGCCCTGCCTAAGTTGGGAGCGAAGCTGGTTTTGGCCGGTCCGCCAAGCATGCTGCTTCCCAAGGACCAACTGCCGGCTGGCGTTGAGATTGTCGATTTTGACGAAGCTGTTCGCACCGCCGATGTGGTGATGATGCTCAGAGTTCAGTTGGAACGCCACCACGAAACGCTGTTTGATTCCGCTGAAGCTTATCACCTGGCATACGGCCTGACGCTGGAAAGAGAACGCGCGATGAAGCCGGGAGCGGTGATCATGCATCCGGCGCCGGTGAATCGCGGAGTGGAGATTCATACAGACCTGGTAGAGTGTGAGCGGTCGCTGATTTTTAAACAGGTAACGAACGGTGTAGCCGTTCGCATGGCAGTACTGGAATACGCAATGAACGGAGGCGTGAAGGCATGGGAATCATCCTTAGAAGCGGTAAACTCCTAACTTCAACAGGCGGCTTCATCACGCGCGACATCAAAATAGAAGGCAACCGCATCGTCCAAATCGCTGAAAAGCTGGAGGCGAATGAAGCTGCGGATCAAATCATTGATGTAGCGGGTAAATTCGTAACAGCCGGTTTTATCGACATGCATGTGCACTTAAGAGAACCTGGCTTCGAGGCCAAAGAAACCATAGAGACAGGAACAAAAGCGGCCGTGCGGGGCGGTTTTACGACGGTCGCCTGCATGCCCAACACCCGCCCTGTAATCGACAGCGTGGAGACAGTCCGCTATGTGCATGAAAAAGCGAAAGCAGCCAATCTGGCGCGGGTACTTCCTTACGGCGCAATCACCATTCGCGAGCTGGGAAAAGAGCTGACCGACTTCGCCGCCTTGAAAGAAGCAGGCATCGTAGCGGTAACCGATGACGGAGTGGGCGTGCAGTCGAGCGCGATGATGAAAGAAGCGATGAAACGGGCCAAAGCACTGAACCTGTCCGTAGTCGCCCACTGTGAAGACGACTCGTTGATTGAAAAAGGCAGCGCACTGCATGACGGAGTGGTCGCCAGGCTCCATGGACTCCCGGGCATCCCGTCCGAATCGGAATCGATTCATGTAGGGCGTGACATCCTGCTTGCGGAGCAAACCGGCGTACATTACCACGTCTGCCACATCAGCGCGAAAGAATCGGTGCGCCTGGTGCGCGACGGCAAGCGGGCAGGGGTGAACGTAACGACAGAGGTAACTCCGCATCACCTGCTGTTGTGTGATGAAGATATTCCGGAGAACCTGGATACCCGCTGGAAAATGAATCCGCCGCTTCGGTCCAAAGAAGACCGTGCAGCGCTGATTGCAGGATTGAAGGACGGTACGATCGACATCATTGCGACAGATCATGCCCCTCACACAGAAGAAGAAAAAGCGAAGGGAATGGAGCGTGCGCCGTTCGGAATTGTCGGATTGGAGACGGCTTTCCCGCTTCTTTACACCCATCTGGTGCTGACCGGCGAATTGACGCTGGCAGAATTGGTCGACAAGATGGCGAAGAAGCCGGCGGAAATATTTAACCTGCCGTACGGAAAACTAGCAGAAGGTGAATACGCCGATCTGGTCGTCATTGATTTGGAGAAGAAACAAGCAATTGACCCCGATCAGTTTGCAAGCAAGGGCAAAAACACGCCATTTGCCGGATGGGAATGCCAAGGCTGGCCGGTGCTTACGATCGTAGACGGACAAATCGCATATCAGGTTGAAGAGTAAGGGGGAGATATCATGCGAGCAAGATTGATTCTCGAAGACGGAACAGAATGCATCGGCACATCGTTTGGCGCAGCAACCGAAACATTGGGTGAGGTTGTGTTTAATACAGGTTTGACAGGCTATCAGGAGGTACTCTCCGATCCATCCTACTGCGGACAAATCGTCGTCATGACGTACCCTCTGATCGGCAACTACGGCATCAATCGGGATGACTTCGAAGCTGTACGCCCGTTCATTCACGGGTTTGTTGTAAGAGAGCAGTGCGATTTGCCAAGCAACTGGCGAAACACGCAAACTCTTGACGAACTTTTGAAAGCATATGAGATTCCGGGCATCGCCGGGGTGGATACCCGGATGCTGACGCGCAAAATCCGCCACTACGGAACGCTTCGCGGACTTATCACCACCAGTGACACGCCGACGGAAGAACTTGTCGCCTCGCTCAAAGCGTCTTCATTAATGAGAGATCAGGTAGACCGCGTATCTACCAAAAGCGTGTTTAGCTGCCCCGGAACAGGGCACCGCGTGGTATTGGTTGACTTCGGTTCCAAGCATGGAATTCTGCGTGAATTGACCAAACGCGGCTGTGACGTCGTGGTTGTGCCGTACAATGTGACCGCTGACGAGATTCGCCGGATTCAACCAGATGGCATCCTGCTCTCCAACGGCCCCGGCGACCCGAAGGACGTACCGCAGGCGATCAGCATGATCAAAGATATTTTGGGTGAGTATCCGCTGTTTGGAATCTGCCTGGGACACCAACTGTTCGCGCTCGCATCAGGAGCAGACACCGAAAAAATGAAGTTCGGCCATCGCGGCGGAAACCATCCGGTGAAGGAATTAACCACAGGACGCACCTATATTACCTCGCAAAACCACGGCTATGCCGTGACACAAGATTCGATTGCCGGCACCGGTCTGGAAGTGACGCATATCGCGCTAAACGACGGAACGATTGAAGGATTGCGCGACGCTTCCAAGCAGGCATTCTCGGTCCAGTACCACCCGGAAGCGGCTCCAGGCCCGTACGATTCCGGATATCTGTTTGACCGTTTCATCCAAATGATCGAAACCGCCAAGGAGGAGAAAGCATATGCCAAAACTAGATAATCTCAAAAAAATTCTCGTCATTGGTTCAGGTCCGATCGTCATCGGTCAAGCGGCCGAGTTTGACTACGCCGGTACACAAGCATGCCAGGCACTGAAAGAAGAAGGCATGGAAGTCGTCTTGATCAACTCCAATCCGGCCACCATCATGACCGACACCAACATGGCAGATAGAGTATACATCGAACCGATCACGCCTGAGTTCGTCGCACAGGTGATTCGCCAGGAAAAACCGGACGGACTGCTTCCGACACTTGGCGGGCAGACCGGCCTGAACATGGCAGTTGCTTTGGCGGAAGCAGGCGTGCTGGAGCAAGAAAACGTAAAGCTGTTAGGGACCAGGCTTTCTTCCATCAAACAGGCGGAAGACCGCGATTTGTTCCGTGCCTTGATGAACGAATTGGGTGAGCCTGTTCCGGAATCCGTTATCGTCTCCACAGTGGAAGAGGCGATTGATTTTGCCAACGAAATCGGATACCCCCTGATTGTCCGTCCCGCTTACACGCTTGGCGGAACAGGCGGCGGGATTTGTGAAGACGAAGAAAGCTTGCGTGAAATCGTCGCAAGCGGACTAAAATACTCTCCGATTACCCAATGCCTGATTGAGAAAAGCATCGCCGGCATGAAAGAGATTGAGTATGAAGTAATGCGCGATGCCAACGACAATTGCATCGTCGTATGTAACATGGAAAACATCGACCCTGTCGGCGTCCACACAGGCGATTCCATCGTGGTGGCTCCAAGCCAAACCCTGTCTGACCGGGAATACCAGATGCTTCGTTCATCCGCGCTCAAGATTATCCGCGCGCTGGGCATCGAAGGCGGCTGCAACGTCCAATACGCGCTTGATCCGCACAGCTTCCAATACTACGTGATCGAGGTAAATCCGCGCGTAAGCCGTTCATCCGCACTCGCCTCTAAAGCGACAGGCTACCCGATCGCCAAAATGGCAGCCAAAATCGCCATCGGTTACACCCTGGATGAATTGAAAAATCCGGTAACCGGACAAACCTACGCTTGCTTTGAGCCAACCATCGACTACGTGGTAAGCAAAATTCCGCGCTGGCCGTTCGACAAGTTCCAGTCAGCCAACCGCCGACTGGGCACACAGATGAAGGCGACAGGGGAAGTCATGGCGATTGGGCGCACCTTCGAAGAATCGATTCTCAAGGCAGTTCGCTCCTTGGAGGTTGGCTGCTACCACCTGGAGTCGAAAGAGGCAAAGCAAATTCCAACTGAGATGTTGCCGGAACGAATCAAAATCGCCGACGATGAGCGTTTGTTCACGATTGCCGAAGCGCTGCGCCGCGGCATGACCGTAACTGAGATTCACGAGCTGACCAAAATCGACTTCTTCTTCCTGCACAAAATCGAGAAAATCATCCAGTTTGAAAATGTGTTGAGAGAGTTCGGGGCAACAGAAGAAAACCTTTACCAGGCGAAGCGGATGGGCTTCACTGATCGCAAAATCGCCGAGCTTACCGGCAGTACGGAAGAGGAAATCCGCAAGTCACGCGAGCAGAAGGGACTCGTTCCCGTGTACAAAATGGTGGACACCTGCGCAGCCGAATTCGAGGCGCAAACGCCATATTACTACTCCACTTATGAGCAGGAGGACGAACGTATCGAGACAGGCAAGAAAAGCATTATCGTGCTTGGTTCCGGCCCGATCCGCATCGGACAGGGCATCGAGTTCGACTACGCGACTGTGCACGCTGTATGGGCGATCAAAGAAGCGGGCTATGAAGCGGTTATTATCAACAACAATCCGGAAACCGTATCGACCGACTTCAACACGTCGGACCGCCTCTACTTCGAACCGCTCTACATTGAGGATGTCATGAACATCATCGACAAGGAAAAACCGGAGGGCGTTATCGTCCAATTCGGCGGTCAGACAGCCATCAACCTGGCGGACAAATTGTCCAAACGCGGGGTCAGAATCCTCGGCACCAGCCTGGAAAACATTGATGCAGCCGAAAACCGCGAAAAATTTGAAGCTCTGCTGAGAGAGCTTAATCTGGCACAGCCGCCGGGCAAAACCGTCACCTCCGTGGAAGAAGCGGTCGGAGCGGCAGAGAGCCTTGGCTTCCCTGTCCTGGTACGCCCATCATACGTATTGGGTGGCCGCGCGATGGAAATCGTCTACAACGAGGGTGAGCTGTTGGCCTACATGGAGCAGGCGGTAAAAGTAAACCCCGAGCATCCGGTATTGATCGACCGTTACATGCTGGGCACGGAAGCGGAGGTTGACGCGATCTCTGACGGCGAAAACGTCCTGATTCCAGGAATCATGGAGCATATTGAGCGGGCAGGAGTCCACTCCGGTGACTCGATTGCCGTATATCCGCCGCAATCCTTGTCGCCAGAGATCAAGCAGGAACTGATCGAGATGACGACCAGACTGGCACGGGCTCTGCAAATTAAAGGACTTTTAAACATCCAATTCGTCATCTACAAGAATCGTCCATACGTGATTGAAGTAAATCCGCGTTCCTCCCGTACGGTGCCGTTCCTCTCCAAGGTGACAGGCATCCCGATGGCCAATATCGCGACGAAGGCAATTCTGGGACACAGCATCCCGGCTCAAGGATTTACTCCTGGATACCATCCGGAAGAGCAGATGGTGTCGGTCAAAGTTCCGGTCTTCTCCTTCGCCAAGCTGCGCCGGGTAGACATTACGCTTGGTCCGGAGATGAAGTCAACAGGCGAGGTAATGGGGCGTGAGCGTACACTGGCCAAGGCACTCTACAAAGGACTGGTGGCAGCAGGCATGAACATTCCGACACACGGTTCGCTCCTGGTAACCGTGGCGGATAAAGACAAGGAAGAAGCGCTGGACATTGTACGCCGTTTCTATCAGCTTGGCTTCAAGGTGGTTGCCACAGAAGGAACAGCAGCCTACCTTACGAAAGCAGGCTTGTCTGTCAGAACGGTGCAAAAATTATCCGAAGGCACACCAAACCTGCTGGATGAAATCAGAACAGGCCAGGTAAACATTGTTTTAAATACATTGACCAAAGGAAAAACACCGGCGCGTGACGGTTTCAAAATTCGCCGGGAAGCTGTGGAGAATGGAGCGGTTTGCTTAACCTCACTCGATACCGCCAAGGCGCTGCTGCACGTTCTGGAAACCATCTCATTCTCGACCGAAGCCATGCCTGAACAGCGTTTCGGCAAAGTGACAGCGGCGGTTTTGTAAACAACTGATCAAGGGGAGGCAAAAGAATGAGTGTTTCAGATCGCATCATTCTCGCGCTTGATTTCGCAAACAAACGGGAAGTAGAGAACTGCTTGTCTCGCTTATCAGGCCATGTACAATACGTGAAAGTAGGAATGGAACTGTTCTACGCCGAGGGGCCAGGCATTGTGCAATTCTTGAAGGAGCAGGGCTTTCAGGTGTTTGTCGACCTGAAAGTGCACGACATTCCCAACACCGCCAAAGGAGCGATGCGCAGTTTGGCCCGTTTGGGTGCCGACATGGTGAATGTTCACGTGGCAGGCGGTATCGAAATGATGGCAGCGGCGAAAGAAGGATTGGAGCAGGGAACCCCCGCTGGTTCCCGCCGCCCGCTCTTGATTGCCGTGACCATGCTGACCAGCACAAGCCAGCAGATGCTGAACGATCAATTGGGCATTTCGGGCAGCATCCAAGACACGGTAGCCGCTTACGCCGCTTTGACCAAAAAAGCGGGCCTGGACGGCATTGTAGCCTCCCCATTGGAAGTTCCCATGATCAAAGAAATTTTCAATGGTTCCCTACTGACGGTAACGCCCGGCATCCGGCCAAAAGGTTCCGCCCAGGACGACCAGACACGAATTACCACGCCTGAACAGGCATTTGCCATGGGAAGCGATTATATCGTGGTTGGCCGGGCGATCACCGCTCAGCCTGACCCGCTTCAGGCATGGGAAATGATGATTTCGGCCATTCAGGGAAGCTCTGATGCAAAGGGGAGAAAATCGTGACAGTTCAGATACAGATAGCCAAACAAATTGCCGCCAGTTTATTGGAGATTAAAGCCGTACACCTGCGCCCGGATGAACCGTTCACCTGGACATCCGGCATCAAATCACCGATCTACTGCGACAACCGGATTACCATGTCGTATCCCGAGGTTCGCAGCCTGATCGCAGACGGATTTGTCAGCGTGATCAAAGAGCGTTTTCCCGATGCGGAAGTGATCGCGGGAACAGCCACAGCAGGCATCCCGCATGCTGCATGGGTGGCGGAGAGGATGAACCTGCCGATGATCTACGTCCGTGACAAGGCAAAAGGACACGGGCGCCAAAACCAGATTGAGGGACAACTGCTCGCCGGCCAAAAGGCAGTCGTCATTGAAGATTTGATCTCTACCGGCGGAAGCTCGCTGAAAGCGGCGCAAGCGGTACAGGCGGAAGGAGGAGAGGTATTGGGCGTGGTTGCCATTTTCTCTTACCAATTCCCAGAGGCAGAGAAACAGTTTGCCGATGCGGGGATCGCCTTCACCACTTTATCCCATTACACCGCTCTCCTGCAAACAGCATCGGAATCAGGCATGATTACTCCAGAACAAGAGCGGCTGTTGGCTGAGTGGCGCAAGTCTCCCCGGACGTTTTACGGGGAATAAGATTAGGCTCCTGACTTGTGGATGAGATCACAAATCAGGAGCTTTTTAATTTAATATCTATATTTTTCATTATGGAACGAAAAAGAGCCCCTGAATCATCAGGGGCTGCGGCTTTTTGTTGCTATTGCTTAAAAACGCTTGAATTTCAGCTTCTGGCGATACGTGATAAACATGGCCACACGCCAAGGAACGATCATCCCGAAGGCAAGCACGAAGAACAAACCGGCTGTCTGCATCGGGGTAAATACATCGCCCACGTATAGCTTGACAATCAAGCGGATCACAAACAAGGCAAGCAATATCCCGATAAACGCTTTCGAGCGGCGAAGATAAATTTCGTTATCCACGATCTCGAATCTGGAAGACAAGATCAGCGGAATGGAAAACAACGTGCCGACACAAAAAGCAATCAAGTCGTAAGAAAGAGGTGTTACCACTTCAGGAAAGTGGAACATGGCAAAACCCGTCGACATAAACAGCGGCGGTGCAATAATTTTCATGCTTGATACCGGTTTTTTGGCTGCCCGCAGACGGACGATGATCACCGTGACGAACATGAAAATCGCAATAATCGTACCCAATACAGCTGGTGAAATCATCTGCAACACGATTTCTTCTCCTTTCCCTTTACATCAGAACGAACATGTCTTTCCGTATTAGTCTACACAATTATACACTAAATCGCCATTGAAAATGTGTAAAATCAGGTGCCAATTCACTCACATTCCAGCTTATGCGCCGACAGCTGGATACATCTTCTGATATTGGCGGACATCGATTGATTTTTGTCTTTTTGTGGCAAGTCCTTGTATACCGGGTTGAGTGGAATTTACAAGCAGTGGAGATACTAAGATGAACTTTGGGCTTGGGGCTACGCTCGACGAAGCGTTAGGGATAGTCGAGTGGGCTTCTTACAAGACGAGAAGGGAGTGGTGGTATGGGTGGACGAACCTCCCTCCTGCTGTACGTCACGTATGCAATGATGGCGGTCTTGGCGATCTACTACAGCTTGTTTGTCCGCCATAGTATCATGATCGCATTTATTGCCTTTCATCTTGTAACCTGTTTAGGCATCCCGGTCATTCACGGCCTCATGGAGGGAAGGCTGAAGGTGAATTGGCAAGCTATCGCCATCAAACGTCCCGTCAGGATGTTGCAGGCGGTGGCCGCAGGAATCGGCAGTGGAATTATCTTGTTTGCAGGAGTAATGGCCGGCTTTTATTTGCTGCTTCAAACGGGAGTCCAGCCTGCCTGGATTCGCCAGGTTCTGGCCTCCTGGGGGCTGACCGAAGACTGGCTCTGGCTGTTTGTCATCTATATGACGGTAGGCAATTCGTTCTTTGAAGAGCTGCTGTGGCGCGGTTTTATGCTGCCGAGGCTTTGCCGTTATGTACCGTGGAGACGGGCGGTCTTGTTAAGCAGCTTCTTCTTTTGTTCGTATCACCTGTTGATAGGCGTTGCGCTGTTTGGCTGGAAGTGGGGGATCATCGTCGCTCTCTTAGCTTGGGGGATCGGCTGCTTTTGGGCTGTCCTGACCAGAGCCTACCAAGGCATGCTGGCTGCTTGGCTCAGCCATTTGCTGGTCGACCTTGGCCTTATGGTATCGCTGCTTAACTGGGTAATGGAAGGAAAGTGAGAATATGGACCGCTTGGAAGACGCGGGAACTATTCGGTTTTTCTTCGACGTTTCTCTTCCAGCCGCCTGTTGCGTTCGGCGATTATGCTGCTCCTGTCGCGCAGCTTGTGTTTATCAATCAGGAACAGGTTGGAACAGTCGCTCGCTTCGCCGAACTCTTTTCCCATTTCAGCACATCGTTTCTGGCACAGTTGAAGCAGTCCCACGTCGGTAATCGGCAGATTGATGCTTTGATACGTCTGGTTTGCCTGGATCGCTGACAGGCGCGTCTCAAGCAGGTTAAGCAATTTTTCGGCATCCAGCCCTAACGCTGTTACCTGCTCCTTGTTCTGCCTGAGTATGGAGATTGATCCGTTAATCATTTTTTGGGCGCCTGCGAAGTTGTTCCGGCGATGATGGTATAAACCGACGGCAATTTGAATCAACCCTTCCCAAATCGGCTCCGGGGCAGGCTGGCTCTTCCAAAACTCCTCCAAGATTTCATGACATTCAAAATAGTCGCGGTCTCCGTGGAAGTGGGCAAGAAAATCAATAAAGGGCAGTGGGTACATAATCATTTAAGTCTCCTGTTTTTCCAATAATTCATTTATTATAAAAGATGGACAAGCAATTATTCAAAGCAGAAATGAAAGGAATGTGCGGATAACATGACCAGAGAAGAAATCATTGCCGTTTTGGAACAAAAAGGCTTGGATGATATTTTGGAATTGATCGAGGATGCGGAAAACGGGGATCTGGAAGAACTGGAACTGGTGGAAAGTTTGGGGCTGTTGTACGATGAAGAGCTGAACAAGGAAGTTCTTGCCCTCTTGCAAAGCCTCGGAGTGACAATCACCTATGTAACAGACGAGGATGACGAGGATGACGGGGAGGACGATTAAAAATTCGTCCATGAACGAAAAGACCAAGCCATTCTGCTTGGTCCTTATTTTTGTGTCCAGACGCGGTTTTTGTTACGGGTGGCAGGAAATCTCTCACCCCTTCGCAGTTCGATAATCAAGGGATCCTGTACGCTCGAACCACTTTCACCGATTTCCATATAGACGGCATTTTTCGGTGATTTCTCTCCTTCTTTAAAGCGGCTTTGTTCTCCCATGTTGCTGATTCACCTCGCATTCCGTGCTACTGCTAGTTTGTCCAGGCGAGGCAAGCTCATCCCGCATTTTCTAATTGACGAAATTTTCCTTATTGATATACTATTGAAATCAAATGATTGTAGGAGGATTTCTTGCATGTTGCGGATTACATTACAGAAAGAATCATCCGTCTCGTTTCATGAGCAGATTTATCAGCAGATTGCCTCTTTGATCAGAAGCGGTGAATTGCCTCCACATTCCCAACTGCCGACGGTCCGCGAGTTAGCTTCCCGCCTGCACGTCAATTACAATACCGTGCGCAGCGTATATCTGCGGATGCAGCAGGAGGGTTTGGTCGATTCAAGGCAGGGACGGGGGACAACGGTAAGCAATGTGGTGAATGACCCTCTCCTTACGCGTAATCCCGCGCATTTAACCTTACTGGCGAAAGAAACCCTTCACAAAGTAAAGGCGATGGGCTATACGATGGACGAATTTAACCGGGTTCTTTCTGTGGTGATGAAAGAGATCAGCCATCTGCCTGTCCTCTTTCTGCGATTTACCGAACTGGAATTGGCGGAATACTGCCGTTTGGTTCAATACCACCTGCCGAGCGTGATGGTGGAAGGCTGGACGCTGGAAGTATTCTGGGAGCGGCTAGGGCAGGATAACAGCTTTTTGCAAGAGTATAAGGCAATCGTAACACACCCGTCAGTCAGCCAGAACCTGATGCAAGCATTGCCCCGCGAAGCCCCGCCGGTTGTCGGACTTGACTTTATTCCCGATCCGACCGTGGTTATACCGGAGATTGATGCGTATCCCCGCCACACCAAGGTGGGTTTAATCTGCGCGACCACCCGGGGAGCGGAGGGCATGATTGACGATCTGCACAATGCCGGGATCAAACATTTAAACATTCGCACGATTGAAGCCAACCATCCCGATGTGTTCGAATTAATCGCCGATTGTGACGTTGTTTATATTTCCAAGCCGGGTTATATGACACGTCCGCATCTCTTAACATTGCCCAAAGTGAAAGAATTCAGAGAAATACCGGACCATCACGGAATTACCGAACTTAGAAAAATGGTGGCACAGTAGAAAGGAGAGTTGGCGTGAACAAAGCGTTTGGGATGTTGATTCTGTCGGTTGCATTGTGGGGAATGACGATAGCTCCAACGAAATGGGCGATGGAGTCCATCCACCCGTTTACACTTACGTTTTTGCGGTTGTTTTTGGCCAGCTTGCTGTTTGTTCCGTTTACCTGGATGAGGGCGAGCAAAACAAGAGGGAAACTGAGTATCCCGTGGAAGCGGTTGAACACCTTGTCGTTTACCGGCGTATCCGGCTACTTTTTATTCAGTTATTACGGCATCTCGCTCACCAGCGGGGTTAACGCCAGTATTTTGTCTGCTTCTTTGCCGCTGTTTACAATCATTCTTGCTGCGGTTTATCTGAAAGAACGGATTCGCCTGCCGCAATGGATCGGACTTCTGCTCGGGCTTGTCGGAGTGGTCGTCATCTCGCTGCAGTCGAACGAAAATAACGGCAGTTCGCTTTTGGGAGACATACTGGTGCTGGCCAGCTGCCTGGTTTGGGCCATCTATGTGGTTCAGATGAAACGGCCGCAAGAAGAGGTAGAATTGCCGAGCGAATTATTTACCGCGCTAACGCTGATGTTGGGTGCATTGATGCTTTTGCCCTTCGCGGCAATCGAGACATGGCTGGTCGGACTTCCTGATTTGTCAGCCAAAACGTCGCTTAGTCTCGCCTTTCTGGTGCTAGGCCCGACAATTGCCGCCTACTGGTTGTGGAACAAAGCGCTGGAATCAGTCTCAGCCGCCAGCGCCGGGGTATACCTGAACACGCTGCCGCTGGTCAGTGTCCTAACCGCCATATTCTTATTGAATGAATCCGTTACCTGGCGTACCGTCCTGGGGGGAAGCTTTATTCTCATCGGGGTATTCTGGGCCGAACGGCGAAAAAGCACTGAAAAGTCATTGACCGGCTTAACAGAGCAGGTGTAAGCTCTTGCCAGGCATCCGTGACAATCGCTTATTTTTCAAGCAGGATAGTCGTATGTACCAGTCACCATCTGTACTGCCTTCATACCCTGTAATGTACCAGTTACAAGGGGGTGAAGCGAGTGAGTTGCGGTTGCAAAAAGCATCATTGCCATACAAAATGCCATTGCAAGAAATGCTGTAAGAAAAAGTACTACAAAAAAGTTTGCTGCATGGTTCCTTATTACAAAAAGAAATGCCATGACTATTACGGACATGGCGGATACGACTCTTCTTCTTCCTCGATGCACTACGGTCACCACGGCCACTGTGGACATGACGGTTACATGATGGGTTATGATATGGACGGTCATTATTGAAGATCTGACAAAAAGCGCTGGCTCAGCGCTTTTTTCAGTGGGGCGTTCTGGACAATGCTTCTTTTATCATTTGACGTTAACGCAAATTTTCTGAATAGATAGAGGATTTATGAAAAAGAAAGGCGAATTAGCAAAAGGTACCGATTAAAACGGGAGGAGGGGAAACTGTTATGTTGTCAGGTGTGACGGTTGTCGATTTTTCCAGATACTTGCCAGGCCCGGTTTGTACGCTCAGGTTAGCTGACATGGGAGCGGAGGTAATCAAAGTGGAAGCATATCCGGTCGGTGATCCGGGACGTCAGATGGGGCCAATGACTGAGGACGGCAGCATCCTTTATCTTTGCTCCAATCGCGGCAAAAGGAGTGTAGCGATTGACTTGCGTACGGAGGAAGGCCGCAAGCTGGCGCACGGCCTGGCCAGCAAGGCTGATGTGGTGGTAGAAAGCTACCGGCCCGGAGTGATGAGTCATCTCGGGTTGGACTACGAGAGCCTGAAAAAGGGGAAGCCCGACCTGATTTACTGCTCGCTTACCGGCTACGGCCAAAGTGGAAGCATGCATCAACTGGGCGGACATGATCTCAATTATCAGGCGGTTAGCGGATTTTTGGGGGTAACCCGCGATTCGTCAGGAAAGCCCGTTTTTTCCGAGATTCCGCTGGCCGATTATGTGGGAGGAATGTACGCCGCCGAGCAAATCTGTGCCGCGCTGGTGCGAAGGGCAATCAAAGGGCAGGGAGCATATCTTGATATCGCTTCAGTCGATGCTTTGGCCAGCTGGATGGGGATGCACGCCATCTTGGCCGACCTGGGCCGCGAAGTAACGATGAATCAATTTTTGTTTGACCTGTTTTCTTATAATGTCTACGAGACGGCAGACGGCAAATACGTGGCACTTGCCTCGCTGGAGGACAAGTTTTGGCTGAATTTCTGTCGGGCAGTGGGCAGACCGGATTGGGAAGATATCCAGGAGCGCAGCATCAGCCGTTATCCGGAGATATATGAAGAAATGAAAGCGCTTTTTCTGACGCGCACGCAAGCCGAATGGAACGAATTGGGGATGGAAGTGGATTGCTGCTTGACCGCCGTAGAAGAGATCGAAACATGGGCAACCAGTCCATACGTGACAAGCAGACAGCTAACCTTTTCGCTTTCCACCCAACATTCCGAGAGTTTGCTGCAAATCAAGACGCTGCCGACATCCGCTGCAGGGCGAATGAGTCCGCCCCCTGCGTATGGAGCCGATACTCATCACGTGCTAAAAGAGAAGCTTGGGCTTAGCGAAGCCGATTTGCACCAATATGCGAGTCAACGGATTATTCCGGAAGGAGAGGATAATAACGTATGGCACAAATCGAGACAAAAGAGGTATTGACTCAATTAGAGGGAAACGTCTATACCATTACGATGAACCGTCCGCACGTGCTGAATGCCATGACGGTAGAAATGTTTAAGCAGCTTTCATCGGCAATTCATCAAGCGGCAACCGACGAGAATATCAAGATTGTCGTACTTCGCGGGGCAGGCGGCAATTTTTGTTCAGGTGCCGATTTGAGCGTGCTTGGCAGCATGAGCACACGGGAGCAGGCGAATCAATCATTAGATGTGATTAACAGTTTCTTGACCGAACTTCACTACATGAACAAACCGGTTATTGCCGTGATTGAAGGGGTAGCGGTTGGAGCGGGCCTTAATTTGGCGCTGCATGCCGATTTCGTTGTGGCAACGGAAGAAGCCGTGCTGCAGGAACCATTCGTGCATATCGGTCTCACCACCGATTTTGGCGGAACCTATTTGCTGCCCCGCTTGGTAGGCATGGCTTGGGCCAAACGGCTTGGCATGCTGGGCGAAAAAATTTCCGGTAAAGTGGCGGAGCAAATCGGCCTGATTTACAAAGCGGTTGCAGCCGGTCAATTGGAAGCGGAAGTAAACCAACTGATTGAGACGTTGGGGCGCCTGCCGCAGCAAGCCGTTGTCAAAACCAAGGAAGGGCTTGTGAAGAGCCTTGATTTCAGACTGGATGAGGCGCTTGCCTGGGAGAAGGAGAATCAGCCTGCTTTGATTATGCATCCAAACTTTCAAACCCTTGTCTCGTCCCGCCTGAAACGCAAGTAAAAAGCAGTATCCACGTAAAGGAGGGGTTAGCAAATGCTTATTACCCAAGCACTGATTACACATGCCAAGGGTCGTCCGAACAAAATTGCCATTCTTGACGGTGAAAAATCGTTTACATATCGAGAGTTTGCCAATCGTGTCTGCCAGTTGGCCGGTGCCTTGCAACAAGCGGGAATTCAAAAAGGGGATCGCGTTGCCTTGCTTATGCTGAACGAATCCCGTTATTTGGAACTCCTTTACGGGATCACGATGCTGGGAGCCATTGCCGTTCCGCTTAATGTGCGGCTTGCTCCTGCCGAAGTAAGTTTCATTTTGAAGGACAGCGGAGCCAAGCAGTTGTTTATGCACCGCGAATTTTTGCCGATGCTGTCCATGCTGAAGGCGGAAGTGCCAGGCATCGAACAATATGTGCTCTGCGAGGACGGTGAGGCGGAAGAAGGAACTGTCTCCTATGAGGAACTGCTGCTGAATGCAATGCCTGTCAGCCTAGTCTCACAAGCGGAGGAAAATGACATCGCCGGTATTTTCTATACGGGCGGGACCACAGGAATGCCAAAGGGTGTCATGCTGACCCACCGCAATCTGCTGAGCAACGCCTACAATGTGGCGCTAGCGCTTAACTACCGGTTTGACGATGTGTATTTGCATGCTGCTCCCATGTTCCACTTGGCTGACGGAGCGTCTACTTTCGCCATTACCATCGTCGGAGGAACACATGCCCATGTACGCAGCTTCGAACCGAATCTCGTGCTGAAAACGATTGAGCGGCAAAAAGCAACGAGTAGTTTGCTCGTTCCCACGATGATTAACATGCTGATCAACACGCCGACCATCAAGGAGTATGATCTCTCCAGCTGGCGCAAAGTCTTGTACGGCGCTTCCCCATGCCCGCCGGAAGTGTTGAAGAAGGCCAAGTCCCTTCTGCCGATTGATTTCTATCAAGGTTACGGGCTAAGCGAAGCTTCTCCGGTGTTAACGTTTCTGATGCCGTTTGATCACGTTGTGGAAGGCGATGAGCGTTTGGTGAATCGTTTGTCATCATGCGGTCAACCGCTGCCCGGTGTGGAAGTGCGATGTGTCAATGCCCTCGGCGAAGATGTACGGGTAGGCGAGGTGGGCGAAATTATCGCCCGCGGCCCCAATGTGATGAAAGGATATTGGAACCGTCCGGAAGAAACAGCCGCAACGCTCAAGGACGGCTGGCTGTATACCGGCGATATGGCAACGGTGGATGAAGAGAATTTCTTCTACATCGTTGACCGGAAAAAGGATATGATTGTGACCGGCGGCGAGAATGTTTATTCCGTCGAAGTGGAAAATGTCATCTACACGCATCCGGCCGTTCTCGAAGCGGCAGTAGTGGGTGTTCCCGATCAGAAGTGGGGCGAAGCGGTTCACGCTGTCGTGGTGCTGAAGAAGGACGCCAGTTTGACGGAAGAAGAACTGGTGAACCACTGCCGAGGATTCTTGGCCAATTACAAAGTGCCGAAGTCGGTTGAATTTGCGGCCGAACTTCCCAAGAGCGGCGCCGGCAAAATATTGAAACGCAATCTGCGGGATCAATACTGGCAGGGCTTTGAGCGTAAAGTCAATTAACCTAACCTGGCAACAATTCACGTTGAGATTATGGATTGATTATGTTACGATGGTATTGTCGAAAACACGGTATCCTGCGATGTGCGTCTGGCTGCTTATGTTTTTAACCTTGAATGTTTCTAGGGAGACAGAACTTTATGACGGATGTCAAGCCCACCTCCTTTTTGGACGATTGGGAAGGCAGAAGCGTAGACGGGTCACCCACCTGTTGGTTGCAGGTTAAAGAAACATGAGGCTGGACGGCAGAGCGGGGCATACATAGTGGAACGAAACGCTTCCTTAACCGGAGGCGTTTTTCTTTTTTGGTTAATCTCCCTCCACC
This sequence comes from Paenibacillaceae bacterium, assembly GCA_041920465.1. GTDB lineage: Bacteria > Bacillota > Bacilli > Brevibacillales > Brevibacillaceae > Brevibacillus_H. Next base: position 56,237 of record JBHGXW010000049.1, on the reverse strand, counting down.
GCGTCCTGTGTATCGGTGCCCAAAAACAAACGGCTGGCCTGCTTCAAGATCAGGTCAGCCGTTTTTCTCATCTCACTAGTTGTTTTTGAACGCTTCGGAACGCAGCTGCTTCGTTTTTTCCGACAGTAAGTCTTGATTCACCTGCTGTTCAACCTGCTGAAAAGGAAGCACAGAGCGGCTTTCGACGAGAATCACATGGTAGCCGAATTGGGTTTTTACCGGTTGTCCCACTTTGCCGATTGGTTGGGTAAGAGCCGCTTCACGGAATTCCTTCACCCAATCTTTTACTTCGACGTTTTCATACAAACCGCCGTTGTCCTTGCTGCCTGGATCTTTGGAAAGTGCTTTGGCCAGATCGGCAAACTTTTCGCCTTTGGAGAGGCGGCTAATGACTGTGTTTGCTTCGTCCAACGTATCGACGAGGATGTGGCGTACGCTGGCGACTGTGTACAATTCAGGGTGCTTTTGATAATAATCTTGTACTTCCTGTGGCGTAATCGTTGATTTTACATAAGTCTCGGTAAATAACTCATAGTAGAGTGATTGGCGAATATCCTGTTCAGTAATCCCCGCCGCTGCCATCTCTTTGTTCAAGGCTTCCTGGGAGTTGTTGTAGCGCTTCAACAGATAAGCTTTTACATTCGCCAAGCCCTGTTCCAATTCGGCCTCGGAGACCTTCAGAGTCTTGCCGTACTTGTCAACCAGATATTTTCCATATAAGGCTTCTGTTGATGTTATCTGTTTTACGACTTTTTGCAGAATCGGATCGTACGTTTTATTTTTTACGAACGTGATGACTTTAAAATACTTGTCAGCTTCTTCCTGAGTCAGGGTTACATTGCCCAATTTTGCGTAGATGCTGTTATCACTGATCAGCACCTTGTGTTCCGCCGCGTTCCAATTTACCTGGTAATTCAGCGCTTCTGCGATGAAACGGACGGGAACCATCGTGCGGCCGTTGATGATTTGGGCCGGCGTGTCCAGGTTGATGGCTTGTCCATTCCGTTTGGCTGTTTTTTGATTGATCACCAAGCTGACAGAATTGGATGCTTTCACAATGGAGACCAGTCGAGCCTGGTTGTTCCAATCCACCTTAAAGCCTAAACCTTCTGCGATCGGGCGAATCGGGACAAGGGTACGGCTGTTGCGAATTACCGGTTTTTGATCCGGAAACGCCAATTGTTTTTGATTATAGAAGACTTGTATCTCCGGTTGAGACGGAACCGAAGCGGCAAAAGCTGCAGTTGGCAGCAATGCGCAGGAAAGAAGCAGGGCAAAAGTTCTCTTCATTCGCACGGTAGTGGTCAACTCCATCCTCTTGGTATGGTGTTTATACGGTAAAAGCCTACAATAACTGACGAAGAAAAAGCAAGGGAATAATTATGGAGGCGAAACAAAAAAGGCTCTCGCGTCGCTGTGTGCAACACGATAGCCCTTGCTTACCTTTAGCGTTGGTTGCCGGATTGAGTGCTTCCGTACCCGCTGCTGCCATACTGATTATTAGCGTTTTGATCATCTCCGCTGCTTACAATTGTCAGGCGGTCTCTGAGGTCTTTCATTTGTTTCGCGTCCTGGATGATTTGGTACATCTGCAGGAAGGTAGCCTTTTCTCCTTCCGGGATTCCCTTGATCCGCACTGTCATCTCTTGCGGTTGATTTTGCTGCTGATTCCCCTGGCTGGAATCACCATCGCCTTGTCCAAAGCCGAACAGCGAAAATCCTCCCCCGCCGTCGTAGTCGCTTGACGGGTCGTTTGATTGATCATACCCTTGATCATTTCCTTGAACGTTTTGACGATTTCCATTTTGCTCTTGCTCAAACAAGATATTAAACTCGTTCAGATCCGTTTGGATGATACCAATCACATTCATCTCGCCTGCTCCTTTGTCGTAAGAGATTCAGCGTTCCCTTGGCAAGAAATCATCCGGTCAGCCAGGGTGTTTGGAGTGGTGAACGCCGCTGCGCTGCAAATAGTCATGGAAAAAATATTCGGCAACGGACAGGGCAAATGCGGTCAAAAAAAGTCCAGACAAGGCAAAAGGCTGAAGAAATACAACACTTGCCGCCCAGAAAAAACTGAAGCTTAGGAGAAAGTCTGCCGTGCTGGCAAAAGTATTATTTGTTCTTGGCAAAATAACCAGATCCCCGACAGCGTAGGCGATAAGTGCTAAGACAATACTTGCCGTGATGGCAAACAGCACGGAAGTATTGGACCAGATCAATCCCGGTATGGCAATCATGCCGTTTACGATCAGTTTCCAGACGAGTTTCAAGGAAGGACAGCCCCTTTGATTTCGTTAACGAAGGCTCCGCCTTTGCCAAAGGCTTGGCTAAACCCGGTTTTTCTTTAGTATGGGCATGTCGTTTGATCCTATACGCCAGACATTCAGACTTCCTTTCTTTCGGATGAGCGGTTGGAACGAAGCGCTTGGACAAACGCTTCTTCCGGAGTTACGTACAACGTCCGCTGGTTTTCGTAGATACAAAAACCCGGTTTGGAGCCGCTTGGTTTTTTCACGTGTTTGACAAGTGTATAGTCGATCGGCACCTGGCTTCCTTGCCGCGATTTGCTGAAATAAGCAGCAAGCATCGCCGCTTCATACAGCGTTTGATCCGGAATTTCCCGAGAGCGGATGACCACATGCGACCCGGGGATGTCCTTGGCATGCAGCCACGTATCGCCGCCGGAAGCAAGCTTGTTGGTGAGATAATCATTTTGTTTATTATTTTTCCCGACGTAAATGGGGATCCCATCGCTGGAGATATAGACGTCAATGTCAGGCTGAAGCTCCTTTTTCTTTTTATGGGATCGTTTTTGGCGGCTGCGAAGGTATCCTTGCTCCACCATTTCTTCACGGATTTCATCAGCTTCCGGGAGGCTGGCGTGCTCCAGCTGAACCAGCAAACCATCCAGATATTGAACCTCTTCATGAGCCAGCTTGATTTGCTCTTCGACGATCTCCTTGCTGTTTTTCGCCTTGTTGTACCGTTTATAGTAGGCTTGCAGGTTTTCCGACGGCGTTTTCAGCGGATCGAGCGGAATTCGTACCGTTGCGCCAGCTTCGTCGTACCAGTTGACAGCAACCAGTTCGCTGTCTCCTTTTTTGATTTGATGCATATTGGCTGTAATCAATTCGCCAAATAAGCGGAACTCTTCGGCATCTTGGGCTTCCTGCAACGTTTGCTCCAGCTTCTCGATCTTTTTCTCGTTTTTTTGTTTTTCGTTGGTAACGATCCGGATCAAATCCTGTACCTTTTGTTTTACCTGATCCCGTTCAGCCTTCACCGCATAGAATGTTTGCAGGCACTCACTGATGGAATCAAAAGAAGCTGCCGCCCCTTCTGACAGATGGGTAAGCGGTGTAATCGAAAAGGCGGCTTTTTCCTTGGTTTGCACGATATTTGGCTGATACTTGTGCGCTTTTGCTTCCTGTATCAGCTGCCGGAACTTTTCCCAGACCAAGTCGCGCGTGCTAAGTCCTGCCCGATGAATCATCTCCTTGGCCAGCAGCGGGCTGATGCCGCTGAATTGCTCCACGATTTGTTTGTCAAGCTTGCCGGCGTTCCAATTGATGAGGCTGGTAAACTCCTGCTCTGTGACCGCCAGCGGATTGCGCTTGCCCTGGCTGGGCGGTGCGACGTATGCCTTGCCGGGCAGCACCTGCCGATACTGGCTGATACTTTGTGTCACATGGAGCACACTATCCAAAATGGTGTTGGTTTCTGGGTCCATCAGGATGATATTGCTATGCCGGCCCATAATCTCCACGATGATGCGCTTTTTGGAGATGTCTCCCAGCTCGTCGCGTGATTTCACATCCAGATGAATGATGCGCTCCATCTCCACTTGAGAAACGGATTCAATGATGCCCCCTTCACAATACTTGCGCAAAAGCATGCAAAACATCGGGGCTTCCGGCGGATTGATGAATTCTTCCGTCGTCAAATGAATCCGCGGGTAGGTAGGATTGGCCGACAGGAGGAGCTTCTGGTTGCCTCCCTTGGCCCGAACGTTAAATACCAGATCTGTTTTATATGGTTGGTGTATGCGTGAAATGCGGCCGCCCGCCAGTTGTGACAATTCCTGAACGACCGCGCGAGTCACGAAACCGTCAAAAGCCATAATCTTCACCTCAAAACGTCATCAAGAAAGCTTCGAATAGTTGGGCCCCGTCCGACAGCCAGCCAAAACGCAGCGCCTGCCTGGATAAAGCCGGATGGGTATTCTAAAAGTGTAACACACAGAAAGCGGATAAGCACATCCGTCAAAGAAGGAAACCTTGTCAAGATCGGGTCACTCAAGTTGACATATGTAAAGATTGTCTCCTATAATAAATTAACGATTTTGTGTCTATGGAAGTGGAATCCATGATTCGCAGTATGACAGGGTATGGAAGAAGAGAGATGGAACGTGGTTCGGTTCGGCTGATCGTGGAGATGCGCTCAGTGAATCACCGTTTTTGCGAGTTTGTCGTGCGTTTGCCAAAAACGTGGGGAATCATGGAAGACAGAATCAAAAAAGAAGTTTCCAGACGAGTTAGGCGCGGAAGGGTGGAGATTAGCGTCTCCATCGAACAAAATCCTTTACATACACAGGAAGCACTGCTTAATTGGGATATGGCGGAGCAATACATGAAGCTGTCGGCAGAGCTTCATGAACGCTTCTCCATACCGGAGACAATCACGACCAGGGATTTATTGCTGCTGCCCGGCATGATTCTGATGGATGAGGTAACAGCCACCCCGGTTGAGGAAGTGGCGGAATGGCTTATGGTGGCAGTGGAAGAAGCTGCCGATGATCTTTTGGCTATGAAACAGACGGAAGGTGAACGGTTGGCGCAGGATCTCTTGATGCGCTTGCAGCTGATTGGCGGCTGGTCTCACAAAATCAAGGAATTGGCGCCGCAAGTGGTGGAAGAGTACCGCAACCGGTTGTCTCAACGGATTCAATCATTGCAGCAAGAAATACCGCTTGATGAATCGCGTCTTGCCCAGGAGATTCTTTTGTTCGCTGATCGGGTTGACATTACCGAAGAAATCACACGATTAAACAGCCACATCAGCCAGTTTGCCGAACAGGTGGAAAGTGAAGAAGCAGTCGGACGAAAGCTTGATTTTCTCTTGCAGGAGATGAACCGGGAAGTGAATACGGTCGGTTCAAAAGCGAATTACTTGCCCATCCAAAGCCTCGCTGTAGAAATGAAGACAGAGCTTGAGAAGATGAGAGAGCAAGTTCAAAACATAGAGTGAGGAAAGAAAGGAGGGGGCTTACACGATGGCGATCAAACTGATTAATATCGGGTTTGGCAATATCGTCAACGCCAACCGGATTATTTCTATTGTAAGTCCAGAATCGGCGCCAATCAAACGGATTATCCAGGAAGCCCGCGACCGCAGCATGCTTGTTGATGCCACATATGGCCGTCGCACTCGCGCGGTTATCATCACGGACAGCGACCATGTCATTTTGTCGGCCGTTCAACCGGAAACCGTTGCGCAGCGTTTAACCAATAAAGACGATGAGTCTGATGAATAGAGTAGGAGATGAATTTGCATCATGGGGAATGAAAAAGGCCTGCTTCTGGTTCTCTCGGGACCTTCGGGTGTAGGAAAAGGGACGGTTTGCAAAGCACTGCTCCAGAAATTGCCTGAGCTGGTATACTCGGTATCCGCCACCACCCGTGCTCCGCGTGAAGGTGAAGTGAATGGCGTTAATTATTTTTTCAAATCGAAACAAGAGTTTCAGCAGATGATTGAACAGGACGAACTCTTGGAATGGGCGGAATACGTAGGCAACTACTACGGGACGCCTCGCCGATTTGTCGAAGAGACGATTGAAAACGGTCATGATGTCATCCTGGAGATCGAGGTTCAGGGCGCTCTGCAGGTGAAACAAAAATTTCCTCAAGGCATATTCATCTTTCTGGCTCCGCCTGACTTGGCCGAGCTGCAAAACCGGATTGTCGGCCGAGGAACGGAGAATGAAGAAACCATCCGAAAACGTATGGAAATGGCAAGGCACGAAATAGAATTGATGGATAAGTATGATTATGTAGTCGTCAATGACGTAATTGATTCTGCTTGTGACAGGATCGACGCCATAATCAAGGCGGAACACCTGAAAAAAGACCGCCAAATCGATAAATACCGCAGATGGTTGAAGGAGGATTAGGTACTATGTTGTTTCCATCCATTGATAAATTAACGGGTAAAGTAGAGTCTAAATACATTCTGGTTACCGTTGCTTCCAAACGCGCCCGCCAATTGCGCGAAAACAACGATCTGCAGGTTACAAAACCGCTTTCCCGCAAATATGTAGGTCAGGCACTGGAAGAGTTGATTTCCGAAAAAATCGTTTTCGAGAATAATGATCTGAAAAAGTAAACAACCTCTCGCAGGTTGTTTTTTCCTATATTAGGATAAGTTTGTGGCCCCACCCGGCACGGCATAAGCGATGCGCAGGACGAGGCGTTTGGAGATGAGGCGTTATTTGCCGGGATTCAAGCCGGGCGGGTGAAGAAAGGAGAGTATGTGAATGCAGCCGTTGCAAAATAAAACGATCTTGCTGGGAGTAACGGGGGGAATTGCCGCCTATAAAGCGGCGGCGCTCACCAGCAAGCTGACACAAGCAGGTGCCCAGGTTTATGTGATGATGACGGAATCGGCGCAGAAGTTTGTTCAGCCGCTCACATTCCAGGCTTTATCACACAATCCAGTCTATACAGACACATTTTATGAACCAGATGCCAAAGTAATCTCCCATATCGATCTGGCCGATAAGGCAGATCTGGTGATTGTCGCACCGGCTACCGCCAATCTGATCGGCAAGCTGGCCAACGGAATCGCTGATGATATGCTGTCGACCACACTGCTTGCGACCAAGGCTCCGGTAATGATCGCGCCGGCCATGAATGTAAACATGTATCAGCATCCGGCGGTTCGTGCCAATATGGAGCGGCTGGCGGGTTTCGGGTATCGTTTCATTGAACCGGGCGAAGGACTGCTTGCCTGTGGCTGGGTCGGCAAAGGCCGTCTTGAGGAACCGGAGAGAATTGTTGAAATCGTGACGCGCTTCTTCGCAGAGCAAGGTTCCGAGGGACAAGCACATTCAGCACACGAATTACACGCTCCTCAGCCAGGACAAACACCAGAAGCGGCACCGGGTACATCTTACGGTACGGCGAAACAGGATTTGGCTGGAAAACATGTGCTTGTGACGGCCGGTCCGACTCGGGAAAAAATCGATCCGGTACGCTATATCTCCAACCACTCTACCGGCAAGATGGGATATGCAATCGCTGAAGCCGCCAGAGACCGCGGGGCAATCGTGACACTGATCAGCGGCCCGACAGCGTTGCCGAAACCGGAGGGAGTCAGCTTCGTCTCGGTTGAATCGGTGCAGGAGATGTTTGATGCCGTCATGGAAGCGCTGCCAGCGGCAGATATTGTGATCAAAGCGGCAGCCGTCTCCGATTACCGTCCCAAGCTGACCCATCAGCATAAAATGAAGAAATCAGGGGAAGGCCTTACACTTAAATTGGAGAAAGCGCCTGACATTTTACAGACAATCGGGCAAAAGAGAACCGCACGGCAGTTTATTGTCGGATTTGCGGCCGAGACCCAAGATTTGTCCCAATACGCCATGGATAAATTAACCCGCAAAAAGTGCGACATGATCGTGGGCAACAATGTGCTGACAGAAGGGGCAGGAATGGGCAGCGACACCAACATTGTGACGATGTATACCAAAGACGGGGAACAAATCCATTTGCCGAAAATGAGCAAAAGAGAAGTGGCGGATCAAATACTCGATACGATCGTCCACAAATCTGCGGGTATTTGTGCCCGAGAGACGCGATGAGCATGATTGCCCAAGTGATTGTGGATGTGCCGGCATCCAGAATGAACCGTCCGTTTGACTATCTTGTCCCTGACTGGCATTTGCCCTTGCTCGAAGTAGGCAGCCGCGTTGTTGTTCCATTCGGGCCGCGCAAATTGCAGGGGTATGTGGTTGGTTTGTACGAAAGCGAACAAGCCGGGTCCGAGAATCATGACGGCAAAGCGCCTGCTTTAAAACCGATATTGGAAGTAATGGATGACCTGGCTCCGCTTACCCCTGAGTTAATCAGACTGGCCGAGTGGATGGGCAAACAATACCTGTGCCCATGGGTCATGGCTTTGCAGTCGATGATTCCGGCGGTGCTCCGCAGCAAGACCCAGAAATATCTTTGCCTGGCTGATGAATTAGACGGACGAATCGTGCAGCGATCGCCCTTGCTTACCCATTTAAAGAGACAAGGCCCTTTGCCAATTGGCGAGGTGCAGAAGCGTTTTTCCGATGAGCTGCCGCTTGTTTCCGGTTGGATCAAGGCCGGTTGGCTCAGCTACGAATACCAGGTAAAAGACAGGGTTACCCGCAAAAAAGAGACGTATCTTGCATTAGCCATTCGCCCCGAGCAGGCGCTGGAGCTGATCGAGACGCTCCCCGCCCGTTCCGAGCGCATGAAGCAGGTGCTTACCCTGCTTTATCAAGCGCAACAGCCGTTGCCGCAAAAAAGAGTTTTGGAAGAGCTGCAGATTACCCGCAGCACGGTTAGCACTCTCATCCAAAAGGGCTGGGTGAAGCAAATGGAACGGGAAGTGCTAAGAGATCCTTACGCTGACCGCCATTTTGCGGCAGGGCCCAAACCCCCCTTTACCGACGAACAACAAAAGGCGTTAACGCCAATTCTTCAGGCCATTCAATCGCACGTTTTTGCATCGTTTCTCCTGCACGGGGTGACGGGCAGCGGCAAGACGGAAGTGTATATGGAAGCGATTGAACAAACCTTATCCCAGGGGAAGGAAGCGATTCTGCTCGTGCCGGAAATCTCGCTTACCCCGCAGATGGTGGAACGGTTAAAAGGACGCTTCGGTGAGCGGGTCGCTGTGCTGCACAGCGCTTTGTCCCAAGGGGAACGCTATGACGAATGGCGCAAAATCCAGCGGTGTCAAGTGAAACTGGTTGTTGGTGCGCGTTCCGCCATTTTTGCGCCGTTTCGCAATCTGGGACTTATCGTCATCGACGAGGAGCACGAGACTTCCTATAAACAGGAGGAGACCCCTCGCTACCACGCGAGAGATGTGGCCATGTGGCGGGCCAGGGAAAATCAGGCAGTGCTCATCCTGGGCAGTGCGACACCCGCGCTTGAGACGTATGCGCTTGCCTCCCGCGGACGCTATCAGCTTTTGACGATGAAAGAACGGGTGGGAGGACGTGCCCTGCCTCGCGTTCAGGTGGTGGATATGCGGGAAGAGCTGAGATCGGATAACCGCTCCATGTTTAGCCGCGAGCTGTACCGCCTGATTGAAGATCGCCTGGAGAAAAAGGAACAAATTGTTTTATTCTTAAACCGCCGGGGATACGCTACCTTCGTCATGTGCCGTTCCTGCGGCTACACACTAAGCTGCCCGCATTGCGAGATTTCGCTCACCTACCACCGCACCAACCATACGGCCCGCTGCCATTACTGCGGGTATGCGACAGCGCAGCCGCGTCATTGTCCGGAATGCCAAAGCGAGCACATCCGCTTTTTCGGAACGGGAACGCAAAAGATTGAAGAAGAACTGGCCAGGCTGTTTCCGGGAGTGCGGGTGATTCGCATGGATGTGGATACGACCTCCCGCAAAGGGGCGCACGAGGAGCTGTTAACCAAGTTTCGCACGGGGCAGGGAGATATCTTGCTCGGCACGCAGATGATTGCCAAAGGGCTTGATTTCCCCCGTGTAACGCTTGTCGGTGTGATTGCCGCCGATACATCGCTGCACCTTCCCGATTTTCGGGCTGCGGAGAAGACCTTCCAACTGCTAACCCAGGTGGGCGGACGTGCTGGGCGGCACGATCTGAAAGGCGATGTCCTGATCCAGACGTACTCACCGGAACATTACAGCATCCAGCACGCCACCAGGCACGATTACGAAGCATTTTTTCTGGAGGAAATGCGTTATCGTAAAGTAACGGGGTATCCGCCTTACTACCGCTTGGTGCTGATTACCTTCTCGCATGAAGAGGTGCCGATGGTTATCCGTTCGGCAGAGCAATACGCCAAATACCTGCGCACCCGGATTGCGCCGACGACCCAGCTTTTAGGGCCGGTTGCCTCTCCGATTTCGCGGATCAAAGATAGATTTCGGTTTCAACTCATGCTAAAATATCGTGATGAGCCGAAACTGGCCGATCTTTTGGCGCAAACAACGGCCCATTTTGAAGAAGAGATGAAACAGCATCAGGTGCAGGTGACGATCGATATCGACCCCCAGGTGCTTTTATAGGAGGATTGGAATATGGCGATTCGTACGATTGTGAAACATCCGGACCCGGTTTTACGGGAAAAGGCTAAGGAAGTAACCAAGTTCAACGCCAATCTGCACAAGCTGTTGGACGATATGGCCGACACGATGTATGATGCGGACGGAGTAGGTCTGGCTGCTCCGCAGGTGGGGATTTTGAAGCGTGTCATTGTGATGGATTGCGGTGACGGATTGATCGAGATGGTGAATCCGGAGATCATTGAATTCAAAGGCGAGCAATTCGACTATCCAGAAGGCTGTTTAAGTATTCCGGGGCTGCGCGGTGACGTTCGCCGCCACAAGTGGGTTCGTCTGCGCGGGCAGGACCGCAACGGCAATGTGTTTGAACTGGAAGCGGAAGACCTTTTGTCCCGCTGCGCCCAACACGAAATCGATCATTTGAACGGCGTATTGTTCATTGATGTGGCTGACCGCGTCTATCCGATCAAACCGGGTGAGGAAGGAGAGTAAGCGTGAACGACGTACGGATTTTGTTCATGGGAACGCCTGATTTTGCCGTGCGAAATCTGGAAGCCCTCATCTCGGCAGGGTATCAGGTCGTAGCTGTCGTGACACAGCCTGATCGCCCTGTGGGACGCAAGAAAATCCTGACGCCTCCGCCAGTCAAGGAAGCGGCGATGCGGCATGGCCTTCCCGTTTATCAGCCGGAAAAAATCCGCCAAAGCGACGCGCTTGACCAGATTCTCGCCGAGACGAAGCCGGATTTGATTGTGACGGCGGCTTACGGACAAATTTTGCCCAAAGAGCTGTTGGACGCTCCACGATACGGCTGCATCAACGTGCATGCTTCCCTTTTGCCCAAATACAGAGGAGGAGCTCCGATACATAAGTGCATCATCGAGGGCGAAAAAGAATCAGGGGTTACCATCATGTACATGGTGGAGGCGCTTGATGCGGGAGATATGATTTCCAAAGTGGTTGTGCCGATTGAAGAACGGGATACCGCCGGCACCTTGTTTGACAAGCTGGCGGAAGCAGGGGCCCGACTTCTGGTGGAAACACTGCCGAAGCTTTTGGCCGGCGAGATTGAGCCGATCCCGCAAAATCATGCGGAAGCAACCTTTGCGCCCAACATCAAGCGGCAGGAAGAGCGGATCGACTGGAGCCTGTCGGCTGAAAAGATATACAATCAGGTGCGCGGACTTCATCCTTGGCCGGTTGCCTATACCACGTATGAAGGAAAGGTATGGAAAATCTGGTGGGTGGAGAAAATTTCACTGCAAGATCCTGTAGGTGAACCGGGCACCATCATGAAACTCGAGGCGGATGGTCTGATCATCGCCTGCGGACAGGGAAGTGTAAAAATTACCGAGCTTCAGCCGGAGGGCAAAAAACGCATGAGCATGGCTGACTTCCTGAAAGGCGCGGGGGCATCGGTTCAAGTCGGTTCCAAGTTGGGAGACGTTTTGGCGTGACAAGGACAAAAAAAGCGGGTGCGCGTGAAGTTGCTCTGGAAATTTTGACACGTGTCGATGAACATCATTCCTACAGTAATCTGGAATTGAAAAAGGGACTGGCTCAATTTGACGCGAACCCGTTGGACACCCGACTCATTACCGAATTGGTTTACGGAACGATCCAACGGCGTCTGATGCTGGATACGGTTATTTCGCGATTCGTCAAGGGCGGCACCAAAAAGCTGCAGCCCTGGGTGCTTAATCTGCTTCGGATGAGTCTGTACCAGATTCGTTTTCTTGATCGGGTGCCGGACAGGGCTATCGTACACGAAGCGGTGGAGATCGCCAAGCGCAAGGGGCATCAGGGGATTTCCTCGCTCGTCAACGGTGTGCTTCGAAATGTGCTGAGGCAGCCGGAAACATGGACGACTCTGCCTAAAGGGGATAAAGCGGAGCAATTGGCTTATGAGGAGTCGCATCCCGTTTGGCTGGTGAAGCGTTGGATTAAGCTGTATGGAGAAGAAGCGGCACGTGCCATCTGCCGGATGAACAACCAGCCGCCGCATTCCTCGGTTCGGATCAACCGACTCAAAACAAGCCGGGAAGAATTGCTCTCCAAGCTTGAGCAAGAGTTTCCTGACGCTCGGCCATCGCTGGTATCCCCGGACGGAATCGTGCTTGCGGGGCATATGGCTGGTACGGACTGGTTTCAAAACGGGTATCTGACCATCCAGGATGAAAGCTCCATGCTGGTTGCTCCTGCACTTAAGCCAAAACCGGGAATGCGCGTGCTGGACGCTTGCGCTGCTCCTGGCGGCAAAACGACCCACATTGCCGAACTGATGAACAATGAGGGCGAAATCATCGCCTGCGATGTGCATCCGCATAAACGGGACTTGATTGAAGAGACAGCCGAGCGGTTGGGGATTACCATGATCCGCACGCTTGTCTTGGATGCTGCTGACCTGCCGAAACATAATCTTGGACAGTTTGACCGAATCCTTCTGGATGCTCCGTGCACCGGGTTTGGCGTGATTCGCCGCAAGCCTGACATCAAGTGGCACAAACAGCCGCAGGATATCCAGGAGATTGCTTCCGTACAATACCGCCTTCTGACAGAAGTATCGAAGCTGTTAAAGCCGGGCGGTCTTCTGGTGTACAGCACCTGTACGATGGAACCGGAAGAAAATCAAGAGCTTGTAACCCGTTTCTGTAAAGATCATCCCCAGTTTGAATTGGATACCGCGCTTGCGGATGACTTGCCACAGCCGATCAGCCGGTTAATGGCTCAAAATCAGGGGTTTGTGCAGATCCTGCCGCATCAATTTGCAAGCGACGGCTTCTTCATTTCGCGTATTCGGCGAAAGGAAGCGTAAGAAAACCCGCTCGGACAAAGCTATTGCTGTGCCGAGCGGGTACTTTGTGCGCTTCGTTTCTTTTCCTTTTGATTGGGAAAGGGTACAATGAAGAATAGTGAGCAAATTGGTCAACACTGATGGATAAGTCGCACAAGGAAAATATGGATAAAGGTGAATGAAACATATGGCAATCGAGACAGTTACCGGTTACAAACCGTTGATTTACAGCCTGACGCTGGACCAGCTGAAAGACTGGCTGACAGAAAACAATGAAAAAGCATTTCGCGCGCAGCAAATCTACGATTGGTTGTATGTGAAACGGGTTCTGGCTTTTGAAGAGATGAGCAATCTCTCCAAGGATCTCAGACAAAAGCTTTCTGATCACTTCCGCATGGATGCGTTGAAAGAGATTACCCGCCAGGTTTCCTCTGACGGCACGGTGAAGTTTCTCTTCCAATTAATCGACGGGCACGCCATCGAGACGGTGATCATGCGCCATAATTACGGCAACAGCATTTGTGTCACAACACAGGTAGGCTGCCGGATTGGCTGTACCTTTTGCGCCTCAACGCTCGGCGGATTGAAGCGGAATCTGGAGGCTGGCGAAATCGTTTCGCAAGTATTAATGGCGCAGCGCGCACTTGATGCTGACGGCGAGCGGGCTAGTCATGTTGTTGTGATGGGAATTGGCGAGCCTTTCGAGAATTTTGACAATCTGATCGCGTTCCTGCGCATTATTAACGATAATCGCGGACTCTGCATCGGCCAGCGCCACATCACGGTTTCTACCAGCGGCATAATTCCTAAGATTTACGAGTTCGCCGAATTGGGCGGGCAGGTGAATCTGGCCATCTCCCTGCATGCTCCCAATACGGAGCTGCGCACCAGGCTGATGCCGATCAACCGCGGCTTCCCGCTAGACAAACTGATGGAGGCATGCCGTTACTATATTGCCAGGACGGGACGCCGAATTACCTTTGAATACGGCTTGTTCGGCGGACAGAATGACCAGCCGGAGCATGCGGAGGAATTGGCCCGGCTGATTGGCGACATGATGTGCCATGTCAATCTGATTCCGGTCAACTATGTTCCGGAACGCGACTATGTGCGGACACCGCGGGACGAGATTTTCAACTTCAAACGGATCTTGGAAAAACATAAAATCAACGTAACCATACGGCGTGAACATGGAAGTGATATTGCGGCGGCTTGTGGCCAATTACGCGCGCAACACGCCAAAGAAACGGCGGGGTGAAACGGATGGAAATCGCGATGAAGACCCATATCGGGTGCGTTCGTCATCTTAACGAAGACTATTACGCATGCAGCATCGACATGCACGGGCGAGTGCTGGCGGTCGTTGCGGACGGCATGGGGGGACATCAGGCAGGTGACGTGGCAAGCAAAATGGCGGTGGAGAGAATCCTTGCCGAATTCCAAAACGATGTAGGGCAGTTTTCTTCCGAAGATGAACGGGAGAAGCTGATGAATGCCATTCTGTTGGCCAATGAGGAAGTGTTTCGCTACGCCGAAACCCATCCGGAGTGCAACGGAATGGGAACAACCATCGTAGCCTCGATTATCGGGCCAAAGGGCGGCTCCATTGCCCATATCGGCGACAGCCGCCTGTATTTGTTTGAAAATGGCGTTTTGACCCAACAAACACAAGATCATTCCCTGGTTCAGGAACTGTTGAAAAACGGACAGATTACAGAACAGGAAGCTTCCGTGCATCCGCAGCGCAATGTGCTGATGAGAGCGTTGGGCACGGAAGAATCGGTGCTGATTGACTTAGGCGAGTTTAGTTGGGCCCAGGGAGATGTGGTGCTTCTCTGCTCGGACGGCTTGAGCAACAAGGTGCCAATCTCCGTTATGGAACAATGGCTGAAAAAACCCATTCCCTTGCAGGAACAGATAGATGCCCTTATTCAACATGCTTTGGATGCGGGAGGCGAGGACAATATTACGTGTGTCGCCGTTCGCAACAGAACTGAGTCTACTGACGTCTGTTTGAAAGAGGGGTGAGAGAAATGGATAGCAAACAATTAGGAGGACGTTATCAGCTTGAACGCAAAATTGGCGGCGGAGGGATGGCGATCGTCTATAAAGCCAGGGACCTCGTGCTGAATCGACCGGTAGCCGTGAAAGTGTTACGACCGCAGTTTGGCACGGATGAGGATTTTGTCAACCGGTTCCGCCGTGAAGCGCAAGCCGTAGCAAGCCTGTCGCATCCCAATATCGTCAGCGTTTATGATGTGGGTCAAGAGGAAGACACCTATTTCATGGTGATGGAGTACGTAGAAGGCCAAACGTTAAAAGACCTGATCAATCAGCAGGGGGCGCTGCCTGTGGCGGAAGCGGTACGGATCGCCGTACAGGTATGCGATGCGCTGGACCATGCTCATCAAAATAAAATCATACATCGCGACATCAAGCCGCACAATATCTTGATCGGCAACAACGGCCGGGTGAAAGTGACCGATTTCGGCATCGCCCGTGCGGTTACTTCGGCGACGATTACTCATACCGGTTCCGTATTGGGTTCCGTCCATTATTTCTCGCCCGAACAAGCAAGAGGCGGTGTTACACAGGAGAAATCAGACATCTATTCGCTAGGGATTGTCTTGTATGAGATGGTGACAGGCCAATTGCCTTTTTCAGGAGATTCCCCTATCTCCGTCGCCTTGAAACATTTGCAGGAGCCTTTGCCTCATCCAAGAGAAATTAACCCCAATATTCCGCAAAGTGTGGAAAACGTGATTCTCAGGGCATTGGTCAAAGATCCGCTCCTGCGCTATGCTTCGGCGAAAGAGATGCTGACCGACCTGGAGACGTGCCTGTCCATAGAACGTTTGAACGAACCCAAAATCGAGTTTCCGCAAGATGACGAAGAGACCCTGGTTATTCCGGCGATCACTCCGGAGATGCTGGAGCAAGCGAAGCAGGAGAGACAAGAGAGAAGCTCCAGCCGGATGCGCAGCCGGACAGAGGAGACGGAGGAAAAACCGCGGAGCTTATGGGTGAAAGTCGTTTCTTGGGTCGGAGCGATCGGACTGTTTCTTGTACTGGCCATTTTCGGATTTAATTATGCGATGGAATTGTTCCATGTACCGGAATACCCTGTACCGCTTGTCGAAGGTACAAAACTGGAGATAGCCGAAGCCAAAATCCGCGAAGCCAATCTGGTTCCCAAGGTGGAGGAAAGGTTTGACAACAAGGCGGAAGAAGGTATCGTGATTGAGCAGAATCCCGCTCCGCCGATGCGGATGAAAGAAAACGGTACGGTTCTTCTGGTTGTCAGCAAAGGGCCGCAAAGAGTACCGATGCCCAACTTTGTAAGTTTGAGCAAGCAGATGGCAATGGAACAGTTGAAGCTGCAAAACTTTAAAGATTATGTTCTTGTAGAGGAAGAGGACCCAAATGCGCCGCCCGGCCAAGTAATCAGACAGGAGCCTGCCGCTGATTCAGAAGTGGTGCCGTCTGAAACAAGTGTCCGATTAATTGTCAGCAAGGGCAAGAAATATGTGAAAATGCCTAATCTGGTGGGGCTAAGCATTGACCGCGCCAAATTGGAACTGTTGAAACAAGGACTTGCTGACGGGCCGGTGACCAAAGAGCCTTCCTATACGTACACAACCCCTGATGTCGTCATCTCGACGCGCCCGTTTGACGCCAACATGGATGTAGCAGAGGGCACACAAATTCCGCTTACCGTAAGCAACGGACAATATCCGCCGGACGCCAAGGTTGGCACGTATCCGGTGCCGGTTCAGCTGGCGGAGGGGGAAACGGCGGAAATCCGCATTATCGTTGACGATGCGCGCGGCTCACAGCAGGTGGCATTCCAGGAAATGATTTTGGCTTCTACCGAGTACAAGGTTCCGCTCGTGCTGTCGCCAACCAAGAACGGCACCATCGAAGTGTTCAAGAAAAACGCGTCAGATGAAAAATACACATCAATAGCAAAATACACAGTGGAATATCCTAATTTTCCATAATATCGTGGAGGGACATGCATGCCAGAAGGACGAATCGTGAAAGCACTCAGCGGATTTTACTATGTAGCGGACCATGGCCGGATCATTCAATGCCGGGCGCGTGGTTTGTTCAAAAAGAAAGATGCCAAAGTGAATCCGCTGGCGGGGGATTGGGTCGTCTATGACGCGATTAACGATTCAGAAGGCTATGTCATGGAAGTAAGCGGACGGACAACGGAACTGATCCGCCCGCCAATCGCCAATGTAGACCTTGCCGTACTTGTTTTTTCCATGCGCAAGCCTGATTTTAGCTCGGTGCTGCTGGATAAATTTCTCGTCCATACCGAACATGCCGGTATTGAGGCGGTTATCGTTTTATCCAAGGCTGATTTGGCTGAACAGGAAGAGATAGAAGAAATCGTGCAAAAATATAAACGGATTGGCTATTCCGTCATCCCAACCTCCACGCGGGAGCAGTACGGGTTTGCCGAGGTAAGGCAGTTGTTGGCAAACCATATCTCTGTTTTCGCCGGGCAATCCGGAGTAGGCAAATCATCGCTGATCAATGCGATGTTTCCAGGCATCAGCTTGCAAACCGGACAGGTCAGCGAAAAGTTGGGTCGGGGCAAGCATACAACCCGTCACGTTGAGTTGATTCCGCTTGAAGAAGGCGGATATGTGGCCGATACGCCCGGATTCAGCTCGCTTGAGTTTATCGGCATCGATGATTTGGGTTTGGCCGAGTCGTTCCGCGATTTCGGACAGGTGGCGAATCAATGCAAATTCCGCGGTTGCCTGCATTTGCACGAACCGGGCTGTGCGGTGAAAGCGGGAGTCGAATCGGGAGAGATTGATAGAGAGCGCTACGAACACTACAAAATGTTTACCGAGGAATTGAAAGAATACCAACGGAGGAATAAACCATGGTAAAAATTGCACCATCCATCCTATCAGCTAACTTTGCCAAATTGGGGGAAGAGATTCACGATGTGGAACGCGGCGGGGCCGATTGGATTCATGTCGATGTGATGGACGGCCATTTCGTACCCAACATTACCATCGGGCCGCTTGTCGTGGAAGCCATCCGGCCGATTACGAGCCTTACGCTTGATGTGCATCTGATGATCGAAAATCCTGATTTGTACATACCGCAATTTGCCAAAAGCGGTGCCGACATCATTACCGTGCATCAGGAAGCTTGCCGCCATCTGCACCGCACCATTCACTTGATTAAGGATCAGGGCATAAAAGCAGGGGTCGTGCTAAATCCGGCCACACCGCTGGTAACCATTGAATCTGTCCTGGAAGACCTTGATATGGTGCTCTTGATGACGGTTAACCCCGGATTTGGCGGCCAGAAATTTATTCACAGCGTTTTGCCGAAAGTGGCTGAGCTCCGCCGGATGCTTGATCAGCGCGGCTTGTCCCACGTGGAAATCGAGATTGATGGCGGGGTAAATCCGGAAACGGCCAGATTATGCGAAGATGCCGGAGCAACCGTGTTGGTGGCGGGCTCCGCCGTATTCAACCAGGCGGACCGTGCCCAGGCGATTGCGGCAATCCGGGGGAATAAATAAGGCAATCACAAAATCAAGAAACGAAATCATGAAATGAAATTGACAGACGAAATAGGAAATGGCGTGTAAACTGACTCCATGTTTGACACGCCATTTTTTTCTTTTCATCGCTTCTTTTTGTGAAATAATCTCTCTTTGATACTGATAAAAACAGATACTCAGTAAGAATCCAGTGAAACACCTACTTGCTCAAATTTGGATTTTTCTCTTCGCAAGGGCTCCCAGCAGCAATTGGAATATCCCAATCATACCGGTAAAAAAGGGTTCTCGTCCAATCAAAAACAGCGGTTTGGCCGATATTCCCAAAAACAGCAATCCAATGATCATAGCAACCATTCTGAAGTTTATCCTGTGCTTCATATATGCCTCCCCTGCCAAAGGTTTGGTAATCTCTGTTTTTTAAATCATTTGTCAAAAAAGGAGAAATTAGGTATAAATTCATTATAATCAGTTGGAGGCGAAGGAGCGATATGAAGCGTAAAATCTTGTTTTACCTCTTGCAAATAATCGCGCCGATACCAGTGGCGATTTCTCTGGCATTCATCATCATTAATTTGTGGCTTTTAAACCAGGATGTAGATTTAGGCTCAATGTCCACGGAATATACTTTATTCGTCGAGAATCTGGATGGTAGCGCAGAATCCCGTCCACTCCCTGACGTCCAGATGATTTGGACGGCATTATGGCCGTTCTAGTCTCCGATAACATAATGCCGTTCGACTGCTGACAGGAAGCATGCTGATGTTTGCGCTTTTGATGATGTTTGCTTTCGCTGGTGTTGGGCCGCTGTTTATGATCGTCTGCTTGTTTCTTGCGGGTTTTGCCGATTGGGCACCCGTGCTTGCCTCTTGCTTGTCGTTGTTTGGGCTGGTTGCGTCGGAAAAGCTAATACCAACTAACCGATTGACCCTTCTGTCATCACAACTGGTGAGAGAAGGGTTTTTTGGTACACATTTTATTGACACCTTAGAGTAAAGCTGAATATAATAAGATCACCACAACATATGAATGAATGATCATATGTTCAATTGTAAAGGAGAATATGGATGAAGTTGAATGAAAAACATTCAGACGTGTGTGCAGAGACATGTAAGCAGGCTATTATCCACCGAGATGCGATTGAAAAGGTAAAAGAAACCTTTCCCAATGAAAATATTTTAAGTAACATTGCCGAATTATTTAAAGTGTTGGGAGATCGAACAAGAACGCGAATCCTGTACGCATTGTTTGAATCGGAAATGTGTGTATGTGACTTGGCCTATCTACTAGGAATGACGCAGTCGTCCATTTCCCATCAACTGAGGGTATTAAAGCAAGCCAAGCTTGTGAAAAATCGAAAAGAAGGAAAGGTAGTGTATTATTCTCTGGCTGATCAACACGTTATTCAAATATTTGATCAAGCCTTTCAACATGTTAGCGAAGATAAAGGTTGATAAGAAAGAGGGACGAGGACGGATGGGAGATTATAGTCAAAGGATAAATCGGGAGTTTACTCTCGAAGGATTGGACTGTGCCAGCTGTGCGATGAAAATCGAAACTAGTATTAAGGGGTTACCGGGCGTTTCGTCATGTTCCGTTAATTTTGTAACGAAGACACTCACGCTAGAAACTGCAAAAGCCGAAGAGGAGAGAGTAGTGTCTGAGACAAAGAAAAAAATAAAGTCGTTGGAACCCCATATTAACGTGAAAGAAAAAGGAAAGCCCACTGCTGGGTATGGCGATGAAGATAGTCATGATCATGGAAGCGAAATTCCGAAAAAATTGCTCATGCGAATTGTAACAGGCGCCTTTATTGCCGGTATCGGAATGTTCACACCTGTTTCCGGGTTTATGGAAGTCGGATTGTTTGTCATAGCTTATCTAATGATTGGTGGCGACATTGTCATACGCGCTGTTAAAAATATTCTGAGAGGACAAGTGTTTGATGAGAATTTTCTGATGGCACTTGCGACGATCGGCGCATTTGCGGTGAAACAGTATCCGGAAGGGGTAGCTGTCATGCTGTTTTATCAAGTAGGGGAACTGTTTCAAGGTATCGCGATTAACCGATCACGCAAATCAATTCGTGCATTAATGGACATTCGCCCCGATTATGCGAATCTAAAAGTGGGCAATGATTTGAAAAAGGTGTCTCCGGAGGAAGTGAAAATTGGCAATTTCATCGTGATTAAACCTGGCGAAAAAGTTCCGTTAGACGGAAAGGTTGTAGAGGGCAGCTCCTTAGTCGATACATCTGCTTTGACAGGAGAATCAGTCCTGCGGGAAGTGGAGACAGGAAGTGACGTTCTAAGTGGTTTCATCAACAAAAATGGTGTTTTGACAGTAGAAGTAACCAAATCATTTGGAGAATCAACAGTGTCCAAGATATTGGATCTAGTCCAAAACGCAAGTAGTCGTAAGGCGCCAACAGAAAACTTTATCACGAAATTTGCTCGATATTACACACCGGGAGTTGTCATCATTGCAGCCGCGCTAGCCTTTCTTCCACCACTTATCATTAGTGGAGCAACGTTTTCGGACTGGGTATATCGCGCCCTCATATTCTTAGTCATTTCTTGCCCGTGTGCGCTTGTCGTTTCTATACCTCTTGGATTCTTTGGTGGAATCGGCGCTGCTTCCAAGTCAGGTATTCTGATTAAAGGCAGTAACTATTTAGAGGCTTTACATGATGTCAAGTATGTTGTATTCGATAAAACAGGAACGCTGACTAAAGGTGTATTTGAAGTGACAAGCATTCATCCGACTGATCTGGTGACAAAAGAGGAATTATTGGAGCAGGCAGCATATGCAGAAATCCACTCCAATCATCCGATAGCCCAGTCCATTCGATCTGCATATGGAAAAGAGATGAAAGAAGATCTTATTCAAAATTACAATGAGATATCAGGACATGGAATTCAGGTTACGGTCAATGGTAAGGAAGTTTTAGCGGGTAATGCGAAACTAATGAAGAATGAACAAATCCCCTTTCAAGTACCTAGAGCAATCGGAACCATCGTCCATGTGGCTGTTGATAAAAAGTATGCCGGATACATTGTGATTTCTGACCAGATTAAAGAAGATTCTGCACAAGCGATTCGTTCATTAAAAGAACTAGGAATTAAAAAAGCTGTTATGCTGACAGGAGATTCCAGAGCGGTCGCTGAGGAAGTAGGTCAAAAGTTAGGATTGGATGAAATTCACGCCGAACTATTACCACAAAATAAAGTGGAAGAAATTGAAAAATTAGATTCTCAAAAAGCTACAAAGGAAAAACTTGTATTTGTTGGAGACGGAATTAATGATACTCCTGTTTTGGCAAGAGCAGACGTAGGAATCGCGATGGGGGGATTAGGGTCTGATGCAGCCATTGAAGCGGCAGATATCGTCATTATGACAGATGAACCTTCTAAAATCCCTACGGCAATCGGTATTGCGAAACGTACCCGAAGAATTGTATGGCAAAATATATTGTTTGCTTTAGGAGTAAAAGCAATTTTCCTCATTCTAGGCGCATTTGGGATTGCGACCATGTGGGAAGCTGTATTCTCGGATGTAGGTGTTACATTATTAGCTGTTTTGAATGCCATGCGGGTCTTACGAATAAAAAAAGCATCGTAAAAGCCAACCAACTAATGATGAACTGTAACCCGAATAATGGACCCTTGAAAAAAGTCCTTTATTCGGGTTTTTTGTTGGCAGTTTTCTTAAATGGTCGTAAACAAGCGAACCAAAAGCGCAATGCGGAAAGGGATCGAATCCACCACGATGTGCTCGTGGGAAGCGTGAGCGCCGTCGCCAACCGGCCCCAATCCGTCCAACACCGGAGTGCCGACAGAAGCAGCGATATTTCCGTCACTTGTGCCGCCTACACCGATCTCGCCCAATTCCATGCCTTCCAGTTGCGCCTGTGTGTACGCATGCCGGAACAATCGCTCCGTGGCTTCGGTTCGCTCCATTGGTGCCTTGTCAATGCCGCCCTCCACTTCTAACCGCGCTTCGGGATGGATCGGCTTTAACTCCGCCATTTGCCTTTCGATTGTTTCTGCTTCGGCCATTTTTTCAACCCGCACGTCAATAATCGCTTCCGCGTATTCGGGAACCACATTGGAGGCAGTTCCGCCCGAAATTTTGCCGACGGAAAGCGTGGTTCCCACACAATAGTCAGTCCAGGATTGAATCGTCAGGATGTGACGGGCCAATTCTTCGATGGCATTGACGCCGCGGGCATGGTCATTCCCGGCGTGAGCCGCTCTTCCTTGAACACGCAGCGTGAATTCGCCGCCGCCCTTGCGGCTTGTTTTCAGCAACCCGTTGCCATAAGCAGGTTCAATCACCAGAGCGCATGCACTTTTGGCTGCTTCCTCGCGAATGTGCTCTTGGGAAGAAGGGCTGCCCACTTCTTCATCCGTGTTCCAGAAGAAGACCAGCTTCTTGTTGAGCGGTAAATTGTGCTGGAGAATTGCTTGCAGAGCGTAATAGCTGAACACGATCCCTGCCTTCATGTCAAAAATGCCGGGTCCGTACAGCTTTCCCTCGTGCAAGCGCCACGGTTCTTTTTGCAATGTGCCGACCTCTTTGACCGTATCGAAGTGGCCAAGTACGAGGATTTGTTCCTCACCGTCGCCGTATTCGATCCGCAGTTGATTACCATATTTGTCTTGAGAAATGGTTTCCACCTTGCAGCCAAGAGCCATGAATCGATTTTGGATCAGTTCGCCCAAAGAATCGACCGCTTGCTTGTTGTGGGTGGGTGTCTCTATCTCGACGTAAGTGCGCAGCTCGTCCACAATCTCGTCCAGTTTACCGGCAAAATAAGATGTCCAATTTGTTGGCATAAGGCACCTCCAGCTTCTTGTTTTTCATTTCAATAATCTTACAAAAACTGTGTCAACGTAAAGGTTTATTTTCGTTGTAATGAGTGAGTGCTTCCGTGTGGAAAGGAGCAAAATTTTAAAATGATCGGAATTTTATGTGATCCTTAAATTAGATTGAAATTGATTGTGAAATGATTAAAATAGTCATTATGTTGTATAAATATGAATGGGTGAAGGTGCAGTACTCGTTCCAATCATGATTGCAGGAGGTTTTTGTAAGATGAAAAAAATGAAATCACTTGTCATGCTGGCACTCTCATCCGTGTTGGCAGTATCCGTTTTGACAGGCTGCGGCACAGCCAGCCAAAACAAAGAGCAAGCAGGCCAAGGACAAGCACCTGCCGAGAAACCAAAACTGGTGATGGGAACTTCTGCGGACTATCCGCCATATGAGTTCCATGATACTTCCAGCGGAAAAGATGAGATTAAAGGGTTTGACATTGATATCGCCAACTATATCGCCAATGAGCTTGGCTTTGAACTGGAAATCAAAGACTCTGACTTTAACGGTTTGATCCCGGCGCTACAATCCCAGCGTGTCGACTTCGTGATGGCTGGTATGACACCAACTGATGAGCGCAAGAAAAACGTTGACTTCTCTGATATTTATTATGAAGCGAAAAATACCATCGTTGCGCCAAAAGGCAGCAACCTGACTGCTCCGGAGAGCCTCGCCGGCAAAAAGGTAGGCGTACAGCTTGGCTCTATCCAGCATGACGATGCGAAGAAAATGGCCGAGAAAGTACAAGGCATGCAAATCGTACCGCTCAACAAAATCGGCGACATTATCCAGGAATTGAAAGCGAAGCGCATCGACGCTGCCATCATTGAAGATACGGTAGCAAAAGGTTATGCGTCTTCCAACCCTGACATTGAATTCAACACAATTCCTGACGCAGGCCAGAACGGTTCCGCGGTAGCTTTCCCGAAAGGTTCGAAACATGTGGAAGACTTCAACAAAGTGATTAAAAAGCTGAAGGATTCCGGTGAGCTGGACAAGCTGGTTAAAAAATGGTTTGAAGACCAAGGCAAAAAATAATTCGTAAGGTGGATGAAGGGCATGGATTTGGATTTTTCACGAATCGTGCCCTCTATCCCTTTTATTCTCCAGGGGATATTGGTCACGCTTCAGTTCACGTTTTTATCGTTAATTTTTGGTTTTATTTGGGGGACTGTTCTTTCCTTATTCAAGATTTCCTCGTTTCGCATCTTAAAAGGATTTGCAGTTGTTTACACCTCCATCTTTCGCGGTACTCCGCTCATTTTGCAATTATCGCTCATTTACTATGCAACTCCGCAGCTTTTGAAATATGATATTCCCGCTCTCACCGCAGGGGTAATCGCGTTTTCCCTTAATTCGGCTGCTTATATCTCGGAAACCATTCGCGCCGGGATTATGGCGGTTGACAAAGGTCAGCGGGAAGCGGCGATGGCACTTGGTGTTCCTTACAGGCGAATGATGATTGACATCATTTTCCCGCAGGCATTGAAAAACATCTTGCCAGCTCTGGTTAATGAAAGCATCGCATTGTTGAAAGAATCAGCGCTCGTCTCCACCATCAGCGTAATGGACATCATGCGCCGGGCGGACGTCGTGCGTGCGGAGAAATATATTTACTTCGAGCCTTACCTGTTTGCCGGATTGCTCTATTACGTCATGGTGATGACCTTGACAGGGGCCGCAAAACTGCTGGAGAGGAGGTTGCGCCGCGGTGATTAAAGTTGAGAATTTGCACAAGTCTTTTGGCAAGCTTGATGTGCTGAAAGACATTTCTACGGAAATCAAGAAAGGCGACGTGGTAGCGATTATCGGGCCATCCGGTTCCGGTAAGTCTACCTTGCTGCGCTGCATGAACCTGCTTGAGGTTCCGACCAAGGGGCACATCTATATTGACAGCGTGGACATTACTGCGCCAAAAACGGATATTCTCGCCATCCGCCAAAAGATCGGGATGGTGTTTCAGCACTTTCACCTGTTCCCGCACATGACGGTTCTGGAGAATTTGATGTATGCACCGGTTAAGGTAAAAAATGTATCCAAGGAGGCCGCCCGGCAAAAAGGGATGGATCTCTTGAAGCGTGTCGGGCTTGCTGACAAGGCTGACATCTATCCGAACCGCTTATCCGGCGGTCAAAAACAGCGTGTGGCGATTGCCCGTTCACTGGCGATGGAGCCAGAAATCATGCTGTTTGACGAGCCTACCTCAGCCCTCGACCCAGAGATGGTTAAAGAGGTGCTGGAGGTTATGAAATCACTCGCCCATACCGGAATCACCATGGCCATTGTAACCCACGAGATGGGCTTTGCCCGGGAAGTGGCGGATCGTATCTGCTTCCTCGATGAAGGCAGGCTGGTGGAAGAAGCTTCTCCGCAAGATTTCTTCACCAACCCGAAAAGTGAGAGAGCAAGACAATTTCTTGAGAAAATGCTGTAAGAATGAGAAAATAGGATAAACAGAACAAAGCCGCTTGGAGCCTACCAGCGGCTATTTTTTCGTCGGTAGGAATTTATAAATTTTGTCCTATAAAGGATGTTTGATATGACGAAACGAGTAATACATATCTGTACGGGAGGCAATCTCGACGTGCTGCCCTCCCCGGAAGCAAATGACATGGTGATCGGAGTGGATGGCGGAGCGATTCGTTTACTGGACGCGGGGATTGTTCCTGCGCTTGCCATTGGCGATTTTGACACAATTGGCGAAGCGGGTGTCCGGCGTCTGAAAGGGGCAGGCGTCACGATTGACCAGTTCCCCAGTCAGAAGGATTTGACTGATTCGGAGATCGCCCTAAAGACAGCACTTGCCCTTGCCCCTTCGGAAATCGTCATGTACGGAGCGATCGGCAGCAGAATGGACCATACGCTGGCCAATTTGCAACTGCTCTACAAAGCTCATCAGGCTGGTGTCTGGATGCGGATCGAAAGCAAAGAGAACCGGGTATTGCTGCTCTCGGAGCGCTTTCCCGCCTTGACAATCGAACGAAACCAATATCGCTTCATCTCCCTGCTGCCGCTTTCGCTTTCGGTGACGGGAATTACTTTGGAAGGCTTTTTGTATCCGCTTCACGAAGCAACCGTTGATATGGGAATGGCAATCGGCGTCAGCAACGAACTGATCGCACCGGCAGGCAGAATCACCCTTCGAACCGGAGCCTTATTTGTCATGTGCACAAACGATCCGTGAATGCTCCCACCCCCTAAGAAGCGGGAGACTTCGGGCGGGGGAGGTTAAAGTGTACACAAAATGATTCTGGACGCATATAGATATCACGTAAAGGCAATCATCATTCACATGATTTTTTTAGATTCTTTTGTCTGCCAGACACATGTTTGACCCTTGGTGGAAATAAGATGTAATAACTGCGTTCGGATAACGCCCTAAGGGAGGTGCCGGGAAGTGGGATTTCGGCTGTTTTTTGCACGACAGGGGAACGTCATAAGACGCATTTTGGGCGTGATTCTCGCCGTCTTGGGGGTTTCCATTCTGTTTGGTACGGCACCTCCATGGGTGTGGTATGCCATTTTGGGAATCGGATTAATGGGGGTTGGCTGGTTTCTGTTTCAACTCAAGTAATTTGTAAGGGGGGGTCAGAATGCGTTTTTATACAATCAAGCTACCAAAGTTCCTCGGCGGCATGATTCGGGGGATTATCGAGGTATTTAATAGGAAGAAATAATCTTAGGGAATCTTCGTCCGAGCTATCGATTTCTTTCTGACGAGCAGGACGAAGCTTCTTTAAAACCGGGCAAATGAAATATGATAATGTTAAAAAAACGTAAAAAAGCACCTGAAAAGGTGCTTTTTTTGGCATCATATAAATGGCTTTTCCGCAATTATACGCGAGTTACAAGACCGGATTTCAAAGCTCTTGTGCTTACATATACGCGTTTTGGTTTGCCATCAACGAGGATACGCACTTTTTGTACGTTAACACCCCAAGTACGGCGAGTAGCGCGCATGGAGTGGGAGCGTGCATTTCCGGCTTTAGCAGATTTACCAGTTACGAAGCATTTGCGAGACATGTATTTCCACCTCCCTTGAAGCGAGTGAAACGAGAATGCTCTTTTGGAGCAATACAAACACTTGAACTATAGTAGCATAGACTTCTGTCAATTGCAATACTTGACAGCTATTTACCGGATGAACTCCTCTCGGTATTTAGCCGGCACTGTGAGACAGATAGGTGAAAAACCTTCACAAGGCTGTTATTTTCAAGTAGAATTGGGAGAAGTGGTACCAATACTAACGGTAGGCGCCGTTACGAAGGAGGAGTCCTTGCATGACAGTGGAAATGAGCACGCCATTGGGAAAAATTGAAGTTTCAGAAGAAGTAATCGCCCGTATTGCTGGTGGTGCGGCAATGGAAGTTTTCGGTCTCGTCGGCATGGCCTCGCGCAAAGCGTTTAAAGACGGCATTGCAGAATTGTTAAAAATGGACAACTTGAGCAAGGGTGTTGTCGTCCATAATCAAAATGGTGAGGTTAGCCTCGATATGCATATCATTGTCAGCTACGGAACCAAAATTTCCGAGGTAGCTGGTAACGTTCAGCGTCGTGTGCGTTATACACTCGAACAGATGGTAGGTATCGATGTTCCGGCGATTAACATCTTCGTCCAAGGAGTTCGTACAGATCGAGAAATGTAAGGAGGAGCATGAGTGATACATAAGCGACTCGATGGCGAGCTATTAAGTCAGATGGTTTACCTTGGAGCCAGCAACTTACATAAAAACGTTAAGGTTGTAGATGCATTGAATGTCTTTCCGGTACCGGACGGAGATACGGGCACGAACATGAACTTAACTTTTTCTTCCGGTGTGGATGAGTTGTCTAAAAAAGAATCTCCCAAAATTTGCGAATCGGCCGCTGCCTTGGCCAAAGGCCTTTTGATGGGGGCGCGCGGCAACTCCGGTGTGATTCTCTCCCAACTTTTCCGCGGGTTCAGTAAAGCGGTTGCCGGGAAAGACGAGATCAACTCCCGACAATTCGCCGAGGCCCTCAAGCAGGGCGTCGATACGGCCTACCAAGCCGTGATGAAACCGGTGGAAGGAACCATTCTTACTGTCGCACGTGAAGCGGCGGAAATGGCCGTCAAAGCTTCCCGGACGATCGATGATATTGTCCAGGTTATGGAGAAAACGGTTGAATATGCGAAGATCAGTTTAAGCCGTACACCTGAACTGCTGCCGGTTTTGAAAGAAGTAGGTGTGGTCGATTCAGGCGGACAGGGGCTTGTCTTTATCTATGAGGGCTTTTTGCGCGCACTCCGCGGCGAAACGGCGGACACCATGCATGCTGCCGCTGCGACGGCTGTAAAGGAGATCGACCTTGATCAACTGGTGGAGGAGCATCATCATGCCCAAGTTCACATGAAAACGGAAGATATTCATTTCGGCTACTGCACCGAGTTTATGATTTGGCTGACTCACAGTACCGAACCGAACAAAAAGCCGTTTGTCGAATCGCTGTTCCGTTCCCATTTGGACAAGATGGGAGACTCGTTATTAGTCGTATCGGATGACGATATTGTCAAAGTACATATTCATGCGGAAAATCCGGGGCAGGTGCTCAATTATGCGCAGCAATTCGGCAGCTTGCACCGGCTGAAAATCGAAAACATGCGGGAGCAGCACAGTACCATCCTGCAAAACGAAGAAAAACGCAAAACCCGGGAAACACCGCTGCAGACGAAGCAAGAAAAGCTTCCGTACGCCTTGATTGCTGTCGCGGCCGGAAGCGGAATCGCCGAGATTTTCAGAAGCATGGGCGTGCAAGTGGTCGTTGAAGGCGGGCAAACGATGAATCCGAGCACGGAAGATTTCCTGAAGGCGATGGAAGGATTAAACGCCGAGAAAGTGATCATCCTGCCGAACAACAGCAACATAATCATGGCGTCCAAACAGGCGGCAGAATTGTCCGAGATTCCTGTTGCCGTGATTCCGACCAAAAGCGTCCCGCAGGGGATGGCTGCCCTGGTTGCGTTTAACGGAGCAGCCGATTTGGAGAGCAACCAACAATCGATGACAGCGGCTGCAAACGCTGTCAAAACAGGTCAGGTTACCTTTGCTGTTCGCGATACCCAAATGGGCGACGTCACCATCAAACAGGACGATTACATCGGAATCGCCGACGGCACGATTGTCGTTGCCAATCCGGATATGATGGAAAGCGCCAAAGGGCTATTGCACCGACTGGTGGATGAAGATTCCGGTCTGGTTACGATTATCTACGGAGATGGAGCGTCCAGGGAACAGGCAGCGGAGTTGGAAGAGGTGCTGACGGAAGCTTTCCCTGATGTTGAGGTGGAAGTATACTCCGGCAATCAACAGCTTTATCCGTTTATTTTTTCCGTTGAATAACCTCTAACTGAAGACGAAAGGGGGATATAATGTCACCAATTGTTATTCTTACCGATAGTGCGGCTGATCTTGGTTCTGACTACCGTGAATCACTTGGAATTGAAATGGTCCCGCTTCGGGTTAATTTTGGCCAGGAGAGCTATCAAGACAGCGTGACGATCAGCGCAAAGGAATTCTTCGAGAAGCTGAAAAATTCCGATGTGATGCCAACTACGTCGCAACCGTCTCCACTCGATTTTTTGGAGGCTTATAAGCGGATCTTGGAAAAGCACGGCAAAGATGTTCAGATCATCTGCATTATGCTTTCTGCCGTGTTGTCAGGTACGTACCAATCTGCGGTGATCGCCAAGACGATGCTGGAAGAAGATGTGGATATTACCATCATCGACTCCAAAAAAGCTTCCTTCCTGCACGGTTTGGCCGCGCTTGAAGCAGCCCGGGCAGCCCAAGCCGGCAAATCCAAGCAACAAATTTTGGACTTAATCGAGCGGTTACTAAAAGATATTCAAGTATACTTTATCGTGGATACTCTGGAGTATTTGCAGAAGGGCGGCCGGATTGGCAAAGCGCAAGCATTGATCGGCTCTCTCTTAAACATTAAGCCGATTCTTACGCTTGATCCGGAAGGACACGTATTACCGTTTGACAAGGTGCGGGGTACCAAAAAGGCAATCAACCGCATGCTGGAGGAACTGCATGCTTATGCAGGCGGCGCACCGGTAAAAGCAGCCATTGTCCATGCCGATTCCATCGAAGAAGCAAATGCTTTATTGGAACGGGTAAAAAGCGAATTCCAAGTCGTGGAAGAGTTCATCACCGAAATCGGGCCGGTTGTCGGCACACATGCGGGTCCCGGTACGTTGGCGTGCATGATGATAAAAGCAGACGCTTATTCATGATTTCCGAATGATTTGTCAAAAGAGCAGCTAGCCGTCGTCAGGCTACTGCTCTTTCCTCTTTACAAGTTTGTACTCATGGGATATGTAGCGCTTTCATTACTTGTAGGATAAAATATAATAAGCAAGCGGGAAACAGGGAGGAGAAACAAGTGAAATACAAAAGCGTCTTTGACATTATCGGACCTGTCATGGTTGGTCCTTCCAGCTCGCATACGGCTGGCGCGGCCCGAATCGGGCGGGTAGCCAGAAGCTTCTTCGGACGTCAGCCGAAGAAAGCGGTGATTACGTTTTACGGCTCTTTTGCCAAGACATATAAAGGGCACGGATCTGACGTGGCTACTGTTGCCGGCATCCTCGATTTCGACACTTTTGATTTACGTTTAAAGGATTCGCTGCAAATCGCGAAGGATTTGAATATAGATATCATTTTGCAAACTTCTGATGAAATGACCGACCACCCCAACACATCACGTATTCGCCTGAGCGATGAAGCGGGCTCGGTGGAAATTGTCGGCATCTCCATCGGCGGCGGCAAAATTGAGATCGTTGAAGCAAACGGCTTCCCGTTGAAGCTTTCCGGCGATGCCCCTACCTTGATGGTGCTGCATGAAGACCGCTACGGTATGATTGCCGGTGTATCCAATATTTTGACCAAGTACCAGATGAATATCGGACATATGGAATTGTCCCGACGTGAGCGCGGCCGTGAAGCCCTGATGGTGATTGAAGTGGATTCCGCCATAACGCCCAAACTCGTCGAAGAAATTGAGCAAATGCCGCATATTCTAAGTGTCTCGGTTCTTGCTCTGACGCAATCGTAGAATTTAGCGAAAAAGGAGATGTCATCATGTTTCGCAACGTTGCCGAGTTAGTGGAAACAGCGGAATCGCAAGGCAAAAAGATTTCCCAAGTAATGATTGAGGCGGAGATGAAGGTTTCGTCCCGCAGCCGCGAAGAAATATTACACGATATGTACACCAATCTGGACGTCATGGAGAAAGCGGTTCGCCGCGGGCTTACCGAGGACATCCGTTCCCACAGCGGGTTAACCGGCGGTGATGCCAAGAAACTGCAAGAGTATATGAAAGAAAAGCCGTTTCTTTCCGGCCCTACCTTGCTTAATGCGGTCAGCATGTCGGTAGCCGTCAACGAAGTAAATGCGGCAATGGGGACGATTGTCGCCACGCCAACAGCCGGAGCATGCGGAATTGTTCCCGGGACGCTCTTTGCCGTATCGGATAAGCTGAAGCCGACGCGGGAAGAGATGGTGAACTATTTGTTTACTGCCGGAGCGATTGGTTTTTGTATCGCCAATAACGCTTTTATCTCCGGAGCGGCAGGCGGCTGTCAGGCGGAGGTTGGTTCCGCTACGGCAATGGCGGCTGCTGCGATTGTGGAGATGGCAGGAGGGACCCCTGAGCAATCTTCACAAGCCGTGGCTATCGCCCTCAAAAACATGTTGGGGCTTGTTTGCGATCCTGTGGCCGGACTGGTGGAAGTTCCGTGCGTGAAACGAAACGCGATGGGAGCAGCCATTGCCACGGTTGCGGCCGATATGGCTCTAGCCGGTATTAAAAGTGTCATCCCGACCGATGAAGTGATTCTTGCCATGTATCGAATCGGCTGTACAATGCCCACAGCCCTCAAAGAAACAGCACAAGGCGGATTGGCGGCAACCCAAACGGGACGCCAAATCGAAGCCAAGGTGTTCGGTGTGCCGCTGAACCGGTAAGCGATGGCAAACTCGGGAAAAATGGCGGAACAATTGTTAGAGCCCGTAACCAAGCTCGCCGGTATCGGGGAGGAGCGGGCAAAGGATTTGGCAAGTATTGGCATTCAATCGATTCGGGATTTATTGGAATACTTTCCATCTCGCTATGAGGATTATCGCATTCGGGATTTAACTGAGGTGAAAGATGGAGAGAGGGTGACACTGTCAGGTACGGTATACGGTGAACCCTCTGTTCGCTTTTACGGCAAAAAGAAATCGCGCATCTCGGTGCGTCTGGTAATCGACCGCGTGGTGGTGACGGCGGTCTGGTTTAATCAAACCTTTGTCAAAAAACAGCTGAGCCCGGGCAAGGAAATTATTGTGACAGGAAAATGGGACAAGCACAAGCTGCAAATTGTCGTCAGCGAAATGACGGAAGCCAACTCCAAACGGTCACAGACGAGAGCGGATTTGGTACCTGTCTATCCGCTGGGCGGGGGAGTTACCCTGCCGCTCTTGCGCAAAACGATTGAGCGGGCTTTGGCTCAATACGGCAAATTCATTCCTGAGATTCTGCCGCAGGAGTTGATTGAGCGATACAAGCTGATGCCCCGGGCTGAAGCGATTCAGACGATTCATTTTCCGCAGGATGTGAATGAGGGCAAGCTGGCCAGACGGCGGATCATGTTTGAAGAACTCTTTTTGTTCCAGCTCAAAATTCAGGCGTTTCGCCGCATGGCCCGCTCTCAGACAAGCGGCGTCGCGCAAAGCATCCCCATGGAAGAGGTTCGTGAATTTGTCCGTTCCCTGCCGTTTTCGCTGACAGGCGCACAGAAGCGGGTGGTCAAAGAAATTCTTGATGATATGCGTGCGGAATACGCCATGAACCGTCTTCTGCAAGGGGATGTTGGTTCAGGAAAAACGGTGGTTGCGGCGATCGCGTTATTTGCTACAGTCAAAGCAGGCTTTCAAGGTGCGTTAATGGTTCCTACGGAAATATTGGCGGAGCAGCACATGAAGTCGCTGCAATCCCTTTTGGAGCCGCTCGGTGTACAGATCGCACTGTTGTCCGGTTCTCTGACCGCGAAAAAACGGCGGGAAATTATCGCTTCCCTGCAAATGGGACTGATTGATATTGTCGTGGGAACCCATGCGTTGATCCAGGAGGATGTCTTTTTCCACCGGTTGGGACTGGTGATCACGGACGAGCAGCACCGGTTTGGTGTGGAGCAACGGCGGATTTTGCGCAATAAGGGCTTGTCCCCGGATGTCCTGTTCATGACCGCTACGCCAATTCCCCGTACTTTGGCGATCACGGCGTTCGGCGATATGGATGTCTCCACGATTGATGAGATGCCGGCAGGACGCAAACCGGTAGAGACCAAATGGGTGAAGCATGAACAATTCCATTATGTCCTGGAAGAGATGCGGCGTGAACTTTTAAAAGGCAGGCAGGCTTATGTAATCTGCCCGTTGATTGAGGAATCGGACAAGCTGGATGTGCAAAACGCCATTGATGTCCATTTTCAGCTTTCTACTTATTTTCGCGAGTATCAGGTAGGCTTGATGCATGGCCGCCTGTCAGCCAGGGAAAAGGATGAAGTGATGCAGGCATTCGCCGCGGGTGACTCGCAAATTCTCGTTTCCACGACGGTAGTGGAAGTAGGGGTGAACGTGCCCAACGCTACTTTTATGGTGGTTTATGACGCAGAACGCTTCGGCTTGGCCCAGCTTCATCAGCTGCGCGGGCGGGTTGGCCGCGGGGCGGATCAATCCTACTGCGTCTTGATTGCCGATCCCAAGTCTGAGGTGGGCAAAGAGCGGATGCGTGTCATGTGCGAAACGAATGACGGCTTTGAACTGTCGCAGCGCGATTTGGAACTTCGCGGACCTGGAGATTTTTTCGGCACAAAGCAGAGCGGTTTGCCTGAGTTTAAGGTAGCCGATTTGCTAAGTGACTTCAAGGCGCTGGAGGTGGCCCGCCAGGAAACGGCACAGCTGGTGGCTGACCCTGGCTTCTGGCAGGATGAACGCTATGCTGCCCTGCGCGAATATTTGCGTGAACAGGGCGTATTGGATGGCACGGTTTTTGATTAGCCTCTGCAAGTTCATCGAATCGTCAAAAAATCATGTGAATTTGATGGTAAACTGATAGAATCGACAACGAAACATGAATAGAAGGGGCAAGGAGAAAATGACGGTTTTGTTGAAAAAACTGCTGAAAGAAGAAAATGGATTGTCACTCTTTCAAATGATTGCAACCGTGGCCATCATCGGTGTTATTTTAACGCTTGTTGTGCCGGCGGTATCATGGCTGTCCAAAGATACCAGCCCGGAAAAGCACCGGGCGAATGCGATCCAAATCGTGGAGGCCGCCAAAAGTTATGTCAAGGTGAATCACTACAAACCTGGAACAGTCGAAGCAATTACCGTTCATTATTTTGATAAAGCCCATAGATCCGTGAAGGATACGACTTTGGAAGCGAATCAGTATATGACCGTCACTTTGAGAAACTTAAATGAGAGCGGAATTTTCCGCCCTGTGGAAGATCCGCAGACCGGTAACGAATACGACCCGGACAAAACGGTGATTTACGTGCAGGAAGACGCCGACAAGCAGATGAATTACTGGATTACGCTTGCCTCAGGCAGCACTTCTTACTTTGATAAAATGCGTTACGAAGACGTTCTCGACGGAGACGCAAAGGTAAATCAATAGCTTACGAAGCCAATCAAAAGACGCCAAGGAATGAACCCAAGGCGTCTTTTTTGCTTTATTTGCGCACGGGTGTGTTTGCTTCCAGATAGATCCACTTGCCATTCACGCTTGTTCCAAGCAATCTGCCCGTTGTGTCAGCAATGCGCTTTACCTCTTGGGTATCAAGGTCGTAGAGGTAGAGTCCTTCTTTCTTGAACTGGTTTGACACTCTTTCGGGAGAAATGGTGAAGACCAGCTTGTGGGTGCTGCCAAGCCACATATTGTCGCCGTAGTTCAGATCGTCCGAGATTAGCTGTTCTCCTTTATACAAACCGCCATTGGCATATATCTGGTAAACGCCATCATCAGAGGTGAAGTAACCTGACCATGTATGAATTGGTATGGGGGGCATCCATTTCGTTATTTTTTCGCTCTGCCAGTTGTATTGATAGCGAAGCTCTTCGTATTTGTCAGGACGGTTCATTGCAAAGGTGACATACTTCCCGGTGTCATAGAAACGGACGCCTGCTTCTTGACCGGTCAGCTCATTGTACGGTACTTCTCCTTGCAGCGCCTTGGGATAGCGCTTCTGCTGGTTTGTGGCAAGATCATAGATGATCAAATCATAATCGCCTTTTTGTTCTTTGCTTCCTGCAGCCAGAAGAAGCCGGGTACGATCTTTGCTGAAGCTTGCGCCGTGAACAAATCCGCCAATCTTTATCGGTTTGGCAGTTTGGCTCTCAGGCACGGCAACTCCCGGTTCAGGCTTGCTGTAAAAGAATCCGCGAGTATCGGCAATAAACTCTCCTTCCCCCCAATAATTGGTTGTCAGTTCTATCGGATAGGGAATCAGCTTCCTTTGTTCCAAATCGTATAAAGCATAAAGCTTGCTGTACGTAGCATCACATGCACAGTATTGCGTGAAGCGAGTCAGCATCAGATAGCGCTTATCCAGATTTTCCTCCGTGTGAAAGAAGTACGGCTGCTCGAAGGTTGTCAGCTGCTCAAGCTGCTTGCCGTCGGCGGAAATTTGCCACAATTGGCTCGGCGTGTAGACTACGGCAAGGAAATGCGGGGGTTCTAGCAGTGCTTTGCCTGCTTTGGTCTTTGCACCTGTAACATCGATAAAATACCGTCGTTGTCCATAATCAGGCTCTGACACCGGCGGTACGTTCACTTTTAGATGAAGCTGTCTGTCGCTTGCCCATTCAAATGTAAACGAAGGGTTTGTCGGCGTCTGCCGATTTTGTTCTTTTCCTTCGGCATTGGCTTTGATGCTCTTTTCAACCGAACCAGTGTTCATGGGCTGACGGAAGAAAAGCGTATAAGCTTGCGGCGATGAGGCTACCACGGTATTGATCGGCGAATGAAGACGCGGCTCTTCATCCAGTTGAATCAGTACATCTTCTTTCAACGTCTCGTAGGGGAAGGAGATTTCTTTGGCAGTTGTATGGACGGATGATGGAGGTATCCCCTTATCTTTTTGGGCTGGTGGAGCCGACGAACATCCGATTGACAGAGCGCACAAAAATACAATCCACTTGCTTATCCATACGTCCCTTTGCATACAGAAGGATCACCCTTACATTTGTTGGATATTTGTTATACGATCCCTCCGCGTCAATCGTTTCAATTGCCTTGCTTATTCCGTTTCTTCTCGGCACACGCCAATGCCACCCCCATACTCGGGAAGTTCAGCCGGGAGCAAGCATTCCATCGGTATCAGAAATTACCAGCAATCAAGAGGTATAAACAAGAACGTATGTTTGTTATAATAAGAACAGATGTTCCTGTTTTTGAGGGAGGGGTTTGTTTGCCGCAGAGAAAACGGGTTATTTTTCTTGCTGACATGCAAAGCTTTTACGCCAGTGTGGAGAAGGCGGCCAATCCACTGATCCGCGACAAGCCAATTGTCGTAGCTGGAGATCCCGAGCGGCGCAGCGGAGTCGTTCTTGCCGCCTGTCCCCTGGCCAAAGCATATG
The DNA here is from genome assembly GCA_041920465.1 of Paenibacillaceae bacterium. Classification (GTDB taxonomy): domain Bacteria; phylum Bacillota; class Bacilli; order Brevibacillales; family Brevibacillaceae; genus Brevibacillus_H. Next base: position 19,072 of record JBHGXW010000049.1, on the reverse strand, counting down.
GGGTAACTGCGGCGGAAGCACTCTGGCAGGCGCAGCAAAAATGCAGGCATTTGGTCGTGGTAAAGCCGCGGATGGAGATGTATATCCGTGTCTCGCTGCAGATTACCCAAATTTTTGAGGCATTCACCGATTTGGTAGAACCTTACTCCATCGATGAACAGTTTCTCGACGTGACGGGCAGCACCTCCTTGTTCGGAGAGCCCTGGCAGATGGCGGAGATGATACGCGAGCGAATCTGGCTGGAGACAGGAGTTGTTTGCCGGATCGGGATCAGTGAGAACAAGGTGTTGGCCAAAATGGCTTGTGACAACTTCGCCAAAAAGCAAGCAAACGGCATTTACTGGCTGAAAAAGGAAACGCTGGCTGACACCCTCTGGAAGCTGCCGATTGAAAAACTGTTTGGTGTAGGTTCGCGGATGAAGCGCCATTTCCAACGCATGGGGATTTACACGATTGGGCAGTTGGCCGCGCTTGATCCGTCAGCGCTGACCAAACGATGGGGGGTTAACGGGGAGGTTTTATGGCGTACAGCTCACGGCCTGGACAATTCGCCGGTGTCACCCAAGACCCATGAGCGGCAAAAAGGAATCGGCCATCACATGACATTGCCGCGTGACTATCATACCGCTTGTGACATCAAGGTGGTGCTTCTGGAATTGTGCGAGGAAGTATGCCGCCGGGCTCGCAGCAAGCAGTTGATGGGACATGTGGCGTCTGTCGGCTGCCGGGGAGCGGATTTTGATGCGCCGACCGGTTTTTGGCGCCAAATCAAGCTGCCTGAACCGACCAACGATGCCATGACGCTGTACCAGGCGGTTTGCCGTTTGTTTGAACGGTATTGGGATCATACGCCGATGAGAAGCGTTGGTGTTCATCTGGGACAGTTGGAGCCGGATGACGAGATTCAACTCAGCCTGTTCGACAATAAAATCAGACAGCGGTCGCTCGCCTATGCGATGGATGACATTCGAGCCCGATACGGTAAAGATGCAATTCTTAGAGCCGTCTCCCTGCTTGAATCAGGCCAGGCACGGGAGCGGGCGCGGAAGATTGGAGGGCATTACAAATAATGCAAAAAGAAGACTTGGCCGGTTGGCAAGAGCAGTTGCGCGAATGTATTTTGTTTGAGTTGCTGTTTAAGGCGGCGATGGCAGATTTGGCTGTGATCCATCGGCTGCCGCTTGCGCTGTCGTACCAAATGCTATTGGAAAGCTTATCCCGCTGGGCAGAGAAGCAGCACCTCCGGCTCAAAAGAGTGCTGCGCCAGAACCGCTGCGAGTTTCTTGCCAGCCGCAAACAGGACCACCTGTATTGTGTACAGATCCGTTGCCACGGCTATCTGCGCGAGGCCAGCTATTCGATTGAACTTTTGAAAGCGGAATGCCAGCAGCGTATACGGGTGTGGATCATTCGGCAGGGGGATGCTACTCATGAAGCGGGATGACACCATTTCCAAAAAGGAAAATCTGTTTGCCGCAAGCCGCTTTGTTTTACCGGAGCATCGGGAGCTTTATCTGCAGCTAAAAGAAGAACAAATCCGCTATATCCCCCCCGCTTTGGATGAGCAGGAAAAAGCGGAACTGAGTCAGCGTATCTGGGAAGCGTATCAGGCGAAAAAAGCGATGCGGCTCGTTTACTATGACGGGCGGGAAGCACAAGAACTGCAGGGGCTGATTACGCATATCGATCAGGCGGCAAGGCGGGTAAAAATCGGCACGATGCAAGGAGCCAGATGGGTTTCCTTTGATGCGTTGCTGGAAGCAAAACGGCTGTAAGTGAAAACAGAAGCGAGACGCGAAAAAAAAGCGATACATCTTTTGGCGCTGCAAAGATAAGGCGAAATGAGGAAAATCCCTGCAATTTTGTACGAAAACGCTTTTTGCACGAATTTATGCTTTCACTGTATGTTAGAGAGGAAACACAACTGTGAACATACAAAGGGGATTATTCATGCAAGCACAAGAAATGGGCGTAATCTTGACGAAGCACGCCGAGTTTATAACCGCCAAGCGTTGGGCAGAATTCATTCAGCAGCTAGAGTGCAAGGGGTTGTACATGGTTATCGAAACCGAAACCAACGGCAAGTGTTTGAGTCCGTTGGGAGGGTTAATGCCAATGCCGTGCAAAGGAGAGACCTTTAACGTCCTAACGGCGGAGGAACTGGAGGCCAAAGGATTGCCAATCGGCCATCACGTCCTCGCCAAACAGCGGGAAACCAAACAAGAGGTTTCTGTTAAGGAAGCGTAAAAGAGTGGAGAAAAACAGCAAAAGCCCTTTCCTTTATTCAAAAGGAAGGGGCTTTTGCTTTTCAATGATGGGGCCTCGCCCGACGCAGCGTTAGCTGTAGTCGGGTGGATAAATTGGGCGGGTGGAAAAGGAACGGACAATAGCCCAATGCATACCGTATTGGTGTAGGATTCACTACTATATCAGATAAAGGAGGAGACATATGGAGTATCGAGATACTCTTCATCGGATGCAAGAGGTTCAATTTGGGCTGGTGGAGCTTCAGTTTTATTTGGATATGAATCCGGAAGACCAACGTGCGATTCATCAATATAATTGCTTGTCAGACGAACTGACACGGCTTAAGCACGAATATGAAATGTTGAATGGTCCCATGATGCAATACGGTTTCTCCAAATCGCCAAACCGTTGGGTATGGAACACGACACCATGGCCATGGGAAATCGAATATTGAGGTGAAAAACGATGTGGATTTATGAAAAGAAATTAGAAATTCCCGTTCGCGTGAGCAAGCCCGATTTGCAAATGGCCAAATTTTTAATTACCCAGTACGGTGGGCCGGACGGCGAATTATCGGCCGCACTCCGTTACCTCAATCAGCGGTATTCCATGCCTAATGAGCGGGCCAAGTCGCTTCTGACAGACATTGGGACGGAGGAATTGGGGCATCTCGAGGTAATTGCGACCCTGGTTTACAAGCTGGTCAAAGACGCCACACCGGCAGAAATGCGGGCAGCAGGCCTGGGAGGACACTACGCGGATCACGATAAGGCATTATTTTACACGGATGCAAATGGAAATCCCTGGACCGCTACCTATATCCAGGCCAAAGGCGACCCGATTGCCGATCTCGCCGAAGATATTGCCGCCGAAGAAAAAGCCCGCGCCACTTATCAATGGCTGATCAACTTGACCGATGATCCGGATGTCATCGATGTCCTGAAATTCCTGCGCGAACGGGAGATCGTTCATTCGCAGCGCTTCCGTGAAGCTTTATATATCGTCGAAGAGCACTACAACACACGTAAATATTTTTAAGTAAATATTGGTAAAAGGAGGAAAACCTGATGAGCAGTTCGTACCAAGGAGGAGGCAGTTCGTACCAAGGAGGAAGCAGGTCGTACGCGGAAGGCAGCAGCTCGCATCAAGGCTACTATGTAGGCGGTTCCCCATTTTTCGGCCCGCAAAGCTACATGCGTCCCGGATATCCGCCCATCAATCTGCCGCCGGTCAAACAATACCCGCCCGACCCGTTCATCGACCAATTTCCGCTGCCGGAAGCGTTGGCGACCGGCACGTTGTTCCGCTGGCTGTACGATCCTTATGTCGATCCGTATCGGGAATAGAGGGAATGATCAAAGAAAAGCGAAAACACAGCACCCTATTTTCCAGAGTTGCTGTGTTTTCGGGTACTAAACAGACTACTTGATCAGAGATTACGCCCAATAAGTTTACTAACAACTTTCAGTACTGCCACCAAGGAACTCTCCTGTGGTGTCATCTACCCTGATGGAACCCTTGGAGCATTCCGATGATTGATTCCATAAGATAAGATATTTGCCCTGTAAATGAATCACCTCGGTTATTGTTGCATTGGCTCTGTCAACAATTTTGTGTAAACTCATTCAACACAAATATGAATAGGTTTCATCCCCTAACTGGGACATCTTTGTTGGAGCCAGTTGAGTCAAGGGCGAAAGGCGAAGCGAACCCTTTTCTTGCTGTATCCATTACGACTATTCGTTGTACGCTTGTTTTTGGTGTCATGCTTGGCATACCCAAGACAAGAGTGGTGTCCAACTCGGCTTCCAGCATTTCTTGGACGGTATCCGCAAATAGCTCCTTCAATGCCGATTGCACATCACCCACCGACTTCATGTTTTTCTCTTTGATTCACTGTTTCAGTTGCTCTTTGGACATGGACACATAAAAAAATCCCAACCTTTCTAAGTTAATTGTAAATGAGTAGGTTGAGAGTTTACACAAAATATTTTATAGACTCCAGGTAATGGAAAGGTGAAGCATACTTAATAAAACTGGAATAATTAAAAATCAGCAATAAAAAATGCTATGGATTACCGCGAATGTGGTAATCCATAGCATACATTTTAACCAGAAATTTACCTGTCACGTTCTACTTTTCTCGTCCGTTGGATTGAGGACAAACGTCGTTCAACGGCGCCCTCAATTAACTTTGAAACAGTGTCTTCGAGTTGCAAAGCTGCAATCAACAAAATGTCCAGTTTCAGCATGTCCTTGGGAAGTAACTCTCCCGTTTTTCGTTCTAATAAGTGCCTGGAAACTGTTCTAATTTGCTCAGTTCGGATGATACTGTCTTTTGTAATTGTTCCTTTGTATGTATCACTACATTGTTCATAATCTGTTGCATTTAATATTAAATCTGTGAGAAGTGTAGATTTTCGTTCTCCATGTTCGTTATTTAGAGAGGTAATTGGAAGAATCGTAACAGTCTTTCGTGGGAATTGGCTATCAAAGAGGACTACGCAGCGATGTGGGCCACTTAGTACACGAGAAGGATCAGGCTCTATTGGAGGTTCTGGAGGCAAATCTACAAAGAATACCTCTCCTCGTTTGTGTCCAATTAGAATTTCGCTGCATAAACTTTCCCTCCCAACTTGCCACTATAACTTTAATGCGTCTTGGTATCTTTTAAGATTTAGCTTTTGGTTTTCCCTAGAATCACCTGAAAAAACCTTCAGGAAATCAATTCCTGTTTGGTGATTCAACTCACCAATTGCTTCCTCTAACAATTTTCTATTCCGATGATTAGCTTCGATTCTGGCATTAGATTGCTTTCTAATGATTTTTGCATTTCTAAGCGTATTTATGGAGATCACTTTTTTATCCATCGTACTCACATCCTACGCATTTGTATAACAGTAGTATAACAAGAAAGGGAGGGAATTAGTAGATAGTATGCTGTGAATATAGGGAAATGATACCGCTATTGCAAACCCGCGTACATAATCGAAAAGTCACGAAGGGAAAAGCAGTGTTCCCAACAGATGAAGCCCTTCTTAAAATGTTGTATCTCGTAACGATGGATGTCTTACGGAAATGGACGGGACGAGTTCAGAACTGGGGCCGGATTGCTTGTGCTTGTCAGTACGGACCAAGCATTGGATTGCCGAGATTGTCCGTATTTTCGGGATGCGCTGGAGTATCGAGAGCTTCTGCAAGTTTGCCAAATCGTATCTGAAGTTGGGAACGGAGTTTCAAGGTAGATCATTCGATCTTCTTATCAGCTATACGACCATCGTGTTTCCCCGGTATTTGGTGATGGAGTGGGAACGTCGTTATGCAAACAACGATAGAACGTTAGGTAGCCTATTCTTCCTGTTTTTCGATGAAGTTCGGGACCTGGATCTCAAAACCGCTTTACAACGTCTGACTGTATTCTTTTTCGAGTTGGCGGAAGCCAAGACAAAACCGGATAAGTCTGCTGTTTTCCGTCAACTCCAACAATGGATTTCGAGTTTGCCCAGTTATATCAAGGGTTTGTTCACACAATTAAGCTGCGAAAGTTGAGTTATTAAATAATGGGCTCTTGGTCGAATTGGTGAGACAAGGGTCAATTTTCGTTTTTCTCCCTTAGGCAGCCTCTTCATATGTGATCAATAAACGTGGACGTATCCAGTTAATAAAATTATAAGATTTAATTAACAATCAGTTTAGATGGTGTTTAGGGCAAGTTTAGGAATAGTGGATATGATGGGATACAGAAAGTCTATGGGCTTTATTGAATAAAAAGGAGGCTAGAGAAATGAAAAAGAAATTGCTTGTAATGGGGAGTGCATTGACGTTAGGAAGCGGATTGTTAATTACTTCTGCTTATGCCGGTATTGGAGACGCACCAGGCTATGAAGCTTACAAGTCTGCAATCAAAAATACTATTTCGGTGCAAAATGTAACGGAGAAGGCGTCACTTTCCGTACAAGATAACGGTGCAGAACTGCTGCAAGTCAACTCAACCGTAAAGGCTGATAAATCAAAGCACAATGCGAGTGCAGCTATCGAGGTGCAAAGCGGATCAACAAAAGAAACTTTCGATCTTTACAGCCAGGCTGACAAAAAAATAATGAAAAGCAGCAGAAGTGATACTTACAGCATATTTGAGTTCGGTGCAGGCAAACACAAAAACAGACATAAGGAAGATGACAGCAACACTGATGGAGTGGAGAGTAGCGAGATCGAAAACGTAGTAGATGCGCTGGTAGGCAATCTAAAAGATTATGTGCAATTAACTCCACAATCCGACGGAACAAAGACAATCGAGGTCCAGCTAAACAGCAGTCAAATTCCTGCTGCGGCCAACGCCATCGGTTCCTTGTTAGTTAAAGAAGGGGTAAGTGACGACCATCAAGAAAAAACGCAAGATTTCCCATTTGAAAATGATATAAAAGAAATAAAGAGTAGTTTACCGAAATTAACACAAGACATTCGAATTAACAATGTTGCTCTGAATGCAACTGTTGATTCGCAAAATCACATCACCAACCAAAAAGTGAATCTTACTGTAACTGGGAAAGACGATAATGGTGTTTCTCATGAATTGGTTGTAAGTGCAAATATCGATTTGTCTAACTTTAACAGCACAACACCCGATTCAGTTGATTTGACAGGAAAGAAAACCCAAACAGTGAACATCAACCGTGACCATTTTCATGAAGATTAATGTAAAGAGATAGATCTGAGAGAGAGCAGCCGCGGAGCTGCTCTCCTCAGTAATAGGGGGAAGATAGATGGAAATCGTTCTCGAAGCGGAAGGGTTGAGCAAGAAATACCGGAATCAGAGAGGGATTGAAAACATTTCGTTACAAGTCTCACGAGGCGATATCTATGGTTTTTTTGGTCCAAATGGCGCAGGCAAGACCACCGTTATGAAAATAATGGCCAATCTCTGCAAAGCAGATAAAGGTAGAGTGAGAATATTTGGTTATGATGTAACCACTCAATTCGAATTTGCAATGCAAAAAGTGGGCATGCTCATTGAAAGGCCAGAAGCTTACGAATATATGAGCGGTTACAAGAATTTAGAACTTGCCGCAAGATTTTATCCTCATATACCTAAGCAGCGTATTGATGAAGTGCTGGAACTGGTTGGTCTTTCAGAATATAAACGGGAGAAAGTAGGAAATTATTCGCTCGGAATGAAACAGCGTCTGGGAATAGCATCGGCAATTCTATCGAAACCGGAATTACTCATATTGGATGAGCCTACCAACGGGTTAGACATTGAAGGTATGGTGGAAATACGTGAATTAATTGCCTGTCTGGCGTCGCAAGAACGAATTACATTTTTTATCTCGAGCCATTTGATTCATGAGATGGAACTGATTTGTAACCGGATTGGGATTATTTATAACGGCAAGTTAATTCGTGAGGGCATGTTGGCAGAACTTTTAAACGGCCCATATCATTCATTGGAAGACTATTTTGTGAATCAACTGCGGGAAGAAAGGAGAACAGAGCGGAATGCATAATGTAAAAGCTTGCATTTTAAATGAAACCGAAAAAATATTTTCAAGAAAAAAAGCTGTATTTTTTCTTAGTTTCACCGCATTGATCCCGATTCTTTCCTATTACATCATCTTGCGTCTTCAAAGCGGATTTGGTGTAGCTGCTTTGGGAACAGCTAATTATCCGGTTCTTATGCTGAATGTATTCACTTCGTTGTTGCTGCCGCTCATGATATTTATGCATGCTTCGGACATGTTTTCTGGTGAAATTGCAGACAAAACAATAAGAATAGCAGTAACCCGCCCGATTACGCGGCTAAAGGTTTTTGCTTCCAAACAAGTCGCCTTAGCCATTACACTCTTGATATACTTGGTAGTAGCGTTTCTTTCATCTGTTCTTTGCTCCTTCTTTCTTGTGGAGAGAGGGAATTGGCTTTCGGGGCTTTTACAGTCCGTCATTGCATACTCGGCCGCATGTCTGCCAATGTTTACGTTAGGAATAGTTGCAGTTTTTCTTGCACAGTTTTTTAAAAACAGCAGCGGTGCACTTGCGACTTGTATTTTGCTTTATGCATTGATGAAGCTCGCTGCCTTTGTTTTCCCGCAAATTACCGTCTATACACCTACCGCCTATACCGATAGTTATTTATTATGGATAGGTAACTCTGTAGCGTTTGGCAAAATAGCGAGTATTTACATGTTTCTGATCGCGTGTTGTATATTGTTTTTTACAGTAGGGTATATTTTCTTTGATAAAAAAGAACTGTAGGAGAAAATCTTATGTCTATTAGAATCCGGTTGTTGCTGTCATATATAGCGATGATTTTAGTGCCGTTGCTTCTAATAGGTGTGGCAGCGACAATTATCGGAATCGCTTATTTGGGGGATTTCAGATCGGTATACAAATTGGATATGAAGCATAAAAACCCGATTTTGGCTGTATTGGAAGCAGAAGCAGAGGTATCAGCAGATATTCAATTACGCGGATTAAGAGAGCCGGATTCATTGTTTGATCCGAAGGTGGTGCAAGCATTAGAGGCAAGGTTGGAACCAATCAATATGGGATTGGTTATCCGTAAAAATACCGATCTCGTCTACATTTCACCCAAAATGAACGATCCTAAGTTGCTTCGTAATCTTCCTTCCTTTGCTGAAAAAAGGGGAGAAGAAGACGAACGATTCGAACACGGACATTGGTTTATTGAAAGACAGCACGATATTCTCTTTTCTGACGGTAGCAAGGGAAGTGTATTTATTATTGCGGATATGAATTTTTTAGGTCGTTTCCTGCATACTTTTTCTACACTCTTTTTGCTCTCTCTGCTCGTGATTCTTGTATTAACCAATGGACTGCTTACTTACTATGTGTCCAAGAGCATCATCCGTCCCCTTCGTGCTTTGAAACGGGCGGCAGATGAAATTAAGGAAGGGAATTTGAATTATGAGGTGAAGCCGGAATCGCAGGACGAAATCGGAGAACTAGCCATCTCGTTCGAACAAATGCGCCAAAAACTGAAAAACTCAATAGAGTTGCAGCTGCAATACGAGGAGAATCGAAAAGAGTTAATCTCCAATATCTCTCACGACTTGAAAACACCAGTGACTGCCATCAAAGGCTATGTGGAAGGCATCATGGACGGAGTAACCAATTCTCCGGATAAGCTTAACAAGTATGTAACCACTATATACAACAAAGCGGTGGAGATGGATCGCTTGATTGATGAATTGTTTCTGTTCTCCAAGCTGGATTTGAAAAAAATTCCGTTTCATTTTGAAGAAGTAAATCTTTACTCCTTTTTGGAGGATTGCATTGAAGAGTTACGCTTTGACATTGAACAAAAAGGTGTTTCTCTTTGCTTGAATTCTTCCATTTCTCGCTCAGCGTCATGGGTAATCGCTGATCGGGATAAGCTGAGAAGGGTATTGATCAATATTATTGAGAACGCTGTGAAATATATGGATAAAAAACAAGGATTGATTGAGATTCAGTTGCATGAAACTGCCAATTATATAGTGGTTGGAATCGAAGACAATGGGCAAGGAATTTCGGAACAAGCGATCCCCTATATTTTTGACCGTTTTTATCGTGCAGACCCTTCACGTAATAGTAACACGGGAGGAAGCGGTTTAGGTTTAGCCATTGCCAAGCAAATCATTGAGGAACATGGCGGAGAGATATGGGCTCGAAGCATATTGAGTAGAGGGACCACCATTGCATTCACGTTGAAAAAAGGCAAAACAGGAACAGAGGCAAAGGATGGAGACGAATTCCATGAAAAAGATACTAATCATTGAGGATGAATCCAGCATTGCTGAATTGGAGCGGGATTATCTGGAGATAAATGGCTTTCAAGTACAGATGGAGTACAGTGGAGATACTGGTTTGGAACAGGCATTACATGGTGATTATGATCTGATTATCCTGGATCTTATGCTGCCCAAAGTGGATGGTTTCGAAATTTGTCGGAGAATCCGAACCGTGCGGGATATTCCAATTCTGATGGTATCGACAAAAAAGGAAGATATCGATAAAATCCGCGGCCTTGGATTAGGGGCGGATGATTATATCATTAAGCCGTTCAGCCCCGGAGAACTGGTTGCGAGAGTTAAGGCCCATCTTTCCCGTTATGAAAGACTCCTTGGTCAACGTGAATCCAAAAACGAGGAAATACGAATTCGCGGTCTCTTGATCGATAAAACATCCCGGCGTGTGTTCGTAAATAACAAAGAGGTTATCTTTACTACCAAAGAGTTTGATTTGCTAACTTTCCTGGCTACCAATCCCAATCGGGTATTAAGTAAGGAGCAACTGTTTGAGAATATTTGGGGAATGGATTCAGCAGGGGACATTTCAACCGTTACGGTTCATATCCGCAAATTGCGCGAAAAAATCGAGCTGGACCCGTCAAACCCACAATATATTGACACGATTTGGGGGGCCGGATATCGCTTCAAATTGTAATCAACATGCTCCAGATCGGTTATTTGTTGTATAAACAGAGGTGTTCTAGGTGAATTTGAAAAAACAACTGCTACTTGCACTATTGTTGAGTTTGTTTTCGGCAATTTGTTTTGGATTGCTTTCCTTTCTCATCAGTTCTCATAAAATTGCCCAGTTTGATCAGGTGGTTTCCACATATATTCAAGGATTTGAGTCTCCCTTTCTTACTACTATCATGATATTTATCAGCTTCATTGGCTCAGCTAAAGCAGTTGTTGTATTGTCTATTATCGTGCTGATATTTTTGTACAAAATTTTAAAGCACAGATCAGAATTTGTTTTGTTTACAGCTGTTGTGGCAGGATCGTCGTTATTAAATGTGATATTGAAAAGCTTATTTCATCGGGAACGGCCTAGTATACATAGATTAATTACCGAAAATGGTTTCAGCTTTCCAAGCGGGCATTCAATGGAGGCAGTTGCATTTTATGGAGTTGTAACATTTCTATTGTGGCGACATATTTCCTCCCGAACTGGACGTGCAATCCTATTCACTTTAAGTAGTGCAATGATTCTCTCCATCGGAATCAGTCGCATTTACTTAGGAGTACACTATCCTAGTGATGTGTTTGGTGGATATTTTGCAAGCACATGTTGGCTGGCTGCGGCTATAGGGGTTTACCAGCGGTTTTCAAGAGCAAGACAGTAAAAAAGAGAAGCACTAATTTCCTATTCTTTGTAATACAATAGTAGGAAGAAATCATATAAGGGACCTCTTGAGAAATAGGAGGTCCCTCATTTGGATTTTACACGAGATTATCAAAGAGAGTAATATTATGAAAATTTTAAATGATTACCAAAATGTTCAATTTGAAGAAAATACGGTAGACCCTGGTGTAGCCGACGATTTAGTGAAAAAGGCGATTTTCGCTGTGCTTTTCTCCAGTCTAGCAATTGTCGTTTATCGTTGTACGGTTTGAATGGCGGTTTGCAGTTGCGGAAGTTGCAGCCTTATTTCACGATATCTTTATCGTAATCAGCCTCTTCTCAATCTTTAAATTAGAAATAGATGAGACGTTCATTGCTGCAATCTTGACCATTATGGGTTATTCTATTAATGATACGATGGTCATTTTTGATAAAATTCGTGAAAATATGAAAACCTCTAAAGCCAGAACCTTTAAAGAGTTGTCGAACATCATAAATCAAAGTATCTGACAGACAATGACTAGATCAATCAACACTGTATTAACTGTAATAATTTCAGCATATTGTCTGTTTCAATTCGGTACAGAGCCACTCCAACTGTTTTCACTAGCAATCTTGATCGGTTTGTTTTTAGGGATGTATTCATCCATCTTTATTGCTGGTCAGGTGTGGATTTTGCTTCATAAACAATTAATTAGCAGGACCATGGTTTCTAGACAGGATGATCAGAGCCAATCTGTTCTACCATAGTAAATGTAATCTATGTGTGGCCCTTAAGCGATCTTGCTTAAGGGTCTTTAAAATCGTATTATCGAAATGGCTCAGCACATATTGGAGGGAGTTCCTTTGAAAATGATACGTTTCGTTCTATTATGTCTGGTGTGCTTTTCGGTTCTATTTTGTGAATTCTTAAACCAGCATTCCTTTGCTGTTACAAAACCGGTACAGAATCAGATTAAACCCCACCCCAAGAGTGTAAAAGTCGACCATGTTGTCATTGTCATTGAAGAAAATCATTCGTTTAGTCAAATCATTGGAAAAAAAGCGGCTCCTTACCTAAACAGCTTAGTAAAACAGGGAGCTTTATTTAGCAACTCATTTGGAATTCAACACCCGATCAACCGAATTATTTAGCACTATTCTCTGGCTCTACGCAAAAAGTGATGAATGACTCGTGTAATCACGTCTTTTCTACACCTAATTTAGCGTCAGAACTACTCAAAGCTCACCTTTCGTTCGGCGGTTATTCGGAAGATTTGCCTAAAGTTGGCTATACCGGTTGTTCCTATAAAGGTTATGCGCGCAAGCATAATCCTTGGGTTAACTTTACCAATGTGCCTGCGAGACTAAATATGCCGTTACAAAGCTTTCCAAGTGACTTTTCTAAGCTTCCAACAGTATCGTTCATCATTCCCAATCACCAAGATGACATGCACGATGGAACGATAGAACAAGCAGATCTATGGTTAAAACAGCATGTTAATGCCTATGTAAATTGGGCTAAGCAACATAACAGCTTGTTGATTATTACCTGGGATGAAGATGACTTTTCTCCAACAAATCACATCCCAACGCTTTTTATCGGCCCTATGGTCCGACCTGGAGTCTATAACGAGAAAATAAACCATTATAACGTTTTACGTACGATAGAAGATTTATATCATTTAGGACATGTAGGGGAAAGTGCGAAAGTTTACCCAATTCAAGACATATGGAAGTAACTTAACTTTAGAAGAGTGGTGCAATCTGTCCGATTCATTCCATAAGTGTTGGCTCGAGATGATAGCAACAAGTATAATTAACACCATTGGGTACAGTAGAGTGTTCGCGGGAATGGTCATCGAAAATGTTTGAATTCCTTTACCAACCCAAAGGCGCATTCCGTTGAGCACATACCAACTTGTCGATTGGATAAATCCAGTCATCAGAGGATGGGGCAACTACTACCGTAAAGCTCATGTCAGGAAGCTATTCAACCGACTACAACGATGGATTATTAACCGAATATGGAGTCATCGGTTCAAACGATGGCGCAACGATGCTGTTGGATTTATGGAGTTATATCATCCAAAAGTTCCCACTGCAGTTGGTAAATTAGATTACTACGGAAGACAAGTTCTTCTGACTGCTGAACATGGAGATTGGCAACAAGCTAGTAAAGCCGCTAAAGCGGCAGAAGAAGTTTGGAACACGATTAAAGGTAAAGTCGAAAAAATAAATGTTGCTCATGCTAAAACCTTTTCAGATACCCTAATGAAAATGTCTGTTGCAGTAAAAAAACGGAATGTAGCACTAACCAAACAGTTGTCAAAAAAATTATTAGATGACGTCGATACATTGGAAGCAGAATTTAATAAATAAAATACCTTTTGATCACGTTCCTATGAAATCAAAAGTCTGTCAGATGGAATTTCTACAAACCTCTTTACACAGAGTTACAACCATTCGGCGATAACTCTATGTTAAGGGTTGATTTTTAATGGGACGCAAAAAACTGCGACAAAAGCGGTTAAGACTACATGCATAATCTGGGAAACAACTCCTCCAATGATTTTTTTTGTTTCCAACTATTTCCGTTTGTTTCAACACTTCTGCACTGGAAAATCAACGATAGCGAGATGTATGTGCCATTAGACTTGGTGCGGTTAGAATGGAAAGTTGAACATTAACGGGCATATTTCTGCGCCGGCCGGCATACGCATGTAGCGTAGGCTATAGCGTTGGGCATATTACGTCCTCCTTCCCAGACGGGTGGGAGGCCTTTTTTTTGTACAGCGTTGCTCCGTGTGGTGGTTTGCTACGCCGTGTTACGCTGTACAGCGCTGGGCGGCGGTGTCATGAGCGCCATGAAGACCACGCGTTGACGACTCTCTCCGACTCGAAGGAGGTCGAGGGTGTGCCACCTAGGTCGTCTCTCCGCCTCTTCACGGGAGCATCCATTTGAAGTTTCACAATTTCAATGTACCTTTTAGTAGCTAATAGGATTTCAATATTTTTACGTTCGATTTTCATTTAAATTTAATTTTCAGATGTTATTCTAAAACGGATAAGAGAGGATGAGGAGGAATCATTAATGAAATATTCAAAACCATCCATATCTGAAAAAATCGCGGCTGCCCAACCACGAGGCCGGCAGATGTTGAACAAGGTTCCGAAAGTCACGATCTTCTTTTGGATCATCAAGATCATGGCAACCACGGTGGGCGAGACGGCCGCAGACTTCCTGAACATAAACCTGAACTGGGGCTTGACCAACACGTCTATTGTCATGAGCGGCCTCTTGCTCATCACGCTGTTCTTCCAGTTCAGGTCGAGGAAGTACGTGCCAGGGATCTACTGGCTCGCGGTGGTGATGATTAGCATTGTCGGCACGCTGGTAAGCGATAACCTTGTGGACAACTTTGGGGTCAGTCTGGAGACGACCACCATCATCTTCACCCTCGCGCTGCTGGCGACCTTTGCGGCTTGGTACGCGAGTGAGAAGACACTGTCCATTCACTCCATCTACACGACCAAACGGGAAACGTTTTACTGGTTGGCCATCCTGTTCACCTTCGCCTTGGGTACTGCAGCTGGTGACCTCACAGCAGAAGGTCTCGACTTGGGTTACTGGAAGGCAGGGCTCATGTTCGCCGCACTGATCGGAGTGGTGACCATCGCCCACTATCTCTTTAAGCTGAATTCAGTGCTGGCCTTCTGGATCGCTTACATTTTGACCCGTCCTCTCGGCGCCTCTTTTGGCGACTACCTGTCACAGCCTAGCGATGAGGGTGGCCTTGGTTTGGGTACGGTGGGAACCAGCGCGATCTTCCTTGTAACGATCTTAAGCTTGATCATCTACCTGACCAAGACGAGAAGAGACGAGATCCCACTCACAAGCTCAGTTGAGAAGTAGAGCAAGGGCCCCGTCGGCTTTAGGCACGCAAAATAATTGACAGACACGACGAAACAGGCATAATTCCGGGTCCGTAGCTTCAGCTGGAAGCGACAGCGTAGCAACGCACCAGCGATGAAGCCATTGACTTGCCTACAGAAAGACAGCCCTTCTCCCATCGTGATATTATCCCCTTTAAGTAGACAGTAAAAAGCAAGTCCCTTATTGTTTACTTGGAGGGGATTTTTCAATGGGGAAAATACGTACGACCTATTTCAAAGAAATCAAAGAAAAATCTGTTCGGCTTTATCTTGAAGAGTGATTAGGAAGCACCACTATCGCAAGAGAGCTTGGTATATCGGATCATAAAATTGTAATGAGATGGGTCAGACACTTTGAGAGTGCACAAAATATTTTATAGACTCTCGCTAATTAACGATATAAAATTTCAAGTCTATATTTGTGTCAACAAGATTTTTTGTTATATTTTCATCTAATATGCACTTAACTGATAGTGAGATGGAAACTCAACTATATTCGGGGTAATCAGAAAAAATCAGGCTAAAAATAATTGTGGGAGTACTCAATATGGGTACTCCCTTTAGTTGAATTTATTCAAATAAAGTAAGGGAAGCCCAATAGTACAACTTACTAATATTTTCAGTACATCTCATCAATACTTTGTGAAATTCGTCATTTGGGTCTAATATCAAACGTAAGATATCCGAAATATGGATATTCCCCTTTTCTAAGTCACTTCTTGTGTTATTTACGGCTTGCCCCCAGCTACTGCCTTCTTCTAAGAGATAATTTGTTAATAATACTCCCAAAATTGAACCAACAAAATCACTAATTCTCCATAGATGACCAATTACTGATTGTGATTGACTAGTTAGAACTGGACCAAGACCCATGAATCCCATTCCGTCATAGCGGACTGCTGAGGTTCCACTTTGACAGGCATTTAAGACTAGTAACCTTCTGGTTTCACTCTCAGGAGTTAGTTGATTTAATTCCTCAACATATATTTTTTCTTTTGGGGTTACCTTTAAGTAAGAAATTAAAGGATTATCATATTCAAAACCACCATGGCAAATTAGCCAAATTAGATCAAATTCATTAGAACTATACTTTTCTTTAAATAAGTCAAGACTACATTCATCACCTGAATAAGTCTCAAACCTTATATTATTTTTCTTTAATAAATATTCAATTGCATCACGTTCCAAGTCAGAGTTAGGTAATGTATCATCCGGGTCGCACCAAATTAAGACATTTTTTATTTGTCGTGGCCTGTTTTGTTTATCGGTAACTAATACAGATGGAAAATGATTCATATTAAGTCCCATAATTTGCGGGATTGGAGTATTCATCCAAGTCAAATCCAATACTCTTATTCTATTACCATTAGGAATATTGGAATTGTTAATTACATCAAGAACTTTGTCGGGTAAGAAGTAATTTTCTAACACAATCCTATAATTATCAGATATATATATATTTTCTTTTTGATTATAAAATTTTGGTTCGATAGGTTTATCTTGGTTTGCAATTACAGTCCAAGTTCCTTCAAAATTGTTTTTTACTTGAATGAGATACTCTAAAGTAACCTTAGTTTCTTGCTCAATGATTTTAGTTTCACCTTGATTATAAAATAAATAGATTATTTTATTTTCCCGCAAAGTAGGAGCGATAAGTAAAATAGCATCGTCATTTAGTTCTATATTTGTGTTTTTACTGGAATAAGTTCTCCAGATGTATGCCATTTCAATAGCAAATTGATATTCACATTGTCTTATTGCAACACTAACAGTTCTATTAATTATTTCGCTTAGGCGCTGGCGCTGAAGATTATTAATCACCTTGCTAGAGATCTCATCATTTAAACTATCTAAATACCCGATTATAGTTTCTCTAACTTTTTCCTTATCAAAATGGTCATCAGCCAAATATATATTTAAGTTTAAATTCGTTTTTGACTGATAATGTATATCAATGTTTAAGGACAGAGCCTTTTCTGACCATTCAACAATATTTTCCTCCATAATCAATCCAAATTTTGTTGTGAGAGTTTCAGCAATGAAAAGAGCTGAATAGGGGTCTTGGTCTTTTTCAATTTCATATTGAGACTTAAGTTTTTTTAACACATCAATGGCTTCTTCATGTTTATAATTCGCCGCGAGTATTCCCGAATAGTAGCATAGATATTTTATATCTTCAGTTGTTGATTCAGACCCAATCTTTACCCATTTATTTGTTTCATTGTAATATGTATGTGCATCGCTGTAATTATGAGCAAGTATTCTGCTTAAATAAAAAAATATCGCGCCTTGATTCATAAGTGTTTCTCTCGCGTTGAATATTTTATACTCATCGATAGCCTTTTCCCACATGCCGTAATAATAACTAAGTGGTTTGTTGGAATTTTTATCGAAGAGTGGATCGATGGAAAGAATAATGTAATCAAATGCTTCTCCAGCCAGTCCTACTGTACTTGTGATACCAGCTAAATAAGCGAAATTGTTACAAACCAATACAAATGATTCTACTCGCTGTATTTCACTAAAATTGTATTCCTCATCAAGACTAAATAAAGCCAAAGACATCTGAGTTAACAATGCCTTATGGATCGATATATTAGTGATAGGAACCTTGGACAAAAAAATATCAACAATATTTTGCAGACGTACTAGCTTTTCGAAGCTAAACTCACTAATAATTTCATCACATTGTTGCAATCCAATTTTGGCGATTATTGGGCTGAACTTACTACATTGGTGTATTATCCGTCTAATATTTATAATGAATTTATTCTTCACAAAAAACCATCTCCCCAAAAAATCTGGAATCCTCTATTAAATCTCAATCCCAAAATAGCGTATTATACTACTCTAATGTTAACAATTAATGATTTGTGACATAAATAAGAAAAAATAAATACTGTTTCACATTTAAGTGGCGAGTGGTGGAAGATAAAACTCTTCAGACAGAACATTAATATTATTGGATTAGTGGATGAGGATGGTGATTGGGGAAAAGTTGATAGAACCAAGCTATACGTGATTGACAATCATTACAATATTTACAATATTGATTTTCCGATGAATGAAAGCAATCATCCGGTTATTACATTTGTCAAAAGATAAACGATGCCATTGAAACAACGTTATTCCCAGCAGTACGGTGATGGGGGCTATACAATAAGTATTCCTTCAAACTGATCTGAAGTATGCAATTGCAACCACATCAGCGTTTTGTTAGAATAAACGTATAGAAACTGCATACATTAAAAAGACCGCAGGTGTTGCTACCACCTACGGCCTATACAATAGACGTTCCCCCAAGGGGGCGGCTCATTTTGGAAGAACGGAATAGACCGCGCGAGTTCCTAGCTCAAGGGCGGTCTATTTCCTTTTGTGGAAGGACAGCATGGCTACGATCAGCAGACCGAAAGTAAGCATCAACGAAAGTGCTTCGTATACTGTCATGGCGTCACCCCCTTACTATCGGGGATGAGCCGACCACCCTTGAGGAGCCGATTCTATTGTACAAGGAATATTATAGCAATGAAGTCTTGATCATAAAAAGAATAAGTTAAGAAAGGCGCTCTACCAAATTTGGGAAGTGCACTTACCCCTGTCAAGTAGACACACCTAAAAAGCCTAAGCAGCCAGTTTGACGCGGTATTCAACCGGGGCACACTGGTTTAATCTTTTCTGGAAACGTTCATGGTTATAGAACCATATGTATTCATCAATGGCTTGAAGAAGCTCTTCCTCTGTTTTACACTGAGAGAAGTACGACGTTTCCGTTTTCAGATGG
>JBHGXW010000047.1:0-35310 GCA_041920465.1 Paenibacillaceae bacterium | reverse complement strand
TGAAGCCCCCTTCAAGATGAGACTTCCCATAGCGTCAAGCTAGTAAGACCCCTCATAGACGATGAGGTTGATAGGCTCGGTGTGGAAGCACGGCAACGTGTGGAGCTGACGAGTACTAATCGGTCGAGGACTTATCCACGTACATTCCTTAGCTTATATTGGAGCGAGCATCGTTCACCTGAGCGACTTTTGCCTTACGGGCAACGGGAGCGAATGGGGAAGCTGATGCGAGCGACTCGTTATCCAGTTTTGAAGGTACAAAAAAAAGGTACAAAAACGGAAGCCTTGATATCTTACTCTAATGAGTAAAGATACCAAGGCTTTTTTATATTTTCGGAAAGCATTTCTGTAATCACTTCATTTCGGGTTTCAAAAGAAAAAGTACCTCCTGTTAACATACGAGGTGTCAACTGAACCTTCCAGATGGAGTCTATGCAGAGCTTCGTACAGGAATGAATATGCGACGACGGTTGACCGAAGAAGCAACGAGTCTGAAAGGACGTATACACAACTGGCTCGAAAAGGTACCTCTGTCTGGAGACAAAATGAGATGCAACGAGTAAGTACCAAGAGACCTGTTTTTGACTATTTCATTTGCGTCCATACATAATGAGGGAATTCCAGCTCGTGCAGGAGCAAAAACTGCTCAACGAGGTAAATTTCCGCATAAGAATGAGACAGGACAAGCTCCCCCCACCAAGCCGTTTCGTAGCGGCACAACATGCCCAATAAATACAGAAGCAGATAATGGGTAGCCCAATCGGGAAGCGGATGTTCTTCTGAAGAGTAGTTCCAGAAGTAAATTCCGTTGGGCCGGTGGGAAAAAAGCGGGTGCTTTGACAACTCCTGCTGCAACTTGCGGGGAAAACGAATTGCTTTCAAATGGGCTTTTTCATGATGTACCAAATGATTAGAAGCTAATTGAAACTTAAGATTATCAGGCGAAAAGCGATTCAGGACATCTAAAAATGTAGGGGGGGAATAAAGCAACATACCATCGGCGACGTCCGGGAAGGTTAAAATCAAATCGTCCCGATCGACCGTAAGTTCAACTTCCCGCCAAAATTGTCGTTCGACGGTTTTACAAAAATCGCTGCTTAATCCAGGCAAATAGGAGAATAATTGATACACAGTATAATGATCGTTCACAAACGGATGGCGAAATTTTTTGGATAACACGTTAAACAGCCCTTCCTTTTGTGGGCGTACTTCATCTTCAAGTAGAACGTAAGGATTGCGTTTGATTTTGCGGGTTGTGGCTCCATGCTGCAGCATCTTGCTATTTTGCGGGTAGGAGGGGTCGAACGAAATCAGAAGAGCTTTTAGCAAGTTAATACAGCCATAAAACAGCAGCAAGGGTTTAATGAGTAAATCAGAATAATTAGCAGCATGATAATAAGCACGGGCTTGCTTTAGCGTATATAAAAACCGGTTACTCTGGTGAAATGCATGGCGTTCCGGATGTTCAATTCCGAATTGAGCATATTTGGATGCCAAATATTTACGTGCGGTTGGTTCTGTTTCCAAATAGCGGTATGTTTCCCAATTTGAGCGCATACAGTAACTCCTTCTTAAGAGCAGAATATTCGTAAAATAAACAAATATAAACGGTGCTGACTCGGCATTATTACTATTTTTTCCTGTAATAACGAACGTTATAAGCATTTCTTGACACTAAATTAAGTGATTTGCTAAACTGGTTAAAACATTTTGGGCGAAAGGGGATAATAAAAGTGTGGCAAAATAAGTTTGTGAAGGAAGGTCTGACTTTTGACGATGTTTTGTTAGTTCCCGCCAAGTCAGAAATTCTCCCGAGAGATGTAGACGTAACTGTGGAATTAAGCGAATCAGTTAAGTTAAACATCCCATTGATTAGCGCTGGCATGGACACCGTAACGGAATCTTCCCTTGCCATTGCGATGGCTCGTCAGGGTGGTATCGGTGTAATCCATAAAAATATGACGATTGAGCAGCAAGCTGGCGAGGTAGACCGGGTAAAACGCTCCGAAAGTGGCGTTATTACCAATCCGTTCTCCCTTACACAAGATCACAGTGTGGCAGACGCCGATGCATTAATGGGAAAATATAAAATTTCCGGTGTGCCCATTGTCGATAATCAAAATCATCTCATTGGGATCCTCACAAATCGTGACTTACGTTTTGTTCACGATTTTTCCACTCCGATTGCCGAAGTAATGACCAGGGAAAATCTGGTGACTGCCCCAGTAGGCACAACCTTACAACAAGCAGAAGAAATCCTGCAAAAACACAAAATCGAAAAGCTGCCGTTGGTTGACGAACATAACGTATTAAAGGGCTTAATTACGATTAAAGACATTGAAAAAGCAATCCAATACCCGAATGCCGCAAAAGACGCACAAGGCCGCTTATTATGCGGTGCAGCCGTAGGGGTATCCGCTGATACATTTGAACGTGCAGACGCGTTGGTTGAAGCTGGTGCGGACTTACTCGTGGTTGATACGGCTCACGGACATTCCCGTGGGGTCATTGAAGCGGTTAAGAAACTTCGCGCCTTATATCCGAAACTTACGATCGTTGCCGGAAACGTGGCCACAGGCGAAGCAACACGCGATTTGATTGAAGCGGGAGCATCTGTTGTCAAAGTGGGTATCGGACCTGGTTCTATTTGTACAACCCGTGTCGTAGCAGGGATCGGCGTTCCGCAAATTACTGCGATTTACGATTGCGCCAGTGTAGCGAGAGAATACAACGTTCCGATTATTGCGGACGGCGGTATCAAATACTCTGGTGATTTGACGAAAGCGATTGGAGCAGGTGCCTCTGTCATTATGATCGGAAGCTTGTTTGCCGGAACGGAAGAAAGTCCTGGCGAATTTGAGATCTACCAAGGAAGACGCTTCAAAGTGTATCGTGGAATGGGATCTATTGGCGCCATGAAGGCAGGAAGCAAAGACCGTTATTTCCAGGAAAATGAACAGAAGCTGGTTCCGGAAGGCATTGAAGGCCGTGTTCCATACAAAGGACCTTTGGCAGACGTAATTTACCAATTAATCGGCGGCTTACGAGCTGGAATGGGATATTGCGGAACCAAAAACATCCAGGAACTGCAAAATAACTCAACATTCGTTCGCATCACGGGTGCCGGATTGCGCGAAAGCCATCCGCATGACGTACAAATTACCAAAGAAGCTCCAAACTATTCAATTTCTTAAAGCAACGAAGTCCCTTTTTCATAGATCAATGAAAAAAGGGGCTTTTTTACTAATTAATAACACTCTGAAAACCTCGGAAAACTAATTTCATTTATGGTAAACTAGAGACTGTGTTTATTACACGTATACCTAATGGGAGAGTGATTCAAGATGATGCAAAGATGGACAAAGCGACTTACCATCTTGTTATTTGCTGTCGCCATTCTTAGTTCATCGTTGCTAGGGGCGTCTGTAAAGGTTCATGCAGCAGAGGTACAAGCTAATCTCAATTTAGCAGTCAAATCCGCGATTCTCCTGGAAGCTTCCACTGGGAAAATCCTTTACTCCTATAATCCTGACCTACCTCTACCACCAGCAAGTATGACCAAAATGATGACGGAGTATTTGGTGCTTGAAGCAATTAAGCAGAACAAAATCAAGTTTGATGAGAAGGTTCCGGTAAGTGAATATGCTTTTTATATTGCCAAAATGGGTGATTCCTCCGGTGTTTATCTCAATATGGGGGAAGAACATACAGTGAAAGAACTGTATAAGGCAATGGCCATTGCTTCCGCCAACGATGCAACTGTTCTGCTGGCGGAGAAAGTTGGAGGCAGTGAAGCCAACTTCGTTCAAATGATGAACGAAAAAGCAAAACAATTGGGAATGAAGAACACGTTCTTCATTACATCAACCGGATTGCCGGCCAATGAATTAGGCCCGTATTCGCCGCAAACAACCGACAAAGACAATATGATGTCGGCTCGTGATGCAGCTATTCTGGCACGCGCTTTAATCCGTGATTACCCGGAAGCGCTTGAGTATTCCAAGATTCCTCGCTTTACATTCCGAGAAGGACAGCCTAATGAAATTCCAAAAGCAAACTATAACTGGATGCTGCCTGGTTTGCCAAATGAGTATCCGGGCGTAGACGGTTTAAAAACAGGCCACACCGATCAAGCCAAGTATTGTTTTACCGGCACGGCTCAGCGTGACGGAATGCGCCTGATCAGCGTAGTAATGGGTTCAGATAGTGAAACCAAGCGTTTTGTAGAGACCCAAAAGCTGTTTGACTATGGATTCAGCACCTTTAAATTAATCAAGAAGGATGCCAAAGGGGCTCAAGTCAAAGGATACGAAACAGCACCAGTGAAAAAAGGTGTTGATTTGTCAGTTCCGATTGAACTTGGAGCTGATGCGATGGTACTCTCCAAAATCGGGGAAGAAGGAAAGTATAAGCCGACTGTCGTGCTGAATGACTTGACGGCACCGATTAAAAAGGGACAAGTAGTTGGTAAGCTTGTCTACAAATTGGATGGTGCCACGGAAAATGACTACTTGCAGCCTGATGACCTCCAAAAAGGCGGCATTGATCTTGTCGCATCCCAAGACGTGGAGGAAGCAAGCTGGATTCGGCTGTTCTTCCGAAGCATTATCCAATTTATCGGCAATATTTTCAAAGGTGTTGTTGGATAATAAAACAGGAGAAGCAGGCAGTTAGGATAAAACCGAGTCATTTGGTTGCTATTCCTGCATGGCATGGTTTAAAATAGAAATGTTTAAAAGCTTGACACAATTAACTTAGTGAACATGCGGTAGGGGGCTATGAACATGGTTGAAGTTGGAACGTCTCGTGTTAAACGAGGTATGGCAGAAATGCAAAAAGGCGGCGTCATCATGGACGTTGTTAACGCTGAACAGGCAAAAATTGCAGAGGCAGCCGGTGCAGTAGCCGTAATGGCACTTGAGCGTGTACCTTCTGATATTCGTGCAGCCGGCGGTGTTGCTCGCATGGCTGATCTTAGCATCGTGGAAGAAGTATTGAAGGCCGTTTCCATCCCAGTCATGGCCAAAGCGCGTATCGGTCACTTCGTAGAAGCGCGTGTACTTGAGTCTATGGGCGTTGACTACATCGATGAAAGTGAAGTGTTAACACCTGCTGACGACCTGTACCATATCAACAAAAAAGATTTCACTGTTCCTTTTGTATGTGGTGCCCGTGATTTAGGGGAAGCACTTCGCCGAATTGGGGAAGGGGCATCGATGATCCGTACCAAAGGGGAACCGGGAACAGGAAATATCGTAGAAGCTGTTCGTCATATGCGTACCATGCAAGCGCAAATCCGCAAAGTTCAAAGCATGTCCTATGATGAGTTGATGGCGGAAGCGAAAAATCTCGGTGCACCATATGATTTGCTCGAGTATGTTCATAAAAACGGCAAACTGCCTGTCGTTAACTTCGCAGCCGGCGGTGTTGCTACTCCTTCCGATGCTGCATTGATGATGCAATTGGGAGCTGACGGTGTATTTGTTGGTTCCGGTATCTTCAAATCGGAAAATCCGGAGAAATTCGCCCGTGCGATTGTAGAGGCAACTACACACTACACAGACTACGAGTTGATCGCTCGCGTTTCCAAAGGTTTAGGCGCACCGATGACCGGTATTGAGATTTCCAAGATTCGTGAAGCAGATCGTATGCAAGAGCGTGGATGGTAATATGGGCGAGATGAAAATAGGCGTTCTTGGTTTGCAAGGTGCAGTAGCAGAGCATGTCCGCATGTTGGAGAAATCGGGTGTTGAAGCTCGCGTTGTGAAAAAAGTGGAGGATCTCGAAGGATTGGACGGGCTGGTGATTCCGGGCGGAGAGAGCACCACCATTAGCAAGCTGATGCACAAATACGGGTTTATGGACGCCGTTCGCGATTTTGCGAAGAACGGCAAACCGTTAATGGGTACATGCGCTGGCGCCATCTTGCTGGCCAATCGTATCAACGGACAAGATGATGCTCACTTGAAGCTGATGGACATCAAGGTTGAACGGAATGCTTTTGGCCGACAAAAAGAAAGCTTTGAAGTAACTCTACCTGTTGAAGGGGTAGCAGAAGACTTCCCGGCCGTATTTATCCGTGCTCCTTATATTATGGAAGTAGGACCAAACGGAGAGGTTTTGTCTCAATATGATGGCAAAATCGTGGCAGCGCGCGAAGGACAATTCGTCGCATGTGCGTTCCATCCAGAGCTTACGGAGGACAACCGCTTCCATCAGTTCTTCGTTAACTTGGTGAAAGAATACAAAACGAAAAAAGCACCTGTATAAGGTGCTTTTTTCTTTACACACGCATGGATTTTATAGTAAATTTAAATAATAAAGTACATCATGAAAAAGCGTTGACGGGAACAAGTACTCTGTCGGATAACTGGATAAGAGAGTCGGTGGATGGTGCGAACCGAACCAGCAGACAGAAGAATCCATCTCGGAGCGGTAAGGGATTAACTTTACCCGGAAGCACCCCGTTACGGTGCAGATGAGTGGGCTTTTTGATGCGAAGTGTTCCAAAATCAAAAGGCCAATAAGGGTGGCAACGCGGATGACAAACATTCGTCCCTTTTGAGGGATGAGTGTTTTTATTTTTGCCTTTGTAAGAAAGATTGTTTTTGGAGGGATTGCCGTATGTTGGATGTAAAAGTTTTGCGTCAAGACTTAGGAGGTGTGCGCCAAAAACTAGCCCACCGGAATGAAGATATCTCGGCTCTTGATCAATTCGAAGTGGTAGATGAAAAACGCCGTCAAGTGATTCAAGAAGGAGAAGCGTTGAAAAACAAACGCAATACAGTGTCCGAGCAGGTCGCTGTTCTGAAACGGAATAAAGAAAACGCGGATCACCTGATAGCTGAAATGAAAGAAGTAAACGAGCGCATCAAAGTGTTGGATGAGGAACTGCGTCAATTGGACGGTCAATTGGAACAAATTC
Organism: Paenibacillaceae bacterium; assembly: GCA_041920465.1. Lineage (GTDB taxonomy): Bacteria > Bacillota > Bacilli > Brevibacillales > Brevibacillaceae > Brevibacillus_H. The sequence goes on along the minus strand of JBHGXW010000047.1, from coordinate 28,385 downwards.
TTCTAGGCTTGCCGAACATTCCTCATGAAAGCACTCCTATCGGTACCAGCGAAGATGACAACGTGGTAGTGAGAACATGGGGAGAGCCTCGCACGTTCGAGTTCGAACCGAAACCACATTGGGACCTTGCCCAAGAGTTGGGGATTCTCGACTTTGAAACTGCCGCCAAAGTTACGGGCAGCCGCTTTGTTTTCTATAAAGGCCTGGGTGCTCGTCTTGAGCGTGCGTTGATCAATTTTATGATGGATCTGCATGCGGATCAACACGGTTATGAGGAAGTGCTGCCGCCATATATAGTAAACCGTGCCAGCATGACGGGAACCGGGCAATTGCCGAAGTTCGAAGAAGACGCGTTCAAGCTGGCAGAACCGGATTATTTCCTCATACCGACAGCGGAAGTTCCGGTAACCAACATGCATCGAGATGAGATCCTGAATGAAGAAGATTTGCCGCGTTACTATGCCGCATTTAGTGCATGCTTCCGTTCAGAAGCAGGCTCGGCTGGACGTGATACCCGCGGTTTGATCCGCCAGCATCAGTTTAACAAAGTGGAGCTTGTGAAGTTCGTGAAACCGGAAGATTCTTATCAGGAGCTGGAGAGCCTGGTTGCCAATGCAGAGAAAGTTCTACAATTGCTTGGCTTGCCTTACCGTGTCATGAGCATGTGTACGGGAGACCTGGGCTTTACTGCTGCCAAGAAGTATGACATAGAAGTTTGGATTCCTAGCTATAGCACGTATCGAGAAATTTCGTCCTGTTCGAACTTCGAAGACTTCCAGGCTCGCCGTGCCAATATCCGTTTCCGCCGCAATGCGAAAAGCAAGCCTGAATTCGTCCATACATTAAACGGCTCCGGTTTGGCGATTGGCCGTACGGTAGCTGCCCTTATGGAGAATTATCAACAAGCAGACGGTACAATCGTGATTCCGGAAATACTTCGTCCCTACATGGGCGGTTTGGAAAGAATCGCACCAAAGAAATAGATATGACCCCATACTACGGCTCTCTTTCCAACAGGGAGCCGTTCTTTTGATTGTTAATCTGGCAACAAAGGAGAGCGGTCATCATGAATGTGTTGCTCGCTGAAGATGACAAGAAACTGGGAAAACTTATTGCATACATGCTTCAGAAACAGAATCATCAAGTGGAATGGCTGAAAGACGGCAGCTCGGTCTTTGATTACGCGGCATCCGGAAGTTATCACATTCTGATTCTTGACTGGATGCTGCCGGACGAAGACGGGGTGCAAATTTGTAAACGCCTAAGACAAAACGGATACTCCGGAACAATCCTTATGCTGACAGCCCGTGACGATATTGCTGACCGGGTCGTTGGCTTGGATGCCGGTGCTGATGATTATTTGGTGAAGCCTTTTTCTTTTGACGAGTTGTTTGCCCGTTTACGCTCTTTGGCGAGAAGAATGTCTATCCCGTATCAAGATGACACATTTGCCTGCGGTGATTTGACGATCAATCGAAGCCAATTCACCGTCCAATACCAAGAGATGATGATTCAGTTGACCGCCAAAGAGTTCACCCTGTTGGACATTCTGGCTCGTAACCGGGGCAAAGTCGTATCCCGCCAAATTTTGCTTGATCAGATTTGGGGATTTCAAGAAGCGGCAACCGATAATAATTTGGACGCCCTTGTCCGATTGGTTCGGCGCAAATTGGAGGAAGCGACTCATCAAAAGCTAATCCACACGATCAGAGGGGTTGGCTACAAGCTGGAGGTATAACGTGTTTACCGAGACACGACGAAAACTGACATGGCTCAATACATTTTTGACTGTCGCACTGCTTGTTGCTTTTGTGCTGCTTAGTTACTTTTTGCTTCATTTCTTTCTTACCTACACACGTCAAGCAGATATAAGAGGGGTGATTCAGCAGGAAATTGATGAAAGATTACGTAAACATCCGAATGCCGACAGCCAGAAGCAAAAGGAAGCTAGAGACGAAGAAGACCACTTGCTGCAGCACGGCTATTTTCTCTATACTTTCGACTTGCAGGGAAGAGTGGTTGAACGGCATGATACCAATCCGAAAATAGCTCCCAGCATCTTGGAAAAACTGGCTATGTGGCAGCCGGAAAATCTGCAGTTCCAATCCCTTACCCTAACGGCCGATAAACACGAATATCGTTATCTGGTTGGAGGAACAAGCTATCAATCAGAGAATAAACGCTATGTCATCATGCTGGGAATGGATATGTCGCTGGAAGACTCCATTCTGGAACGGTATGCGATGATCCTGGGTTTCCTTACTCTTATTTTCTCAGTGGGCTATTTTATAGCGGGATGGTATCTTTCCAACCGAGCCATCGCTCCGATTCGCCAGTCATATGAGAGACAAAAAGCTTTCACGTCGGATGCATCCCACGAACTGAGGACACCCTTAAGTGTACTGCAGTCCACATTAGAAGTGTTGGAGACAGAACCTCTAACCGATTTTTCGCGTGAACTGGTGCATGATATGAGGGACGAGGTAAGGAGAATGACGATGCTGGTCCAAAACCTTCTTACGCTTGCCCGAATGGATCAAAATATTATGCCGGTACCCAAGGAAATTGTTGATATGAGCGAAGTTTCCAGGAAGATCGAGCGGTTGTTTCAACCGGTGGCTGCCCAGAAAGAATTGACCCTCTCGGTGGTGTGCCAAGAGGGTGTTAAAGGGCTTTGGGGAGACCAGGACCGGGTTATCCAGCTTATTGAGATTTTATTGGATAACGCTATGAAGTTTACTCCCCCGGGAGGCAAGGTGACGGTAACGATTGACAGTTATGCATTAAATGACAAAGAGGGAACGCGAATTGTTGTAAAAGATACGGGGTGTGGCATTCCCGCTGCGGAAATAAACCAGATTTTTGAGCGGTTTTACAAAATTGACCGTTCGAGGAACAGAGATCATAGCGGAAGCGGGTTGGGATTATCCATCGCCAAAATGATTGTTGACGCTTATGAAGGGAAAATATGGGTGGAGAGTGAAGAAGATATCGGTTCCCAATTTACCGTATGGTTTCCTCAGTCTTCATCTTGATCCTGATCTGCCTTTGTGACACTGTGCTGATCGCCAAGCTGGCTTTGATACACAATTTTTCCTCCGTAGTGGCCTGTTTCAACCAGAAGTCCAGCACCCACAAGCGACAAGAGCAGAACCAATGGAAGCAGCTTTTGTGAGTATTTATTGAACCAAGGTAAAAGTTTTACTACCAGAATGATGCCGAAGACAACCAAGGTCCAGAGGGCAAATGTTTCGTGCGGGGAGACAAGACTCTCCAGATCTCCGGGAAAATGGCCTTTCACAAACTTTTCTCCGTCTTCCCCGGTCAGATAAGTGGCAATTCCTCCGACAAAACCACCCAGATACAAATAGGTTGCCATCCGGTCGAAGACGTCATTTTTCCAGATCGCAATCAATTGGCTAATCACTCCGGCAATGAACAAGGCGATAGGAAAATGGGCGAGTAAAGGATGGATGGGCATTTCATTCAACATCAAGAACAACTCCTTCCAAAATACTTTCATTTTCGGCTTCATTCTAACAAGCCAATCTGAAAATAAGATGAAAAGAAAATGAAAAGAAGATCTTTGTTTGCGAAAAAGACGTAATCTACATATAATAGGGAAGTGTGGAACCCATTTACCTTATTGTGTCCCCGTAGCTCAGCGGATAGAGCGACAGTTTCCTAAACTGTGCGTCGGAGGTTCAAGTCCTCTCGGGGTCACCATTTCATGAGAAAAACCTTGATTGCACTGATCAAGGTTTTTTTGTTTTGTAGCCCGCAGGTGCCAAGTGCTCCTGCATTTTTTGTTTGAAAATTTCGTCACTAGTAGTTACTATTATAGTAGTGACTATTAGGGGTGATTGTGATGCTGGAAGCAATGATTGTGGTTTTTGGCTTTATGGCGCTGGGATTTGTTACACAGAGAAAAGAAGAGCCGAATCAATCTCTTGCTACTCTTTGCTTGTACTATTTAATTCCGATCCTGATTTTTCAATCGTTTACCCATTCGCAAGTCTCTCTATCCTCGTTAGGGCGGATTACCCTTCACTTTTTATTGACTACTGGCATTGTATACGCACTGTTGGTGATCGTGATCGGCAAGCTTTTTCGCTGGGAGGAGGCCAACCAGCAGTTGAAATGGAATTCTCTTGCCGCTACCCTGGCCAACGTCGGCTACTTCGGTTTAGCTGTGGTACGGTATGTCTTTGGTGAGGAAGCAGTGCCTTATGCGGTTGCTGTGGCGTTGTCTTTTAATGTCTACATGGCACTGTTCGGGTTCGCGCAGGTGGGTAATGTGAAGGATTGGAGCAGCCGCATCAAGCGAACTTTCCGAAATCCCTATTTGTATGCCGTCGCCTTAAGCTTGCTCTGGCGGGAATCGGGGCTCATCATACCTTCCTCCGTAGACCAATTGCTTACTTTGGCGGCTAATGCCACTCTCCCGCTTACTTTGCTTCTAACCGGTGCCGAGCTGAAAAGAAGCCGTTTCCACATTGGCGGGCTAAAGGAAGCGGCGGTGGTTAGCCTGCTCAAATTATTTTTGCCTGTCGTTGTTGCTTATCCGCTTGCCGAATGGATGGCCGACAATACTTTGGAGAAAACCGTGATGATTTTAATGTTTGGCATGCCTACCTCACTCAATCTTCTGTTGCTTGCCAAAGAACAAGAGAGAGATACGACCAATCTGGCAATGGTCATTATCTTGACAACTGTGGCTTGCCCCTTTACCTTAATTGGGTTATTACATATATTGGGAGCCAAATAGGAGGAAATGAGGATGAAGGAGCTTTGGGAGATGCTGCAAAGTTTCGGAATGACCCAATACGAAGCAAAAGCCTATATTTCGCTTGTCAGTTTGGGTACGTCCAACGCTTATCAGATTAGTAAAGAGTCCGGGGTCCCGAGGGCGCGGGTATACGATACGCTGCTGTCGCTGGTCAACCGTGGTGCGGCAATGACGGAAGAAGAAGAGGATGGATCCAAGCTGTACACGGCCGTTCCTGTTGATGTTTTCCTGGAAAAGGTTAAGAAAAAATGGGAGACAACTTTTCACTCAGTTGAACTTGAACTGAAAAAATTGGAGAGCCGGGAGCCTATCCGGGATACGTATGTGGCAACCGTACGTGGCGGAGAAAATATTTTGTCGTTCTGCCGGATGCTGATTAGAAGAGCAACTTTCCAAATCACCTTATCGCTCTGGAACAACATGTATCAAGAACTGGAAGCGGATTTACGCAAACGAGAGCAGGAAGGCATACGGATACGGGGAATCACGTTCCAGGTGGAGAACCCGGTAAACGGGTTGTACAAACACCGGATGAATGATTACATGCGAAGCTTGGATAAGGAGAATTGGTTTATTCTCTCCATCGACAGCAAAGAATTATTGTACGGCCACTCCATAGAGCGGGATGGAAATGCTTTTTATACGGATGATCCGGTTCACTTGTATTTACTCGATGATTATATCTGGCATGATGTTTTGGTGAACCGCCTGGTAGCGGAGGGCGAGCAGGAGCAATTGGATCGCTGGATTATTCCGGAGATGAATTCATTTTTCGGCAGAAGCTGAGGTAAGAAAACCGGCAGTACAACTGGGGATAGGTTGACTGCCGGCTCGTTTTGTAAGTTTCGGATTCCCGCCCGGTGAAGCGATATTTTTGGACGAGATGTTTTTTCATTCCGAAGAGGTGTGATTTTTTTGATTGGATGGCAAGCGATTCGCCCGTTTGAGTGCCTCTCTCAGCAGGAATTCAATATGAGTATTAACACTGCGGAATTCGTCTGACGCCCAACGCTCTAACTGGTCGTACAGCTTGGGGTCTATTCGGAGCAAAAACTTTTTCTTTTCTGACATGATACGACCTGCCGATTAATACAAACTGCCTGTATTCACGACAGGCTGAGCAGATCGCTCCGAAACAATGGCAACCATCAGGTTGTTAATCATGGCTGCCTTCCGCTCCTCATCAAGCTGAACCATGCCATCCTGTTGAATTTTATTAATAGCCAGTTGAACCATGCCGACCGCGCCTTCCACGATCAGCTGACGAGCTGAAATGATTGCAGCGGCTTGTTGTCTTTGCAGCATGGCGCTGGCAATCTCAGTTGAGTAAGCCAGATGGGTTAACCTCGCTTCCATCACTTCTACGCCGGCTACAGACAGGCGGTCCTGCAGTTCTTTGGCTAATTCGCTGGCAACTTCTTCAGAGTTGGCACGCAGGGAGTGACCTGCCTGATTGAACGAATCATAAGGATACCTGCTGGCAACGTGACGCAATGCTGTTTCACTTTGGATTTCGACAAACTGTTCGTAGTCTTCCACGTCAAAAATCGCCTTAGCCGAATCGATGACACGAAACACCACAACGGCGGCAATTTCGATCGGGTTTCCTTCCACATCGTTTACCTTCAAGGTTTTGCTGTTAAAGTTCCGCACACGCAATGAAACACTTTGCCGATAGCTGAACGGAACGGTCCACCATAATCCGCTCTCCCGGATCGTCCCCAGGTATTTCCCGAAAAAGGTGATCACATGTGATTGATTCGGCTGAACGATGGTGATGCCGGTAACCAGCAGTATGCCTAATACGATCAAAGGAATGCCGAACAAAGAACCAGTCATCAACAAACCAAAAGCTCCAACCACAAGAATAACCAGAATCAGGAGCAAACTAACGAAGCCATTAATGGCCCATGCCTTTCTTTCCTTCATGAAACAGCCCTCCTTGAGTGAAAAAGCATTTAATATTATTTTGATATTGTTTAGATATCGTTATGATATCACTTTTGTATAATCATGTAAATATGAATGGTTTGCCAACCGGGAATTGCTCCCGCTATACTTGGAATTACAATGCCTTCGGAAAGAAAGGAAGAAGATTGTTTGAGCGGGCTAATCCTAGATCATGAAACATACATGCGGGAAGCAATTGCAGAAGCGAAAAAGGCATGGGAGTTAAAAGAGGTGCCAATCGGTGCGGTTGTGGTAAGAGACGGGGAAATTGTAGGCAGGGGTTATAACCTGCGGGAAACCGGCAAAGATCCGACGCTTCATGCGGAGATGATTGCCATTCGGGAAGCCAGCGAAAAACTGGGGGGATGGAGGCTGATCGGATGTACCTTATATGTGACGCTTGAACCGTGTCCGATGTGTGCGGGAGCGATTGTCCAAAGCAGGATAGAGCAAGTGGTATACGGTGCGACCGATCCCAAGGCTGGCTGTGCAGGCACATTGATGAATTTGCTTGATGAAGCGCGATTTAACCACCAGGTACCGATAGTGGCGGGCGTTCTGCAGGAGGAATGCAGTCAACTGCTGAAGGATTTTTTCCGCAGCTTGCGCAAGAAATAAATAGAAAAAAAGCGGGTATTTGCGCAGCCAGTGGAGAAAAACGATTGTTCATTTCACAGCGACTTTTACAGTGCTAGCCCAGGCGCTCGCTGGGGTCCCGCCGGGCGCAACGTAGCGCCGCACAGGACGTGCTAGTGCCGGCGACGCAACAAGGACGTTGCGCTTAGCCGGCTTATAGCCCGGTGGGTTTTCTTATTTTTAAGATGAAGTTATTCAGATACCGGTTCTCCGCGCAATGCAAGCAGCTCTTCTTCGGTTAATTCCCGGTACTCGCCAACCTCCAAAGACTCATCCAAATGAAGAGAACCCATCCGCAGACGTTTCAGATAGATCACTTCCAGATCATAGGCGGCAAACATCCGCTTCACTTGATGAAACTTGCCTTCCATAATGGTGACGCGTATTTCGGAGACAGGGCCCGATGAGAGGATTTCTAAGCGGGCGGGCAGCGTCTTGTATCCGTCGTCCAAAACAACTCCTTCTTGAAAAAACCGGACATGCTCTTCTGTCACAATCCCTTGAATGCGGGCAAAGTATTCTTTATCCACTTTTTTCTTCGGAGACAAAAGATTATGCGAGAGCTGACCGTCGTTGGTTAACAACAGAAGACCTTCCGTATCAATATCGAGGCGGCCGACGGGATGAACTTTGATTGCCCATTCGTAAGGCAAAAGGTCGACTACCGTACGATGACGAGGGTCTTCGGTAGCCGAAATCACTCCCTGCGGTTTGTTTAACATGACGTAAATCCAGCGTTTATACGGAAGCGGTTCTCCGTCGATGGTAATCTCTTGCTGCTCAGGGATCACATGCATTCCCGGATCGGTGGCGATAACGCCGTCAACTTCAATGAGTTTTTGTTTGACCAGCTGTTTCACCTCTTTGCGGGTTCCCAGTCCCATGCTGGCCAACACTTTATCCAATCGTTCACGTTTCATTGTTCCGTCCTCACTTTATCTGTTTCCATTAACGTTCTTGAACGTTCTTGCGAATAAGTTAATATTGTCCTATTGGGGAAGGAAATGCAAGGGTTGGATGACAAATCCCCTTGCTTAGTGAAATTGTTTTTGTTATATTTATTTTTGCTAACCCAATTGGAGAGATACCCAAGTGGTCATAAGGGGACGCACTCGAAATGCGTTAGGCGTCGTAAGGCGTGCGTGGGTTCGAATCCCACTCTCTCCGCCATACATAAGATCGTAAAAACCGATTTTAGAACTGGAAGCATAATTTTGCCGATATGGCAGGATTATGCTTTTCATTTTTTACTATATAATCACTTTAAATTATGAAAGTGGCTAAACTTTCTTTCCAATCGCGCAGCCAGTGGGAAAAACGATTGTCCATTTCTTTTAGGGCTGGTTGTCAGGTCAGATACCCATCTCAACCCTCCATATGGCACATATGATATTACATCTTCGCAGAGATGAAGCCAGAGAGATGAAGCGTTTGATCAAAATTACATCATCGAGGTGCACATATGAAACTTGTATTGCTGTCAGGAGGGTCCGGGAAGCGATTATGGCCTCTTTCCAACGATTCCAGGTCAAAACAATTTCTAAAGTTGTTAATAGACTCAAAAAATGAATTGGAATCTATGGTTCAGAGGCTTTGGAGACAACTAGATTCCAATGAATTACTGGATGCTGTGTACATTTCGACGAATAAAACGCAGGCGGAAATCATTCAAAGTCAATTAGGAACCGAAATCCCATTAATTATTGAGCCTGAACGAAGGGATACGTTTCCGGCCATTACGTTAGCAGCAGCATATCTGCATTCCATCGCTGGTGTTGATCTAAATGAGGTAATCGCTGTTATGCCAGTTGATTTATATGTAGAAAATCATTTTTTTAATCAAGTAAAAGAGTTGGAAAAGGTCATTCACCAATCAGGAATGAATATTGCCTTAATCGGTGTAAATCCTACTTATGCATCAACAAAATATGGTTATATCATTCCTGATCAAGAAGAGCGAAGCAGTCCACAATCACCAGGTTATAAGAAAGTGAAAAGGTTTGTAGAAAAACCAACCGAAGAGCTGGCACTAAAGTTGATCGAACAGAAGGCGCTATGGAACTGTGGGATTTTTGCATTTCAATTGGGTTATATGATAAGCCAGTTGGAAAAAAGGGGGTTGTCTACAAAGTATCATGAAGTTGTTCAACACTATGATAAGCTGCCGATTATCAGCTTTGATTATGAAATAGTGGAAAAGGATGACCAGGCCGTCGTAATTCCATATAACGGTGATTGGAAGGACATAGGAACCTGGAATACCTTGACCGAGAATATGCAAAACAAGATAATCGGTAAAGGTTTCATGAGTAAGGATTGTACGAATACGAATTTAATCAATGAATTAGACATCCCTGTAGTGGTATTAGGCGTTTCCAACGTAGTAGTGGCCGCAAGCCCTGATGGAATTTTGGTTTCCGGCAAATCAACCAGCCATCATGTCAAAGAGGTCGTAAAAAATTTGGGGCAGCGGCCAATGTTTGAAGAACGGCGTTGGGGGTGGTACCGTGTCTTGGACTATAAAGCATTTGCCGAAGGATTCGAAGTTCTAACCAAACGAATTTGTATCTTCGCTGGTAAAAACCTAAGCTATCATTGCCACCATAAACGAAGTGAAGTATGGGTGGTTGCCGCGGGTGAAGGTGAATTTGTTCTGGATGGCAATTTGTCCAAAGTAAAAGCAGGTGACGTGCTGGAAATACCGCTTGGCGCAAAACATGGAATCAAAGCAATTACTGAGGTGGAGATAATTGAAGTTCAGATGGGGAGTAAACTGGAGGAAGAAGATATTGTTGAAACCGGCATAGGGGATTCGCAGTAATGGCAGAAAGCTAAAAGCCTCCAAAGAAAATCGGCTTCTTTGGGGGCTTCATCAGTCAGCTCACAAACATTCGATTTGTTTTAATACGGATTCTTTTAAAAGAGCTAGCTTTTGCTTGCTATCTTCCAAGGAAGCTCCTTTCACACCGAAATACAGCTTCACTTTTGATTCGGTACCTGACGGGCGAATACAGAACCAAGATTCATCTTCAAGTAGATATTTTAACATGTTTGATTTTGGCAACGGTATTGCGGTTATATCACCGGTAACGAGATCCTTGCGTTCGCTTGTTAAATAATCTTCCAATACCCTGATCTTTTTACCGGAAATTTCTTTCCATTGGCTGCCGCGAAAGTGAGTTAAAATGGCAGACATTTTATTTTTTCCTTTCGGGCCTTTTAGCGTGATGGAAAAGAGATTTTCACAATAGTATCCGTATTTTTCATACAAAAGGAGCAATTGCTCATAGATGCTTTTTCCCCTTGTTTTGCAATAAGCGCATAAGTCTGCCATGATTAATGCTGCTTGTACCGCGTCTTTATCTCGAACAAAATCAAAAAGTAAATAACCGTTACTTTCTTCGTATCCGAATTGGAATACATATTCACCTGCTTGCTCATATTCAAGAATTTTTTCACCGATATATTTGAATCCGGTTAATGTATCTACTGTTATGAGCCCGAAATCAGAGGCTATTGCACGCCCCATCTCGGATGTAACAATCGTTTTCAAGACGACCCCATGTGAAGGAAGCAGCCCTTTTTTGTGTTTGCAGGATAACCAATAATGGAGTAAGAGTGCCCCAATCTGATTGCCTGTCAGGACGATATATTCTCCGCGCTCATTTTTAACCGCAACCCCAAGGCGATCACCGTCCGGGTCGGTTCCCATTAATATGTCAGCGTTTTCTTTCTTCCCGTATTTTATGGCTAATTCAAATGCCTGATGTTCTTCGGGATTCGGAGATACAACATGAGAGAAATTCGGATCGGGATAAGCCTGTTCTTGCACGACCGACACATTTTCGTATCCAAACATTTTCAATCCGAGCATGACTGGTTCATACGACGTGCCATGAAAGGGGGTAAATACAATTTTGACCTGATCCGCTATTTGTTCTTTCATTTCAGGTTGTATCCGTAGGCTGTTCAATCGTTCCAGGTAGGCATCCCGTACATCATTTCCAATCAGAATGAGCAGGCCGTTTTGCTTTAATACTTGTTCATCTGCAAAATCGATGGTCAACTCATCTTCTATTTCGTTTATCTTTGCCATCAGCCGTTCCGCTGTTTCCAATGTGATTTGCCCGCCGTCTGCTCCATATACTTTATAACCGTTGTATTCGGGTGGATTATGACTGGCAGTAATCACGATCCCGGCAAATGCACCTAAATAGCGCACAGAAAAGGAAAGGAGGGGAGTCGGGCAAAGGTGCTCGAATAAAAAGACTCGAATCCCGTGTTTTCCGAGGACTTTGGCCGCTTCCAAAGCAAACTCGGCAGATTTATGCCTGGAATCATAGGCAATGACAACCCCGCCATGTCTTGCTTTTTCCCCGTATTCTGTTAGATAACGGGACAAGCCTTCGGTAGCTTTGCGAATTGTGTACACATTGATTCGATTTGTGCCCGGTCCCAATTCTCCCCGCATACCTCCCGTCCCAAATTCGATATTTTTATAAAAGCAATCAGCCAGGGTTTGTTCATCTTCCTGCAAATTTACCAGTTGTTTTCGAAGATTCTGGTCTAAATCACCGTAATTCATCCAACGTTGAAAGCCACTTCTCCAGTTCAAAGCAGACATTCGATTCACCCCTAAATGGAGCAATTGATCAACTTTTCAGAGATCGCGCAAGCTTGCGGGAAATTAAGCAGTGTGTGTTTGGTTGAATGGAATGAGTCATCGTTGTTTTTTTGTCCGAATCACCTTATTTATTGCTTGTTTCAATGCGATACCGGAACGATTCCATGACAGTTTGAGCATATCTCGCCTGCCTTGCATTCCTTTCTGCTTGCAAAGTCTCGGATGTTCATATGCATATCTCATCAGTCTTTTTAAACTATGAATATCCGGTTCCGCCCAAAGCTGTCCTTTTTGCGCGAATAAATAGCGGAATGGACGTGATATAGCGTGTTTCGAATTCATGCTGCTGGCTGGTGTTCTCAGCTTGTAATCAATTAAAAATGAATTTCTCTTCGTTAAGAAATCCATGTGTCCACCCCAACCAGTAGCGATAACAGGAATACCGCTTGCCAAGGCTTCAAGAAACGGTAAGCCCACCCCTTCTCCTCTTGTGGGAAGAACAAATGCATGACCGAGAGTATAGATGCCTTTTAACTGTTGGTTTTTTAGATAGCGTGGTAGAAGCAGAACGGGGGCTGTCTTGCCGCTAAACCCGAGTTTTCTCCGGTAACTCAGGATTTGATTGTGAATCCATGTATTGTTTTCATGAGGTCGGTATCCATTTGTTTTGATCACCAGCAAGACGTTATCAGCGGGGGAGAATTCTTCCCAGTAAGCCCTTAATAAGGTTTCCGGATTTTTGCGATGCTGAAAACCAAATACAGATACAAAAACAAACTTTCCTGCTGAGTGTCTTACGGGCAATTTCTTATTGCGTGGGTTGAATGTATTGGTATTTACGCCATGTGGAACGAGGAATACGGGGACTTTTACACCGCTATTTCTCATTGCTTTGATGTTTTGAACAGATGGTACGCAGACCGCATCAAATCGATTGATTTTCGGAAACCAATTATTGGGTATTTTTGTCGTTTCCCATACGGTATTCAGAATGATGCGGTCAAATCTTTTTCTTTCTCTGTTTAGGTGAATGTTCGTCGGAGTACTGTGATAGATTAAAATTTTTCGTTTGTTTCTTGCATACGGCTTTTTAATTAAATAGGCTAGCTTTTTGTTTTTTACGGCTTTTATTTTCGTATCAATCTTGACATCAACGCCTTGTCGAGCTAATGCAAGAGCGTACTCTCTGCTCGCGATTCCCCGACCGCTTGCTTTCCCTATGTGACCTCTCCATACAACCTGGTAGTTTGCCATCGATGCACGTCCTTTTATTTTTTTATTAAGTAGAACCGTCGTTTGTGAAAGGATAAGGACCTGTATTTTTTAGACAGCTGCTGCATGCGTAATCCGGATAGTGCCGAAGCGTTCGTTTGCAAGCCCTTGTTCAAAGCTCTCCGGAAAATGAACTGACCAGGATAATGTGAGCGGACAAAGTTTCCGTACGTTTCAAATTCTGAGAAGCCGAAATTGCTCGATTTGTTGACACTTTTGATGATCGCTGAATACCAACTTGTATGATGTCTGGATGCAATTGCCTGTTTCAATCGCTTTAGTTTCGATTTCTCAAATAGCATGTAGTGAGTAACAAAAGATAAGGGAGATGTAGCCTGTTTTCCCAGCAGCTTTTTATAGGCCGTAAAATATTCTTTATGGCTCCAATTTCTACAGTAAAATACTGTCTTTTGATTAATTCTGAAAATATGTGGGCGAATCAGCACCGTGTCGGCATCAATAACCAAAAAAAAGTTTTGGGAACACAATTTATCACCGTTCAGTTTCAACAACTGCTGAAAAAGCCAGTTTGAGCGGTTCCATCTTTTTGTCCGATAGTGAATATCGTTTTTGGTAATCGGCAGGACGGAATTTTCATCAACAAATTTCCATTTTTTTCGATGACACAAGGCCATGATTTTTTTATTTCGGGGAGCGACGATGATGATCTCGCCAATAGGGTGCTTCACATTTTTCAACACTCCGCTCACCACAAACGGGAGGGTTCGCAAATCCTTCTCGATAGCTGGTATCAGGACATCTATTTTGGGCCTGCTTGCTAGTTGACTATTTGGTGGTGCCATCTCCTCATCTCCATTTGAAAGTGTCTGCACTATGATATGTCACACGCAGAGGCAATGATTGTTCACAAGCGGATAATGGTTTGCGAATCTCCCTGAGAACTTCCGTGAACTTAATGAACAAAATGTGCTTAATCGACTTTATCCAACTTATGTCCATAAACTATAAATTCAGAAAATTCAATGATAAGATGCTAAAAAGAAAGTAAACGCTTTCATAAAGAGGGGGAAATGTATGAAAAAGAGGAACTGGGCCATTGCCCTGATGACAGGATTGCTTGCCTTCAGCTTAACTGCATGCGGCGGAGGGACGGTACCGACTTCCAGCCAAACAGGAGGAAAGGAAAATACGCAAGCGAGCCAAACGAGCAAATATCCGGAAAAACCAATCGTTGTGGTAGCGCCGTCAGGAGCCGGCGGAGGCTGGGACAAAACAGCAAGGTCGTTTACCAAAGTATTAGGCGAAACAAAATTGGTTGACAAGACGATGACCGTTGAAAACAAGCCGGGCGGCGGCGGAGCTGTTTTCATGGCTGAATACGCGACTCAAGACAAGAAGAACGATTATAAACTGTTTGTCAACTCTCCGCCGATTTTAATCAACCACCTGAAAAAAGAAGGAAACAGCCCGTATGGTTATGAGGACACGACACCTTTAGCCCAGCTGACGAAAGATTACGGGGCCATTGTAGTGGGGGCTAATTCCAAGTACAACGACCTGAAATCATTAATCGCAGATGTGAAAGCGGACCCATCCAAGGTAACCTTTGCCGGAGGTTCGGCTCCAGGTTCCATGGACCACCTGGTTGCCGTTCTGCCCGCGTTCAAATCAGGTGTCGATCCGAAAAGCGTCAAATACGTCTCCTATGATGGCGGTGGAGAGGCGATGGCTGCGCTTATCGGCGGCAATGCGGATGTAATTGCTACAGACGCTTCCAGTGTCGGGGAATATGTGAAGGCAGGAAAGGTTAAGGTATTGGCTGTTTCCTCAGCGGAGCGTCTCCAAGGTGATCTCAAAGACGTGCCAACGATGAAAGAACAAGGCGTCGATGCTGAATTCACGATCTGGCGTGGAGTATTCGGACCGAAGGAAATGTCGAAAGAAGCATTTGCTTACTGGTCTGAGAAAATCAAGGCATTGACCGAAACGGAACAGTGGAACAAAGAACTTCAGGCTAACGGATGGGAAAAAGAATATAAGAATGCCGACGACTTCAAAGCTTTCCTCGCACAGCAGGAGTCGCTGGTAAAAGATTTGCTGACCGCCTTGAACATGGCGAAATAATTGGATTGGCTCGATCGGCTTGGGAGGGGAAGAATTATTCTTCTCCTCTATTTTCTCAACTAAGGGAGGGACCCGGAGTGACCAAATCATTCGATCGGTTTGCAAGCGTAGCTTTTTTAGCTATCGGAACGGCTTTCGTCGTGGAAAGCAGAAATATCTCGGACAGCGCTTACGGAAGCAATGTAGGCCCTTCTCTGTTTCCGATGGGGCTAGGCATACTTCTCGTATTATTAAGCATTCGTCTATTTGTGGAGACATTTCGTTACCAGGAGAGTAATAAACGGGGAGACTCCCTGGACTGGAAACGTTTCATCATTATTTTGGTCTCTGCGACTTTGTATGGTCTTTTGCTTGAAGAGATAGGGTACATCATAACCACTTTCTTGTTCTTGCTGATAGGATTTCAGACCATGGAGAAAGGAAAGTGGATTTCATCCCTTCTTGTGTCCGGTTTGTTTTCAGGGGGAGTTTATTACGTCTACGTAGACATTTTACAGGGGACCCTGCCCGGATGGCCGGTATGGCTAAGTTAACGAGGAGGTGTGAAGAATGAGTACGTTTGGGTATTTGCTTGATGGTTTTGCCACCGCTTTACAATGGCATAATTTATTGTTTGCATTCTTTGGAGTGTTAGTTGGTACGGTTGTTGGTGTCCTTCCGGGAATTGGACCGATTAGTGGGGTTGCCCTGTTGATTCCGGTGACGGCTTCCTTGACGGGCGGTCTGCCGCCAGAGGCTGCAGCGACCAGCTCCATTATTTTATTAGCCGGTGTGTATTACGGGGCCATGTACGGTGGATCTACCACCTCAATCCTGCTTAATACACCAGGTGAATCCTCATCAGTGGTTACGGTGTTAGACGGATATCCAATGGCCAAACAAGGAAGAGCAGGAGCAGCGTTAGCGATTGCAGCGATTGGTTCATTCTTTGCAGGAATTGTCTCTCTTGTGGGTTTGGTATTTTTGGCTGAACCGCTTTCCGATGTTGCTTTGAAGTTAAGTCCTGCCGATGAATTCTCATTGATGATTTTGGGTCTATGTGCTTTAAGCGGCCTGGCCGGGAAATCAATCACAAAGGCTTTAATTATGACAGTATTTGGCTTGTTGCTGGGCACCATCGGTATCGACCAGGTGTCAGGGGTTTCGCGATTTACGTTCGATATTCCGCAGTTGTATTCTGGCTTGGAGTTCCTGACCATAGCAGTGGGGCTGTTTGCACTCGGGGAAGTATTTAAAACGATTCTTGAGAAGGAAAATAATGGTGGAGAAATATCTAAAATATCAAGAATTCTTCCTACCAAGCAAGACCTGAAAGATAGTATCGGCCCGATTATTCGTGGATCGCTTGTCGGCTTTTTTAAAGGAATTGTACCGGGCTCGGGCGCAACCCTGGCATCCTTTCTCGCTTATCTTCTAGAGAAAAAAATCAGCAAAAACCCAGAGAAATTTGGAAAAGGCGCTATCGAAGGGGTAGCGGCACCTGAGTCAGCCAATAATGCTGCTTCAGGGGGAGCGATGATCCCCTTGTTGACGCTGGGGATTCCTGGTACCGGAACAACAGCCGTTTTGATGGGGGCGCTGATTATGTATAATGTTCAGCCAGGCCCCTTGTTATTTGATGAACATCCAGCCATTGCTTGGGGGTTAATTGCAAGTATGTTCATCGGCAACGTGATGTTGTTGGTATTAAACATGCCATTGGTCAAGGTGTTTGCCAAATTGATCGAAACTCCGCCGAAATACTTGATTCCGTTGATCGTTGCCATTTCGATCTTTGGTGTATACGCGGTCAGGGTAACAACATTCGATTTATTGCTGTTAATTGGCTGCGGGGTAGCTGGCTATTTCCTGAGCAAAAATGACTTCCCGATGGCACCGCTTGTTTTAGGGCTGGTGCTGGGTCCCATGATCGAAAATAATCTACGCAGAGCCCTTACCACTTCCAATGGTGATTTCATGATTTTTATTGAAAAGCCTGTTTCGCTCACTTTTCTTATCATTGCCGGTCTTTGGATTACCGTGCCGGTTCTGATGAAAACGAGAGGAAAGAAAGTGATTGTAAACGAGGAAGCATAAGCCAGATTGTCTTTTCGGGTGAGAAAGTGGACAATAGGTAAAAAAGAGGAGGTGCACGGTTGAAACTGCAATACAAGCTGATGCTCTTGATATGTTCGCTCCTCTTTATTGTGATTCTGGTAATCGGGTTTATCTCTCAAATCATGCAGGCCAATACGCTGAAAGAACAGATAGGGTTACGGGCGTTGAACGTAGCGGAAACCGTTGCTGCCATCCCCGAGATCAGAGAGGCGTTCCGACAGCCTGAACCATCCCGAATCATTCAACCGATTGCAGAAAGAGTTCGAATCAAGACAGGTGCTCAGTTCGTGGTAGTCGGTAACAGGGAAGGAGTTCGCTACTCCCATCCGATCCCGGACAGAATCGGAAAGGGAATGGTAGGTGGAGACAACCAGCCGGTTCTCGCTGGACACTCGATTATCTCCGAAGCGGATGGGTCTTTGGGAAGATCTCTGCGCGGGAAAGCCCCAATCTTGGACGATCAGGGGAAGGTTATCGGGATTGTCTCTGTAGGGTTTCTCATTGAGGACATTGAGCAGGAAGCTATCCCGTCGAGACAAAAAATCATCTTGATCGGAGCTGTTACGCTACTTGTCGGAATAATTGGGGCCATGCTGATTGCCTACAGCGTCAAACGGTCGATTTTTGGGCTGGAACCCAAAGAGATCAGCCGCTTGTATCAAGAGAAAGAAGCGATTTTGGAGTCGATTCGGGAAGGAATTCTGGCGATTAACACACAGGGGATTATTACCATGGCCAACCAGACCGCACTCAAAATCATTGGCTGCTCGGAAGAAGCCGATATAACCGGCAAGTCTATTCTTGACATCATCCCCAATTCCCGTTTGCTGGAAGTGACCCGATCGGGAAAAGCCGAGTACGATCAAGAGATGGTGATAGGCGACAACGTGGTAGTGGTGAATCGGCTGCCGATTTTGGACCACAAATCCCGGATCATTGGGGCAGTCTCCAGCTTCCGCAACAAATCCGAGTTATACCGGTTGACGGAGGAAGTTACGCAGGTGCGCAAATACGCAGAAGCTTTACGGGCACAAACACACGAATTTTCCAACAAACTTTACATGATTTCCGGACTGATCCAGTTGGAATCCTATCAAGAAGCCGTTGAAATTATTACGCAAGAGTCGAATGTGCAGCAAAATCTGATTCAGTTTATTATGAAAGAGATTCCCGACCCGATGATCGGCGGGCTGTTGATTGGCAAGTTTAACCGTGCCAACGAGTTGAAGGTTAGCCTTACGATCGACAGGGAAAGCACATTCCGGGACATCCCGAAACATTTGGATCGCAACAGTTTGGTTACCATTATCGGGAACCTCTTGGATAACGCGATGGATGCCGTTCTGGAGTCTGATTCTTCCGAGAAGCAGGTTACGGCTTTCTTCACCGATTTAGGGGATGATTTAATCATCGAGATCGAGGACAATGGAATTGGGATACGCGATGAGGATGCTGACAAAATATTTGAACTGGGCTACTCGACAAAAGGGCAGCATGATCGCGGATACGGCCTTGCGCTGGTGAAACAGGCTGTCACTCAACTGCAAGGCTATGTCACTTTTTCTCGCAGCAGTACGGGTATGGGGGGAACTCTTTTTACGGCTGTGATTCCCAAGCATGTTGAAAAGGAGAGTGACCAGAAACATGCAGGGTGAAATAGTGGATCAGAATATCACGGTGCTGATTATTGAAGACGACCGGAGAATTGCTGAAATCAACAGACGCTTCGTTGAGAAGGTAAGCGGTTTCGAAGTAGTGGGAATTGCGATGGATGAACCGCAGGTAAAGGAACAGTTGGAGATTCTTCAACCTGATTTGATCCTGCTTGACATTTATTTTCCCGATATGAACGGTCTGGAACTGCTTCGTTTCATTCAACAGCACTACCGCAACTGTGATGTAATCATGATTACCGCCGGCAAGGAAGTGAATAAGGTAACGGATGCCATACGCGGGGGTGCATTTGACTACATCGTGAAGCCGGTTATTTTCGAACGATTTGAGGCGACATTACAAAGGTACAGGAATTTTTATTGGAATGTGAAACGGCTGAAGGATGAAGGACAGCAGATTGACCAGGACGAAATCGATCAATTGATTAGGGGCAAAGGACAGAAAGGAGGAAAGGAAGCCTACCTGCCCAAAGGCATTGACCGGCTGACTCTGGAAAAAGTGGCTGTTGTGCTTAAACAGGAGTCGCTTGGCATGACTGTCGAAAAGTTGGCGAAAGAGATTGGAGTGAGCCGATCTACAGCCAGAAGATATCTGGAGTTTCTGGTCACAAAAGGGGAGGCAACCGCTGATCTCTCTTACGGGGTAGTCGGAAGGCCGGAACGAGTCTATCTGCCTGCTAGCAAACAATAGTAGTTCCCAAATCGATATAATTGGTTTACGATATGTAGATATGCTATAAATCAGATAGAATGGCCGTCAATAGGGAGACAAGCTCTCTACTCAATGAATTTGGCTATCCATTTTACCGGGAGATGATAGAGAAACCATGACAGAGCTCATTATAGGATTATCCAAAATCATTTTGGTCAATCTGGTGTTAAGCGGAGACAATGCTATTGTGATTGCTCTGGCCTGTCGTAATTTAAGTCCGAAGCTGCAGAAGAAAGCGGTGTTTTGGGGCAGCTTTGGTGCCATCGGCTTACGAGTTATTTTGACGTTTATCGCGGTATGGCTGCTGCAGATACCGTTTGTTGAACTTTTAGGTGGAATCCTGCTTATCTGGATTGCGGTCAAACTGCTGACCGGTGAAGAGGAAAATGAAGAGATTAACGGCGGGTCCAATATGAAGGAAGCAATCAAGACCATTATCATTGCCGATTTGGTCATGAGTCTGGATAATGTGGTGGCGGTTGCCGGCGCGGCCAACGGGAACATCGTCTTAATCATGGCAGGACTTGCGATAAGCATTCCCCTGATCATTTGGGGCAGCCAGCTGCTGATGAAACTGATGCAGCGTTTCCCGATCATCGTTACTCTGGGAGCGGCTCTATTAGGCTACACAGCTGGCGAGATGATCATGGGGGACGGTATCGTCGGAATGTATATTGAGAACGCTTGGGAGGCATTCCATCAGGTACTGCCGGTTGTTCTTGCCGTTCTGGTTGTGGTAATCGGCAAATGGATGGCCGCTCGCAACAGCCGAAAAACTGCTGCCGTGCTGAGAGATTTACCGGAAATTGATGCGAGATAAAGACAACTAGGACATTTACCGAAGCCAAGTGCCAGGTGAATGCCTAGTTTTTTTCATTATGATCGCCAATCCTCTCCGACGAATAGCAAAAAAATATTCTCCCAAATTCAAGGTTGGCGGGAAGTGACTGTAGTAGCGATTGATGACATCAGCAATTGTCCAACCCGACGATGTAAGGTGTAATCGAAACATGTAAAATGAGGGAGAGGGGGGGAAACGTTGTGATTATTGACGTGAATAAAGTTTCTTGGCAACGTGATAAATGGATTCTGAAGGATGTAACTTGGCAAGTGAACCCAGGAGAACACTGGTGTATGGTTGGGTTGAACGGATCGGGGAAAACCTCGCTGCTTAACATCATTAATGGCTATATCTGGCCGACATCCGGAACGGTGAGCGTCCTTGGGAAGAAATTTGGCGAATATGATTTACGGGAACTTCGAAAAGAGATTGGCTGGGTCAGTTCTTCCTTGCAGCAGAAACTGTACGGCAATGAAACGGCTGTACAAATTGTACTAAGCGGCAAATTTGCCTCGATTGGTCTCTATGAGCGCATAGATGAGAAAGATCTGGAGGAAGCCGTTAACCTGCTTACCTTCTTAGGCTGTGGATCGCTGGTCAATCAAACGTACGATACCTTGTCTCAAGGAGAAAGACAAAGAGTTCTCATAGCAAGAGCGCTGATCGCTTCCCCCAACCTGCTTATTCTGGATGAGCCTTGTACAGGTCTGGATATCTTTGCGCGGGAACAACTGCTGGAGACGATAGGGAAAATAGCCAATCAACCTGATGCTCCCACTTTGATCTACGTGACTCATCACATCGAGGAAATCTTGCCTTGTTTTCATCACACGTTATTGCTGAAAGACGGAGCGGTGTTCAAGTCGGGTCTGACCATAGAAATCTTAACTTCAGAAGTGTTAAGCAAGTTTTTTGATGTTCCGGTAAAAGCGGAAAAGCATAATCAGCGGATATGGGTCAGTCTGACCAACGAATAGGCAAACGTGGAGTTTTTGTAAAGCTACTGTCAAACTGGTTTTTTCGAGTGGTTTTTCCCATATATGTAGATAAAGGGGGAATACAGGTGGAAGAATCCTCGGAGAAAAAGGGAGGCAGCCATTTTGACTGGTTTAAAAGTCCGACCAAAGGTTTGATGAACAAGGAACAGGTTTTTGCCGATATGGAACGAGTGATTTCTATGGCCCCCGGTGAACATCAAATCATTGTAGGGGCTGATTCCCAGCAGAGGCGAAAAAGTACGCATTTCGTCATCGCCATTTCCTTCATCCATGTCGGCAGCGGAGGAACGTTCTATTACCAGCAGTTCCAGATACCACGAATTTCTTCATTGCAGCAACGCATTTATACGGAAGCATTCTATGCCGTAGGAATGGCATCTGAGTTGCGCGAATATTTTAAAAACCGGATGCTTGCCGTTCCCATTCGACTTCACTTTGATATCGGCGAGAATGGACCAACGATCAAGTTTGTGAAAAGACTGATTCATTTGGCCAAAATGAATGACTTTGAAGCGTGCGTGAAGCCTGATTCATACGGGGCTTCCGTCGTTGCAGACAAATTTACCAAGTAAGCATGGGAATAGCATGGACAGAAGCATGGAAAAAACGCTGAACTGCATCGTTTGGCGTTTTTTGTTGTTTTCTGGCGAGTAATAGCGAAACATTTTTTCACTGGGACACGTTATAAAGGCAGGGTCTTAATTCTTTACCGGCGAATTACCTAATAATGGATTTTGAATGAAATTGGTGTCGCACGGAACAGAACGTCTTTTAAGTTGGGAGGGGAGGGACTGTGGATGCGACATTTTTCGTACAGTTCACCGGCACATTACAGAAGGTAAAGCAATTCCTGCAGCAGATGCCACATGCTGCCTTGCTTGTAGATCGGACGGGAACAGTGATTGAGGTTAATGAGGTCTTGTTACATACCACGGGATACCACCGTCAGGAATTGGTTGGTAACCATTTTCATAACGTTTTGCCCTTTGAAGGGTCGATGGAACAATTCCATGCCGAACTGCTCCAACAAGAATCCCTTCAGGAGCAAATTGGCCAGGTGGAGTGGCGAGGCAAACATGGCAAAACCGGGACTACACCTGTCTTGATCACGATTCAACAAGCGGGCGACCCCTATTATCTGATACAGTTATACCAATTGACCAAAGTCCTTGATTCCACACTGCAAGAGCGCTTGGTAGACCAGCTTACCTCCGATATTAATCTCGGAGTTGTGGTTCTGGATGCTGACGGACGAATCGTTGAGATCAGCCAGCTAGCCTGCAATCTGCTGGGAGTAGAACGTGTCAAAGTGATTAATCAGCACATGGATTTGACTTTCGCCGGGCTGCCGGAGGAGTACCGATTGATTCAGCGAGAAGTTCTGGAAGGTGTAAAAGTACAAAACAAAGCCACTTCCTGGACCAACGACAAGCAGCGATATGAGCTCCTGGTAGATTCGAACACGCTTCATGATGAATCGGGAAAAATGGTGGGAGCCTACGTTATTTTTAAAGATGTAACAAATCTGCGTTCATTTGAACAAAAAATCGAGCGCAGCGACAGGTTAGCGATGATTGGCCAGATCGCAGCCGGCACAGCACATGAAATCCGCAATCCGCTGACATCCATCAAGGGATTTTTGCAAATGTTCCTGCAATTGTTTTCGGATAGGGGAATGGACAGGGAGCGCAGTTATACCGAGATTATGCTGACGGAGATTAATCGGATCAATTCTTTAGTCAGCGAATTTCTGTTATTAAGCAAGCCTCGCGATGTTCAGTACCAATTGGTCGATCTGAACGTAGTATTTGAAGAGATTCTGCCGATTGTAGAGAGCCAGGCTCTGCTGCACGGGATAGACGTCCAGTACAGATCGCGCGGCAAGCTGTGTATGGTAGTGGGAGATACGGAACTGTTGAAACAGGTATTTTTGAATATCTGCAAGAATGGTATTGAAGCGATGGGGAAAGAAGGAACGCTTACGATTACCCATCATTTCGAATCGGAAGGGGATAAAATCAGCATCGACATTCACGATACCGGCCCGGGGATTCCGTTGTATGTGATTGATAAAATTTTTGATCCGTTTTTTACGACCAAAGAAGAAGGAACCGGCCTCGGGCTTTCCGTCTGCCAGAAGATCATTCACGACATCGGAGGGCAAATCCGCGTCTCATCCAAAGGGTACGGAACGACCTTCCATATTTTGTTGCCATATTTGTAGGAAAACGAGCGCTTCTCCCGGCAGAGCGCTTTTTCTTCTGTTTTGGAAAAGAGGTACGGGATGTTGTATAATAAATAAGATTAGCACATGGAAACTGATAGCGATCAGACAAGTTGGGAGTGGCAAGCTGATGGCTTATACAGCGCTTTACCGCGTATACAGACCACAAACCTTCGGAGATATTGTCGGGCAGGCGCACGTAACAACCACCCTGCGGAACGCGCTAAGAGAGGGACGGCTTTCCCATGCTTATCTGTTTAACGGCCCACGGGGAACAGGAAAAACGAGTGCTGCCAAAATCATGGCCAAGGCTGTAAACTGTGAAGCCCCGCAAAATGGTGAACCGTGCAATGAGTGTTCCTCTTGCAAGGCGATTACGGCAGGAACCGTAACGGATGTATTGGAGATCGACGCTGCTTCAAACCGCGGCGTGGAAGAAATTCGCGATATTCGTGACAAAGTAAAATTTGCACCGAGCGATGTTTCGTATAAAGTGTATATTATCGATGAAGTGCATATGTTGACCACGGAGGCATTTAACGCCTTGCTCAAAACGTTAGAGGAGCCGCCGCCGCATGTTTTATTCATCCTGGCAACGACGGAACCGCACAAGTTGCCGGCAACCATCATCTCTCGCTGCCAGCGGTTTGACTTCCATCGGATTGCTCTTGGCGAAATGGTGGCACGTTTAAAGGAAATATGCGAGAAGCAAGAGGTTCAGGCAGATGATCAAGCACTGCAGCTTGTTGCCAAAATGGCAGAGGGCGGCATGCGCGATGCCCTCAGTTTGCTCGATCAGGCGCTTAGCTTCAGCGGAAATCACGTGAGGGTACAGGATATTCTGCAGATTACCGGTTCTGTATCGCAGACATATTATTCCACATTGGCCAAGCGGATTGCCGAGAAGGATATTGCCCAGGTGATGCAGGAGTTCGACCAGGTGATGGTTCAAGGCAAAGACCCGGAGCACTTTTTGCAGGACTTTATGTATTATTACCGGGATATGCTCTTGTACAAGACGGCGCCGACGCTTACGGAGATTGTAGAGAGAACCCTGATTGACGATCAGTTCCAGGCGGTGGCTGAACTTTATTCTTTACCGGTTTTATATGATATGATCGAGGCGTTGAATCAATCGCTCGCCCAGCTTAAGTGGTCTACCTACCCGCGGATTCTGGTAGAGCTATCGCTCGTCAAGCTGTGCCACCACATGCAGGGCCAAGGAACGGGGCAAGCAGCGGCAACAAGCGCTTCTGTCCCGTCACAGGAGCTTGCATCTCTTATGAACCGCGTCCGCGCTTTGGAAGAGAAGGTGGCTCAAGCAGCCGCCCGCAATCCGGCGGGAATCGGAGCAGCGCCGCAAGAAGAGGTGAAAGAGACTCGAAGACCGGCAGTATCTGCAGGAACGGGAAGTACTCGTACGCCGATGAACAAGGTGCGGGAAGTGAGCCGAACCCTTGATGAAGCGAGAACACAGCGGATCAAGAGCTTATGGGGGCAAATCCTGGCTGAGGTCAAAAAGGTAAGAATCCAGCATTACGCTTGGCTGGTAAACGGGCATCCGGCGGGAGTGAACCATGACTCAGTCGTTGTGGTCTTCAAAAGCCCGATTCACTGCGACAAGACGATGGAACCGGAACTGAAAGGGATTGTCGAGCGAGCGATTCAGGAAGTTTGCGGGGCACCGTTACAGCTGTTGTCCGTAATGGAAGAACAGTGGGCAGCGCTCGCCGATCAAAAGGGTTCCGAGTCGGAGGAAAAGGCGGAAGATCCGTTTGTGGCCGAAGCGTTGAAACTGGTGGGTGAACGCCTGCTGGAAATTAAAGACTAATCTTTTGTAATCTGACATGAATCAATCGGATAACTACCCAAGGAGGAATGACAAGTGAAAAACATGCAACAAATGATGAAGCAAGTGAAGAAAATGCAAGAAGATATGCAAAGAGCTCAAGAGCAGTTGAAAGAAAAAGTGGTGGAAGGCACTGCCGGCGGTGGAGCTGTATTGGTGAAAGCAAACGGACACAAGCAAATCCTCGATATCACCATCAAGCCGGAAGTAGTTGATCCGGAAGATGTGGAAATGCTGCAAGACCTTGTGCTGACCGCAGTAAACGATGCGCTCCGCAATGCAGATGAGCTGGTAGGCAAAGAGTTGGGACGTTTCACAGGCGGTATGAATATCCCTGGACTTTTCTAACCCTAGAGGATAGATCGTGTTAAAGGAGTAGAGACAGATGTTCTATCCGGAACCGGTATCCAAACTAATCGAAGGTTTTATGAAATTGCCAGGCATTGGTCCCAAGACGGCGGGCCGCCTGGCGTTTTTTGTACTGAACATGAAAGAAGATGACGTGCTTGATCTGGCCAAGGCGTTGGTTAACGCCAAACGCCAGCTCCATTACTGCTCCGTCTGCAACAACATCACCGATTTGGACCCTTGCCACATCTGCCGTGACAAGCGCCGGGACCATTCTGTTATATGTGTCGTGCAGGAGCCGAAGGACGTGGTGGCCATGGAGAAAACCCGCGAGTTTGAAGGATTGTACCATGTCTTGCACGGTGCTATCTCTCCAATGGACGGAATCGGGCCGGAAGATATCCGCATCCCCGATCTGTTGAAGCGTCTTGGAGACGAGCAAGTCAAAGAAGTGATTCTCGCTACCAACCCCAACATTGAGGGCGAAGCAACAGCCATGTATCTGTCTCGGTTAATCAAGCCGTTCGGGATTCGTGTCACGCGGATTGCCCATGGGTTGCCGGTCGGCGGAGACCTTGAATACGCGGATGAAGTAACACTTACCAAAGCACTTGAAGGCAGAAGAGAGTTATAATGATAAAGGAATGGGACCGTCTCAAAATGCAGAGATCGGTCCATTATTTGTACTGTCAGAAGTTGCAGAAGGTGATTTTTTGGTTGGACGAGGCATAGTGTATAGATAGGAGAGTGAATCAATGTACCTGGGTACTCAACTGCGTCCGGGTTTCATGCGCCCGCAAAGGTCGAGACGCTGGGCGGTTTTGCTTTGTTGGGGGTATGCACTGAATCTCCTGATGGAACTGTCCATGCTTCGCTTTACGGTAGGAGCTGACGGGCATTTTCTGGTCAAAACGGCAACCGAGCTGGATACTTGGACGACAGTGTTTGTTTTGGTTGTCGGCGCCTATAGTTTGGTTTGTTCCATCGGTTTTCTGATCAGCTTTTTTCGGGAGCGACGGTTTGATCATTTTCAACACTACAGCCGGAATGTAACAGGTACGGACTTTTTGTACGTGATTGCCTGGCTGCAAATCTTAAGTACATTTTTGCTAGCCGGATACGCCTTATTCTTTTCCTACCCTGTTTTTCCGGAGGGATCGATTGGCGGAATCATTGAATCGGCTTCCATTCAGTTCATGATATTGATGGTGTCCGCAATATGGTTTCGCGGCAGATGGCAAGCAATCGGCTTTACCCGTCCGAAACATCCGGTCAGGATGCTGATTGCCATTGTTGTGATTCTTGCCTTTGTTATTCTGGTGTTGGATTTTCTTCTCACCAATCCGATTGCTGACTGGCTCAAATTATCGCTTCAATCGGAACGGGAGCTGGAAATTCAGAACGGAATTATGCAAGCCAAGGCATCCAACTGGCTGAATGGTGTTGTTTCCGTAGCTGTTGTTGGCATTTTTGTTCCTATTGCCGAGGAAATTTTATTCCGCGGTGTGATCCAGACCTATCTGGTAAGTCGCTTTGGTGCATTCATTGGAATTTTGGCAACAAGCTTCTGGTTTGCATTAATGCATGTGGACATTGCCTTATTTGTTCCGCTCTTCGGTATCGGAGTAGGATTAGGGTTTGTCAGACATCGTTACCAAACAATCTGGGGAGCCATTATTCTTCATAGCCTGAATAATCTGGCAAGTGCCTTGCAGTATTTCACCTGAGAGAGTCGGGTGGGTTTTTTAAAAAAGTCCGGAAATGGGGGAAAGCTGGATGAAATGGTTTGGCAGTAAGGAGACTCGTACCGTTATCCGCCATGATTGGAATACGCTGACGGAGGCGATTGAGCGTGCCCGCCATGATTGGCAGCACGCCCAACAGTTGATGAGCACGGCAGAAGTGAATGAGGTGGACCGATTCATCTACTACCTGCACTTGACGGAGAAGCGGTATATGTACCTGCTTGATCGAGCCCGTGAAGTGTATGCGAAGAAACATGCCTAGGGGGTAGCGTGATGGGAACGGAATGGATCATTGCCTTTATCGTGATCGGTGTTTTGGTATTGGTTGCGGCAAGCAAGTCAATGACCAAGCCGCTGCGCTGGATAGGCCTGCTCGCCCTTAATGTGGTAATTGGCGCAATCCTTTTGTTCTTTGCCAATCTGGTAGGAGAGATGGCCGGTTTCCATCTGCCGATTAATCCGGTGACGGCACTCTTGGCTGGCTTCCTAAGAATCCCCGGCCTACTCGCCTTGGTTGCCGTGAAGATGTATATCATGTAGCT
>JBHGXW010000033.1:0-7882 GCA_041920465.1 Paenibacillaceae bacterium | reverse complement strand
CCGCCAGCGTTCGTCCTGAGCCAGGATCAAACTCTCCAAAGAAAACTTGGTGTTCAACAAGCTGAAAGCGAAGTTGAATACCTTAGTTGCACTTGTGCGAGTTAGTATGCCAAGGCATGCTAACCGTGCAATAAATTAAAGGAAGAAATTGATCGTTGGTTCATTCTTGCTTGGCTAGTGTTTTATCGCCAAAAACGCTTTATTGTTCAGTTTTCAAAGAGCATTCATTTTAGTTTTTTTGACAAACCATTTGGTTCAGCCGCTTACTAGCGGCGACTTTTATAAGTCTATCACACTCGAAGATTTTTGGCAAGAGGTAATTTTTAATTCTCTCTTGATTAATCGCTAGTTCTTGTTTCGTTCGTAGCGACAAAAAAGAATATAACAGAAACATCTTTCGTTCGTCAATAGTTTTTCTAAAAAATTAATTAAGTAAAAAAATGGATAAAAAATCAACGAAAAAAACAGACTAAACAACAAAGGCGGTGAGTATCATGTGGTGGAGAAAAAACAAACCTACTTATACCAAAAACTACAGTGAACTTTCCACAGTTGAGTCACAGCGAAATGAGGTCTTGCTGGAAGAATTTCCGGAAGGTCCTTATGGCGCAGCAACAGATGAAATCATGCTGGGAAAAGCAACGGGTTGGGAAGAAGGTCAATACTCTACAAATGTTCAATTCGGATATGAATATCGGGCACTGCATCATGATTTGGACAGAGATGATCCTGCTTATCATCCTGCTAATGATCAACCGGAAATGGCCGATTAAGAAAAGACTTCGTCCCTTTTCCCCTCTCATCCCCTCTCATCGGGGGACTGAAACGTCGGGGGACTGAAACGTGGTTCCGTGAAGGCATTCAGGGATGAAAAACTGTCCGTTCCGTTCATTACGGAAGGGAGTCTTCACAACCCACCCGACTTAAGCTTACGCTACTGTCGGGCGGGGCCCCTTCTACGCTGCGCGCCCCTGTCAGGGGTATAGAAGCTTTTGACAGGAGCTTCTCATCTGACGACTCTGATTCCTTCCTTCACTCTCTTCACTTTGCCATGCCTTCACAAGGAACACGCAATGGGACGAAGCTCTTTCCTTTTCATAACCGTTGGATGTAAGTTTAACCACTTTCATAATGTAAAGAGATTAAACTTGCTTATATAGTAAAAGCGAAAGCCATCCTTCTTCCGTGAAAATAGAAGGATGGCTTCTCTTTTATTCTTCAGCTACGACATAGTTGGTCAAAGTGCCAATTTCCTCAATGGTAACGGAGACCTCGTCCCCTGGCTGAAGAGGACCTACGCCGCTTGGAGTGCCGGTAAGGACAACATCACCAGGCAGAAGTGTCATAACCGCTGTAATTGCTTCTAAGAGCTGTGGAATCTTTATGGCCATTTGACTGGTGTTGGAATCTTGTCTCACTTCACCATTTACCTTGGTGGTGATCCGCAAGTTGTTGTAATCAATTTTGGAGGCAATAGCCGGCCCTAACGGACAGAACGTGTCAAACCCTTTGGCTCGGCTCCATTGTCCGTCGCTTTTCTGTAAATCGCGGGCCGTAATGTCTAAAGCACAAGTAAAGCCAAGAATGTAATCATCCGCTTCCTCGGCTTTGATTTTTCTTGCTTCCTTCTTGATGATGACAGCAAGCTCGCCTTCATAATGAAGGTTTTGCGTCAGCTTCGGATATACGATGGTTTCCCCCGGCCCGATCATTGCCGTAGACGGCTTGAGAAAGATCAAAGGCTCTTTCGGAAGCTCTTTGTTCATCTCTTCCGCATGATCCTTATAATTTACCCCGATGCAGACAATTTTGGAGGGTGTGCAGGGAGAAATGATTTTTACCTCGTTCAGGGGAAGTTCCAATCCGGTCATTACAGTTGTTTTGCCCGCTTCCCGTTTGTAAATATCCCCTTCGATCACCCTTACTTTGTTCTCGTCTTCCACCATCCAGCCATGCTTAACCTTGCCATTGCGTTCATAGCGAATAATCATGAAAAACGTCCTCCCCCATCATCCATTCTGTTATCTAGAACAAATCAACGATTGCTTCACGCGGCTTGGTGGTAATGCTTTCGATTTGGGTCCGTTCCACTGCATCTTTCACAAGTGCTTCCACATCCAAATTTTGTTCGAACTTCGCGGCCAGCTCCGGTTTCGGACGGGTGACCGGGTTTTTCGGAGTGAAAATCGTGCAGCAATCTTCGTATGGCAAAATAGAGAGTTCAAAAGTGTCAATTTTTCTGGCAATCTCGGTAATTTCTGTTTTATCCATCCCGATTAACGGGCGTAAAATTGGAATACTAACGACGCTGTTGATCGTGTTCATGCTTTCCAGGGTTTGAGAAGCTACCTGGCCTAAGCTTTCTCCGGTAGATAACGCAAGCGCCCCAGACTTTTTCGCAATTTGCTCCGCAATCCGCATCATGAAACGCCGCATAATCGTAATGGTGTAATCTTCAGGACAATGTTGGCGAATCTGGGTCTGAATCTCCGTAAACGGCACGACATGAAGATTGATCGCACCTCCCCACTTCGTAAGCTTGTGGGCGAGATCGCGTACCTTGTCCAACGCGCGTTCGCTGGTGAAAGGATAGCTGTGGAAGTGAATCGCTTCCAGCGTAACTCCCCTTTTCAACATCATCCATCCGGCGACCGGGCTGTCAATTCCACCGGAGAGAAGGAGCAGCACTTTGCCGCTTACGCCAACCGGCAGCCCGCCAACTCCTTCCACGTTTTGGCAGCTCAAGAAAGTTCCTTCCGCCCGAATCTCCACATTGACCACTACATCGGGATGATGCAAATCCACCTTGATGTTTTCTATATTGCGCAGAATATGGGTGCCCACCATGCGGCTTACTTCCATCGACTTCATTGGAAAACGCTTGTCCGCCCGTCTTGTTTCCACGCGAAAAGTCCGAGGAGCATCCGGCAGAGAACGAACCATGTCCAATGCCGTTGCTTTTATCAGCTCAGGGTCGGCTTCAATCCGTTTGGTTGGGCTCATGGAGGTAATGCCGAATACTCTTTGCAGGCGGCTCAACACTTCCTGCGCATCCTCCCCGTTTAACTCTACATACATGCGTCCGTATGTTCGGCGCACCTTGATTTTGAAAAAAGAACGAAGCACCGCTTTCACGCTGCGGGCCAATGCTTCTTCAAACTGATCACGGTTTTTCCCTTTTAGAGCAAGTTCGCCGTAGCGAATCAAAATTACATCATAATTCATCTATGTTCATCCTTTACACATTCATATAAGGGCGCAACTGATTGACGCTCTCCGTCAAAGCAGCAAGGAATTGCTCGATATCCTCTAACTGATTCTCCCGGCCTAAGCTGACACGGATTGCCGACAGCGCCGTTTGCTTATCCATTCCGGTAGCCATTAAGACGCGGCTCGGTTCGTTTGCTTTGGAAGAACAAGCGGAGCGGGTGGAAACCAGGAAGCCCTTCTCTTCCAGAGAATGAACCAATACCTCGGCCTTCACACCCGGTATGGAAAAATTGATGATATGCGGAGCAGCCTCAGTCTCCGGGGTATTCACGATACAATCCGGGATCGCTGCCAAACCTTCTCGAAGGCGCCGACTCATCTGTGCCAGCCGCTTCTCTTCGCCTTTTTGATTCTCCGTCACCAGACGCATCGCTTTGGCCATACCGGCGATTCCCGGCACATTTTCCGTTCCCGAGCGCAGACCGGCTTCCTGTCCGCCGCCGATCAAAAGCGGATGCAGGTTGATTCCTTCCCGCTTCACCAAAATACCTACGCCACGTGGTCCGTAGAACTTATGAGCAGACAAGCTGACAAGGTCAATTCCCCAGTCACGGATAGCAAGCGGTATTTTGCCAAAGCTTTGCACCGCGTCGACGTGAAAAATGATTTTGGGATGGTTTTTCAAATATTGGCCAATTTCCCGGATAGGCTGAATGGTGCCGATTTCATTATTCACATGCATGACAGATACGAGGATTGTTTCAGGTGTAACGGAGCGTTTTAGGTCTTCAAGCGAGACCCGGCACGCTTTATCCACAGGCAAGTACGTAACCTGAAATCCGAATTCCTCCAACTGCTTGCAAACGCTGTACACGGCGGAATGTTCAACTTGTGAAGTAATAATATGTTTGCCACGTCCCTGGTACTGAAATGCAACCCCTTTTATCGCCAGGTTGTTGCTTTCAGTACCCCCGGAGGTAAAAATAATCTCGCCAGGTTTTACCTGAAGCGATTGTGCCGCTATGCTTCTCGCTTGTTTGAGCACATTTTCCGCTTCAACACCTTTATGGTGCAAAGACGAAGGGTTGCCATAATAGCTCTGCATCGCCTTTGTCACCACTTCAACGACCTCTTGATAGGGCTTGGTTGTGGCACTGTTGTCCAGGTAGATCACGGAAGACACCTTCTTCTTGTAAAAACTACCTTTCATCATACCCGATAATGGATGAAATGTTCTACTTTTTTATTTAGATTTATTCTGTCCAACCCCGTATTTTCCCACTCCCTACCGTGCGAAGAGGAGCCTAAATGTTCCTGCTTTTCATCGATCTAAAAATTTTTATAGAAAAAATCTTTTATGGAAAACGCTTACATCGAAAAAGGTCTCTTTACGGGGCTAAATCAACTTGTTAGAATAGTCTACAAATTCAGATACATCATGGAGGAGAGAAACCAAATGAGTGTTGCTGTAGAAGAACAAATCAAAAGAATGGAAGATGAGTTGAAACGCATTCAGTCGGAATTGAACAAAATTCGCCGACAAAACAACGAATTTGAAGCTGTTGATACGGATGTGTTTTTGACGGAGGTTTACAACGGATAAATGAAATCATTCATACTGTTTATGAGATAAGGTAGTCAGCTTCATTCGGATGCTGGGTGCCATTTTTTTTTGACCTGCCTGCCAAAAGCAGTTACGAAAAAAAAAAGCCCCTTCGAAAAAGGAGCTTGTATCAGCAGATTCCAGATGAGAGCATGGGCAGCACTTCAGAGTATATTCCGCTGTATACTTCTACAGCAGGTCCGGTCATGTAAACTCGGTTATTCTCTTCCCGCCATTCGATCTCCAGATCTCCGCCAAGCAAGTGTACGGTCACCTTTCGTTCGGTTTTGTTGCCTAATATCGCCGCGACAGCAGCCGCGCATGCCCCCGTACCGCAAGCCAGGGTTACTCCAGATCCTCGTTCCCATACCCGAAACAGGATTTCCTCGCGATTTAATACCTGGATAAATTCCACATTCGTACGTTCCGGGAAGGCTTCATGAAATTCAATTTGCGGACCAACTGTCAATACTTCCTGTTCATCTATTTGGTCAACAAACAAAATGGCGTGTGGATTCCCCATGGATACAGCGGTCATCGCAAAGGTTCGTCCATCAATCGCAAAAGGCTGTTCGATCACCTTATCATCCGGGTTTCCCGTCATCGGAATCTGGGCGCGGGTAAGCCGTGGTTCTCCCATATCGATGGTGACACGGGATACTTTGCCGTCTTCTCCCACTTCCACCACAGGATTCACAATTCCCCCCAGCGTTTCCACCGTAAAGCTTGATTTATCGGTCAAACCGTGGTCGTAGACGTATTTGCTGACACAGCGCAGTCCGTTTCCACAGTTCTTCGCTTCGCTCCCGTCATTGTTAAATACCCGCATCCGAAAATCGGCTACTTCTGAAGGCATAATCAAAATAAGACCATCCCCGCCAATGCCAAAATGGCGGTCACTCACTTTTCTTGCCAATTCCGGAAGATCTACGCCGGTTAGCGGTTCTTCAAAGCAGTTCACATATACATAATCATTTCCTAGTCCATGCATTTTGGTAAATTTCATGGTGGCGGAACCTCCCCCGTGTTTGCCTCCATCATATCATACAGCTTCGGCAAGCGAAATGCTCTTTGTCCTGCCGCAAGCTTGTATGTTACATTGGATGAATAAATCGTATGAATCGAAGAGAAATGGAGGCAATCCGTCGTGAACGTGGGAAAAATCGTGCTGGGAACAACCAATCAGGCCAAGCGTAACGCTGTGGTATTGGCCACAGGAGTGGAACCGGTTTGTGTCAAAGTTCCGTCGGGAATTTCCGATCAACCGCTAAGTGAACAAGAAACCGTATTGGGTGCCATAAATCGGGCCAAAAACGCCTTTGAAGCCGTAGCGGATGCCAAGCTTGCACTTGGCCTTGAAGGGGGGCTGCACTATGATGATACATACACGCAGCAGTGGTATTTGCTCTCCGTCTGTGCTGCATGGGACGGGCAAAAACTGTATTTGGGAAAAGGGTTGTATTTTCCGATTCCAAACCAAGTTGGCGAAAAGATAAAACAGCAAGGGATTGAATTAAAGACGTTAATTGATGAGTTAAGCGGAACAACCGGCAGCAATCACAGGGAAGGCGCCTACGGTCTGTTCACCAACGGGCGGATCACCAGGGCCAATGTGTTTTGTGATGCCGTTATTGCGGCGCTTACCCCGTTTACCTCTCCATACTATTAAGAATACGGACACGTGAAAAACCTCTCCAGCCGAGTTGGAGAGGTTGCTGCCTGCGCCTGCTACCGGGCGATAAAATACGGGTACACAATCAAAGCCCCCAAAATTGCGACTGCACCGACAATCATTGCCCACGTTCCCAGAGTAGTCGCTTTGCGGCGGGTCGCAAGGTACCCCAACACAATCCCGACAGGGGCCAACAGATAGGGCAGCAGAAATAAAGAGAGAAGCGACAAGCCAAGACCGACCATTCCTAACCCGCCGGCCGTGTCTCCTCCCGCTTCACTTGGGCCGGTTACCGGAGAACGGGACTTTATCCGTTCATCCGATCTTGCCTCAAACGTTGGCAAGGGTGCTGCTTCCGCTCCCATCTCATATCTGGTCAAATCGTCCAGATTATTCCTGCGGTTGGCAAAATTTCGGTCATTTACCATAGCGGGCTGAGACGGTGCCGTCTCTGCTGCAGGCAAATCGGTTCGCCGCGGTTGGGCAGACTGGGAGACATCTGGATTCAATACTGCCCCCATCCACGTATCCGCCGCAAATTCGGTATCCATTTGATTGTTTCCAGACGCGTTGGCCGAATCCACTTCCTTCTGTTTCGCATTCATCTGATCGTACTTTTCGTCCGCCATGATATGCTCAACTCCTTTTCCGCAAAGGATTATGATGAAGGAAGTAGCCTTATTGTCTGTTGCAGGTGTACAATTTAAACTGGAGGCGAGAGGATGAACCCATGCAAAACCCTAACGATTGGCATAGATATTGACGGAACAGTAACGGATCCCGGCAGTATACTGCCGTTTATGAATCAAGCATTTGGCAAAAATTTATCGTTACGTGATTGTATTGAATATAACCTGGCCAATGTGTACGGCATTCCGGAAGATGAATTCGTAAAATGGCTGGACGAAGAGGGAGAAGAGCTTTATCGTCATGCCACACTTCATCATCAAGCAGACGAGATTCTCAAACAATGGCACCAAAACCATCGGTTGGTTTATATCAGCGCGCGAGCAGAAAAACATTTGGCTGTTACCTGTGAATGGTTCGATAAATTCGGCATTCCCTACCATTCCATTGATTTAATCGGATCTCATGACAAGCTGCAATCGGCTCAAAAGTGGGGAGTTGAGGTATTCCTCGAAGACAGGCTGGAAAACGCGGTACAATTATCGGAAGAACTGCAAATTCCTGTCCTGCTGTTTGACACCCCGTACAACCAGGGAAAATTGCCATCGTTGGTGAAACGAATATTTTCCTGGCAGGAAGGCAATCACTTGCTCAGTTCGCTTGCAGTGGTTAAGGGCTAGAAACCCGGTCTCAATAAGAAAAGACTTCGTCCCTTTTCCCCTCTCATCCCCTCTCATCGGGGGACTGAAACGTGGTTCCGTGAAGGCATT
>JBHGXW010000026.1:0-69233 GCA_041920465.1 Paenibacillaceae bacterium | reverse complement strand
AAATCCCCCCTTCCTTATAAAGAAGAGAGGGAGGCGTGGATGAATACGGGCTCAAATCTTTAGCTCTCCAAGTCGAACCAATTCGACAACTGCCTGAGACCGTCCTTTCACGCCTAATTTTTGCATCACATTCGAGATGTGATTTCTAACTGTTTTCTCGCTGATGAAGAGTTGTCCGGCAATCTCTTTTGTCGTCTTGTCTTGTACTAGGAGCTCAAATACTTCTCTTTCTCGATTAGTCAATAACGGTTTGGTTTGGTCGCTATCCTTCAATCGTGCCACCCCTCCTTGTGGGCTCTACAGGGACAAGGTCGAGGGATTTTACAGTCACCTTATCCTATGAAAGGAGGTGGGTGGTGGTGTCGGTGTTGGGGATTTTAGGCTTTTGCCTTACAGTCTATTCGCACAATGAATAATGGGTTCCATCAGTGTGACATTTTTACACGGAAGTACCAAATCGGGCGTACCCCTCCTCACGTAGACCATACTGGAAATCTTCGCTTTGCCCCTATATAAACGGCGTTCGCGAATAGGTTTGTTGGAATCGGTCGCGCAATCCTTTGGCAAGGATGTTGAACGAGGCGATGGCGAAAACAAACGCGCCGAGCGGTCCCAGGAAAATCCAGATGCTTCCGTAGATATGTCCGCGAGCTTGCCCGACTAATCCTGCCCATTCGTGTGTAACAGAGGTATAAATGACGGGATCTGTCGTCATGTTTGTTCCCCCAATGAACAGGCTGAACAACCCTAGCTGTCCCATCAGTGTCATGACAGCAATGATTTCTGTGACGAAGACGATAATGATTAGCTCCTTCAACTGCGGTAAGATATGGCGGAAGATCAAGCGGTTCTTGCCCGCGCCAAGCGAAACAGCTGCCAGAATATACGGCATCTCTTTGATCTGTTCCGTCTTTTGGCGGATGGTGGAAACGACGCTTGGCGTTCCCAAAAGCGCAACGATCCCGCTGAAAAGCGCCACCAGCTGTGCCGTGGACAGCGGAGAATTGATATTAACACCCAGCAAAAAGAAATAGACCGGCAGAATCAGCGGAATATGGCTCCAGGCATTCTCCAAAGCAAGCCACCAGTTCTGCTTGCGTTCAGCCATTCCGATGTACAACCCAATGATGGCTCCCAGCAAAATTCGCAAGGCAGCAATGGCGACGGTAACAAATAACGTGTATTTCGCACCATACAAAATCAAGGTGAGAATATCGTAACCCCACTTATCCGTACCCAACCAATGCTCCGGTGAAGGAGGCAATGGCGGGTTAATAATTTTGGTCTTGCCGTTTACAACGATATTTTGCACTTTCTCTTTGAACGTAACGTCGTAGGGAGCCATTTGCGGTCCGATAACAGCAATGATAAACAAAAACAGGACAAAGAGAGTCCCCAACCACAGCGTTAACCGGTTCTTGAACCTATTCATAGACAAACCCTCGCTCGAATAAATATAAAATCAGCCTGATCAGCACATAGACGAGCAGAGACAGGATCAACAGAATCATCAGGCCGATCGCGGCAGTCGTAAACTGATACTGTCCAAAGATGAATCGGGTAACACCTACCACGTTGAGGAGATACTCAACTACGAACAAGTTCGCAATGGTGATGGAGATGGCTTTCTTCAGATCGGCAATCAAAAATGGTTTCACGTTTTTAAAGACGTGATGCAAAATGATGTAGCGTACGCTCATCCCTTTCGCCAGCGCAGTCCGAATATAATCCTCACCGCAAGTCTGATAATATTTGAGGCTTACCACCTTCATCAGATACAGGGTAGGGCCAACCGACAAAATCAGCGTCGGAAACCAGTTGTTATTGGCATCGCTGAACGGCGACAAGGTGATTAACCGAATGTCGGTCATTTTATAGAAAGCAATCGCCGCCAACATAAAAAACAGCACCTGCACAAAATCAGGGATGGTAGAAAAAATATCAAGCACCCGCTGGTAATAATGAACGAACCGGAACCGGTGCAAAAACATCCCAAAAGAAACGCTAATCACGACCGCAATCAATATACTAAAGAATAGTAATAAAAATGAGTTCTCGGCGTACGGCAAAATATCTCCGGCAATATCCCGTTCGTTTCTCCCCAAATAATAGGTTCCCAGCGTGCCGTGAGAGATGTTGTCGACCAGATATGCAGTATGAGCGATAAATTTTTCAGGCTGAAAATAAACTTCTTCTCCTCGCGCTTGCAGGATCAGCGGTGCACCTGCGACTACAAGTACGAGAAAAAAGATTGCTATAATTTGTTGAAACAATTTGAACAATTCGCACACCTCCCGCTAAACCAAAAGATACTACAATTGGAAGGATTTAAGCTATACAACCAAAAAGCATTTTATCATTTTTTATTTTTATAAAATCTAGTCCGGGTTCTCTCATCGTCAGGAAGTGGTCAAAACCGTAGCATCGGCCTTTGTATCGCTGCATATAAAAAAATGCTCTCCTCCGGAAAATCGGCGGGAGAACATTGGTTCAAAATTATTGAATGACGACAACTTGAATCTCTAATTTCCCCAGGTCCCCCAGCTCAAGCGGAACAGATAATGCTTTTCCGTTTACTTTCAGGGTTTTATGGTCATCGACCAACTCTGGCGGGGTAATGTCAATTGCCACCCCCTGGTTGAACAGGATGGTGCTTGCATTGCCGGAAATCATGTTGCCCAGTTCTGATATTGCGCTTTTGCCCATCTCATCCAGTTCCTGAATGGGAAAGCCGCCCATCATTGCTGAAATAATTCGAATTGCCACCTCTTTGTGCAGGCCGAAAATAACATCGCCCTGCAGTTGGCCCGTCAGACCAATTTTGATCCAAACATGGTCATCGTGAAACTGCACATCCTTGATGGCCAAATCACCACGTGTCGGTGCAACATTGCACATCTGCTGAATCACCGTTGACGCAGATTCAAGAAACGGATTTAGATACTGAGCTTTCATGCCACACTTTTCCTTTCCGTGGTGTTATTTGACACGCTTAAAAATATTATAATGTCGAATTTTGGCAGAAACAAGCTTTTTATTTGATTTTTACATCGATTACCCGAATAGGCACGGCATGTAAAAACTCTCTCAGATGTTCATCTTCGAGAGTCACGTAAACCGATGATGCGTTTCTCACATCTAGCACCGTAACCCCTACTTCGTGCCGGCTTAACTGCCACAACGGGTCTGGCAAGGTGGCGAATTCCAGTACCGTATCACCAAATTCCAAGCACTCTTGAATACAGCGATCTACCGGATAGTGATCGCTTGATTCCAGTAAATGAATAGGTTCAATCCCGAATTTCTCCAT
Organism: Paenibacillaceae bacterium; assembly: GCA_041920465.1. Taxonomy (GTDB): domain Bacteria; phylum Bacillota; class Bacilli; order Brevibacillales; family Brevibacillaceae; genus Brevibacillus_H. The sequence goes on along the minus strand of JBHGXW010000026.1, from coordinate 65,923 downwards.
CAAATGGCGGCGATCCATGCGCTGCTCTTTGTTTTTGTGCGAAACGCTCCGCCGAGGTGAAAGTACAGGATACTGCTGATAGATGTATTCTCTGTTTACCCCGTGATAAAACATAAGAATGCTCCTTTTCTATTAATAGGCTCTCTTTAAAGTGATTAAACTTTCCTGTATAGGGAAAAAGAGGAATGCTATTTCGCATTCCCCTTCCGCTCACTGATTTTCCCGATGATGTTGGCTACTACCTTGCTTTCCCGTCCCAGCAGATCAACGACTACCAGCGTAACATCTTCTTTGCCGGGCTTATCAACGGTCAGCGGCAATCGAAATTCACCCTGATCGTTTACATCCGCCATCAGACGGTTTTCACCATAATAAACATATAGCTGGACAGGGAGGGTTGAAGTGACTCTTCCTTGCGTCAAAATGGTTTCTCCCACTTCTCCTTCATAGCTTGCTTTTGTAAAACCGATTTGCGGAAGCGGAGCCGGTTTGGCCTTATAGGTATAATGCTGTTCCTGGTTGTAGAGAACGAGCGATCCGGCTTTGGGCTCGGCATATATATGGAGCGGCAGAGCGGTAACGTTCCCTGCATCGTCCTTTCCTTCAATCAACAGCTTGTTATCCCCCTGCCGCAAAGAGACAAGCTGCGTAAAGCTTTTTTTGACAGGCAGCTCCAGTTGTTCTTCCTCCCAATTGGCCAGTGACTCCCCGTTGAAGACCACGCTTCCTTTATAATTGCTGTCCTTATAACTGAAGCGAATTGGCAGCACCATACGATTGGTTTTAGCGTCCACCATTACTTCTTCCGTTCCGTCATTTAACAGCGTGACTTCCGGCGAAGTCGAATCGACAACGACTCTTTGGGTAAACTGCCGATTGTTGCCGTACACGTCTGTTGCGCTGTAAGTTACATAATTTAATCCTTCCGTTAAGGTAAGGACGGTTTGGAAGCTGCCGTCTTCCGCAACGGACACGGGCTGGCCGGCTATGTACAGTTTTACCCGATCCAGCATGTCCTCACCGCTTACCTTTCCCAGAATCGGTACATTCTTCTCCTTGGTGACCAGCACCTGTTCATAAATATTGTTAGGAAAGATGATATACGGTGCGGTAATGTCACTTTGGCCATTTACGTGCTTAATCGTAATATTGCCGGCGTAGTCGTATGCGACCAGAGTGATCTTTTTTTGAGGTTGTGTAATCGTGGCACTCCGCTGCGCGGCAGAATAGGGACCTCCTGCCTTCTTGCCATTCACATACAGAATATATCCCTGGACATCCTTGTCGCGAGAGTTCCATTTTACCATGTTACCGCTTATGGAGGCAGACAGTGACGGTGCCTTGGTATCCAGTTGAATCGGCAGAGAGACAGATTGCCAATTGGCATGCCGGCCATCGTTTTTGGCTCGTATCATGAAACGGTATGTTCCATCAGGCGCTGTTTTATACTCCCCCTTTTGCGGGTCATACACCTTGCCGTCCCAGGCCCACTCCTTTTTCTCCGTGTAATAGTAGGGAGTGCCAAGCTTTGATTGGTCAAACTTGGTTACCTTTTCGTCTCGAACCAGCGGCCGGACCAGCTTGCCGGAGGAATCCACAATATCGATGGATACATGCCTGGCATTACGCAGGAAGGTGATCGAGGGAGCCGCTATGTCGTAATGTCCGTCCTGATTGGGGGAAAAGGCGATATGCGCAGGATCCACCTGTACGTTTCCGTTCTCGTCAACACCGGTCACCCCTAGATAATCCCGATATTTCCATTTGTCATTTTCCTTGTCCCGATACCAGGTGGTCTTAATGCCGGTTCGCTTTTCTTGGCTGTTGGCTTCCCACATCGGCGGGTCGATTATCCGTGGTTCTTCCCAGTCGCCGTAGAAACCCATGTAAGGAACGTGAAGGATCGGCACTCCCTCCTGCTCCGGCCTGAACGAGATGTAACCTTCCGCAAAAATATTTTTCTCACTATCTTTCGGGATCGTAAGCGTCACTTTCAATTCTTGCCGCTGTCCCGGCGCCACGGTCACCTTCCGCTGCGTAAACGTCACAGAAGCACCCGGCAGCCGCCCTTCTTTTAAAAGGTTTTGACCGTCCTTCCGCTGGTCAGTCAAAACGCCAAATTCATCCGAGACCGTATAGGTAACCGCCTTCTTGCCAAATTTGTTATCCAGAAATAAGGAGAAGGTAGTCGAGTTGCCCACTTCTCCCAGCGATATGCCAGCTTTGCCTTTTCGATCCGTAATCACCACAGGTGTCTTGATTGCTTTGGCGATTTGCATCATGCCGGCACCTTGCACACGAACCGAATAAGGTACTTCCATTTGGCTGGGGGCCTGTTTGCTGTTATCGTCCGAGGTTGGTATCTCGTTTGGATCAATAATCGGTTCTGCCGTATTCATCACGGCAGCCTTCAGTGTTTCGACCAGTGCGCGCCCTTGCAGATTGTGTCCCCGCTTCAGGTAGGCCTCCTTGATTAATGCCATTCCTCCGGCAACATGCGGGGTTGCCATTGAGGTACCGCTTTTTACGGCATAATCATCTTGCAGTACGGTGGAGAGGATTCCTCCGCCGGGAGCCGTGATATCCGGCTTAAACTGCAGATCGGGCGTCGGTCCCCAGGAGGAGAATGGCGATATGGTTCCTCCATTGGGGTAAGGCAGATCGTTTTGAGCGTATGCACCATCGAAGCGAATGGTTAATTTTTTGCCTTTTTTCAGCTTGGCTGCCAATTTTTCTCCCATCTGCTTCAGGATGGAGACAGAAGGAATGCCTTTGGTTTCATTGGCACTCATCACTAACGGGCCGGACTGATTGTTGAAGACAATCACGCCGACGGCACCCGCCTCCTTGGCAAATTTCAGCTTTTCATCAAACGGAATATCCCCCCGTTCAACCAAGACAACCTTTCCCTTGACCGAGATATTGTAATCTTCCTTTTTGCCTTTCCCGACGTAAACCAGCTCGTGTTCATCCGCCAGCGTTTGTGTCGGATTAAGCGGGTCGCCCGATGATGGACGTCCTACCAAATAAACCACTCTCTTCACGTCATCAGCACCCGAGACTTCGAAGCTGACTCCAGCCAGAATTGTTGCATTCGCGGATGCGACTGACAATGCATCCGGAGCGATTCCTGGCGAACCGATCATCGCGTAATCCGCATTCTCCGAACGAACCTTGTCGCTGCCAAAATATCCGTCATTTCCTGCCGCAGCCACCACGACTACACCATGATCTACCGCTCTTTTGATCGCCAACTGCTCGACACTGGTATCATCTACGTACCCGGCGGAGGATCCCAGGCTTAGATTAATTACATCCGCTTTTTTTGCAATTGAATCGTTGATGGCAAACAAGATCGATTCACTTAACCCGGATACTTCCCCTTGATAGTTGCTGAATACCTTTTGACTTAACAGCTGTGATTCCGGTGCGACACCTTTCAGCTTGCCATTGGCTGCCACAATTCCAGCCACATGCATACCATGCTGGGATTCGCCCTCATCTTGGGTCTGTTGATTCCGATCAGCCCAATTGTAGCCAGCGATTACCTTATTGGCAGAACCCGTTTTGGCAAGCGCCTGTCTTTTGTCCTTGGGAGGCCGCATATCGGGATGTTTCGGATTCACACCGGTGTCGACGATGGAAACCAACATTCCCTCGCCTTTTACCCCCGCCTCTTTCCACGCTTTTCTCGCCTCGATCATATCCAGCGTGGAAGATGCCGCTTGTAGCATCTGCTCCCCTTGAATGACGCCATTCAATGTTTCCCATTCATCTGACTGCTCCGTCCTGACTCCCGCCCATTTCTTTGACTGCAGGAAGTGCGGGGTCTCCTCATATAAATCTGCCAGCACCTGTCGAAGAATGGAATCATCCGGATTTCTGGAAGAAGCCACCATAGATGCAGTTGCGGTTGTTGCTGTAGCTTCGGTTATGGCAGGAACTGTTTGAATCGACATGCTTTGAATCGCTTTTTCTGTTTGAAAAGGATAAAGAACGAACAATACCGCCAAACAAAAAGAAATGATTTTTTTCATTCCGGTCCTCCTACTACTCTTCTTTCCATCAGTTTTCCATGGAAAGGTAGCAGGTATACTCGGAAGTGGAAAAGACTTCGTCCGCTGTGGCTTTGTTATACGAAAAAAAGAACTTGGCACAGACCAAGTTCTTTTTCCATTCCAAATATCAGGAGAAGAAGAAGGATCGGATTGCGTATCTGGTTGTTTCTTTGTTCATGTGCGCAATCGATGTTGTGAGCGGAATACCTTTCGGGCAGGAACGGACACAGTTTTGCGAGTTGCCGCAATCACCGATACCGCCTTTATCCATCAGGGCTTCCAAGCGCTCATGCTTGTTCATTTGGCCAGTCGGATGCTGGTTGAACAAACGGACTTGCGAAATCGCGAATGGTCCAATGAAGGAAGATTTCTCGTTTACGTTTGGACAGGCTTCAAGGCAGACACCACAGGTCATGCACTTGGACAGCTCATACGCCCATTGGCGATCTACTTCCGGCATGCGCGGACCAGGGCCGAGATCGTAAGTACCGTCAATCGGAATCCATGCTTTTACGCGCTTGAGCGCATCAAACATGCGGTTACGGTTAACCGACAAGTCGCGCATAACCGGGAATGTGCTCATCGGCGCGATGCGGATAGGCTGCTCCAGCTTGTCAATCAAAGCGCTGCAAGCTTGGCGCGGCTTGCCGTTGATCACCATTGAGCATGCTCCGCAAACTTCCTCCAGGCAGTTGGATTCCCAAACGACCGGTTTGGTTTTTTGTCCCTGTGCATTGGTCGGATTACGCTGAATCTCCATCAAAGCAGAGATAACGTTCATGTTCGGACGGTACGGGATTTTGAACTCTTCAGTATATGGCGCACTCTCAGGGCTGTCCTGACGAGTAATAATTAAATGAATCGTTTTATCGGCCATGATTAATGTCCTCCCTTCTTGTTCTGCGAGTAGTCGCGTTTACGCGGCGGGATCAAGGAAATGTCCACGTCTTCGTAATAGATGTCGGGAGCAAGAGTGTCTGGGTTGAATTTGGCCATTGTCGTTTTCAGGAATTGCTCATCGTTACGCTCAGGAAACTCAGGTTTGTAATGCGCACCGCGGCTTTCGTTACGATTTAATGCGCCAAGAGTGATTACGCGAGCGAGAATCAGCATGTTCCAGAGATGACGGGTAAAGGAAGCACCAGAGTTGCTCCAACGCTGCGTATCGTTGATGTTGATGCGTTTATAGCGTTCCATCAGCTCTTGAATCTTCTCGTCCGTTTTCTTCAGACGGTCATTGAAGCGTACCACGGTAACGTTATCCGTCATCCACTCACCCAATTCGCGGTGAATCATATAGGCGTTTTCCGTTCCATCCATTTTCAGGATGTTTTCATATTTTTCTTGTTCTTTCTTGGTGTAGCTGTCAAACATGGCGCTGGACAAGTCACTGGAGGACTTCGCCAAGCCGTTGATATACTCAATCGCTTTCGGACCAGCCACCATACCGCCGTAAATTGCGGAGAGAAGGGAGTTAGCACCAAGACGGTTAGCGCCGTGTTGAGAATAATCGCACTCACCGGCTGCGAACAGGCCAGGGATATTGGTCATTTGGTTATAGTCAACCCACATTCCGCCCATGGAATAATGAACGGCAGGGAAGATTTTCATTGGAACCTTGCGAGGGTCTTCACCCACGAATTTTTCGTAAATCTCAATGATACCGCCGAGTTTAACGTCCAACTCTCTCGGGTCTTTATGAGACAGGTCAAGATACACCATGTTCTCGCCATTGATACCCAGCTTCAAATCTACGCAAACATGGAAGATTTCGCGGGTAGCAATGTCACGAGGAACGAGGTTACCGTATGCAGGATATTTTTCTTCCAAGAAGTACCAAGGTTTCCCGTCACGATAAGTCCATACGCGTCCGCCTTCACCGCGGGCCGATTCAGACATCAGGCGCAGCTTGTCATCCCCTGGAATAGCTGTCGGGTGAATCTGGATAAACTCACCGTTTGCATAAATAACACCTTGCTGGTAAGCAGCAGAAGCAGCTGTACCTGTATTAATGATGGAGTTGGTAGATTTGCCGAAAATGATTCCAGGTCCGCCAGTTGCCAAGATAACCGCATCAGCAACAAAGGACTGGATCTCGCTGGTACGCATGTTTTGCGCGGTAATACCACGGCATACGCCCGCATCATCTTGTACAATTCCAAGGAAATCCCAATATTCGTACTTGGTAACCAAACCTTCTGTTTCAAAACGGCGAACCTGCTCGTCCAATGCGTAGAGCAGCTGTTGGCCGGTTGTAGCACCCGCAAATGCGGTACGATGGTGCTTCGTTCCGCCAAAACGACGGAAATCCAGCAAACCCTCAGGGGTGCGGTTAAACATTACGCCCATCCGGTCCAGCATGTAAATAATACCCGGTGCCGCATCACACATTGCTTTTACCGGCGGTTGGTTAGCAAGGAAGTCTCCTCCGTAGATGGTGTCATCGAAGTGTTCCCAGGTAGAATCGCCTTCGCCTTTGGTATTTACCGCACCGTTAATCCCCCCCTGCGCACAGACCGAGTGAGAACGTTTCACTGGTACAAGGGAGAATAAGTCTACCGGTACACCTTTTTCTGCCGCTTTGATGGTTGCCATTAAGCCGGCCAGACCACCGCCGACGATTATTAATTTGCCTTTGGCCATGATTGCTTCCCCCTATTCCTATTAAACGAATGCCGACAACGCGCGTAAGCCGATGATGGAGATAATTACGAACACACCCATGGTCAGGTATGTCGCGATGCGTTGCGAACGCGGACCAACAGTAATTCCCCAATGAACAAGGAACGACCAAAGTCCATTGGAAAAGTGGAAGACTGCAGAAAGAATACCGACCGCATAGAAAATTCTCATTGCCGGATTGGAGAAAATATCGTGCATCATGTCATAGTTAACAGTAACTTGACCCAACGCTTTTTGAATCCGGGTCTGCCATACGTGCCAGGAGATAAAAATAAGAGTAATAACGCCCGTAATCCGCTGCCACAGGAATAAATGATTGCGCAAATAACCGTAGTTGTTTACGTTGTGTTTCGCTTGGAATGCAATGTGAAGACCATAGACGGCATGGAAAAAGAGCGGTATGTAAATCAGACCGAATTCAAGGAAAATAAGGAATGGAATTTTATCGATCAATCCAACCGCTTGATTGTAAGCTTCCGCGCCTCTGGTTGCTTGGTAGTTTGCCACCAAGTGAAAAACCAAGAACATTCCTACGGGAAACAAACCTAATAAAGAATGAAGCCTGTGACGTAAAAAGTGCTGGCTGCTAGCCATGCATGGGTCCCCCCCTCAATGAACTGTTGTCTTTTGTCCTACTTGCTAAATCTGATGCTATTTTCTTTCCTCCCTATCCTGTCCCAATCTCTGTTTTGTTAGACACACCCTTTCACAGATTTGTAAAAAGCAAATGATTCGATTCCCATTCTATTATAAAGGTAGGCGCTTACAAATCAGTTGCTTGTCAAAATCATGTAAAATTGTGTCGGAATACGGAAAAAAGAATGTCAAATATGTGACCAAAAACTATTGTACTCCTGTCCCCAAAAAGCGTCAAGATAATCAGTAGACTAATTCCAACGATAGAATAAACCTCTTGAATGAGCGCCAATGTTGGGCATTCAAGAGGTTTTTTCTGCCGAATTGATAGAGATCGCCATATAAGCCATATAAGTAGTAGAAATTCGTCATGCGATTCTCCATTTATTCATAGGTTTAACTAAATCTGTGTTTTTCAAAAAGGAGGATTTCACATGCGCCACCTGGTCGATCCGCTTGTCACTTTGTTTTCTCCGCAAACGATGGCTCACCTGGAGCAGTTAAATATGCCTTATCTCGGGTTCTACATGCTCCGCGACTCATTGACCCGCAAGCTTCTGGGTGAGAGCGAAGGGCCTATTCTGTACTGGCTGGGAAAAGAGATTGGAGCACAAATCTCGATTCAATCCGCCCACGATCTCGTTCTTCCATTTATCCGTCTGGGACTTGGCAAATTGGAGCTTTTGGAGGAAAACAACCGATTGTACCGCTTCTCCCTCACGCACTCCGTGTTTTCGCATATTGATCCGGACAGGCTGGAACGTTCGCTTATGCTGGAATGCGGGATCATTGCCGGATCAATCAGCCAATGGCAGGCAAAGGAAGCGGATGCCCAATTGGAGCTTCAAACTTCTGCCGTGTCTAAACAAGTAGAAGTGGTGATCCTTATTTCCCTTTAAAAAAGGGAGCAACAATCCTTCCCATTCTGGTGAATTCAACCAAAAACGCGTCATGACCGAATTTGGAATCAATCGTATGGAAATCCACTTCAATTTGATGTTTCCGCATTAACTGGGCCATCTCCCATTGATGTTCAATGGGATACAGCAAATCGTTGGTGATACCGATCATGAGAACTTTAGCCTGGATACGGGACAATGCCTGCTCGATGCCGCCCCGCCCTTTTCCAATGTCGTGTGAGTCCATCGCCCGCAATAGACATAGGTAGCTGTTGGCGTCAAACCGTTCCACCAGCTTCTCCCCTTGATAACGGAGATAGCTTTCAATCTGAAAGGTAATATCAAACGATGACCTGCCAGATTCCTGCTGCAAGCTTCGACCGAAACGCTCTTCAAATAATTCGGCGGTGCGGTACGTAATCATGCCAACCATTCGGGCGACAGCAAGACCTTTGGTCGGACCTGCGCCAGGATAGTAATCCCCACCGAGCCATTCCGGATCGTTCTTGATCGCTTGACGGCCTACATCGTTATACGCAATCGAAATGGCTGAGAGCCGCGTACAGGTGGCAATCGGAATAACCAATTCCATCATATCAGGATATTCCACTGCCCACTCGAACACTTGCATTCCGCCCATGGAGCCGCCGATCACCGCGTACAAGCGTTCTATCCCCAACTTTTCCAGAAGGCGTCGCTGGGCCCGGACCATGTCCCGAATCGTCACAATCGGAAAACGCGAACCATACGGGCGGTTAGTCTCCGGATTTATGCTTGCAGGACCGGTTGAACCGTAACACCCGCCCAAGACGTTGCTGCAAATCACAAAATACTCGTTTGTATCGATAGGCATTCCGGGACCGATTAGTCCTTCCCACCACCCCGGACGATTCTCGTCGCCTACGGCATATACGTCACCAGTAAGCGCATGACACACAAGGATCGCATTCCCTCTTTGGCGATCATATGTACCGTACGTTTTATATCCTATTTCTACTTGTTTCAGAATTTCTCCCGATTCCAACTGTAAATCGCCAATCATTGCCTTTTGCACAGGCTACTCCCCTCCAAACTCCGGACTGCTCTGTCCTTGGAAAACCCACCCGACTTAAGCCGACCACCGGGGCCCAAATCTTGAGCTTCCTATTAACAAAAAGAAAACCCCCTCTTCGAAGAGAAGAGGGGGTGTTTTTCCGGACGACCAGATACCCGCTCTTATCTTCCAAACGCGATTCGTTAAACGGCGTTTGCTGGATTTAGCACCTCTCCGCTGAAGCGGGGTTGCCGGGTTTCATCGGGCCAGTCCCTCCACCACTCTTGATAAGAGTTTTCTGTTAATTTGTTTCCATCATACGATTGGAAGGGCTGCACTGTCAATAACTAACCCTTATACCCTTATACTCCGTGAACAACGGCCTTTTCTTCCACGTCCAATCCAAAAGCGGAATGCAGGGTGGAAACAGCCAGCTTCGTATGCTCGGCAGGGATCACGCAGGAAATTTTAATATCAGATGTGGAAACCATTTTAATTGAGATTTGCTGTTCAGCCAGTTGGCGGAACATCTCTGCTGCCACACCCGGATTGGTAACCATGCCGGCACCGACAATGGATACTTTGGTCAGATCTTGTTCATAATCAATCGTGTCAAAGCCCAGTTCAAAACGATTCTGTTCCAATACGTCAATGGCTCGTTTCAAGTCATCCGTCGATACGGTAAACGAAATATTGGTGACAGCAGCTTCATAAGAGCTTTGAATAATAATGTCAACATTCACCTGTGCCGATGCCAGCGTATTGAACAATCGGGATAGCGTTCCCACCTTTGCCGGCATGCCGACCACGGTAATCTTGGCTACATCTTCATCATGTGCAACTCCACTTACTACTCTTCCTGTTTCCATCGAAGCAACCTCCTCTACGTAAGTACCTTCTTCATTCGTAAAGCTGGATCGAACCACCAGGCGTACTTTATATTTTTTGGCTGTTTCCACAGAGCGCGGATGAAGGACACCTGCCCCGAGATTGGCCAATTCCAGCATTTCATCATAGGAAATGCTCTCCAGTTTTTGCGCGGACGGAACAATCCGCGGGTCCGCAGTAAAGACACCGGAAACATCTGTGAAAATTTCGCATTGATCTGCACCAAGGCTTGCCGCCAAAGCAACCGCTGTCGTATCGGAACCTCCGCGTCCCAGCGTGGTGATTTCTCCTTCTGAAGTAATCCCCTGGAACCCGGCAACGATTACGATACGTCCATTCTTAAGTTCCGTACGAATCCGCTGATCGTTGATTTCTTGGATGCGCGCTTTGGAATGGACGGCTTCCGTCGTGATTCCCGCTTGCCAACCGGTTAAAGAAACAGCCTCATACCCTTTGCTTTGCAGCGCAATCGCCAAAAGCGCAATTGATACCTGTTCACCGGTTGTCAGCAGCATATCCATTTCTCGGGTAGACGGATGGGGCGTAATTTGTTTAGCCATGTCTACGAGCACATCTGTTGATTTACCCATGGCAGATACTACTACCACCACATCGTTTCCTTGATTTTTGGTTTCAATAATCCGGTCTGCCACACGTAAAATCCGTTCAATTGTTCCTACTGATGTACCGCCAAATTTTTGTACGATCAATCCCACTTGATTTCACTCCCTTGATGTTCTTCTCCGTTCATTCTCTCCATGTATTATCCAAATCCACGCCTATCCGGTATCCGGTGAATTTTTTCATTTATCTTCTAAAAAGCGAACAATACAAGCAAATACAAGCAAAAAGGCAACGACGAGGTTAAACCAGTCGTTGCCCTGTTATTGGACATACTCGTTCCTCCCTCCCTAGACACGTCGGCGAAAGACTGCGCGCATGCACGAAGCCTTTCATCCTCGGTGAGATAGCTCTCCATCGCTGTACAGGATGTAGATACGGCGATGACAGTCCTGTGCTTATTCAACACAGACCCAGCACAACAAGCATCGGGCCGCCTGTTGCACTTCGGCGAATTCCCCTTTCCCGCACCCTTCATCGATGCCCGCATCTTCGGGGGGTACTCTTGGTTTTCGCGCCTCTACCTCACTCCAATTCAGGGAAGTGAGGTTTCTTATTCATTTAGATCGGATTATAACACGTATCTGAAACATGTTCAATTCATTTTTCCGTTTCCAGTTTACGCAGCTTCTGGATAATTTCACGAGCCAGCTTGTCGCCAATGCCGATTTGCCGGAAATCTTCCACGCTTGCTTCCCGCATTTTGGCAAGCGATCCAAAATGTTTGAACAACATCTTCCTTCGCTTCTCGCCTATTCCCGGAATCTCATCCAATTGTGAGCTTAACATCGTTTTGCCGCGCGCCTGGCGATGGAACGTGATCGCGAATCGATGCACTTCGTCTTGAATCCGCTGAAGCAAATAAAACTCGTTGCTGTCCCGCTTCAGATCGACGGGTTCCGGTGAATCGCCAAACAACAATTCCGCCGTTTTATGCTTATCGTCTTTGGCCAACCCGCATACAGGAATATACAAGCCCAATTCGTTTTCCAGCACATCCATCGCAGCGGAAATTTGCCCTTTGCCGCCGTCGATGACAATCAAGTCGGGAAGCGGCTGATTTTCCTTAAGCAAACGGGTGTAACGCCGGCGGATCACTTCCCGCATGGAACCGTAATCGTCCGGTCCTTCGACGCTCTTTATCTTGAATTTGCGGTATTCCTTTTTGTCAGGTCGGCCGTTTGTAAAGACAACCATGGCAGAAACCGGCTCAGTTCCTTGAATGTTGGAGTTGTCGAATGCTTCAATCCGATACGGCACGCCAATCCCCAGAATATGCCCCAAATTATGGACGGCTTGTATGGTTCTCGCTTCGTCCTTGGACATCAGGGCAAATTTCTCCTGCAGGGCGATCCGTGCATTCTCGCTTGCCATTCCAACCAGTTCTCGCTTTTTCCCGCGCTTAGGCGTTAATACCTTAACGTGCAGCCATTGGGCCAACAGTTCCGGTTCACTTTGTTCAGGAAGGAGAATCTCTTTGGGCAGCGCCTGCTGTTTGTCGTAGTAGAACTGGGTTACAAACGACATGAAATCTTCCGTCTCGTCTCCATAGTACGGGAACATCGAAGTTTCCCGCTGAATCATCTTGCCCTGCCGCATGTAGAAAACCTGAATGCACATCCAGCCTTTTTCCACGGCAAAACCGAAAATGTCGCGGTCAACAGTATCGGTAAAGGTAACTTTTTGCTTTTCCATAACCGCTTCAATACTTTTTATCTGGTCGCGCAGTTCTTTGGCGCGCTCGAACTCCATCTCCTCGGCCGCTTGCATCATTTTCTCGGTAAGCTGCTTTTTCATTGCTTCATGACCGCCGTCCAGAAACTTGGCAATCTCTTCGACAATCCGCTCGTTCTCCTGTGGCTCTACTTCATATACACATGGAGCAAGGCACTGCCCAAGATGATAGTACAGGCATACCTGCTTCGGCAGCATCTGGCATTTGCGCAGCGGATACAGGCGATCCAGAAGTTTTTTGACTTCCTGCGCTGCTCCGGCATTGGCATACGGCCCAAAATACTTGGCCTTGTCCTTTTGCACCTTTCGCGTAATTTCCAGGCGAGGATGCGTTTCGTTGGTGATTTTTATATATGGATACGTTTTGTCATCCTTGAGCAAGACATTATAGCGCGGATTGTACTGTTTAATCAGGTTGCACTCCAAAAGCAGTGCTTCAATCGCTGAGGAGACGACAATATATTCGAAATCGGCGATCTCGCTGACCAATAACTGGGTTTTCCCGTCATGGCTGCCTGTAAAGTATGATCGCACCCGGTTTTTCAGCACCTTGGCTTTTCCAACATAGATAACTTCTCCACTCGCATTTTTCATCAGATAACAGCCCGGTTTATCCGGCAGAACAGCCAGCTTATCTTTGATCGACTTCAAGTCATATCCTCCTCTCCTCGCATTCATTCATCCTGAAGAGAAAATCGACTTTTCTATCGTAGCACAAACGTTCCCTTGCGTGCAGCAGAAAATAACTTGCGCGGCAATAATGAAAGAAAAAGCAGCAATCGCCACAAGAGCAATCGCTGCCAGTTTCTTTTTTACAGGTGTTTGTTTAATGTTGACATGAGCGCTTCTTTTGGTTGGAAGCCAACAATTTTATCAACTGGTTGGCCGCCTTTGAATACCAACAAGGTTGGAATGGACATGATTCCGAAACGTCCGGCAGAATCTGGATTATCGTCAACGTTAACTTTTACGATTTTGAGCTTGGAACCAACTTCACTATCGATTTGCTCAAGAACTGGCGCGATCATTTTGCAAGGACCACACCATGGAGCCCAGAAATCTACCAGTACGGTTCCGCCTTGCTCCACTTCTTGAGTGAATGTTTGGTCAGTAGCATTTACAATAGCCATTTGAAAAGCCTCCTTCTTCTTCACATAATAACTTCCACCACGGTAAAGTATAGCATCCTCATCTGGAATTGACCACGCCAAGTGACACTTTGCCTTGAGTGTTGCATATTTAAGTGTTGCCTATTTAAGAGACCTTTACATATTTTGTCCCGCTGCCCTATATTATATCGACTATCCCGTGTTATGATAAAAGCAGATGTTCGAACCCTTTACAATATGGAACAGGTGATGAAAATGGACATGGACCATCTTGATTATTCTCATATGTGTCCAAAATTTGAAAAAGCAATGGATCTGATTGGAAAACGGTGGACCGGACTGATTCTGCGCGTGCTGCTGGGCGGACCACGCCGATTTAAAGAAGTAAAAGAACAGATTCCGGAGATGAGCGACCGGATGCTCACCGAACGAATGAAAGAGCTGGAAAGCCTAGGTATTGTCGTTCGGCACGTCTATCCGGAAACTCCTGTGCGCATTGAATATGAGCTTACAGACAAGGGAAAAGATTTGAAAACAGTCATTGATGCTATTGGAAGCTGGGCTGGGCGCTGGGAGTAAGTTCCTGAGCAAGGGAAGCACTGCGAACCCAATAAACGGTAGTTTTTCCCTTCTTGTTTACACGTTCGACATACATGTCATTCCGATCTTTAGGATATATGGAAATCACTTCTCGGACCGTTTTGATTCGCAAATGCGGTCCTTTTTTGATTTCAGTTGGCGCTACTTTCTGAATGAAAATATCCTGGTTAAATTCCTCGATAACCTTTTCCAGCTTCTCAGCGGAATATGGCTCCACGTCGTCGCCCTTTACATGTTCAACAGCTTGGACCTCTGAAGGTATCAACTGTTGATGGATGGCTATCTTCTTCGCCATCCAGATGAGGACGAAGCTTGGCAGAGAAAATGCAAGAACGAGAAGCATGCCGATACTGTGGGAGAGCCAGTTAACCATCGTCTCTGACATGATTTACTCACCTTTTCATCTCAACATTTTTTACTTATTTTATCATAATAAATATAAAAATGTTATAAAAACCCACCCGACTTCCAATTTTTATCGCGGAATAAATCAGCCCCTTTTTCGTCAGAAAAGGGGCCGTCTCGTTCTTCTAGGCTGTCTCTATGAGGTTTTGCTCAGCTGTTTTTACCTTCACCTTTTGTTTTACTAATTGTTTTTTACGGGCTTTCCTGTACCACATATAGGTTCCGGTAACCATTAAAAGAGCAGGAATAAGTCCTCCTATGCAATAAATTACTTTGGTGATGATTCCTCCGTACATCCCGGTATGCAACGGAAAAAGCCAAGTCTGGTAGGTAAGACCCGGGTCAACAGTTGCATCCTGCTTGGCAATCACCTTTCCGCTGTATTGGTCGAGCCATATCTGAACATTGCCGAATCCTGACGGGTCGTAATGGTGGGTCAAACGGACTTCCATCGCTCCTTCCGGCTTTCCTTCTTCCGGCTTGGCAGGTATTCTGATTTGTGTTACCCTGGCATCCGGTACGGTTTGCTGTGCGAAAGCGACCAGCTGATCGAGCGGCAGTTTTCCGGTTGGAAGCGGCTGTGAAACAAGCAGCTCTTTAGACGGGACGGGACGTGGGTTTGCACCAAACCAGCCGAAGATATCTTCGTCAAAGGTAAACAAGGCGCCTGTTAACGAGACAATCAGGAGAAAAGGAACGGAGACAATTCCAAATACTTTATGATAGTCATAATGTTTGATATAGCGGTTGCTGCTCTTGCGAATGGAGAATCCCTTTACCCAGTTCTTTATTCCCGGCCACCAAAGATAAATTCCCGAGATTACGACGAAAAACAACATGAACCCGATAATACCAACGATTTCTGACCCATTGTAATCTGCCAATAACAGATGATAATGCAGTTCTCCTACCCAATTGAGAAAAGTATTGTTTCCCAGTTCCCCTGTAATCTTCCCTGTCCCCGGATCGACGTACACATAATTTCGTTCCTTACCGTCCTTCACTCGAAAAAGATAAACTCCTCCGGCATCCGGATGTGCGGGAGCGTAAATCCGTTCTATTTTTCTATTGGGGTGGTTCTCCAATACTGCCTGGGAAGCTTTGTCATAGGAAATCGCAGTCCCGGCAGTTACATGGAATAAGTCAGGATGGAGCGCCCGATTGATCTCACCATTAAAAACAAGAATACTCCCTGTTAATCCGATGAGCACAATAAATACTCCTGCCAACAGGCTAAGCCAAAGATGAATCTTATGTATGATCCTGCGAAGCATCATTTCTACCCCTTTCCTTTTTTAAAATGAAAATGATTATCGGTATCAATTATCATTGAAAATGATTATCGATGTCAATAGATCAATAGTCATTAACCCAAATTGAAAGAAAAAAATAAGCTGACACCTGCATAATACAGGCATCAGCTTGCTCATGACGTATTGTGGTATGGATGCTGGAGTTTGGACGTTTGATTTAGACCAAAACTTTTTTGAACTCTTCCGTTAAGAGTGGAACTACTTCGAACAGATCGCCCACGATTCCGTAGTCAGCAACTTGGAAAATGGGAGCTTCCGGATCTTTGTTGATGGCCACAATTACTTTTGAGTTGGACATGCCAGCCAAGTGCTGGATAGCACCGGAGATACCGCAAGCAATGTAAAGATCAGGAGTAACCACTTTACCAGTTTGACCGATTTGCAGAGCGTAATCGCAAAAACCGGCGTCACACGCACCGCGGGAAGCGCCGACAGCGGCACCCAGTACCTCCGCCAATTCTTCCAGCGGCTTGAAACCGTCTGCACTCTTCACACCGCGTCCACCGGAAACAATCACTTTCGCTTCGGAGAGGTCAACCTTGCCGGAGGTTTTGCGTACCACTTCTTTAATGATGGTGCGCAGGTCTTTGATCTCCGCGTTGAAGTTTACCACCTCCGCAGTTTGGGAGCTGTCTGCTTCGTTTACCGGGATGTTGTTCGGGCGAATGGTAACAAAGATTTTGCCCTCGGTGAAATTGCGTTTTTGGAACGCTTTACCGGCGTAGATTGGACGGGTAAATGTACCGCCTGCTTCGACAGCAGTAACGTCGGATACCAACCCTAATCCAAGGCGGGCAGCCACGCGCGGCGCAAGATCACGGCCAATTGACGTATGCCCGAGAATAATGGCATCCGGGTTAATGTCCTGGATTACTTGAACCAGCGCTTGGGAATAAGCATCTGGAGTATATTGAGTCAATGCATCGTTGGCTACAAAGTAAACTTTTTTGGCACCGTGGGAGGCAAGTGCGGAAACATAAGCATCACCGCCAGGCCCAAATACGGTTGCTACCACTTCGCCGCCCTCCGCAATGGTTTGGGCTGCTGCAAGTGCTTCAAACGATACGTTACGAAGTTGGCCGTCACGAGCTTCTGCAAGTACGAGTACTTTTTTCATATGGAATCCCCTCTCTCCCTTAGATCACTTTTGCTTCGCTGCGAAGTAATTGGACTAATTCCGCCACTTGGTTCGGCATATCGCCCGAAAGAATGCGTCCTGCTTGTTTTTTCGGCGGCAGGTATTGATCCACGACCGCTGTTTTTGCTTTTACTTCATCAAGAGACAATCCAAGATCATCAGCGGAGAGGCGATCCAACGGTTTCTTTTTCGCCTTCATGATACCTGGCAGAGACGGATAGCGTGGTTCGTTCAAACCTTGTTGAGCAGTAATGAGAACAGGGAGTTGAGTTTCTACCACTTCCAAATCCCCTTCGATATCGCGCTCAACGCGTACAGAAGTGCCGTTTACTTCCAGTTTCACAGCAGTGGAAACATGGTTGATGCCAAGTTCTTCGGCAAGACGAGGGCCGCCTTGTCCGGCACCGGAATCAACAGCCATTTGACCGCCGATAATGATATCGTAGCCCACTTTTTTCGCTACCGCCGCAAGAACTTTTGCAGTAGTGAACTCATCCCCAAACAAAGACTCGTCATCTACCAGAACCGCTTTATCAGCACCCATTGCGAGCGCGGTGCGAAGTGCGTTTTCAGCGCGGTCCGGGCCTACCGTCACAACGGTAACCTCGCCGCCGTGTTCTTCTTTCAATTTGATGGCTTCCTCTACGGCATATTCATCGTAAGGGTTGATGATGAACTCTACTCCGTCTTCGCTAATTTTGCCATTGTTGATGACGATTTTTTCTTCTGTATCGAACGTCTGTTTTAAAACAACAAGAATGTTCATAACAACTTACCTCCCTATCGGTCCTTAAATTGGGGTTTGCGCTTTTCCAAAAAGGCACTTACGCCTTCTTTCATATCTTCAGAGCGGAATACTTCGCCAAAAAGCCGGGCTTCCTGCCGAAGTCCTTCTTCCATTCCTTTTTCAAAACCGGCTTGTACAGCCTCCAAAGCATGACGGATGGCTACAGCGCTCTTCGTTGCAATCACAGAAGCCAATTTTTTTGCCTCGTCCAGCAACTGCTCAAGCGGATAAACAGCTTCTGCCAAACCAATCCGATACGCCTCTTCGCCGCTTATCATCTCGGAGGTTAAAATCATTCTGGTAGCCATGCCCCTGCCAACCAGACGAGGTAAACGCTGGGTTCCGCCGTAACCTGGAATCAAACCCAGATTCAATTCCGGCAGACCCAGTTTGGCTTCTTGCGCCACGATGCGAATATGGCAGGCCATCGCCAGTTCCAATCCCCCGCCTAAGCACGCGCCGTTAACGACAGCAATTATCGGTTTTGGGAAAGTCTCAAGGCGGTTGAATAGCTTCTGTCCCGCTTCGGCCATCATTTGAGCCTGATCATCGGTTAGTGTCGTGAACTCATTGATGTCTGCGCCCGCTATGAAGAAACGGCCTTCTCCGGTCAACAAAACAACTTTTATTTGCGGATCATGTTCAAGATGATCGAGTGCAGCTTGTAATCCTTCCAACGTCGCCTTGTTTAATGCGTTCGCTGGTGGATGGTTAATGGAAAGAACGGCAACGCGTTCCTCTACCGCCACCGATACATTGGAAAATTGCATGTTTCTTCCCCACTCTCCTCGAATTTGGCAAATTTTGCTATATGAGCGCTCGCTCAATTGCCGCCAAACTTATTGTATCAAATGAGGAATTCCAAAAAAAGCGTTTTCTCTCGCTATTTTTTCAATAAACCGTTTAGGAAGAGGTTATGAATGGAATCAACGAGAGAAATGAGATCAAACTTGCATTGTTTCATTATCCATGACGTGGCCGCTGCATCCAGCGTTCCGAAGATCATCATGCGGGCCATGCGAACATCCAGGTCTTCACGAAATACGCCCTGGTTCATGCCTTCGTGGATGACGTCTTCAATCAGGTTGAAATAACGTTTCAGTACGACACCGATCCCTTGGTTAACCTCCGAATTGGACTGACGCAATTCAATCTGAGTAACAATCGCCATTTCCGGATATCTGGCCAATTGGCTCAGATGGGACTGAACCAGCACGTACACTTTCTGTTCGGCAGACTCCGCTTCCTGAATACGTTCACGGCATGTTTCAATGAATTGCCCCATTTTTTCATTAAACAGAGAAATAAGTATGTCATCCTTGTTCTCAAAGTAAAGGTAGATCGTGCCGTCCGCCACTTTCGCCTCTTTGGCGATCCGCGATACCTGGGCATTGTGATACCCCAGTTTTGCGATCACGCGAACAGCTGCATCAATGATGGCTTCATATTTTTCCCCCGTTTTCTTGGCCATACAAACCTCCACTTTTCTGTCAAAGATTTCACACTATAATGAATGACTATTCATTCACAAATAGTGTAATACATCCCGCGAGAGAGTGTCAATCCCTATCCCGTGCATAGTCTCAAAGCGATTGGTAATACTTACATCGAGAGCTCGCGGACAATTCTTCCATTTCATCCGAAATAATTGACTCTAATGCAGGAAGGAAAGGTGAATCTGTAATGAACACCAATCAAGATTTATCATACCGGGCTGTACGCTACTTGTACTTTTCCTCATTCGTATGGTTGATACTCGGCATGTCCGTTGGGCTGATTCTTGCCATCAAGTATGTATGGCCTGACTTTTTGGTTGTTGGCGCCCTTCAAAAATATTTGTCTTACGGGCGGATTCGGCCGATTCATACCAAATGTGTATTGTATGGTTGGTTATCTACCGCTCAGGTTGCAGGGTTGTTTTACGTCATTCCGAAGCTAACAAGAGCTCCGCTGCAGCATCCCCGGCTTGCGATGATTGTCGGACATTTATGGAATATTTTTATCGGGGTCGGCGTCATTACATTGTCTCTTGGCTACACCAGCGCTATTGAATATGCTGAGTTTCTTTGGCCGATTGATATCGTCCTTGCAGTATTGTTCATGTGCGTTATGTTCATCTCTTTTAGAACGATCGCCAATCGGAAAGAAAAACAACTTTATGTAAGTCTTTGGTACTTTATGGGTTCGCTGCTCTGGTTCCCATTGTTATATATCGTTGGCAATATTCCGAACGGTTGGATAGGCGGAATCCCCCAGGCTTTGGCAGCTTGGTTCTTCGGGCACAACGTTGTTGGTTTGTGGTTCACTACAGTAGGTGTCGGATTCCTTTATTATTTACTCCCTAAGATCACCAAGAATCCGCTCTACAGCCATAAGCTTTCGCTGATTGGTTTCTGGACGATCGCCACTTTTTATGTATGGAACGGTCCGCATCATTTGCAAAACGGGCCAATTCCGGCCTGGGTGATGAAAGCGGGAACGATTCCGTCCATCCTGCTGATTATTCCGGTTTGGACCGTACTTGCCAATGTTTTTGGCACCATGAAAGGAAAATGGCAGCTAATCTCCCAAAGTGTGCCGCTAAAGTTCATGATCAGCGGTTCCATTTTCTATCTGATTACTTGCTTGCAAGGGCCTTATCAGAGCTTAATGGGCCCCAGTTCGATCATCAAATTTACCAACTGGATTGTCGGACATGCCCATATGCCGTTATTCGCCGCGTTCTCTTTTATCAGCTTTGCCTTAATTTATTACGGATTCAGGGATTGGGCCGGCAAAGAAATATACAGCCGGAAGCTTCAGGAAGCCCATTTTTGGTTCTCTGTCATCGGATTCCTGCTTTTCGCCTTCAGTACCTGGACGCAAGGGGTTTTGCAAGGTTTTGGCTGGGTCGAAGGAAAGCAGTACGGCATTCAGTTTGTAGAATTGATGACCGCTTTACGTCCGTTTTCCATCGTACGCGCAGTGGGCGGTTCGCTTATGTTCACCGGGCAGTTGGTTTTCGTCTACAATATCTTCCGCTCGATAAAAGACGGCAAACCGGTCGAACAATCTAACCAAAAAACCGCTTAACCAATTCCTTGGGAAGGAGTGCATGCCATTGGCACAAAAAGAAACTTCCATAAGCCCTTTTATAATCGGTTCCTTGGTTTTGTTTTTAACGGGAGCGCTGGCCACCGTTTACCTCCCATTTTTTGATCAATCGATGAACAGACCCAACGCCAATGCCGAGCTGCGCAACTACAAACCGGATTCAGCAGAATACCGGGGCAGGCAAATCTACATTCGGGAAGGATGCCATACGTGCCATACCCAGTACGTACGCGCCGTCAAAGCGGATACCAACCTGGGACCTGTTTCCGTCCCCGAAGACTATTATTACGACTCTCCGGTTATGCAAGGAACCATCCGGACGGGCGGAGACTTGATGTGGGTTGGCAGACGGACCAGCCCGGAATGGCATCGCAAGCATTTGCAGAACCCGCGCACCGTGCTTCCTGGAAGCATAATGCCCGCTTATAACTATTTGACGCCACAGGAAACAGAGGATTTAATTGCCTATTTGATGAGCCTGAAACCTGCTCCCTCAACGGCAGGAACCACCTCTCTGCCAGCAAATTACGGAAGGTGATCATGGATGACGATGGACAAAGGCGATTTGAAGGAACGCAACAAAAAGAAAGATTTGACCGAACAAAAGTACCACGAAGTATCGGGTATCCGAATGGGGAATGCGAAAGTACCGAAATTCCTTATCTTCGTCTATATTATCTTAGGTATCTGGGGGATTGGATACGCCACCTTCGCCACCCCCATCAACGATCGGCTGGAATCGTCAGGACCAAACGGAAAAAGTAATGCTCCCTATGATGGAGCCACCTTGTTTCAGCAAAATTGTGCGTCCTGCCACAATGTAACCAATGTAAAGCTGGTAGGCCCGGGACTCGCCGGAGTATCGAAGCGCCTGACGGACGAGCAGATCCGTCAAACGCTGTTAAACGGCAGGGGGCCAATGCCCGCATTGCCCAATCTCGGACTTGACTCCGAACAAATCAACGCGATCTTCAAATATCTCAAAACGCTTTAGGGAGGTGTCAGGGAAGATGAAACCGCATATTGTCGCTACTTTTGACTCTCCTGACAAGGCTGAGCACGCTTTTTACGCGCTGCAAGCCTACGTGAACCGGGATGATATCTCGATTGTTCACATGAATGACGACAGGACCAAATCCAGCGATTTAAGCGCCGATACGGTGGCAGACGGAATTGGTATTGGCTCGTTGGTCGGCGGGGGAATTGGTCTGGCTATCGGGATGAGTACTTTGCTCGTTCCGGGAATTGGCCCGATTCTGGCTGCCGGTCCGTTATTCGCCACTTTGGCAGGAAGTACGGCGGGCGGGATCGCCGGGGGTTTAATCGACTTGGGAATTAATCGTTACACAGCTGAAACGATGGCGTCCCATGTAGAACGAGGGTTGGTCGTGATGACGATTGCTGTGCCCAATCCCGCTTTGCGCGAGCCCATCACGGAAATGCTCAGGGTGTACGGGGCGATTGACATCCATGATGAGAACGTGGAAATCTCTCATGACAGGGAAGAGCCGCCTCTGTCGTAAGAAAACCCATAATTTACGGCAAATGGCGTGCAAACTGAGTTCAGTTTTGGCACGCCATTCTTCATAAGTTAAATTTATACCGACTGGGAATGGTTCTGGGCAAGCGCTTCGTCCGCCTGCTTTTTGCTTTCTTCTTGCAGATGGCGGCGCAGTACCTTCCCTACCATCGTTTTGGGCAAATCTTCGCGGAATTCGTAGAGACGCGGCACTTTGTAGGCAGCAAGGCGTTTGCGGCAGAATTGGTTCAACTCTTCTGCCGTTACGTCTTGACCCTTTTTCTTCACGATGAACGCTTTCACCGTCTCGCCGCGGTATGGATCAGGAACACCGATAACCGCCGCTTCCTGAACAGCAGGGTGCTCAAACAGCACTTCTTCCACTTCCCGCGGATAAATGTTGTATCCGCCCGCAATAATCATGTCTTTTTTGCGGTCAACGATGTAGAAATAACCGTTCTCATCCATATACGCCATGTCGCCCGTCAGCAGCCATCCGTCACGTAAAGTGGCTGCCGTTTCTTCCGGACGGTTCCAGTAACCCAGCATCACCTGCGGACCTTTCACCGCCAGCTCCCCTACTTGGCCCTGCGGCAGTTCTTCACCGGAGCCCGGATCGATAATCTTGGCATCCGTATCGGGCCAAGGCAATCCGATACTTCCGCTGATGCGGTGCCCCCAGATAGGATTGGCATGTGTTACGGGTGACGATTCCGTTAACCCGTATCCTTCCACCAGCTTGCCTTTGGTCAATTCCTCAAAGCGCTGCTGCACCTCTACAGGCAACGGCGCCGATCCGCTGATGCACGCCTCGATGGATGACAAGTCGTATTTTTCCAGATCAGGGTGATTAATCAGGGCAATATACATGGTAGGAGCGCCCGGAAACACGGTCGGCTTCTCTTTTTGGATCAATTCGAGAATCTGTTTAACGTCAAAGCGCGGGACAAGGATCGTTTCGCCAGCCAACAGGATACCCATGTTCATTACGGTTGTCATGCCGTAAACATGGAAGAACGGCAGGGCACCCATGATCTTCTCCTGTCCACGTCTCAATTTGTACAGAATCGCTTGGCACTGGATGGCATTGGCAACCAGATTTTTGTGGGTCAGCATCACACCCTTGGCAATTCCTGTCGTCCCGCCGGTGTATTGCAGCAGCGCCAAATCTTTGTCAGGATCAAGCTCGACTTGGATCGGAGTGTTAGCGCTTTCTTTTATAAGCTGCAAAAAGGATTCTACTCCGTTGCCGTACTGAACCTGAGGATTCTGCCCCTGCTTGCGCTGAACAAACGGAAAAAATAATTTCTTCAGGAAAGGAAGGTAGTCTCCTACGCTGGTAATGATAATTCGCTTCAAAGAGGTGTTGGGCTTGACCGTGGTCACGCGGTTGTACAAGAGATCAAGGGTAACAATGGTTTCTGCTCCCGAGTCGGCCATCTGGTGAGTAAGCTCCCGTTCTGTGTAGAGCGGATTGGTCTGGACGACTACCGCTCCCGCAAACAATGCTCCGTAAAAGGCGATAACGGCTTGTGGACAGTTGGGAAGCATAATGGCTACACGGTCACCTTTTTTGACGCCGCGGCTGATAAGACCGTGGGCAAATTGATAAGACATGTTTAAAAGTTCTGAAAATAAAATGCGTTTTCCCATGTAGTATAGAGCAACGTTGTTTGGAAACTCCTTTGCCGCCTGCTCTAAGAAGTGCGTAAGTGGAACACAGGGGTATTCCAAAGACGCAGGGATTTCTTTGGGGTAACTGGCGATCCAAGGCTTGGCAATTGACATGACATTCCCTCCAATCCTTTGAATAGCTCATTTTCCCGTAAGATAATCATTCATAACCTCTTCCTGCACTCATTGTATTCGAAATTTATCCAGTTTTCCAACAAAAAATATTGCGAATAGGTAAAAAACTCAACTATTCCCGAAAATCGGGAAAAAAGTTGAGCTCCTGGAGATATTTAAGGGGCCAACTCCTGAAAAAATTTGGAACGGATGCGCTTCCTCTCTTCTTGCGGCACGAGGTAATACCAGCCGCGAATGCCATGCCGCCAAATTCGTTCGTCTGCTCCCTTAAGGGTTTCCGTCACAATCTGATTGTTTTTGGGATCATAATAGGTAACCAGCAAAGAGGCGATTTCCTGATCGGTAAGATCTGTCTTGACATGCTGTCCCAGCACATCCATCAGCTTGAACGCTTTGACGAAAGCTTGCACGGAATCTCCCTTATTGGCGAG
This sequence comes from Paenibacillaceae bacterium, assembly GCA_041920465.1. Classification (GTDB taxonomy): domain Bacteria; phylum Bacillota; class Bacilli; order Brevibacillales; family Brevibacillaceae; genus Brevibacillus_H. The sequence goes on along the minus strand of JBHGXW010000026.1, from coordinate 41,168 downwards.
CGCCTTCATAATCTCCTGCTGGCGGAGAATCCGGTCGTAATCACTGTCGTCCGGACCCTTGTCGCTTTTCCGGTAGCGGGCGTAATCGAGCGCCTGCTTCCCGTTCAACGTTTGCACTCCGGGACGCAAATCGATGTACGTATCATCGGTCGGATCGGTGTATTTCATCCGCTTTTTCACATTTACTTCCACACCGCCCAGTTCGTCCACAATCTTGCGGAAGCCGTCAAAATCAATCGTCATGTATTTATCAATCTTCATATGAAAAAAGCTTTCCAGCGATTGTTTCACCAACTGCGGACCGCCAAAGGCCATGGCGTGATTCACTTTGTCGTATCCTCTGCCTGGCAATTGCATGAAGGTGTCGCGGGGGATTGAAAGCAAATAAGAACGCTGTTTTTCGGGATGAACAGCTGCCAAAATCATCGTGTCTGAACGAGCCCGTTCTCCATCCCGGCTGTCAATGCCAACCAAAAGCAGTGTGAACGGTTTTAACGGAGCAGGTTTCTTCAACAATTCCAGGACAGGAGCGCGAACAGTTGGTCCAGACTGCCCTTCCAATTGCGCATGAAGCCCGAGGTCATTCGATAACGGTTGATACCAGTTGCGCGTCATCTGCTGAAAGGAAAACAGGGCAAACATGATGGCGCCAACCAATCCCAGAAACAAGATGGCAATGGCATATCCGAGAATTCGTCTGCCGCGACTTGTTATTTTGGATTGATCCATGTGTGAAAACCAGCCTCCCGGATCCGAAGAAAAGAAATCCCCATCGTCGCATATCGCTTGATGGGGTTCACTTCAATTCTTTCCCGGTTCGGGAGGTTTTATTCAGTTTTTCTGTGGTTATCGTTCAATAATCATCGTCATGCCCATGCCGCCGCCTACGCATAGTGTGGCCAGACCGCGTTTTGCTTCACGCCGCTTCAGTTCATGCAAAAGAGAGACGACAATCCGGCAGCCGGTTGATCCTACCGGATGTCCCAGTGCTATACCGCTGCCGTTTACGTTGGTGATTTCTCGCGGCAGCTCAAGCAGCTTCTCCACCGCCAGATACTGGGCGGCAAAAGCTTCGTTTACTTCGATCAGATCAATATCTGCCAGGGTAAGTCCTGCTTTGGCAAGGGCTTTTTGTGTGGAGGGAACCGGTCCGTAGCCCATCAAATCAGCTTCTACTCCCGCCCACGCATATGAAACGATTCGGGCCAGGGGCTCAAGGCCAAGCTGCCTGGCCTTGCTTTCTTTCATTAAGATGACAGCGGAAGCTCCATCGTTTAAGCCGGATGCGTTGCCCGCTGTAACCGTGCCGCCGTCGCGAAACGCCGGTTTTAAAGACGCCAGGCTTTCTCTGGTTACATCACGACGGGCATGTTCGTCCGTGTCAAACATGACTGTCTCTTTCCGCTTCTTAAGCGGAACGGGGATGATCTCCTCACGGAAAATTCCGCTGTCAATCGCGCGGATGGCGTTTTGATGGCTCCGATAGGCAATCTCATCCTGTTCTTCCCGGGAGATGTTATATTTATCCGCCAGCCGTTCCGCTGTTTCCCCCATTAATATGTTGTGATGCGGATCAGTCAAGAGCTCCCACATCGCATCCGTCATTTCTCCGTGCATCAGCCGTTTTCCCCAGCGCGCATTTTTGAGCACGTACGGAGCGTTGCTCATGCTTTCAACGCCGCCGGCAATCACGACCTCCGAATCGCCCAGCAGGATTTGGGCGACACCGCTCGCGATGGCTTGCATACCGGAGGAACATTGACGTTGGACCGTATAGCCCGTCACTTCCTTGCCCAATCCGGCATCCATCGCCGCAACCCGGGCGATATTTGGCTCATCTGTACGCTGAATGCAGTTACCAAGGATTACTTCATTAATGGCGGCAGGATCAATGCCCGCTCTCTCGATCACACCGCGAATGGCGATTTCGGCCAATTTGCGAGCGCTTACATCTTTGAGCGAACCGCCAAACGTACCGATTGGCGTGCGGCCCGCAGCGACGATTACAACGGAATCCACCAGACACTCCCCCTAGAAATTAACTTGTGAATTTTTCTCTATTTTCGCACAACTTGGTTACAAGTGTCACCCACTCATTGCTCGTCTTTTCATCAACAAGTTCAAATCCTGCATCTTGGTAAGCCTTCACTACCTTATCGCGGTTCCAGGTGACGATCCCGGAAAGAATAGCCAGCCCTTTTGGAGCAAGCGCCTTTTTCACGACAGGAAGCATAGCTACATCCTCGTCTCCCCCAATGTTGACCATGACCAGATCGACTTGCGGCGGCAAGGAAATTACGCCTGCCTCTTCCTCTTCCAGCGGATCGCCGATGACGATCTCGACCGATTCCGGGGGCAGGTTGTTCAAAGCCAGATTTTGACGGATCTGCCAGTCTGCCTCGGGATTGATGTCTACGGCATAAACCGGAGCCTTGGCTCCCAACCGAAGACAGAGCAATGAGAGAATCCCGGAACCCGCTCCAAGATCGAGCACTCGCCGGTTGGTTAATTCTATCGTTTGGAGATAGCGGATGATGTCTTGTGTCGTGACATGATAACCGGTGCCGAATGCTGCTCCCGGATCAATCCATAACAGATTGGCTGCACCCTCCAGTTCTTCCGCTTTAGTCCATGAAGGGGCGATTACCCAATCTCCAACCCAGACAGGCTGAAACTCTTCCTTCCATGATTCATTCTCTTCCTCCACCATTTCGAAAGAGAGCAGCCTCACCTGATCCTTCCATTTCGACAGGTACTCGCGAAATTGTTCAACGGATGTTTCTTCCGACTGGCTGAGCGGTGCGAATACATAGCAAAGCATTGGCTTGTCCGCCTGCTCGGCATAATCATAGCCATTATCGGTGAGAATCACTTCGATTTGCGGTTCCGTCCATCCCAGTGTATAGGGACTGTCCAATAATGCTGTGCAGAACTCTTCTTCTATTGCTTGTGTTAGTGAAAGGGTATATTTTACCCACATCGATGACACGTTAAAGTACTCCTTTCTTTACTTCCCTATCTTTTTTCTATTATACTTGAGGATGTGCCTACTTGTACGTTAACGAAGAAAGAAGGTTCTTACATGCCGCGAATTCTCATCTCCGGATATTATGGTTTTAATAATGCCGGGGACGATGTCGTACTCTATGGTATTATTTCCTCGCTTAGACGGGAACAACCTCATATCTCTCTCTCCGTCCTGTCTAACCAGCCGGAACTCACGACATCGTTGTTTGGGATTCCCGCTTATGACCGTTGGAGCTTGAAGACGATCGTCCGTGAATTGAAAAAATGCGATCTGTTGGTAATGGGCGGAGGCACCTTGATGCAGGATGTAACAAGCCCGCGAAGTGTATTGTACTACTTGGGGATTGTGACGATTGCCAAAATGCTGGGAAAACCCGTCGTGTTTTATGCCCAAGGATTCGGCCCGATCTTGCAGCCCTTCAGCAAGTTTCTGATCAAGCAGGTAGTGAATCGGGTCGATGTCATTACCGTTCGGGATTTTGAGTCAGGGGAAGATTTCAAACGCTGCGGGGTAACCGACGCTCCGCTTTATGTTACGGCTGATCCCGCGTTAACCATTCATCCTTCCGATATTTCGGACGAGCGCGGCAAAGAGTTGTTGAGCGAACTGTTTGACGACCTCACCCGGCCGCTGATTATTTTTTCGGTGCGCGATTGGAAACAGGAGCAGCACTTTAAGTCTGTTTTTGCCCAAGCGGCTGACAGCTATGTGGAAAAAGGCTGGAACGTATTATTTCTGCCCATGCACTATCCAAGCGACATTGCCCCTTCGAAAGAGATTGTCTCGCAGATGAAGCGCAAAGGGGCCGCTCTTTTGGAAAAGCATGTTAGCTTCCATGAGATCATGAGCCTTCTAAAATCAAGCGATTATGTGGTAGGATTAAGACTTCACTCTCTGATCCTCGCCTGCATGCTGCAAATACCGTTTACCGGAATCTCCTATGATCCCAAAATTGACCGGTTTGTCCAACGCGCCGGAATGCCGTGTGCCGGGCATATTACGCAGCTTGATGCAACAGCCTTCATCTCGCTTTTGCATGAACGGACTGATAATCTCAAGCGAGAGCAACAAACGGTTGCCGAAAACGCCAAGCTGTTGGCCCGTGAAGCGATGAAAAGCAGTGAGCTTGTGCTTCAAGCCTTGGCGAAAAAATAAAGGAGGAGGAAGTCTTGGCTACAGCTTCCAAATTATTATTGGCGCTTAATAAACTGTTTCCTCTGCCCGTCCACCCGTTCAATCTGGCAAACGACGGGAAGATGAGTTATACCGAGTGGCAATTTGTCAAAGGAGAACAAACGATTCAATTCTTTCTTCCTTTCCACTCGCAACAGCAGATGTTTACCGATAAAACGGTTCTTGATATAGGATGCGGCGGCGGTGGTAAAACTTGCTACTATGCCACGTTCCGCCCGAAAAAAATAATCGGAATTGATATCGTGCCGCATTATGCGGAAGAAGGCAACGCATTTGCCCGTGAAAAAGGGCTTGCCGACATTGCCGAATTCATGACCGGTGATGCTTCTTCCATGCCGTTTCCCGATGAAACGTTTGATACGATCATTATGAACGACGCGATGGAGCATGTGGACGAACCGGAGAAGACGCTTGCGGAATGCTTCCGTGTCTTGAAAAAAGGCGGTCATCTGTACATCAACTTCCCGCCGTACTATCATCCATATGGCGCCCATCTGTCGGATGCCATCGGGATTCCGTGGGTTCATTCGCTCTTCTCGGAGCAAGCGATGATTGATGCTTACAAAAAGCTGGTAGAGAAGCTGCCTGACGGACAGGATCGAATCTCTTTCCGCATCAGCCGAAAACCGGATGGACGGGAATACTTCTCTTATATCAACCGGATGACCATCTCCCGCTTCCGCCGAATCCAAAAAGGCGTCAGCCATCCTGCCGTTTTCCAGGCGGAAATACCGCTGCGCCCTGTCGTAGCCGGTTTGGCCAAGCTGCCGGGTTTGCGTGAATACTTCGTCAAAATGGTCGTTTGTGTCTATCAAAAGAAATAAGCCATGCTGGTGAAATATATTGCCTTCGACGAATTTAATCTACTGCCATTGAGGGAGGATCGGCCTGGTTGGATTGGGGAGTTCCACGCCAGTCAAAAACAACACACCAATGATCCACGCAACCAGCATTCCGACAAGAAAAACCATGCTCTCCCGTTTCTTGTTCATTTTTCGCCAGTACCGCCCCTGCAGGATCATCAGCCCGATGACAAGGAGAGTATAAAGAATGAGGGAGGTCCACATTATTTTTTCACCTCGTTTTCAGGCAATTGGAGAGGCGCTCCCGAAACCCCGATTTCCTTGATCCGGGCTTGAACGGTCCAGTCTACTTTTTGTTTCAAAAACAGCTCGGGCCAATCTTTCTCGATTTTTTTCCAATAATCCGGGTATGCACGGTAAATCATCGTGCCTAGCCCGATGCTATCCGTCTTGTATTCTTTTTGCAGTTTTTCTAGTAACGTTTGGTATTCGCTTTTTATCGTGCTTTCCAACGCTTTGTTCAGTTCTTCAATATACGCCGGATTGGATAAATCGATATTGCTTGTACTCTCCTGGATAATTCCTTCCATCCGGACCTTGAAGTGAATTTGTGGCTTGCCGCCGATTAACTCTACCTTGCCTTCCGGTTTCAGCTTTTTCAGCTGTACCGATACTTCTCCTTTGGTTTTGGGCACTCTGACTTTTACAGTGCCAAACGGTTCCTTATACAGCAAACTGTTTAAAAAGACAGCCTGTAACCCATCTACATATCCCACCAATTTGAACTCTTTGAAGATCGCAACACTATCCAGATTAAATTTCGGCGTCAGGGAAAAAGCTGAAGCAACCGGCTGACCGCCCGGCAAGGTTGCAGTAATGATAATATCCCGCAGCGTAGTGGGCGCCTTCATCTTTCGTTTGATCAATTCCCGAAGGACTTCAGCGGGAAATGACTCCAGCGGATAGGAGGCTTTGATGAATTCTTCGGCCCTCATCTTTTTGCTGACGACCAAAAACGTACGAAGCCGATTTTTGGGGCTGCGCGTAAACTCATCCAGCATCTCTTTTATTCCTCTTCGCGCCAGCGACTCTCCGATCACAATCACCCGCTGATGTGAATGAGCCAAATCCCTGGATAACTGTCTTTCCAGCATCATTCTGCCATGATCCAAATTCATCGCTTCGTAGCTAATCGTGATGTAAGGTTTGGCTGCCGCTTTGGCGGCTCCCGTTTGAGTCGTCCCCATTCGACCCGGGATCGCTACCTGGGCCTCCCCATGGTACGAATTAGGCTTAGATCCTTCATCAATACCAGTCAATAACAAAAACGCCACATCGTTGATTTCTCTGCGATCCCAACAACCGGTCAGAAAGAGAGAGCAAATCAAGATACAGAATCCCGCACGTTTGACCAAAAGTCGCCGAGTCACGTTGATTCTTCTCCTCCCTCTTGTTTTTGCTTTTTGGACAAGTACCAGCGTTTGGCAATGGCAATCCGCCCGGAAAACGTCTGTTGTTTGATCGATTGAGCAAACCCCTTGGGAAACCGGTCCTGATTCTTTTTCGCGATATGAATCGGCCGAGGTTTCATTTTCCAAATCGGGGCGCGGACCAAAACATCCTTGATTCCCGAACTGGTAAAAGGCGCAAGCGGTGTCAAGTAAGGAACACCTAATGTACGAATACCTGTGAGATGAATTCCCAACAGAAGCAGGCCGAAGACGATACCGAAGAGTCCGAAGCTGCCCGCCAGGAAAATAATCGGAAAACGCAAAATCCGAATGGCAAAGCTCATGTTAAAGCGCGGGATGGTGAAGGATGCGATTCCGGTAAGCGAAACGACAATAACCATCGGAGCAGATACAATTCCGGCTTGCACAGCCGCTTGTCCGATAACAAGCGCGCCGACAATGCTCACGGCTTGCCCGACCGGGCGCGGCAGACGTACCCCCGCTTCCCGCAGTGCTTCAAAGGTAATTTCCATCAAGATAGCTTCCACCAGTGCCGGAAAGGGCGTTGCCTCCCGCGCCGCAGCTACCGAAAACAGCAGGTTGGTCGGAAGCATTTCCTGATGATACGTAGTAATCGCGACATAAAGGGACGGCATCAAAAGCGCCATGATGATAAAGATCGCCCGCACCAATCGAACAAAGGTTCCGTAAATGTAATTGTTGTAATAGTCCTCACTCGCCTGAAGCGCCGTCCAGAACTGAAAGGGAGCGATCAAGGCAAACGGCGTGTTATCCACCAATATGCTGACTCTCCCCTCCAACAGCGAGCCTACTACAACGTCAGGCCGTTCCGTGAACTGAACCGTCGGGAAAAGGCTGTACGGTTGATTCTGAATCATTTCTTCAATGTAGTTGCTCTCCAGAACCCCGTCAATTTTGATGGCCGACAGCCGCGTGGAAACTTCTTCGACTACCTCTTGATTTGCAATTCCCTCCAGATAAAGCAGACGAATCTCCGTCTGACTCAGCTTCCCAATCCGCCAAGCTCTAGTTTGCAGCCTGTGCGGCGCTACGTTGCGCCCGGCGGTGCCCCCAACTTATAAATTCTTATCCAGTTCCGCGAAGGCCTACACGTAAAAAAACCTCTTCATCCGCAGGAATGAAGAGGTTTAAACTGAAGCCCCTTTTTTTTCAGAGAATCCATCAACCCGGCAAAATATTGCGCTCCCGGCAGCCATTCCAGCTCGTTGCGGCTTCATACCGGTTCATCGCCGTTATTTTTCCGGCTGGAGTGCTTTGCGGCGCAATAGCCTGGCAAGAACCTCTTTGAGCAGCGGTTCTTTCAACAGGACGAGAGCAAGCAGGTAAACAGCCGCTCCCCCGGTTATACCCAGGACAAGATGCAACCATACGGGCAGAACATGAAGCCAGCGTTCTCCTCCGACGATGGCTGCCCCCATGATGGCGCTGGCTGCCGTCACTTTGGCGGAGGTGATCCAGAAAGGCCGGGTGAGAGGCTGTCCTATCTTTTTCCATAATAGCAGGTACAGGAGCAGTGTCTGGAAACAAACGGAAGCAGAGTAGCTGAGGGCAACCCCGCCGTGATCCAGTAACGGGATGCTGATCTTTGCCGTTAACAGATAAAATCCAATCCCAAGCGCCCCGATAATCACCGGTGTCCGCGTGTTTTCCAAGGCATAGAAAGCACGTGTCAGCATGTCTTGCGCGGCCAGGGCGAAAATGCCGATGCTGTACAGCACCAACCCCCAAGTGGTCCAGGCAACTGCTAATTCGTCAAAATTGCCTCCTTTGCGAACGAAAAACAGCCGGATGATCGGTTCCCCGTACAGAATCATGCCAACTGTCATCGGCAAGAGAAGCAAAAACAGATACGAAATGCCTTTTTGCAGGACATCCTTCATTTGAGTAAGCTCGCCGCGCTTGACGTAACTGGCCAACAGCGGGAAGAGCGGCAGAGTAAAGGCCGCAACAAAGAACACTGTCGGCAGTTGGGCGATCTGTTTGGCATATGACAGGGCCGCAATCTTCCCGTCGCCCAGATCAGCCGCCAGGTACCGTTCCAGAAAAGTAGTTGTTTGGCTAATCGCCGAACCGATCAGGATGGGAATCACCCGTTCCCCCATGCTGCGCATGATTTCATCATTATGCAAGCGAACGGACATATCCATTCTGTATCCAAACTGCCGGATAGTGGGCAGCATCACCACAGCTGTGGCAATAAATCCCAGGGTCGTCCCTATCGCTACCCCGTCTATTCCCCAAAGCGGAACCAGCAGATAAAATGCGATAATCACGATGGCTCCATTCGCCACACTGCCGAGTGTCGGGGTGAAAAAATGCTGGTGAGCGTTGCAAAAGCTGGTCCACAGTCCGGCAAACCCGATGAAAATGGCGGACGGCCACATCCAGCGAAGCAGTTCCGCTGCCAAATCTGCCTTGGCACCTGTCAAACCGAGCAGCGAAATGATCGCCGGCGACGCCCAAATGCCGAGCAACGTCAGGGCGGCAAAAACCAGGGTAGTAATCAAGAGAAGCTGGTTGTACAAGAGCTTCGCCCGTTTCTCGTCGCCTTTTTCCAACAAGCCGCGCATGGTTGGAATCAATACGGCATTGATCGCGCCGGGAACGACCAAAAACAGGGTCATCGGAATGGTCAGCGCGGTAAAGTACGCATCCGCCTCCATTCCCGTACCGTAGTAGTCAGAAATATAAATGGTACGGATAAACCCGAGCAGTCTGCCAATTACTGTCAAGACCAATATCATCGTCGCTGTCTTTACTAAGTTCATGCATGTAATCTCCCATCTTGCAAAACTATTTGTATCATATAGTATTTTCAAGGAATCGACTAGTTTTTAGGCTTTTCTTGTTCTTCTCTTGACCAATACCGTATAATAGTTAAGTTCAACATACTTGTAGGGGGACGAGTCTCCAATGAAACAAAAGATACTATCACTTGCTGCCGACTCTACCAATTGGCTCTATTTACTCTTGTTTTATCCGGTAATCGATTTTATTTTGCGCAAATTCCTGCCGATTCCCGTCATCTCTTCCTTCTGGGACGAAGGTGTGCTGTTGGTTCTCCTCGGATTTACCTTTGTCGCCTTCACGGGCAAAGAGCGAACCATGCCGGGAATTAAGCATGTATTGGCTGCTTTCTTCATTTTGGGATTGGGACTGATGGTGAGCGACATGGAAAACTTCGACGCCAGTGTTGAAGGTTTTCGTGCGGTTTATGAATACGTGCTTGCCTTTTTTATCGGCTTCTACTTGATCAAAAAGCCGCAAGACCTTGACAAATTCGTAAAAGTGCTCGTTTTCGTCGGCTTCATCGTCGCGTTCATCGGCATCATGCAGTTGGTGTCAGGCGTGCAAACCTCCCAAGGCTGGGTAAATGAAGGTGAAACCATGAAAACCCGCATTTACTCGATTGTGACAAGCCCTAACGTACTGGGCAGCTACATGGCGTTTGCCGCGCCGATTGCTCTCGGTTTGGTGCTGAAAAGCAAAACCGGCAAAGAACGGGCCATCTGGGTGGCAATCTCCCTGACGATCATTGCCGCCTTGCTCTTGACCGGCTCGCGCGGCGCCTGGTTTGCCTTTGCCGCCGCGATGCTGTACGGCTGCTATCTCTGGAACCGCAAAATTGCCGTCTATCTGCTCATCGCAGGGATGATCGGGCTGGTTGCACTCTGGTTTGCCCCTGAGAATACTCCCTTGGTCGGATCGGTGAAAAACCGCCTGACCACTCTGTTCACCGCCGAATATTTGGAGAAAAGCACTTCGGACGGACGAATCGCCCGCTGGACAAAAGCGTATAACGAGATGCGGCTGGAACCGCTGTTCGGCGCAGGGCTCGGCCATCACGGCGGTGCTGTCGGCGCCCGTCACTTCGGCACGATTTATACAGACAGCTACTTCTTCAAAACCATCGCCGAAACCGGCTTGCTCGGCATCGGGGCGCTGGTTACACTTGCTGTGATGATTCTTAAGCTTTGTTTGTCTTTGGTGAGACGTTGGAGAGGTACACCCTACTTCTTCCTTGCTCTAGGCATTTTTTGCGGCATGCTCGCCGTGTCGCTGCACAATTTGGTTGAGAACATTTTCGAAGTGCCGTTTATGCTGATCTACTTCTGGTTAATTGGCGGATTTGTCGCGGGGCTGCTTGCCGAAGACGCCAACTCACAAAACAGATTAGACGTTTAACCGTTCAGACAGTTATATCCTTTACAGGAAAAAGGTGAATGCAATGCGCCAGCTATTCAAAATGCAAACGATCTACTGGGCGATTTACGCCTTAGCCTTGTTTCTGATTTACCATTTGATTGTGAAGATCGCTTTTCTGGAGGGATCGTGGATCGCTTTACTCATTTTCGTTCCCGTCCTTTTTCTCTCCAGCCTGCTGATCAGGCGGAGCGAACGAAAGCAGGTTGTCGTATTCAGCCTTGGTTTTCTTCTCTTGGACCGTTCCCTGGTGCGGGTAGAAAAAGACGCCCTGCTCCCACTTTTGTTGGGTGGCGGATTTGCCGTTCTGGTTATCGCTTTGATTGCCAGATATTACGGCAAACTGGCCTGGAATGCCGTTCTTGCCCTCGTATTGGCGGCGGTTGGTGTCAACTTCAGCTTCAACCGCGACAACCTGGCCGCCCTGAATCACTTCTATGTGAAATGGGAATCGGATCGCCTCTACATAGGGGATTGGGTGGATTACTTCCCGACCACGCTGTACGATGTGAACCACGATGGAAAAATGGAAATCATCACGTATGGCAATCGGGATGAACTACCCAAACCGGAAGAAAAAAAGCCGACGACTGACAAAGAGAAGAAAGAATTGGCCGAAAAAATGCTCAAGTTGGAAGCAGAACCGGTGGCGATGTACATTTATTCCTGGAACAACGGCAAGATGGAGCGCCTGCCGGTATCATCCGTTTCTCCTGAAGATTTGGCCAAAATCAAGGAACAAATGCCGATTGACTATCCGGGTTTTCCTTACTACATGATGAAGGACGGCCAGCTTGTTCCCAACGTGCAGCGCCAGCCTTATACGGAAGCGATGATGCAGACGGGAACAGGGCCGTATCGCGCCTTCCTGTTGGACATGCAAAATATTGACCACCTGCTGGGGCAATACCATGGCGCGATGGATCGCCGTCAAAGCTTTGATAAACCGAGCAAGTTTGCCAACATTGTGATTCAAGGCGGAGTTCTCTCGGGAAGTTATGACAATCATCCGTTCCAGACAGCAACCGATGCAACCAAAATCCTTGGTACGATGAAGCTTGCGGGCGGTCAGGAAGGGCTTATCGTGCTGGGTGAGCATCTGGCTGTGCTTACCGTTGACGCAAACGGCAATGCAAGCGAAGCGTACAAGCTGGACCGCAAACAGATTAACGGTCTGGCAACGAGCGAAGTGATCGTCGCTGATATAGACCATGACAATGCGGACGAACTGTTAATCGCCAATACGCCTTCTTACATTCTCAAACCGGCGGCTAATGGCGACTGGCAAATCTTGTGGGTAAGCGAAAACTCCGAAGATGATGTGGACAAGAGCTTCCGCTTCTCCAACTTTGCGAAGGTCGGAGACGGAGAGCAGCCGGAGATAATCGCCAAAGCGAAAAGCTGGGTAAGCCAGCACGGGCTGCGATATCTGACAGGCTATCAGTACACGCCGAACGGTTTGGAACAGACCTGGCGCATCTATCTGCCGCTGATTAACGTGCAAATTGGCGATATTGACGGAGACGGCGAGAATGAAATTGTAGGGGAAGTTTTCAACACACACCGTCTGCTCGTATTCAAACGCCACCACATCCCGGTTCTGCCGCTTGTCATTGCCCTGTTTGCCGCTTTATTGGGATACGGTGTGGTAAGGAGGTTCAGACATGCGTAAGCTGCGACAAGGTATCATACTCGTTCTTGCTGCCGCTGCCCTCTTAAGCGGATGCACCTATCAATCAGGAGTGAAACAATTCGCCAACGCGCAAAAACCGGAGCAGACACAGACACCTGCTGCCCAAACCGAATCGGGCAAGGCATGGTTTGCCGATGCGTTGAAACGGGCAGAAACCGATCCCAACGCGCAAAAGTTCTGGTACAACGGATACGTCAAAAACACGATTCTCTCCCGCACCACCACCAGCATGTTTGACGGGGTGGTAGTCAAACCGGAAGGCTATCTGGTGAACGGATCCATTGCCACACAAAAATATCAGTACCTCGTTCGCGGAGATAAACGCTTCATCCGTATCGGGGACAACTGGCTGGTGGCCAAAGAGAATCCGCTGCCGGTCAACGTCATGCAAGGTTATGAGGAGTGGCTGCCGTTCCTCGATAAAGCCGTGCAGCTGGAAGAAGAGAAAGTGCTGGGTACGATGTGCGTTCCGTTCCAAATCAAGATCAGCGGAGAGGAATGGCTGGCCAAAAACAACAGCGACCTGTTTGCTCCGTTCAAAAAAGAGCTGGCCAACCGGCCTGACCTGCGGCAAGTCTTGAAGGAGTCCACGATCAAAATGACCTTCTGGATCGGCAAAGACCCTGCGGATCGCTTGATTCACCAGTATCAAACCTGGATTATCCTGCCGATTCCGGGAGCCGGTTTCATGGATCAGGAAGTGATGTACCGCTTCTTCAAGTACAATGACCCGGGAATCAAGCTGACCGAGCTTGATGAAGTACAGAAGTATTTGCTGGAGTAATAACCCACTCGGCTATAACTATCGTTCCGCCGAGCGGGGCCCCACAGCAAAAAACAACAAAAGGACTGTGCATCCGTGGCTTGTTCCCTGCCGGCACAGTCCTTTTCCCGTTAACCTATTGTTTGGCTTATGCTACTTACTATCGGAAGGAGAAGAAGATGATTCGCTTAATTGCGCTTGACCTGGATGACACGCTCCTTGGCAAGGATTTGACGATTTCCCCCAAGAACTACCAAGCGGTGCAAAAAGCCAGACAGCACGGCGTTGAAGTGGTGCTGGCAACTGCGCGTGGATGGTTTGGAACAAGGAGCTTTTATCGAGAGCTTAACTTGCAAAGCTTGGCTGTATGCGGCTCTGGAACCAAAATCTACGACCGCCACGAGTCTTGCATCAAAAGTTGGACAATCCCGCTAAACATCGCAAAGGAGATTTTACGGATTGCCGATGAGCATGACTTCATGATGATTTGCTCCCTGCCTGACAAAAATCTCTTCAATCTGGTTCGCCCTGATTGGGAAGCCAAAATTCGCCCGGGCATTGATTTTGTCGATCACAAGCTTTCGTCCGGTTTATCCGTTCCTCCCACTCAGCTGTTCGTGAAAGGAGAACGCGAAGTCAGCATACTTCAGAAATTGCTGGATAAGAGCCACCCAGACTACGCCGTCCACACCCTCTTATATCAAGACGGCATTCCGGAGATGATGATTATTCACCCCGAGGCAAACAAAGCAAACGGAATCGCCTGGGTATGTGAACAGCTTGGGATTGAGCAAAGCGAGGTGCTGGCGATTGGGGACAGCGCAAACGACATTTCGATGATCTCCTGGGCGGGCACCGGAGTTGCGATGGGATGGGCGCCGGAACAAGTAAAAGCCGCTGCAGACTTCGTCACCTGTCAAAATGATGCTGACGGAGTCGCAACGGCAATCAATCGCTTCGTCTTCGAGACAAAGTAAGTTCAACCGGCAAGCGGTACCTGTTTTGGCTTAGTCTTCCGCTTCCTGGCAGCAACCCCGCCCAACCATTCGATATAAGGCACGAATCGAAGCAAGTGCGTGAACAAGACGGTCACAAGGGTTGTGATCAGATAAAGCGTCAGCATGCCGCCCGCTCCCTTCCACAGGGCAGACAGACCAAGCTTTTGGGTCGCACTCAACATGAGACTGATAAAGAGCGGATGCAACAGAAAAATCATAAACGAGTTGGCAGCCAGCCATTCCAGCGCTTGACCCACCCGCCCCTTCGTTTCTTTCATGCGCAAAGCGATGGTATAAAACAAAAAAAAGCTGGTAAAACAGTAGAGCATCACGGACGGCTTGATGGATGAGGCAAACGTCTTGGTCACTTTGCTGTCCACCAAAAGCAATCCGAAACTCACCAACCAAATGACGGCAAGCTGGAGATCTTTTCCCTTAAGCGCTTTTTCCCAGCTTGCCTTTTTCTGTGCCGCCAGCATCCCAAAGGTGAAATAAAAGAGCCAAATCGGGAACAAACTGACGTATGGAATACCGAGACTAGGCAAAACCAGAACGTGAATCTGATGCAAATAGATCAATGTCTGTGCGATTAGCGTCAACAGAAATGAGCTGATGGCAAGTGATGCTGCCTGTTTTTCCATCCAGCGCTTCAAGAATGGATACAGAATATAAAGTTGAACCATAATCAGCAGAAAATACAGATGCACATAGCCAGTCCCGGTTACCAGCTGTTTTGTGAATAGAAAGAGCGGAGTCATCGGGTCGTGATGCAGCCAGGCTGACCAATCATGCCGCGTTGTATAGAGGAAGTAGATCGCTGTCCACAAGGCGTACGGCAGAATGTTTTTTTGGAATCGAACCCGAAGAAACTGCCAGTAAGAGAGCGGCGCCCGCCCCAGATCGACATAAAACAAGAGAAAGCCGGACAGCATGACAAACAGCGGAACGGCATACCGCATCAACTGATTCCAAACATACCCCAGCTGGCTGGTTGCCACGTATCCCGCTGTTACGTGTATGGCAATGACCGACAAGGCGGCAAATGCCCTGACGAAATCAAATTCTCGTAATCGGTTATTCATTTAGGTTTATCTCCTGTTGGATTTGATGCTGTTATCTGGATGTGATGCTATTATCTAAGCTATCATTATAGCTCATTTTTCTCGCATAATCTTGTGGTTTCTTTTTCATCACCGCAGCGCAGATCGAGATTGTCTCTGTTAAGAAAACCCACCGGGCTGCAGGAAATGCAGAGCCGGGTAGTGTCTTCTTCAAAGTTCCCTGCACAATTTAAACAGTAGGCGCTTCCATTCCGTAGGAGCTCCACTCTTCTCTTGCCGGCCCGTAAACACCTGGGACACGCAAGCCTGCTTGGCGCATCAGAACGGTCATTTGGCCGCGGTGGTGAATCTGATGCGAAATCAAGATGTTGAGGGTTAATCCATTTGCCCATTGTTCTCCATACATATTACAGGTTTCCTGCAGACTGGCATCCGTCCACTGAGCATCAATTGCCTGAAGCAATGCAGCGTTTACTTGACGGTAGCAGTCAGCAATCTCTTGGGCTGTAGCAGGAACAGGCGCATCATGCTCAGGAGCCTCAAAAGTGAGTCCGGTTCTGCTCATCATTTCGTGAATGGCCGTCACGATATGCCAGGCAATTCTTCCGAGTGTACGATCCTCTGGCGATACTTCCTGTTTCAACGATTCATCCGTAAGGGCGTCCAACATCCGCTGTGTCGCATTCGCTTCATAATTCCATGCTTTTTTAAAACCTTCAATTGTCAAAAACATCTTGATTCCTCCTTTAACATGCTAAGCTGACTTATCAATTCGCTTCTCAAGGATTGAATTCCTGCTAAATTTTTACATAAGACTGCTTTCGATCAAATATTTTTTTCTAATTCAATCTCATCCCGGATGGGTATCCCGTCATTGCCAATCAGGGGAATCTGCGGCTTGATCTGCCGTGCCTTCTCAACTGCATGGCGATATATGGTTACAAGCTCGAATTGCCGTTTTTGATAGAAGCGCAAGGCATGCAGGTTATCATTGGTGGTAATCAGCCAGATTCTTTTGCAGCCTTGAGCTTTGGCCGCATCCTCCACCGCTTGCAGCAAGCTTGAACCGATGCCATGTCCCTCGATCAGGCTGTCGAGCGAGACGATTTCACATTCCGTTTGATCCAGATTGTATGTAACCAGTCCGACCGGCTTCCCTTTGTAAAAAGCGGCAAAGGCAGGCAACTGATCACATTGGCGTACGCCTAAACGGTAAACCATCTGGGTACTGCCCCAGTGCTCGATGAGAAACCTGCTCATCCATTCACGATCCTCTTGATTTACCTCACGAATTTCTGCTTTCACCATCTGTAAACTCCTTATCGATCCATTTCTTTCTTTTTACCATACCAGCTATCTCCAAAAATTGTAAACCCTTAACGCGCATGCTGCTTGTGGTGCGAAATCGTGCCAAGAGGAAAACATCAATCCCAAAGACTTACCCATTTACCGCAACACTTCTGTTCGGATAAGATGGAATAAAGGTTTCATGTATGCGCTTACAAATACATGTTCAGAGGTGACTGCCATGCAGCAAACCAAACAAGAACGCAACTGGGGATTGGGGACGATGGCCATTCATGCCGGAATGACGCTAGATCCGCATACAGGGGCTTTGGCAACGCCGATTTATCAGACCTCTACCTTTGTTTTCCCCTCTGTAGAAGAAGGGGCTCGCCGCTTTGCCGGGGAAGACGGAGGTTATATCTACTCCCGGCTGGGCAATCCGACCGTATCCGTGCTGGAACAAAAAGTTGCCGCACTGGAGAAAGCAGAGGCTGGCTTGGCCTTTGCCTCGGGCATGGCAGCCGTTTCGGCAGTCATATTGGGTCTGGTGAGAACAGGAGACCACATCCTCTGCTCCAAAGGGTTGTACGGCTGCACGTACGGGTTTCTCAATCTTTTACAAGAGCGCTTCAACGTCTCCTATACCTTATGTGACATGAGCAATGAAAAAGCTTTGGCGGAGGCGATAAATCCGCGGACGCGAGTCATTTACGTGGAAACACCGATTAATCCGACGATGGAGCTGGTCGATCTGTCATTGGCAGCGAAGTACGCCAAACAGGCAGGTGCTTACACTGTCGTAGACAACACGTTCCTCTCTCCTTATTTGCAGCGCCCGATTGAGCATGGCTGTGATTTCGTCATTCACAGCGCGACCAAATATATTGGCGGCCATGGAGATGTTATCGCGGGCATCGCGGTCGGTCCAAAGGAAAAGATTGACGAGATGCGCCTGACGACACAGAAGGACATCGGAGGAATCCTCTCTCCGTTTGACGCCTATCTGTTGATTCGCGGCCTCAAAACACTTGCTGTCCGACTCGACCGACACTGTGCCAACGCCCAGCAAGTGGCTGAATTCCTTGAGCAGCATTCCAAAGTGGCGCACGTCTACTACCCAGGACTGCCCAGCTTCGCCCAGCACGAACTGGCAAAACGGCAAATGGATGGATTTGGCGGAATTATCAGCTTCGAACTGAAAGGCGGGATGGAAGCAGCGATCCGCATGATGAATCGGGTATCCCTCTGCAAACGTGCCGTCAGCCTGGGCGATGTCGATTCCCTGATCCAGCATCCCGCTTCCATGACTCACTCCGTCGTGCCCAAAGAGGAGCGCGAAAAGATGGGAATTACCGACGGATTAATCCGATTGTCCGTCGGCATAGAGGATGTGGAAGATATTATTCATGATTTGGCGCAAGCACTGGAAGAAGGATGACCGGACTTCGGGCCATCCTTCTTCTCTGTCTACAGCTCGGCGAAAAACCCTGGCTGTTATGGAGAGTATCGTGTTCAGCGAGGTTCTTTGCTATGATGGAATGAGGTGATCCTTTAGCCGCACCGCTGTACACAACAGGATGAAAAAGCATGGATTGGCTTTAAGTCTGGATTAACTCATCCATCAATGCAGCAAGCTGGCGGGCTTGTTCCTTTCGCTCGTAAGGTTTGACCCGTTCGGCAAATTCGGCTTCCGAGCGGGCTTGCGATTCGTCTGCATGCCGCCCTGCTTTCCAATCGCGATACAGGCTCAGATACGCTTGTTTGATCGCCTCTTTATCGGTTGGGTCGGCAACTTGTCCCAGTTGGAACTGTTGAATAATCTCGGTTGCCTCGCCCGGCATGTTAAGCGCAAGCACCGGTTTACCGATGCCCATATACTCATACAGTTTACCCGGGATGTAAGCTCCTGCGTTAGGCGTTACGTCTCCGATCAAGAGCAAGACATCCGCTCCCTTCATCAATCCAAGCGCTTCTTTGTGCTTGAGATTGCCAAGGACAGAAACCACATCTTCCAGACCCAGCTCACGGACGCAATCAGCGTTTTCCGAATATCCGGGATAGTCGAACACGCCGGCAAACGAGAGAACAATTTCGTTTCGATCAACCAAACCTTCATCGATCAGCTCTTTGATCGCGCGAAGCAGCAGGCGGGGATTTCGTTTCTGATACAAGATTCCGGCGTAAACAGCGTGAAATTTGCCTTCTTGGACCAGATTAGGCTGCAAATCAAGGAAATCCTCCCGGTCGAACCCATTGTAAATCAGCTCCAGCCGACGGATCGCATCGCCGTATTTTTTGCGGAAGTTTTGGGCGAAGGTAGCCGTTACCGTGGTGACCGCATCCGCCTGTTTCATCACGTTGGCTTCCATCCGCTCTTCCAGGCGATCACGCCAGCCAATACCCGAACGGTGCATATTCTGCGTCCACGGGTCGCGGAAATCGATGATCCATTTGCATGGGAATTCCTTAGCCAACGTTTGCCCGATCAAATGGTTGGTCACAGGCCCGGAAGTGGAAAAGATCACGTCAATCTTCTCACGCCGCATCACTTCCCTGCCCAGCTCGACCGCGGCGGGATACCAAAGGATTTGGTCGTCCGGAATCAATAGATACGGCTTTACTTTTTTGAGCACGCTCTTTATGCCCTGCTTCAGTTTGGACAGCGATGAGGGCTTGGGAGCGGCAGCCGCTGCTTGACCATTCTGTTTTTGGGGAACCGCTTGCGGGCGCGGCAGGATGTTTAGCTCTTTGGCTCTATGAATTTTCACACTCGCCGGCAGTTGCGCCAAAAGCGAAGGGTCCGTCGTCACATGATAGGCTGGATCAACCGTAAGAATATGCACATTCCAGCCGAACTGGCCGAGATATTTCGCCATCTTGAGCGGTCTGGGCACACCTCCGCCGCCAATTGGCGGAAAGTTATAACAGATAATGAGTACGGATTTCTTCTGGGTCATAATCTACCATCCTTGCTCATGAAATCTCATGTTTAACCATACCATAAGTCTAGTCTTATTGCGAATCCATTCGCCATTTGATATAGTGAAAATGGTTTGTTTGGAAAGGTTCGGGTGGATTACATGAAAACCAAATTGCGAATCCTCCACGTAATCGGCGGAGGAGAATTCGGTGGAGCCGAACAGCATATCCTTCATCTTCTCACGTCCTTTCCGCAAGACGAAGTAGAAGCGACGGTTGCTTGCTTCTATGACTCCGTGTTCGCGAAAAAACTGCGTGAGGTTCATATCCCCGTAATTCCATTAACCCGGTACGGGCGTTTTGATATACGTGTTTTACACGCTTTGCGGCAGCTGATCAAAGAATTGCAGCCTGATGTGGTGCACTCCCACGGCATCAAGGCCAATTTCCTTGCGCGTTTGGCCGCTTACAGATTGAATCCGTTCGTCGTTACTACCGTACATAGCAATCTGCGATACGATTACGAGAACCCTCTCGTTTACAAGATTGTCTCGTTAATGGAAAAGAGTACGCGCCGCTTCAATCACCATTACATTGCCGTAAGTGATGCGATCGGGGAGATATTGCGCCAGGACGGCGTATCGGCAGGACAAATCAGCCTGATATACAACGGGATTGATCTGGCTCCTTTTCAACAGACAGAGCGCCTTGCATCAGACCGTGAACAGCGTCTGACAGAATGGGGAGTCCCGCTTGATTCATTCGTCTTCGGTTCGGTTGCCCGTCTGGTGCCGGTAAAGGGACTCTCCTATTTGTTGGATGGTTTTGCGCTGTTTCTTGCCCGCCAGCAGTCAAAAAAGTTCCATCTGGTGTTGGTTGGAGACGGTTCAGAGCGGACCGCTTTGGAGCAGCAGTCGGTTCGATTAGGCATTGAGCAGCATGTCCACTTTGCCGGGTTCCGTCAGGACATTCCGAGCTGCCTGCATGCATTTGACGTGTTTGTCCACTCTTCCCTGTATGAAGGGTTGGGCTATACGATTATCGAGGCAATGGCCTCGGATGTTCCGGTGATTGCGACCGACGTAGGCGGTGTCAAAGAGTTTGTCACACTGAATCAAACAGGTATTCTGATCCCTCCGCAAAACCCTGACAGCATCGCCAGGGCCATGCAGCAGATGGCAGAAAATCCTAAGTTACGCAGAGATTTGGCCAAACAGGCGGGTGCATTGGTAAAATCTACGTTTACAATTGAACAGATGGCGGCGAAGACGCTTTCGCTTTATCGCTCTCATACAGCAAAAGCAAAAGAAGGTATAGGATAAGTCTTATACCTTCTTTCTATTAATGAATTGTTTTCTGAATCAGCACCTGAGCAAGCATAAAGGAGGATTTTTTCCCTTCCTTGGTGTAATTAACTGTCAAACAAAGGCTTTGCGAGCGGATTTCTGGGAAGTATGGGCAAGCGAAACGGGCAAAGCCGTGTGGAGATCGCTTGTCCTGTAGCAGAATACCAAAACGGTCAGGAGGATAGGAAAAAATTCACGGGATCGGAAAGGACTGAATTTTAATGAAATTGTTTCTCTCATGTGATATGGAAGGAATCTCCGGGATTGTTGACCCTTCTTACATCAATCCGGGCGAGCGCAACTACGAACGCGGCAGACAGTTCATGATGCACGATGTGAATGCCGTGGTTGAAGCTGCTGTCGAAGCGGGAGTAAAAGATATACTCGTCGCCGACAGCCATCACACATTTAACAACATCTTGCTGGAGCAGCTTCACCCGAAGGCAAAGCTTCTTTCCGGCACTCCCCGCTACGATTCGATGATGCAGGGGCTGGATGCTTCATTCGATGCCGCCTTCTTCATCGGTTATCACGCCCGCCATGGCGTTCCGGGCGTGTTAAGCCATACGATGTCGGGTGTGATCAAAAATCTCTGTGTAAACGGCCAGGTCGTGGGCGAGTTTGGCTTTAACGCGATTTATGCCGGTCTATTGGGAGTGCCGGTCGCTCTGGTGTCAGGAGATGACCGGATTGCGGAAGAAGCGAGTCAATTGATTCCGGGAATCTCCACTGCTGTCGTGAAGCATGCTGTCTCCCGCACCTCGGCTATCTGCTTGCCGCTTGCCGAAAGCAAAAGGGAACTGCAGGTGAAAACAAAAGAAGCCCTGGCCAACGCAAGCCGCATTGCACCTGTGGCTGTAGAGCGGCCGCTTCAATGCAGCATTGAATTCGCTCATGCCGGACAGGCGGAAATGGCTTCCATTGTCCCGGGGACTTCCTATCAGATTGGCAGTACCATCGTCAGTTACCAGGCCGCCGATCAATACGAGATGTATCGAACCATGCGGGCCATGATGAATCTGGCAGCTACCGTCTTGTTTTGTTAAAGTTTTTTCGTTGTGTGGTACCCTTTTCGTTTCTGTGGAAGGGTCCTTTCCTTTGGGGAAAAATTCTCGCAGAAGACCTTTGCTTGAAACTTTCTCCAAATTGGGGTGGATTCCTTTTGAAATGCAAAAAAGCCCTTGTAGGGCAAGGGCTCAGATTTCCGCAAAAGGATCAATTGGATGCAAATTAAATGCGGACCACTTTGATTTTGGCGTCAACATCTCGCGGAATGCGGTTTTTGGTATCAAACAGAATCGGATTTGGCTTCATGTTGGCTACCACATCGTTCCAGTTGACATCGGCAAATTCCTGCTGGAGTGCGGTCAAGAACAAGGCGTCAGCCCCTTTGACTGCCTCCGTCAGGGAGTCTGCTTTATGTTCATAACGGGTTGGGACAGCCGGGTCATAGGAGACGACCTCCACTCCGCGTGACTCAAGGATTTTAATCAGATCATGCACAGGACTTACCCGGTCGTCATTGGAAAAGTCCTTCATGGCAAGGCCCAAAACGGCAACGCGGGAACCGGCCAAGCTTTTGCCAGCCTCGCGTAATGCTTCCTCCAGCATGTCGGTCAATACGCCGGGCACATCATCGTTAATCCGGCGGGCGGTCTGCAGCAGGCTTAAGTTGACACCCAACTCATTTGCTTTCGGAAGCAAATAGTACAGCGCGTTAGGCAGACAGAAGCCGCCAACACCAGGCCCTGGAGTTAACAAATTGACGCGCTTATGGGTATTGGCTACCTTAATCAGTTCAAAAGTATCGATTCCGAATGCCTCGGCGAAGCGGGCGAATTCCTGCACCATGGCTATGTTGACGTCGCGCTGGATATTCTCGATAACCTTGGCAGTTTCCACCACGCGAATGTCCGATATGGCAATGTCTGTTTCGCTGATGAAGGAGAGAAGCTCTTTGCCTTTTTGTGCACTTGCTTCATTCACCCCGCCCAATACCAGCGGCATGTGGATGAACTCTTCAAATGCCCGCCCTTCGGCAATCCGTTCGGAACAATAGGTCAAATAGAAATCTTCCCCGCTTTTCAGTCCGCTTACTTCTTCCAGAATCGGCTGAATGACATCTTCGGTCGTTCCCGGAACCACAGTGCTTCGAATCATCACCGTATCGCCTTTTTTCAATACTTGACCCAGTGTGTGTGCACAGTTTTTTAATGGCTGTAGATTAGGATCTCCGTTCAGAACAGGGAGGCCTACCGTCACGATATAGTGATCCACCAACTGAGCCGCTTCCTCATAAGAAGTAGTCGCCTTGAACCGTCCGGCTTCCAATTGTTCTTTCAAGATTTGCGGCAGCGTTTTGCCTTGATAGCTTTCCAGATGGTGAGAATGTGCGGCGTTAATATCGTCCACCAAGCTTGGCAACGCATCAATCCCGATAACCTGAGCCCCTTTCATGGCATAGGTCAAGGCGAGCGGCAAACCGACGAAGCCAAGTCCAATAACGGCGACGCGAACTGGTTGAGTCATCTGTTAATCTCCTCTTTTCACAAACTTGTCCTATATAAGAATTCTGTTAAACTCCCGCTTGATCTATTTGCAAACAGCCCGTCGATTGGGGCACCGCAGCCGGAGTGGTTGGAACCTGAGGCAAATAATACATGACGTAAATAACCCCTGCCGCGACAAATAAGATACAAACAGCAACAAGCACCTTGTAGAGCGTTTCCAAGGTGAGTCCTCCTTACATGAGCAATTGCTCATTGAAAATAGCAACTGCCAATGGATAATTATACTCGCCTTGCCCGAAAAAAGGTAGAGGCGAAAACATTACAATTAGGTTGTGAGATACACCGTAAGCTCCCCATGGACATAAACCTGGCAGCTTAACCGAAATCCCTGACGGACAGCCTCTTCGCCCAACCGGTAGCTTTCCGTCTCACTGATCGGGTTGGCAGCGCCTATTGGAATGTCCATTTGAAGCCGGCAAGCGGTGCATTTGCCGGTCGTACAGAAAAACGAGACAGGCAATCCCGCCTTAACCATCGCCATTAACAAATTGCTGCCTGCCGGTACAGTCAAGGAAACGACCTCATTGCCATGCATGACGGTAACTGGAAACTCTCTTGGTGCCACGTGCTTTCCTCCGTTCCTGTATGGGCTTCTCTTTCGCAATCACAAGGTCAAACTGGCTCCAATCACGTACGAGAAACCGATGGATAACACCATGGCAATAAATCCTACCGCCCGGTTGTCACGGGAAATTTCTTCATCCACGTTGATGCTTGGCGTCAAGAACTCAAAAATAAAATAGCTGGCTAGCAAGAGCACAAAGCCAAGCGTCCCCCAAATGAGCGCCTGACCGATGCGGTCATGCTGTTCAATGGAGAAACGGAAGATGTTGGCAATACCAAAAATTTTGCCGCCAGTGGCCATTGCAACCGCCAGATTGCCCCGCTTCACTTCATCCCAGACCCGGTACTTGGTCACCAGCTCAAAAATCGTCAGAAACAAAATGATCGCGAGGCCCGTTACGGCAAAATAGGCTGAGGTTGCGATATAGGGGTTACTCAGTAAGCTTTTCATCCCATTCCCCTCCCTGGGCATTAACGCAATTCAACAATCGTTGCACCTACGCCGCCTTCACCTTGACCGCCCAAACGAAACGATTTGACATTGCGGTGGCCGCGCAAGAATTCATGGACTCCTTTTCGCAAAACACCCGTCCCATGTCCGTGAATAATGGATACGGTATGAAGTCCGGCCAATATCGCTTCATCGAGATAGCGGTCAATCTCCTGAATGCCGTCTTCCACATTGTAACCGCGCAAATCAAGCTCCATCTTTACATTGCCGCGTCTTGACTTAACGGCCGTATACTGCACGACCTGCTGTGGTTTGGAAGATTTGACGACACTCATGTCCTCGCGCTTCACCTTCATCTTCATGATGCCGATTTGGACGAGAAACTCTTTGTCGGTAATTTTTTCAAGCACCGTTCCTTTTTGCCCAAAAGTGTTGACCATTACCTCGTCGCCCACTTTTACCTGGGCAGCCCGGACAGCCTTGGCTGGTTTTTTCACTTTTTCCTTTTCCAATTCAAGCACGGCGTTGCCCAGACGTTTCTTCGCTTCAATCAGCCGATGCTCCTTAATCTCGATTCCCTCTGCCATCATGTCGCGCAGTTCGCGAATAATGGCGTTGGCTTCTTCTTTGGCAAGCTGTAAGGCTATCCGCGCTTCTTCCTCCGCTTTTTCGATCAAGCGGTTTTTCTCCAGAGCAAACTGGTTGCGTTCTTCTTCCAATTGGCGTCTCAGCTCTTCCGCTTCCAGACGCAGCTTCTCCGCTTCCTTCCGCTCTTTCTCCGCTGATTTGGTGTTTTTCTCCAAAGAAGCAATCATCGTCTCTACCTGATTTTCTTCTTCGGAGATGGACTGTTTTGCTTCCTGAATGATTTCTTTTGGCAATCCAAGGCGGGAAGCGATGGCAAACGCATTGGAGCGTCCCGGCACCCCGATCAGCAAGCGATACGTGGGACGAAGCGTCTCCACGTCAAACTCCACACTCGCGTTGATTACTTCCGGACGGTCGTATGCGTATGCTTTCAGTTCGCTGTAGTGTGTCGTAGCCACCAGTCTGGCTCCCCTGGAAATGACGTAATCAAGGATCGCCATGGCAAGCGCGGCACCTTCTGTCGGGTCCGTTCCTGCCCCTAACTCATCGAACAGTACCAGGCTTTTGTCGTCCATTTTCTGCAGGATATCAATAATATTGGTTAAATGACTGGAAAACGTGGATAAGCTTTGTTCGATCGACTGCTCGTCGCCAATGTCGGCAAATACGCTGGAAAAGACCGCAAGCTCGCTTTCTTCTTCTGCCGGAACCTGCAGACCGGACATAACCATTAAGGAAAGCAGGCCGATTGTTTTGATCGTGACGGTTTTCCCGCCAGTGTTGGGCCCGGTAATCACGATCGCTGTGTAGGTAGAACCCAATTCCACATCAATCGGAACGACCACGTCGGATGGAATGAGCGGATGACGGGCTTTTTTCATCCGGATATAGCCGCGGTCATTCAAGATCGGCCGGGTCGCTTTCATGCTGTAACCCAGTTGGGCTTTGGCAAACAGAAAGTCAAGCTCCGCCAACTGCTCCACGTTTACAAGCAACTGCTCTACCGCTTGAGCTACCGATTCTGTCAGGTTGTACAGAATTCGTTCCACTTCCCGCTCTTCTTTCAGCCGAACTTCGCGAAGCTTGTTGTTCATCGTGACGATTACCTCCGGCTCAATGAACAGGGTGGCGCCGGAAGCCGACTGGTCGTGGACAATCCCGCCAAACACATGGCGATACTCTTGTTTTACCGGGATGACATAGCGATCAGAGCGAATGGTAATGATATTTTCCATTAACATTTTTTGATACGAACTGGATCGCGTCATTTGTTCCAGTTTCTCGCGGATTCGAGATTCCAGACTGCGCATTTCTTGGCGGATTTGGCGTAATTCCAGACTGGCACTGTCCATAACCTCTCCGTTTTCATCAATGCAGCGCCTGATTTCTGATTCCAGCTCTCGCAGTCCTTCGATTTGTTCCGAATGGGATTTCAGGATGGGTAAACCCTGCTCCTCGCAAATGTCGAGTAAAAATGTTTTGAGGCGGCGCCCCGCAAAAATAGTGCTGGCAATATCCAGCAGCTCCATCGGTGAGAGCATGGAACCGAGTCTGGCCCGTTGGATTGGCCCGCGAATGTCGCGAATCCCACCGAGCGGCGCGCTTCCCTTGAGCCGAAGGACAGTGCTTGCTTCCTCCGTGCCTTGCTGTGCATAACGTACTTCCTCTATGGATGAAAGCGGAACAAGTGCGCGTGCTTTTTCCTTGCCTGCTGTGGATGTCGCTTTTTCGACGAGCAGATCGATAATCTTGTGGTATTCCAATGTTTTCAAAACCCGTTGCTCCACAAACGAAGCCTCCTTCAGATGTTCATTTCTTTATTATAACACGATGCATACTTGATTGCCGAGTTACACACAATGAAACCAAGCCCACTAACAGAAAGGAGAAAGTAACATGACATTTTTGCGACATGTAGTCCGCTTTGTCGTAGCGGCATTTGTCTTAATGGTTGTTGGCTGGTTAGTTCCCGGTTTTACGGTAAACAGCTTCTGGACGGCATTATTCGCTGCCGTGGTAATTGCCTTGATTGGTTGGGCGATTGAAGCAATGCTGGGTCAACGTCTCTCGCCTTATAATCGCGGGATTATCGGGTTTTTGGTTAGCGCGGTCGTTATTTACCTCACGCAATTTATTGTTTCCGGCTTCCATGTAACCATTCTGGGAGCCTTGCTCGCTTCACTCGTCATCGGGATTATCGACCTGTTCATCCCGATTAAAACCCATATGGATTTCCGTGAAGGTGACGCTGGCAAAAGACGGGAAACATAAGGCAACCATGAGAAAAACCTCTGGGCTATAAGCCGGCTAAGCGCAATGTCCTTGTTGCGTCGCCGGCACTGGCACTTCCTGTGCGGCGCTACGTTGCGCACGGCGGGGCCCCAGCTCTGGGCTTGCACTGTAAAAGTCGCTGCGAATGGACAATTACCACTTTATAGCAAAAACCGGGGGTTATCCCCGGTTTTTGCTTGGTCGATCGGAATGTAGAGTGTTCTTTATTTGTCGGTGAATTAATCCTGCCATATAGCCTGCACCAAAACCGTTGTCGATATTGACGACCGCTATGCCGTTGGCGCATGAGTTCAGCATCGTAAGAAGGGCTGCAACCCCCTGAAAACTGGCCCCGTACCCCACGCTGGTCGGCACGGCAATCACCGGTTTATCCACCAGTCCCGCAACAACACTGGCTAAAGCTCCTTCCATCCCGGCGACGCAGACGATACAGGCCGCTTCCCGAATCTCGTCCAATCGTTGAAACAGGCGATGAATCCCTGCAACACCGACGTCGACAATTAATCTCGCCTCGCTGCCGAAAGCGCGCGCTGTCAAGGCTGCTTCTTGAGCCACCGGCCAGTCGGAGGTTCCGGCTGCCACAATCGCTACATAGCCGTCACGGACAGGCTCAATCGGCCTCTCACTCCAGATTGCCATCCGTGCGTCCGGATGATATTGCGCGTCCGGAAACTCTGCTTGAAGGGCTTCTGCTTGGGCTCGGGAGACCCTCGTCGCCAGCACGACAGATTGACGTTCTTTCAATCGTCGGAAGATGCCAAGCAGCTGTTCCACGGTCTTGCCTTCTGCATAGATCACTTCGGGAAAACCGGTGCGTGCTTCCCGATGAAAATCAAGATGGGCGTACTCCAGATTGGACGCGGCAGTAATCATGGACTGGGCTTGGTCAATACTAATCTTGCCTGCTTTCACTTGTTCCAGAATGGTTTTAAGCTCCACCGTAAGTCTCCTTTACTGCTTCGCCCAGTACAGCGTTCATGCTGCCTGTTTGATAGCCGCCCAAATCAAGAGTCACATATGGAAAGCCCACTTCTCTCAGTGCCTGGTTGATATGCCCGTGATGAGCCAATATTTTCGGGAAGTCCTCCGGCATGACCTCGATACGGGCGATTTCGCCGTGATGGCGTACCCGAATCTGATGAAACCCTAAACTGAGCAAAAATCCTTCCGCTTTATCAATCTGGTCAATTTTTTCCAAAGTAATCTCGGAACCATAGGGAATCCGGGATGAAAGGCAAGCGAATGACGGTTTATTCCAAGTAGCGAGCCCCATTTCCTTGGAAAGCTGACGAAGTTCTTGCTTATAGAATCCCGCCTCTTGCAACGGGCTTCGCACACCGCGCTGTGCTGCGGCTATACGGCCCGGCCGGTAATCCCCCAAATCATCCATGTTGGCCCCGTCACACAGCACCGCGTTCCATTCGTTTTGTTCTGCCAATTGGCCCAAATGCTCATACAAGCCATCTTTGCAGTAGAAACAGCGATTGGCCGGGTTGGCCACAAAATTGGCATTCTCCATTTCGCGAATCTCTGTCGCCACCCATCTTGCCTTTAACTGCTGTGCCAAATGCTTTGCCGCCTCAAATTCCCGGGTCGGAAAGGTTTCAGAAGCTGCCGTCACCGCGATGGCACGGTCACCCAGTTCTTGCACTGAACGCGCCAACAGAAATGTGCTGTCAACGCCGCCGGAAAAAGCGATCAGGACGGTTCCCATCTCACGCAGGATTCGCCCCAGCTTCTCGTCTTTTTCTCTGAGAGTCAACGTTTTTGCCGCTTCGATCAATTCCTCTTTTGTCAACGGTGCCATTTCCTCTCATTCCTCCTTATGTATCCAGGCTACGTTGGCTGTTTTATCTTTCTCATTATACTGTCTCTGCTTTCCCCACGCATCCTTCAAACTGGCTGCGCGATTGAAACGAAAGTTGAACCGCTTTCACAATCGAAAGCAGTTAAAATTGCCAATAATATGAATAAGCCTTAAACACAGTGTTTAAGGCTTTGGTTATTTTGCTTGTCTTTTATCAGCTATTGCTGTTTTCCTTTTGCGTCGTCTTGCAAAATTTTGAGCAGTTCTTCATACTCCTGACGCAACCGAAAATACTCGTCGGCGATATTGACCGCAGCCAGCACCGCGATTTTGGCCGTATCCAAGCGGGTGTTGCCCTGGCTGATTTCATTCATTTTATCGTCGACGTAACCTGCCACCATGCGCATGTGGTTAACGCTTGCTCTACCACTAAGCCGATACTGCTGGCCGTATATATCTACAATCAGGCGATTTTTTCCGTCACCTTGCACGATGGCATCCTCCTTGCAAGTCTGCTGCAATCACATTACTTTCTTAGGTTACTTAAAATGACATTATACGTCAAGATTTTCCTCTTATATCCGTTGCAAAAGCTGACGTAAACTGCATTCAGCCATCGAACTTTTCCTTATCCCATGATTCATAAGACCATTCAATTAAAGCAGAACAGACCAATACTTTGCTGAAGGTTTTTTAAACATTATTATTCGATACAATTAATACAAAATCAAAAGGAATGGGGCGTCATTAAGTAAATGTTTACGAAGGGACACCGATGAGATTAGCTGGCTTGTCACATAACTCTTAACAAGAACAGAAAGCCCACTTTTTTGAAAAAAGGAATATTATCGGTAAAAGAAGTAATTTGTTGTATTCCAACACTAAGGCTGCAGGTTCTTGGCGTTCACCCGGATTATTCTGGTACTTGGTATTTAAATGGTTGGACAAGTGATGCAGTAGACAATGAGTAAACAGAAGATGGAATATTATGATAAGAAGACCACTGTAAAGGAAGGTGCGAAGCATGAAGAAAACATGGTTTAAATGGTGCATCACTACATTTGCAATAGCAGGTGTATTATCAAGCAGTTTTTTCATATACGATGCCTCTCTTGCTAAAAGCGGAGAGTCCTTAGCTAAACGAGCCAATGAAAACCTATCAGATAAAAAGCATGAATATATTAAAGTAGTCCAAGAAGATGGTAGCTATGAGGAACATTGGAGAGACTTGAAAAACTTGCAAGAGCGTCATGACACGTACACTAAAGATGGGGAGCTTGTCAATCGAATAATTGTTACAGAAAAAGGTAAGCGTGTGTACGTGATTGGAAATGACAATGGTACATTGGAAGCATCCACCTGGGTTCTACCCGAAAAAGTTGCTAATCAGAACAAAAAAATTCTTCAAATCTCACTTCTTGAAGAGACAAAGGATCGTTTAAAAAATGGTTCTTGGAAGAAAATTGGCAAAGAAAAAATGAAGGGAAAAGATGTTGAAGTAATTGAATCCCAGGCAAATGGTCTTACTGAGGATATGTATGTAGATCTAGAAACAGGTCTCCCTGTAAAAAGAGAAACCTTTAAAGGGAGCAATAAGATACGAACTGAATATTATGAAACAATTGATGGAGAAGAAGATATATATGAAGTAGATAGCAACTTGGATATTAAAGAAATGCCTAATGACATGAAAGATATTCATGATGAAGCTAAAGGATAATAAACAAAGAGTCTAACCTGATGAAGCTGTTGAATCAATCGTCCCTTCTTGTTTGGGAATGTGCCTAACATAACATTTTTATCACGCAGAAAAAATCCCCAACCTGTCAAGGCTGGGGATTTTTTCTTCTTGCTTTTATGCCGCGTTTCTTCTATCCGCGCAGCTCCGCGCCTGTCTCTTTAGCCAGCGCTTCGATGATGCGGGAGGTTGCGGCTTGCACTTCTTCATCCAGAAGGGTTCGCTCCGGATGGCGGAATACGAGCGAGAACGCCATGCTCTTCTTGTCGGCGGCGATCCGTTCACCTGTGTAAACATCAAATAACGTGAGCGACTCCAGCAACTCGCCCGCTTGTTCACGAATGATGCCGGTCAACTTGGCAGCCGGAATGGAACGGTCTGCCACGAACGCCAAGTCGCGGGTGATCGCCGGGAACTTCGGCAGCGGCGTATACAAGCCGAGATCGGAAGCATATTGTGTCAATTTGGCTACGTCGCATTGCAGCACGTAAGTTTCATCCAGATCGTACGCTTTCTCCACGGACGGATGCAGCTGTCCGATGTAGCCGATTACCTCGTTGTTTACCAGAATGTTGGCAGTACGGCCGGGATGCATGCCTGTGCGGCCTGATGTTGGCGCGAACGATACGCCGGTTACGCCCAGACGGTTTAGGAGGGATTCCAAAATTCCCTTCAACAGGTAGAAATCAACCGGCTGCTTCACACCCATCCAGTTTTGGTGCAACCAGTTGCCGGTGACAAGCGCAGCCAGATAATATTTCTCTTCCGGCAGCTTGGTTAGCTTGGCTTCCTCAGCCAGAAAGACATTTCCCACTTCAAACAGCGCCAAGTCATGATTTTGACGGTTTTTGTTGTAGGTTGCCACTTGAAGCAAGCTTGGCAGCAGGTTGGTTCGAAGCACACTGTGTTCCTCGCTCATCGGCATAGCCAAGGCGATCTCATGCAGCTTCTGGTCATGCAATCCGGCTACATCATTGGCGTGAGCAGGATCAACCAGCGAGTAGGTGACAGCTTCCGACAAGCCCAAGCCGATCAGGTGGTGGCGAATGGTTCGGCGGATTGACTGATCGCGGGTAAGCATCCCTTGTGTCGTCGCACCGAAAGGCAAGCGGGTCTGAATGTTGTCATAGCCGTACAGACGGGCCACTTCTTCGATCAAATCTTCCGGCAGGGTGATATCGCCGCGGCGGGTTGGAACCTCCACGAGCCACTTCCCGTTTTCCACCTGATAGCTAAAGCCGAGGCGGTCGAAGATAGGGGATACTTCCGCAACCGTAAGAGCCGTCCCGAGATGCTGGTTCAATTTTTCCAATGTAAGGCTGACCGTAACCGGCTTCGCTTCCTGTACTTTCGCGTTTGCGATGCCTTTGGACACTTGCGCACCGGTTAATTGCTGAATCAACAAGGCGGCCCGATCTCCTGCGGCAACGACACGCGCTTGATCTACGCCTTTTTCCCAACGAACGCAGCCTTCCGTCCGCATCTGCAGCATGCGGGAAGAGCGGCGGATTGATTTTGGCGTGAAGTAAGCCGATTCGAGGATAATTTCCGTAGTCTCATTGGTAATTTCCGAGTTGGCTCCGCCCATGATCCCGGCAATCGCCAGCCCTTTTTCGCGGTCAGCGATTAACAGCGTTTGTTCATCCAAAGTGCGTTCTTGATCGTCAAGGGTCGTGATTTTTTCGCCTTCCTTTGCCAGGCGCACCACAATAGCACGGTCTTTTACCTTTGCAGCGTCAAAGGCATGCAGCGGCTGGCCGTACTCCAGCATCACGTAGTTGGTTACGTCCACCACATTGTTGATCGGGCGCACACCTGCGGCCATCAGGCGGTTCTTCAGCCATTGCGGCGACGAACCAATTTTCACTCCGGTAAAATGGCGGCCCGCATATTGATAGCAATGATCCTTCGCTTCAATAGTGACGCTGACCGGATTTTCGCCGCCGTTTTCCGTTACTTGCGTGTCAGGCAGCAATACCTCACGCCCCAGGATGGCAGCCACTTCATAAGCCACGCCGATCATGCTCAAGCAATCGGAACGGTTTGGCGTAAGCCCCAATTCCAGCACATAATCATCCATGCCAAGGTAAGAGACGGCATCCATCCCGATTTCGGCATCCTCCGGCAGCACCATGATGCCTTCCTGCTGGTCTTTGCCAAGCAGCTTGTCATTTAGACCCAACTCTTTGGCGGAGCAGATCATGCCCTGAGACTCCACGCCGCGCAGTTTGGAGCGCTTGATGTTGAGACCGCCCGGCAGTTTGGCGCCAATCAGCGCTACCGGGACTTTTTGTCCTTGCGCCACGTTGGGGGCACCACAAACGATCTGCAAATCTTCCTCTTGTCCCGCATCCACGATACAGACGCTGAGCCGATCGGCGTCAGGGTGCTTGGAACGTTCTTTGACATAGCCGACAACCACTTTGGAGATGCCGGTGTTGCGTGATTCCACCGCATCCACTTCCACGCCGCTTCTGGTCAGTTTTTCCGCCAGCTCGTGCGGGGTGATTCCCGATAAATCCACGTATTCAGAAAGCCAATTATAAGAAACCTTCATTGCTCTTTATCCTCCCTATCTCCGATTAAACTGTCGCAAGAATCTCACGTCGTTTGTATAGAAATGGCGAATGTCTTCCACGCCGTATTTGAGCATCGCAATCCGCTCAACGCCCATGCCAAAGGCAAAGCCGCTTACTTCATTCGGGTCGTATCCGGCCATCTCCAGCACACGCGGATGAACCATGCCGGAACCCAAAATCTCAATCCAGCCGGTATGCTTGCAAGTACGGCAGCCTTCTCCGTGACACATCACACACTGGATATCCACCTCTGCGCTTGGCTCCGTGAACGGGAAGAAGCTGGGGCGCAGACGGATTTGCTGATTTTCTCCGAACATTTGGCGGGCAAACGTCAAGAGTGTTCCTTTCAGATCGCTCATGCCGATGCCTTTGCCGACCACAAGCCCTTCAATCTGCGTAAATTGATGGGAGTGGGTGGCATCGTCATCGTCCCGGCGGTACACTTTGCCCGGGCAGATGATTTTGACCGGAGTGGCTCCTTTTTTGGCAAGCATTGTACGCGCCTGCACAGGAGAAGTGTGGGTACGCATCAGGATCTCATCTGTGACATAAAACGAATCCTGCATGTCGCGTGCCGGGTGATCTTTCGGCAGGTTAAGCATCTCGAAGTTGAAGTAATCCATCTCCACTTCCGGTCCTTCCGCCACTTCGAAGCCCATTCCGATAAAAATATTTTCCGCTTCTTCAATGATCCGGGTTAACGGATGCATGGTTCCGGTTGGCACATGGCGGCCCGGCAAGGTTACGTCAATTTGTTGGGAGGCCAGCTTTTGTTCCACTTCCGCCTTTTCAAGATCAGCTTGTTTCGCACTGAATGCCTGCTCCAATGCTTCCCGCACTTCATTCACCATTTGACCCACTACCGGGCGTTCTTCCGGAGAGAGACTGCCCATGCCGCGGAGAATTTCGGTCAGTTCCCCTTTTTTGCCGAGATACTTGACTTTGAGATCCTGAAGCTTAAGCGCGTCGCCCACTTGCGCAAGCTGGGAGAGTGCTGCTTCTTTCATTTCTTGTAGCCGTTTTTGCACATCAATCGCTCCTTTTTGGAAAATAAAAAAACCCGTCCGCAAAAGGGACGAGTTATACTCGCGGTACCACCCTCATTAGGCAAAACAATATATGCCTGCCTCACTTGGACCATCTGTAACGGGATGAACCGTACACTCCTACTTGATTCCTGCAATCAGGGTTCAGAGGTCTGCTCCAGAGTGAATTCCATAAGGCTCCGGCTGGAATGCTCTCAATCTGCGGCAGTTCCTCCCTGTAAGCGTAACACCTTATGTACTGGTCTCTGTCATCGCATGAAGACGTATTATCCACTTATTCCAGAAATTATACCGTAAACTTCACTTTGTTGCAAATTCGTTCCAACCATTTGGGCTATTATCTGGTATGATAGCACTGGAGGCTGATTCCCGGATGATCCAACAGGACTATTTATACGACAAACACTACGAATGCCAGTTCTGTCAAACACCATTTACCAGTAAAAAAGTTCGCCGCAATTCTCAAAGCACATTGAAACGGGATACAGATTTTTGTACGTATTACAAACAACCGCTGGCCAATCCGATTCTGTATACGGTGCAGGTATGCCCCGCATGCGGATATGCATTCACCGATCAATTCATGCCTGTATTTTCTCCTCTGATCCAAAAGCGAATTCACGACAACCTTACCGCCAAATGGACAGCAAAAGAGTTCGGACATACCCGAACCATTACGGAAGCCATTGGCTGCTATAAATTAGCCATTTTCACCGCCGAATTAAAACAGGAGGCCCACAGCGTCAAAGCGGGACTTTATCTGCGTCTCGCCTGGCTGTACCGGTTTATGGAGAACCGCCAGGAAGAGCAGCGCTTTATGCGTATGGCCGCCAAAGAATACGAAGAATCTTATGTCCATTCGGATTATGTAAAAGGCGAAAAAGAGATGACGGAGACACGCATTTTATATTTGATTGGCGAACTATACCGGCGAATTGGGGAGTTCGACAAAGCGGTCCGTTACTTCGGCAAAGCTGTGGAAACCAAAGACCGGACGCTGGAGCAGGGCATCATTCAAATGGCTCGCGAACAGTGGCAGTTGGCTCGTGAAGAGTACAAACAGCAGCGCGAAGAAGAGGATATTGCCGAGGCGTAACATGACCTGCCCGGCGAGGCCCCAATCTGAACACGAACAAGGTCCCTCTGATTAGGGACCTTGTTTTCTTTGCCGCTTGGCCTCATACAAAATAATTCCAGTTGCTACCGCAGCATTAAGCGATTCCGCTTTTCCGTACAGCGGGATATGGACTGTCTCCGCCGCTTTTTCGATCAGCTCTTGAGAAACACCGCGTCCTTCATTCCCGATTACGATCGCTGTTTTCCCATGATAAATGGGAGCATCATACGATTTGCTTGTCTCCCCCAGCGAAGTCACCAGCAAACGGCCGCCTGCTTCGCCAATCACTTCGGCTGCCATCTGTTTTTCCAATTGGAATACCGGAACTCGGAACAAGGAACCCATCGTGGAGCGAACCACTTTGCCGTTGTAAAGGTCAACGTTTCCGCCGCACAAGATCACCCCGTCTACTCCCGCAGCATCTGCGGTGCGCAGAATCGTGCCGAGATTACCCGGGTCTTGAATCTCGTCCAACAACAGCAGAAAAAACTCTTGCCGGGACATCTTGCTCCACCAGTTGTCCCAATCCCGCTTCTGTTTTTTTACTTCGGCGATGATTCCTTGCGGCGATTTGGTTTCGGACAGTTTTTCAATCACCTGAAAAGAAACGCCAATCACGCGTACACCGCCCTCGTAACGATCCAGCGCTTTGGCGACACTTTGGTCCATGCCTGCTTCCTCCAGATAAAGCAGCGTCACTACCTGTTGGGAAGAACGAAGCGCTTCCTCGACCAGGTGCACGCCTTCCACCAGATAAGTGCCCGTTTCATCGCGCCCTTTTTTTTGCTGAAGCAGATGCAGGCGCTTGATCAGCGGATTTTGCACAGAAGTAATCGTCTCGTGATTCATACCCTTACTCCTGTTCCTCGAATTCTTTCAAGTCCAAATTATGGCCGATAACTACCAGCACATCCTTTTCTCTAATCAGTTCGTCAGGTCCCGGAGCGATATTGAATTTCTCGCCGCTCTTGATCGCAATTACGTTTACGCCGTATTTGGCCCGGACGTCAAGTTGACGAAGGGTTTTGCCCACCATCCGGTTGGAGACAACGACCTCCGCCACACTGTAATCTTCCGCCAGTTCAATGAAATCAAGCACATTCGCCGAAATCAGATTATGTGCTACCCGTACCCCCATGTCTCGCTCAGGGAAGACGACGCGGTCAGCTCCGACCTTGTATAAAACTTGCCCATGCCGCTCGTTTTGTGCCTTGGCTACAATTTTCTTGACTCCCATTTCTTTCAGGATGAGAACGGTTAAGATGCTGGCTTGAATGTCGGCGCCAATCGCCACGACAACCACATCAAAGTTGCGGATGCCGATTTCCTTCAATGCGTTTTCATCGGTTGAATCGGCAACGACCGCATGTGTTACGCTTTGTATAATCTCGTTAATCCGATCTTCATTCTCGTCAATCCCCATCACTTCGAAGTCCATCTCATACAATGTCCGTGCCACGCTTGATCCGAATCGTCCTAGTCCGATAACTGCGAACTGCTTCGCCATCTCTTTCCACACCTCTCTTTAATTCAATCGAAATTATAACACACCCGTTTGATGAACTCCAAAATGAGTTTCACTTAGAAAACCCGGCAATTGCCGAGCCTTGTGGCAACGGCAGAACCGTGCTAAAAAAGACGAACAACACAAAGAATAAATCCCTAAGCTTATAATGTCTCATCTCTGAACAAATACTACGTCAAGAGTCTTACAAAGCTTACTTCCGAAAGGAGTCAACCAGCTGTGAACATTAATATGTTGAACCTACGCCAAGCCATTATGTACAAAATGCAAGGTTCCGACGCCAATGCCGTAAAAGAAACCATCACCGACGCGATTGCAACCGGCCAGGAAAAAACCCTCCCCGGATTGGGCGTCCTGTTTGAAGTGCTCTGGCAAAACAGTGATGAATCAACCCGCCAGCAAATGGTCAGCACGATCGCCTCTCACCTCCCAAGCAATGTGGGCTCGCCGGTGTGAGAAATACCGCAACAAAGACCGTTTTGCCTTTTTGGACAAAACGGTCTTTGTTTGTAATTCCAATCTAATCTTTAGATATAGGTGCGAAGAGCGTCCACTTGCTTTTGATCCAGACGTTCGACCAAGGCCACAATCAATTTGACCAAATTTTCGAAGTCATCGTAATGAAGGATGGAAGCATGGCTGTGAATGTAGCGGGTAGGTACGGAAAGAGCGATGGAAGGGATGCCGCTGCCTACCGTATGCATCGGCCCTGCGTCAGTTCCTCCGCCCGGTACAATGCTTAATTGATACGGAATGTTTTCTTCCTCGGCGATCGAGATGATCAGATTACGCAGGCCTTCGTGACCGATCATGGTCGCGTCATACAAGCAAATCTCCGGACCCGCTCCCATTTTGGAAGGTGCCTGATTGCGATTGATTCCCGGTGTATCGCCGGCGATCCCTACGTCTACCGAAATCGCGATATCCGGTCTCAGCATTTGGGCTACCGTACGTCCTCCGCGGGCTCCCACTTCTTCTTGAACGGTACCGACGGCGTAAACCGTATTGGGATGTTTCCGGTCTTTGAGGCGCTTCGCCACTTCAATGGCCGCCGCGCAACCAAGGCGGTTATCCCACGCTTTGGCAACCATCAGCTTCGGATTTTTCATCACAGAGAATGGGCAGATCGGCACAATGGCGTCACCTGGTCTTACGCCGAACTCTTCCGCTTCCTTTTTGCTGGAGGCGCCCACGTCGATGAACATATCTTTGATTTCCACTACTTTTTTGCGGGCTTCCGGCGGCATCAAATGAGGCGGAACAGAACCGACAATTCCTTCAATCAGTCCGTTACGCGTTTGAATATGGACGCGCTGGGCCAGCATGACCTGCGACCACCAGCCGCCAAGTGTCTGGAATTTAAGAAAACCGTCTTCCGTAATTTGGGTCACCATGAAGCCTACTTCATCCAGGTGTCCGGCCAAGACGATTTTCGGGCCTGTCTCGTCACCTGTTTTT
Organism: Paenibacillaceae bacterium; assembly: GCA_041920465.1. GTDB lineage: Bacteria > Bacillota > Bacilli > Brevibacillales > Brevibacillaceae > Brevibacillus_H. Next base: position 2,645 of record JBHGXW010000026.1, on the reverse strand, counting down.
TTGCCGATCAAGCTGCCTAACCCATCGAAGCTAAGCTCGTCGACATGCGGTTCTATGTATTTTTTCATAACGTTTCGTGCTTCCGTTTCAAACCCCGGAGCACCCGGAGCCTCCGTCAATTCACGAAACATTTCCAGCAAAGACTCTTGCATGCGCACACACTCTCCTTATTTTCTCGATTGGGGCTACGCCCGACACTTATGTCTATTTACTATATACTTGCTTCCATTCAAAAAGAAAGTATTTTCTTAGACCGGGTCTTGCCGATAGCCAGTGATGCCGTTCGCATCCATCCAACTCTTTTTGCTGCCCATCAGCAACAACAGATCAGGGTCCGTACTGCCGGTCAGCTTCAGTAAGTAGTGCTGAGTCAGCCACAGGTCATTATAAGTTAAATACGGATAATCCACTCGTCCCATTTCACCATTCGGCATATAGGCATAAAACAGGTCAGCGTTCGGTTTGATCCAGCGAGTTGCCGTATTTTTGATACCGTACAATAATTTGTCGGCCAGCTGCTGATAGCGAGGATCTTGGGTCATCATGAACAGCTCAAGCAGGTAATTGATCTCTTGCAGCTGGTGGTTCAGGCTGGTATGAGTTTTTCTATGCGGTTTGCCGTAATGGGCATAATCCGCGACCAGCCAGCCTTCCCGTTCACCTTGGACTACGGTATGATGCCCTTCGCTATAGGCGAGAAAAAAATCTGCATACCGCTTATTGGCCGCCATAAAGTCCGGATCGTGATAGATGATGGCTGCTTTGGCAATGATGCTCGCCATGTCTGTATTAAATCGGGTGTCGTAAAAGCCTGCCTGAATGCCGTAATCCCGCTTCAGCCACGTAGATTCAGGCAGCGTTGGCCAAAACCCTTGCTTGTTCTGCTGAGGCAGAATCGTCTTTACCATTACCCAGCCCAGATCGTACGCAGCTCTTGAACCGCCCGTCATGACAAACGACTTGGCCACGTAGTTCTCCGGAATTCGCCAAAACAGGCGCTTGCCGGTAGGATAGTAGGTAGAAGGAGTTAATACATAAAAACCGTCCCAAGACCATTTCTGCTCCACTTGCAAATCGAGCAACATCCAGATTTTTTCAAGGTTCGGCTTGGACCAGTCAACCAACGGCAAGTCCGATTCGAGCGCCCACACCTCTCCAATTGTTCCGGCCACTTGTGAAAATTCCACGATGATCTTGTAACCATTGGGTACTTCCTGCACACGGAGCGGATAAGATAAAGCCGTTTCTTTCAACGTATGATTCAGCCCTTGTTTGTATATGTCGGGAAAGCTGATCAAGAGTTTTTTTTGGTCGGTTTCAATGAATCCGTATGTTCGCGGCAATGTGCTGTTTAGCGGGATTATTTTCCAACCTTTCGCCGTTTTCCCGTTATGGTCTAGACTATGCTCCACATAGCGGAAGCTCCCCTTCTTTCCTGGAACGATAAAGGAAAAAAAGAACTTTTGCGGAATGGTTTTTTGAAAAGCAAAGCGTTTAAACCAGTATGTATCTCCGTTGGCAAATTGAACCGACTTGTTCCAGAAAACCCCGCCGCCAAATGTGTACTGCTGAACTTGTTCTCTTGGCAATTCAGAAGTTGCCGCTGTTGTTTGTTCGGCAAAAGCACTTCCGCCGAACTGGGTCACAAGTAAAATCAAAGCTGCCAAAAACGGCTTCCATTTAATGAACATTGCCTGCATCTCCTAGTACAAATTTTTTTCCACCGTTGCCCACAGTGCCATTATCTGCAGTCCCGTAAACAGCGGAACCAGTAAGAGAAACTTTGCATGTCGGGTCTTGTGCCGAAACAGGATCATTCCGCAAAGTGCGCCAAGTGATCCACCCAATCCCGCTGTCAAAAGCAGACTGTTCTCGGGTATCCTCGATTTTCCCAGCCGTGCTGACCGCTTGTCGTATGCCATCAAGAAGAAGGCGTAAAGATTGGCGGCCAGCATGCCTAGGAGCATCAACTGAGACATCCCGGTGACCACCGATAAACCGATCAGGCACCAAACAGCCAAGAGGGTAATATTGCGGTTACGTATGTGAGTAAATAAGTGCTTATTCAACTTGAACCTCCACTCTGATTATCTGCATTACTTTCTGAATGTTATACGGAATCAATTAGAAAAATGTTTCAAAAATCCCATGAAAGTGTAATTTTTTTAGTAAGAAAACCCACCGGGCTATAACTAACGTTGCGCCCGGCGGGGCCCCCAACTTATAAATTCTTATCCATTAAGAAAAGACTTCGTCCCTTTTCCCCTCTCATCCCCTCTCATCGGGGGACTGAAACGTCGGGGCACTGAAACGTCGGGGGACTGAAACGTGGTTCCGTGAAGGCATTCAGAGATGAAGAACTGTCCGTTCCGTTCATTACGGAAGGGAGTCTTCACAACCCACCCGACGTAAGCTATCGCTTCGCCGCACAGGACGTGCCAGTGTCGGCAACTGCCATACAGGACGTATCATTGTCAGCCGACCGCCGGGCGGGGCCCCTTCTACGCTGCACGCCCCTTTCAGGGGTTTGGATGTTTCTCAGGGGGTTTTCTCACCTGGCAACTCTGATTCCTTCCTTCACTCTCTTCACTTTGCCATGCCTTCACAAGGAACACGCAATGGGGCGAAGCTCTTTCCTTTTCATA
>JBHGXW010000015.1:0-63854 GCA_041920465.1 Paenibacillaceae bacterium | reverse complement strand
GATCAAGGTTGGTCCCGATGGCAAAAAAATAGGGGAGAAAGAGTATAATAGAGACTCTAGATATGATATTAATAAAATAATCCCTACCAATGATAATGGGTTTGTTTTCTCAGAAGTAAGTCAATGGGGAGAGGTTCGGATAACCGCCTATGATGGGTCAGGAATAGAAAAAGGAAAAATTGCTTTTCAATCTGATACTTCTCCTTCTCCAACTTTGTTTTGGTCTCCTATTCAGACGAAAGACGGTGGCTTTTTGTTCACTGGTTATGATGATGCAGATACGGTTAATCATATGGTGACATCGGATGCAGTGGGATTGAAGCTGTTTCCTTTGATGACGAGTAGTTGAAGAAAAAGTAGCCAAGGATATGCTGATAAGATCAATCGTAACAGGTTGGTCTTTTCCTTTGAATGATTTAGAGCTTCTTTAGTCATCTAAAAGCAGAGTGCCTTCATCTAAATAAATGTAAGACCCGTGAGGAAATGGCGGAAGCTGTATGAAATTATATTACATTCTATAACGAGGAACGAATTCAATTAAAGTTAAACGGCTGTAGTTTAAGCGGCCTGTTCTTACTGTATTCCGACGAGACTCAGGATCTGAATCAAAACAGCGATACAACATTTGATTGCATTCTTTTTGGAGATTGCAGAGTCCAAGACGAAACGGGAAACGTCTTCCGTTTTTAATCATCTCCAGCAGTGGATTTCGAGTTTGCCTAATTCTATCAAGGGTTTGTTCGTACAATTTCAGTGTGAAAGTTGAGTTTATAAGATGAATGGAAGAGGTATTACATGAAATGTTGATTTTCAGGATTGAAATTAATCAAAATCAGGAGTAAAATGTTGATCAGGAATTTCGACAAAATCAGACTAAATGACTATTTACTTCTATACTTTATGGTAAATTGGTCTAATTTATCTATAATCTATATGAACTAATTTGAAGTTAATCCTGTGAAAGGAGATATCATCAAATAGGAAAAACGAAGCGAAAGAAAAGGCAAATCAAAAGCCCATGAAGATATCCAGTATTAATCCAGACACCTTTCTGTAACAATTTGGATCATGGGCAAAAGTCGAAAGAATATCAGAAATTGATAAATAATGTCTTGATTTGTCGATTATTAGTATCGCAATGACATTATTCGACAACAGTAATTCTCAACGATAAATGGCAAACCTTTCGAAAGATGGGGACGCAAAGCCACGGGTCTAAGGCAGGAATGCTATGATAGCCGGGTTGCCGAATTGGGAATGCATTTTCATTACAAAATCCAGTCCTTATTTCGGGCTGGATTTTTATTTTTATATCAGGAGGTCATTTAATGCAGCCGCTAGTAACGAGCAACTTTATCAAAAACGATGTCCTTGAAGAAAGTATCCGTACCATTTTGAAGGAAATTGGAGAAAACCCGGATCGGGAGGGACTTTTGGATACCCCGAAACGAGTTGCAAAAATGTACCGAGAAGTTTTTTCCGGAGTAGGGGTAAATCCTGAAACGGCATTGACCACAACGTTTGAAGAACAGTATGACGGCATGATTACGGTAAAGGATATTACCTACTATACATTCTGCGAGCACCATATCATCCCCTTTTACGGTAAAGCACATATTGGATACATACCAGATGGAAGAATCGTAGGTTTAAGCAAATTTGCCAGATTGGTGGAACTCGTTTCCCAACGGCCGCAAGTACAGGAGAGAATGACGACGCAAATTGCGGATGCCATATGGAATGTGCTGAACCCAAAAGGAGTTATCGTGACTGTAGAAGGGACTCACCTGTGCATGTGTGCGAGAGGGATCAAAAAACCAGGTGCAGCAACGGTGACTACGGTGAAAAAGGGATTATTCACTGAAAATACGGCTCTATGTGAAGAGTTTGAACGCTCCATCGCAAGGCAATAGAACGGGGATCGGAGCAAAAAAGGGGTGTAATGAACCATCTAGACAAGGAGGTCAGACGTGCTTTATTTATCGCGAAGAATCGATTTTTCGGCCACTCATGTTTACCGTGTGCCCGAGTGGAGCAAAGAAGAAAATCGCCGTGTATTCGGTCGGTGCAATAACCTGAGTGGACACGGACATGATTACAAACTCGAAGTAATGGTCAAAGGTATTTTAAACGAGAAATCCGGCATTGTGGTCAATACAACGGATATCAAACATATTGTCAATTCGTTTGTGGAAGAGGAACTCGACGGAAAATTTTTGGATCGCGAACATCCTTTTTTTCAGCAACATATTCCCACCACGGAGAACCTGGTCAATTATATCTGGGCTTCTCTTGAGAATCGGTTTGAGGGTTGCGAATTGCATCGGATTCGATTGCATGAAAACCATTATTTATCTGCGGAAAGGGAGAGCGGTTCTTTGACGAGGCTAACACGTAAATATCATTTTTGCGCGGCACATCGACTGCATAGCAAACATTTATCAGAGGAGGAGAATCTAAGGCTTTTCGGTAAATGCAATAATCCTCACGGTCACGGCCATAACTATTACCTTGATGTCACGGTCCAAGGAGAACCTGACCCCATCACTGGAATGATTATCAATTTATCCGAACTTGATGAAATCGTTGAGACTGTTGTCCTGAATAAATTTGACCATAAGCATTTGAACTTGGATACGGAAGAATTCAAGGAATTGAACCCGACATCGGAAGTAGTTGCAATGGTGATCTATAACATGCTGCATCCGCATCTTCCGCAGCTTCATAAGATTGGTCTTTGGGAAACCGAAAAAAATTATTTTGAGTTTTACGGCACGGGTGAGCAATGATGATTGATTTTGGACAGCTCAGAGGAAAGACGATCGCTATTACAGGAGCATCCAAAGGAATTGGTAAAGAAACGGCGATGTTATTGGACCAATTGGGAGCAAATCTTATTCTTGGGGCAAGAAACGAAAACGAATTAATGTCTGTTGCTTCCCAAATGAATTCAAAACCCCTGGTGATATCTTTAAATGTTTCTGATGAAAGATCTGTTCTCCGTTTTGCGGGTCAAGCCATTTCGAAATATGGGAAAGTCGATGCGCTCATTAATTGTGCGGGTACCGGCGTGTTTGATTCTTCAATAACGATGTCCACCGAGGATTTCGACCGAATGATCTCCGTAAATCTAAGAGGAACGTTTCTTTGCTGCAAATACTTTGGTCAACATATGGTTCAAAACCACGAGGGGAGGATCATTAATGTTGTCTCAATTGCCGGCACGGCTGCGTTGCCCGGTTGCGGCGGATATTCCGCTTCCAAATTCGGAGTGTTGGGGTTTTCAAGGGTATTACAGGCTGAATTGCGGGATAAGGGCGTTTATGTCACAGCGGTATTACCGGGAGCTGTCGCAACATCATTTTGGGAAACGATACAGAACAAACCAGATCCTTCCCAAATGATACCTGTACACTCGTTAGCGAAGCACTTAGTTTACATTCTATGCCAATCAGATGGTGCTGTCGTTGATGAAGTGACAATTATGCCTCCTCTTGGGATTTTGTAAGGAGGTGACAACACTTTGTGAAATCTTTTTTGAATAAATTTTTTAGCTCCGGTGAAATAGAAACGAATCATATTTCATCAGCTTTACCAACCCCCGTGACAATAAATTGTTTGCTTGAACATCACAAAAGGGCACTGATTGGGTGGATTGCCAATCGAATGGGCCAGCTACTTCGAATTGAAGATTGCAATTCTGGAACATTAATTTATGTCTCTTTCTCCAAAAAAGATCTTTTACCAAACAAAGAGAATGAAGGGGAATATCTCATGTATTTGGCGGCCACCCTGTTTCGGTGGTTGCAGGAAGGACAAGACGTTTATCTTCATATCAAAGAAATGAGGCTTCCAGATAAATATCATAAGTGTTTACTTGAAGTGTATGAGGAAATTAAGGAAGACATAAATCAGGTTCTTCCTCAAAATCAAAGCTTGCCCGTTGAAAATAGTAACGAAGATGCGGTTTGGCACGTATATCGCGATGTTATTTATGCTGTAACCCAAAAAAAATTTCTACTGATTCGAAAAAGCGAAGTTGATTACTACAAGCAAGGTAACATCATATGTGAAGCAAGCATTCGAGAGCGATCGGATATTCCGGCAGCGCGGGACTTAGCGAGACAAAGGTTGCTCGAAATCGGAATATCTCCATCTGCACTAATGAGTCAACTCCTTCTTATATCCGAAGCGATCACTAATATTTTGAAGCACGCTAAGGAAGGGAAACTTACGATTGTAAAGACTGAAGCGAAAGTCCATGTACTTGTTGAAGATAAAGGTACTGGCATCCCATTAAAACTTCTACCCAACACCGTATTAATGGCAGGGTATTCAACAAAAAAATCCCTTGGACAAGGGTTTACATTAATGATGAAAATGGCTGAGCAGGTCTTACTCTCAACGATACCGAATGAAGGAACAACTGTCATTCTTGTCTTTGCTGAAAAGGATGGGTAACAGGAAAGCGATAAATCTCCTGCATAATTTGATTCCTCGAAAGAAGAGGTATTCGCCTATGAAAGAGATGGAACTCAGTTGGAGATCCAACACTGTCTTCGGAGAACAAATTGTTGCAAAACATTAACTGGATCCACAGGTTCTTACTCATTATTAGAGGAGGTTTAGGAATATGAACGGTCAGGAACAATTAGATCGTACGAAAAGTATCCTGTTCAATAAGTTATTGATGACAGAAGAAAGAACAACGGATATGCTGGAAAATCTCGTTGGTGAACGGTTGTATGTTCATGTAATCCGACAAAAAAAAATCGATGAGCATATGATTCGGGAATCCATTTTATATACGAAACAAGATCATTTTATAGTTTCCCATAATTTCGCACTAATAGATCCTGATGCAATCCCAAGACAACTTTATGAAAAAATAGTCTTTAAAAAAGATGGTATTGGTAAAGCAATGAGCCATTTAGGGCTTGAATCCTCACGGGAAATATTAAATTACGGTTGGAAAAAAAGGATGAAGTTGTTGATTTTTTCAACAACCCGATTCATTTACGATTTGCTCACGGAGAATTCTCCATTCCATTTAAAGAGTATACTATTACATTTCTTAATATAACCAAACCAGGCATTCGATTGAGAGAATACTTTAATCCCCAAATGATTTGATCTCGGATCAGCTGCGAAATATAAAGGTCAAGATGCTTATCTGATCTTAGCGAAACAAAGGTTGCTTGACATCGGGATACCATCTGCTTCAGTTGCATGGCAACTCCATCTTATTTCAAAAGCCATTACTAATCTTGTGTTTAACACAAAGGGGGTCGAGAGATTGGTAAATCTGCTGCATAAAGAAAATTCGTCCGAGCGGACAATCCAGAAAACACTAATGACGACCAAATTATTTGATCGTTTCTGGGATCGATGGTTCGCACATGGTATTGCAATAGATGGAATTAGTGACCTACGCCCCAATTTAAACCATGTCTCTCAATGGATAGAGGGTTTACACGTACAAGCTATTCATTATGAGAATACTGCTTCGTCATTTCTAGAGAGACGGCAGATAACAGAATCCGAACACCTTTATCGAACTGCCGGTTTATATTATTACCTCATTCAATGGATCTTTCCGGAAGCGGGAACCGAAAAACAACTTTGGTTTCAACGCTGCAAAGAAATGTTCAAAAAAGCTGACGCCATTTCGGAATTACAAACAATTGAGACATCTATTCAAGTATTGAAACGAATGTGTTTTGGGAGAGTTCGAGTTCCGAAATCCGCAAAGGGTTGCGTAGTTATAATTAACCCGATTGATTCATCGAAGGAAGAATTATTTACATATGAAACAGATTTTGCGAATTTAGGATTCGTAACTGTAAATTTCGATGGTCCTGGTCAAGGAGAAACTTACATTACCCAGAACTTTAAAGCATCGCAGGCAAACTGGACTTTATTTATTAATCGGGTTATCGATTTTGCTGCCGAGCTGTTTCCGAATCTCCCCATTTTCTTGTTTGGTACAAGCAGCGGTGCTTCATGGGCTATTCATGGCAGCTGTCATCCAAACGTGAGAAAAGTTATATCGGTGAGTCCAGCCTGTGGTACTAATTCAAATCTACCGGATTATTTCCTGGAAAGAATGCATTATATTCTCGAAGAGAATGCGGTTCTGCTCCCTAATCTGGAGGACTTATCTCATTGCAAACCAGTCATGCTGTTCCATGGGAAGAAGGACTCAATGGTTAAGGAAGAGTACATTTATGGTCTGTATCAACGATTGCCGTACGGTAAACGGTTGGTCGAATATGAAGATGAGGGCCACTGTTGCAACTTTAAGCTTGCTGAAATTCGAAAGGCAGCAGCAGAGTGGTTTTTGGAGGGAGAAGAGGTATGACGTTTGATGACTTTCGGCACTTAGTATCCGAGCTTTCTCAAGTGCCATTTAAAAGTATACATGAAGATGCCTCATTCAGAGATGACTTGGGAATTGATTCTTTACAAATGGTTAATTTGATTGTAAGTCTGACTGAGCGTTTTGGATTAGATACCAGCAAAATTAGCACTATGGAAGACATTGATACCGTAGGAAAAATGTATCGTTATTTAGCAGGAGGCAAATAATTATGCAAAATATTGCCGAATGGATATTTCAAAACGTCAAAGATAAGCATAGGATCGCCCTGTCTACGCAATCCGGAGATTATAGTCTGGATGATATTAGTAACGAAATGTATAAATATATAAATTTGTTGGAACAATACGGAAGTTTGAAAGGAAAAAAAGTCGGAATAATTATGCCTTCTGTTTTTCACTATGTGGCGATTGCCTTAGCCGTTAACCGTCTAGGAGGTATTATTGTCCCTATAAGCCACTACTTCCGAAGAGATGACCTGGGTGCACTGCTTGAATTTCTCGATCCTCATATTGTATTTTCCATGGAACATTATAATGGTTTCCACTTCGGCCAAGTGGTTAAGGAATGGGCAAATAACGTCGGGAAGAAAACGATAATATTTCAATCTTCCAACAGTAACCATTGGATTGTGGACGAAATCGATGGTATGGAAAGACCCGTCGAAAATATACGAGCTCACATCATTAGTTGCTCTTCGGGAAGTACTGGAACTCCAAAGGGTATTATGGTGAAAACCGACTGGTTTGAACATAATAAAACAGCGTTGACCCTTTTACACGATTTCGTACCATCTGATCGTGTGCTTTCTTTGATTCCGGCACCTGGCAATTATGGAATGAGTGTTATCTTTGTTGGTCTTCATAAGGGTGTCCATATGACGGTAACAGAATCATATGATTTTCCGTCAATCGTCAAGCTGATGAAGAAACAGTGTTGTAACAAAGTCTCAGCAACACCTTCTTTGTTTAAAGCGCTGGCCCTGTTTGCAAAAAATATTGATCATTCTGTTTTGGAGCAATTAGAATTATGCGCGCTTGCCGGAGAAAATATCAGAGAAGATTTTTTAACAATATTATCCGAACTGCCGAAATGCAAGTTTCGTAATCATTATGGAATGAGTGAATTGGCAGGCTTGTTATATTCTGAAAATGACCTTCGTGAAGGGTTAGAGATGACCCTGGTGCCTGGTGTACATTATAAACTGGAAAATCCGCAAGGAGACACCGGTGAAATTGCATTCAAGGTGGCGAGCGGGTTTGTAGGATATTATAAACGCCCCGATCTAACTGATGAAGTATTTAGAGACGGATGGTTTTATACCGGTGATATCGCTCAGCTTATGGGGCAAAACAAAATTAAAATCGTTGGAAGAATAAAAGACATGATAAAAAAGGGAGGACAGCAGGTTATCCCGAGTGAGATTGAGCATATTATTTCCAAGCACCCGAACGTAAAGCAAGTTGTGGTTGTTGGGGCTCCCCACGCAGTGTTCGGAGAACAAATCGTTGCGTTTATCATCAAAAAGGATGAACTGGATCTCCAGGATCTCTTCTCCTTCTTAAAAGATAAAATTGCACGGTACAAAGTACCAGATCACATTAAATTTGTGGAGCAATTACCGATTTCTCAAGGAAAATTAGATAAAGTTTCTTTACGAAAACTCGCGGTAGCGGAATTCGGAGGCAAATAAAATGGAAAAAAGAACGATTTCGTTACGCAAGCAGTTCTTATACAGACTTTTTGTTATTCTTTTGTTGATTGTAACAATTACAGGCATTCTGCAATTTTTCTTAATCAAACAACAACTAACAAATACTTTGAATGATGAGTCCTATATGATTTCCGAAAGTATCAAACACGGTATTAAAGCTGCGGATGAGGCTGGAAAATCTATCGAACATCAAATTGACTTGAAACTTGTCTCTTACGCGTATCATATCGGGGATCTTCTCGGAGATAAGGATTGGAGGAATATAACAAATGAGGAGCTTTCACAAATAAAAGACAAACTACACATAACGGGTATAACAATCATGGCTGAGCAAGGCGATGACATTGTTGGAGTAAAAGCAACTGACCCGAAAGAAATTGGATTCAGTTTCAAAAAGATTGGTTATATTGACGGCTATAACGATATGAGGGCTAGGCTGGACGGTAAATCCCCATCAGGGTTAGTTTCCTATCAAGATGAAAATTCGCATGTGCTTCCAATTGCGCAATCCGGTTCACATGACGAAAAACCAACATTTTTTAAATATGCTTATTACGTGAAAAAAGGTACCAATTATATTATCAGCCCTTATATCGAAGCGAATGAAGTGTATCAATATACGACTACAGTTGGACCAGAAACATGGATCAAAAAAGTGACCGAGGAAAATTCATATGTGAAAGAAATCGCAGTTCTAAATCCTCAAGTATTTAAAAACCCGGATTTGGAAACAAAATTGTATCCACCTAAGAAAAAAATTGTCTACGGGACATTTAATTTAGGAAATGAAAAAGACGTTGAGATACTAAAAGAGATGGCAGATGCCCCCAAGAAAACAAGTTATGTGTCAAAGATCAATGGGCAAAATGTTTATACAATGTTTTTACCGATTGACAACGAACGCGTGATATACACATCACTTGATTACGACAAAATCATCAGTCCGCTTTACCGCCATTCGATTATCCTGATCGTATTTGGCTTAATTGCAATCGTTGCTTTGTTTTTGGTTACGGCTAGGTTCTTTAGTCAAATCTATGAAAACATTCAGCGAATTCAAAAACAGCTAAAAAGATTGGAATCTAAAGATTTTACAGCTAAAAGTGACGTGCGCGACGGCAGTGAATTGGGCAGTTTATCCGAAAGTGCAAATCGAATGGTTGAAACCTTGAAGGATGTATTGCTCGATACCAGTGATCAGGCAACAAAAGTACAGAAACTCTCTGTCATTTTGGAAAATGAAGCTAATCAGTCTGTAGAAAAAATGTATACCGTTTCAACGGAAACGACCATGTATCAACGGGAAATCGTGGATAATATTTTGTATTTTTTGGATCGCGTCGAAGCTTCTGTGAGTAGTGCAGAAAAAAATGAGGATACGCAGTATGTTTTGCAACATATCGAGAAAATAAGAGAACAAGCTAAGAACAGCGCTGCGACAACGACAGATTTTACGATAGCATTATCCGATCTCCTTACATCTTTGCATGAGCAATCCAAAGAAATGGCGGATATATCCAATAACCTGCTTCAAAATATTTATCAATTTAAACTTTCATAAAATGCTGCTTCCCTGAGAGGCAAACCAGCTGTTGGACGAAAGGAAGTTTTACCCAATGCTAATTCGACCTGAATGGGACTTTCACCAAAAATGCCCTAGTCTTAGGTGAGAATAATGAAATTATGAAGTTTCTCTTGGAGCAGGGCTTGAAAGATCACTTTAATATGATTTATTTCGATGGGCCCTTCAATTCCGGCCTGCTTTTCACTGCGATACAGCAAGAGCATGGGTTTGAGTATATTTATCCATGGTCCCAATATGATACCATTCAAAATTACTTCAACCCTAAACGTTACCTCGATCATTATCGGGAAAGGATCGAATTAGCTAAACAACTTTTGCGTGAAGATGGAATCTTTGTTCTTCAGACCAATATGGTGAATGGCCATCATTTAAAAGTACTTTTGGATGAAGTATTTGGACGGGAAAATTTTCAGTCCGAGGTTATATGGAAACACAGCCAAGCTCCATGGAAGAGCATTTGGGGGTTCCCGGTAGGATATCAGCATGAGACGCTTTTCTTTTACAGTAAATCCGCCCGCTTTAGTGAACGAATTGATGAAAACTCTAATTTTCCTTCTGTTTGGGATGATATTATTGGTTACCAATACTCGGATGATGAGGAAACCCATTATCCATCTCAAAAACCGGAGAGGTTAATTGAAAGGATTCTTGACATTGTCACGAGGGAAGGCGACTTGGTTGGGGACTTTTACTGCGGAAGTGGATCATTTCCATATGTCGCGGAAAGGAAACACCGTAGATGGTTCGCCTGTGATAATAATCCGCTTTCCATTCAATTAACAAAAGGTCGTTTGTCCCAAATTAGTAGTGACTTCGGAACATATTATATGGAAGATGAATTTCAACATCGGTATCTTAATGGCAATGAATATAACAAAAAGGTTCGCACATCGATTTCCTACGGGGAGTTGCGAGGACTCATGCATCATGAACATGTCAATGTATGTGGGTATAACTTTTCGCCTGACGTAGATTTGGCCAATAAGAACCAACAGTTCACGTTTCATTATATCTTTCCGATGGTCACAGAAAATGGCTTCAGCGAATCCCAAACTGTAAAAATTGCTCGGCCGATTCCTGTAAGGGATTATGACGGAATTCGGCTGCATGTTCCTGACCCGCTTCATTGGGTCATGCACCATATGGTGTTCGTGGAGAAAAATTACTTAAATATGTTGAATGTCACAAAGTACGAAAAAGATTATAGACGCATTTTCCACTGGGATCGCACTATAAATCAAGCAAGAGAAATAGTGAAGCAGATTGACGGGAATTGGATCAGCTCAGTCACAGAGAAGGATGGATTGTTTATCATTACGGATTTGTTCGGATACAAGTACAGCGTCGATTATGAATGATTGGGAGGATAATTCATGAGCTTAGAAATGAAAGAGGAATTTAAGGGATCAACCTTATATGTAAGAGTTATAGGTTTATTGGATTATTCGACCAAAGATAACTTTAAGGTGGATATCCCTGATAACATAACGAATATTGTCATTGATTTTTCTGGTTTGGATTTTATTGATTCCACTGGCATTGGTTCGATACTTTCTATCATATATACCGCAGGTGATCGTGGCATAGGCGTTGATTTTAAAGGGTTGAATAAAGAAACTCAGGAGTTATTTGAAACAGTAGGGGTTTATAGAATCAAGGAGGCTCTTCTGAAAGGAGGGCAATAAACAAGATGTGTCATAAGGTAAAGAATCAAATTCACGATACAATCGATTCATATCCTTCCTTGCAACGGGAAATTCAACTGGCGCGTAATATTCAAATGAAATTGTTAAATGGAGAGACGCCGGTGCTGCAAAACGGTGAAGTTTCGGGGGTCTCTATTCCGGCCAACATTATTGGAGGCGACTATTTCGATTTCTACCCGCTTCCGAATGGAAAAATTAGGATTATCATTGGAGATGTCATGGGGAAAGGGATTCCGGCTGCCATGCTTATGATTCTAACCCGCGGGGCATTCCGCAGCGCGGCGGAAGTGACTAAAGGTCCGGGGGAAACCCTTACTTCGATGAATAATGCCATGTATAAGGATTTGAGGACATTAAACTCCTTCGTTACAGTATTTTGTGCTGATTGGGACCCCAATACAGGCAAATTTGTATATGCAAACGCTGGCCATAACATGCCGGTGATCGTTCGTGGGAATATAGAGACCCTTGATCCCCCTAATCTTAAAGGGGTAATGCTTGGGGGGTTGCCCGAACAGATTTATAAGGAAGAACACCTATATTTAAAAGAGAATGATATGGTGTTCTTCTATACGGACGGTATCGTGGAGGCCCAAAATTGCAAAGGAGAAATGTTTAAAATTGTTCGTCTTATTCAATTGCTGATTCAAAATGCGCATAAAAAGGCCTCAGAAATTGAAAATGTTGTGATTGAGGCGTTAACCAACTTTACGGAAGGTTTACCACAGAAAGATGATATAACGATGGTGGTCTTGAAAATCGGTCAAGATCATACAGCCAATCAGCTTTAATGCACTTGTCACTTCTCCTTAAGGAGGATAACAACTATGGGGAAAAACATTGTGTCCAAGGGGAAAACGGTAAAACAGGCCGTAAGCATTGCATTAGACTTATTAAATACCGATAAAGATGAAGCAGATATAGAAATCCTTGAACCTGAAAAGAGAGGATTTTTAGGTCTTGGGTCAAGACCTGCAGTGGTTCGGGTCACGGTAAGGGAAGGGAAGAACAGTAAAAGTGTTGAAGAACCACCTTCCTCTTTTGAAGCTCTCGAACAAGCTGTAGAGTCTTTGGATTTACCAAAAGATACCTCGTTTCCGATTGACACGCCAGATGATGCTGTTTCTATAGAGGAAGAAGATCTATCGGGTAAGGTTTGGGTAAGCGAAGGACGTATCTTCTGTAAAGATGCACCGGATAAATATCCTTTGGTTTCGCCAGGAAAAGACGTGAAATTGTATAAGAATGGCGAACTCGTTGAAAAGACCGTGGTGGTTAGTGAGAGTGATTTGCTTCATGTTGAACTGCTGGATGAAGTTCACGAACCTAAATGGGAAGTGACGATAAGCAATGACGGTATGGAGGCGCTATTAAAAGTTACCCCTGGCATTCGAATTTATCGGAGACTAAAGGACAAGCACCCTAACCAATTTGTTAACTTAGAAGTGACGGAAATAAAAGACTTCATTGTTATCGATATAGATCCTATAATGGACAGACTCAAAGAAATGGGAGTTGTTCATGGCGTTGATTATATTGAAATAGTCCGCGCTTGTGCGAGTGAAGAAGAGGGTACATTTGTTATCGCAAAAGGCACCCCTCCTACACCTAGAAGAAATGGGTACTTCAAGCCTACACAAGAAGTAGAAATCAAAAAGGGATTAAAAGAACGAGATGATGGTACGATTGATTACCGGGAGATTCAAGAATTCCCTTCTGTAGAGCGGGGACAGGTTTTAGGTGTTGTTCAACCGCCTCAACAGGGAATCCCGGGCATCTCTGTGACGAATGAATTGGTATATCCCCCGGAGGTTTACCCTCTTTCATTAATAGAGGGTGAAGGTGTTGTTCTAGTAGAAAATGGAACAAAAGTTGTTGCCACGATTTCGGGGCATCCTAAAATTATAGTAAAAGGACAATTAGCTAAAATCTCGGTGATTCCCAAATTAATACTAAATAGAGATATCGACCTAAATACGGGGAATATTCATTACGTGGGAGATGTTGAAATTTATGGTTCTGTTCAAGATGGGATGCTTGTGGAAGCCCAAGGGAATATATTAGTGCGTGAAAACATCAATAGGGCAAAAGTATCTGCTGGATCATCGATCATTGTTCAAAACAATGTGATATCCAGTGAGGTTGCGGCAGGGAAAAACAATCTCTTGAAAGCTGAAATTTCCCTCGCGCTTGGTGAACTTCTAGAGCAGATGAAAAATATGATTAGAGCTATCCAGCAACTCTCATCTGTTTCCGCATTTAAGGTATCATCCTTTACCCGAACTGGCCTCGGTCCCTTGATTAAAATCCTGTACGACGGAAAGTTTAAATCGTTCCTTCCATTAACGAAGACGTTAATCAATAAAATTAAGAGTGGAACAGATGTGCTAGATGAAAAGTGGTTCAAGTTCGCTGAGCGATTGCAAAAAGGCTTTATAAACGTCAATTTTTCGGAATTCAGATCTGTTGAGGATGTTCAGAAAGTGATAAAAATGGCTGAAGAATTACTTCTTTCTGTCCAGGAATCCGATGATGACGACATTTGTTTTATTAAAGCCGGTTTTGCACATAACAGTGAAATGTATTCAATTGGTGACATTTCGGTTGAAAAGGGCATTTATAATTCGAAGCTTCATGCAGGTGGATATCTTGAAGTTGATGGTTTCGTTCGTGGGGGCGAAATTTATGCTTCTAAGGGTGTTAAAATATTTGAAGCAGGAACAAGAGGCGGAATGATTACAAAAATCTCAGTTCCCAAAGACGGAACGATCAAATTAGGAGTAGCAGTAGAAGATACAGTCATTCAAGTCGGCAACAAAACACATATCTTTACAGTAAGAACATCAAATGTGTTTGCCCGTTTGAATGAATATGGGGAATTAATCATTTCATAAAAGGGAGAGCTTCAAGTGTTTAAGTATGAAATCATTCAAGAAGAATCTAAATCTATTGTGAAATTCAATGGGGATTTGGATATCGATGCAACCGAATTAATGCAAGAAGAAATTGCCCCAGCGCTAATGGAGAGTAAAGACATTGAAATTGATTTCTCAAATGTGCCATTTGTAGATTCCTCTGGCATTGGTCTATTGATCACGCTGATTAATGAACTACGGGAAGCTGGAAATCGGGTCGCTATTACAAAAATAAGTCCTGACGTTATGGATGTATTTTCTTTATTACAGCTGCCGGAGATCTTGGGCCATGACGTATTTGCCGATTTAAATTAGGTTCTTTAACCGAAGTAATAGGAAATCGGGAGTGGAGATGCCAAGCATGAGTCAAGGAAAAGATTGAGAAGCTATAAAGCAGGAAAAAAATCTTAGAACAATTGATCCAAGAGACCCAATCAAAACTTGGGTTTCTTTTCATTATAAACCAAGATTCGGCTGCTGCTCCCGCTTCTTATTACGGGCAAACACCCCCCGAAGAGGATAAAGGACAATATGAATCCCTTTTGAATAACCCTTTTTTCAAGGAGAAATTGAATAGCCGGTCTCCAATACCTTTGGACATTACGGTAGACGGGCCTATTTAATATTTTTTTAAACAGGGTTCCCGTTATGGGTTATTAATCCCTTTACACTATTATAGGGACGATATTCTGGGGATCTTTTGATCGTATTTTTGCCGAAAAGGATTTAGAAGCGTCCAAGCGTCTTACACCGTCTTTTCTATGGCCGGCTTCCTCTGCATCTCCAAAGACTTTCTCGTCGTCATGATTACCCCGATAATCACCAAAGCTCCTCCGACCACTTGGAAAAAGGTCAAGGGGTCGCCCATCAGTACACTCATCAACGCAGTAAAAACAGTTAATAAATTCAGATAAATAGCGGACTGATTTGCTCCGACTTTACGAACTGCCGCGTTCCAAAAAACAAACGAACAAACGGAAGGGAAAATCCACATATAGATAACTCCTGTAATCGCCCGCGGGCTTAGTTGAGTGATGTTGATCGGATGCATCATCACGAAAGGGAAAAGGATGATCACACTGAATAAAACGGACAATGCAGTAGCTGTAATAGGGGGAACCGGTATTTTCTTGCCAAGTATGGAGTAAAACGTCCAAACCAGGATGGCTCCCAGCATGAGTAGATCACCCTGATTAAAACGGGTTTCAAAAATATGCAGAAGATGCCCGTTTGTCAAAATAAACAAAACGCCGATCAATGAGACAAAAAAACCTGCGATCTGCACGATGCTGATTCTTTCCTTTAATAAAAACGTGGAAAAAAGGATAATCATAGCGGGATTCAGCGTATTGACCAAAGATGCGTTGACTGGCGACGTATACTCTAAAGCGGCATACAAAAACAAGTTGTATCCGATAACTCCAAGCAATCCCAATCCAACAAGAGGAATCGTAGACGTTTTTAAAATGGATCGATAGTCTGGCTTCTCCAACCAGTAAGATATGGGGAACAGCAAAAGCAATGCTAAAGCCCAACGAATGAATGTGATCCATGTTGGACTCATCTCATTGACGACGTATTTGCCGAAAATGTAATTACCAGCCCAAAAAAGGTTAGCTAAAATCAGCAGCATTCTCTCTTTCATTCTCTCCACTCCGTTCCTGTTGTTTTCGTATCTAGCACCTAGCTATTAGTTTACCTCTCGTCTTCCCGTAAAAACAGATTTTTTTGATTATTTTTTTCTGTGCGGCGCTACATTGCGTCAGCAGTTAAACTTCCTATTATTACGAGTAAAGACCGGAATTGTCCGGCCTTTTTCAGGTCTTATTATATCAATTATGGCTTGCATTCGCTTTAGCAACCGCTTTATTAGTTTGTTAATATATATAGGTCAGGGTCTGATTGATTATGCTGCAATTAAGATGTGGCAATCAAAATATGGCAATGAAAGTGAGAAAATTCTTGGAGGAATAAAATGAACAAAAGGTATCTGGACATATACGAAGAGATAAAAAATAACATCATCGAGGGAAAATATCGCCCTGGCGAGAAGCTCCCTTCGGAAAATGACTTTTGCAAAATATACGGGGCGAGCAGAGGAACGGTTAGAAGAGCGCTTGATTTATTAGCGGAAGAAGGGCTGGTCAACAGCTTGCACGGAAAAGGCGTTTTTGTTCTGGATAGCAACATGATCAGTTTCTCCTTTGGAGGACTGGTAAGTTTTAAAGAGGCTAGTGAAAACAGCGGCCAAAAATTTACGACAACAGTTCCCAAATTCGAGGAAATCGTAATTGACGAAGCGCTTCAGCAAAAGACAAATTTACCCGCTGGCAAAGCAGCATACAAGATATACCGGGTTCGCCATTTGGATGGTGAGAGGGTGATTTTTGACATTAACTATTTTTTAAAGGATGTCTTGCCGGATTTATCGGAAGAGATTGCGAGACAATCCATTTATGAATATATCGAGCAAACCTTACAGTTGAAAATTGGGTTTGCGAGCAGAGTGATTCAGGTTGAGCCGGCTACCACGAAGGATAAAGAAAATTTGGATCTGAAGTCTCATACCTTTGTTGTGGTAGTAAAAAACTTTGTCCATCTGCATGATGGAACGCAATTTGAATATACCGAGTCCCGCCATCGCCCTGACCGTTTCTTGTTTACCGATTTTGTCCGTCGCCGCTAAAGGCGATCTTTTTTTATTTTTTGAACTTGTTCAGACAAGTGTTGACAAACTTGTATAGACAAGTTATATTCGGATTGCAAACGTTTGCGAAAACGATTTCAGGAGGGGCCACCATGAATGTGAACAGACATTCGGTTGAATTCATTGTCCAAGCTATCGGCGGCAAAGAAAATATCATCGCTGCCACGCATTGTGTAACACGGTTACGACTTGCCTTACAAGACGAAAGCAAAGTGGATAAGGCAGCACTGGAACAAATTGAGATCGTAAAAGGTTCCTTTTCAGCCAATGGGCAATTTCAGGTGGTGATCGGACAGGGACTGGTAAATAAAGCGTATGAGCATTTGATTGAGATCACGGGCCTTAACAGAGCGACAAAACAAGAGATTAAGGATGCGGCCGAAAAGAATCTTAACCCGCTTCAACGCGCGATTAAAACTTTGGGTGATATCTTTATTCCGATTCTTCCGGCAATCGTTACGGCTGGTTTATTGATGGGAATCAACAATGTGCTGACCGGAAAAGGCATATTTTTCGCAGACAAGTCATTTGTTGACGTTTATACACAATGGAAAGACTTTGCAGACATTATCAACTTGATTGCCAATACTTCCTTCGTATTTCTGCCGGGATTAATTGGCTGGTCGGCGGTCAAGAGGTTCGGCGGCAGTGAATTGTTAGGTATGGTTCTCGGTTTGATGCTGATCCATCCGGCGCTCCTGAACGCATGGGGTTACGGGGAAGCACTTGCGAAGGGAATGGTTCCTTATTGGAATTTGTTTGGGCTTCAGCTTGCGAAAATCGGGTATCAGGGACAGGTCTTGCCAGTCTTGCTGTCATCTTACGTCCTAGCCAAAGTGGAGAACTACCTGAACAAACGTATACCTGATGCCTTCAAGCTCTTGCTTGTTGCTCCCATTACCTTGTTGGTTACAGGATTTGTCTCCTTCATCGTGATCGGTCCGCTTACCTTTGCCATTGGCAATGTGATTACTTCCGCGTTAGTTTCCATTTTTGATTTGTTCCCATTTCTGGGCGGCCTGATCTATGGAGCATGCTATGCACTGCTTGTGGTGACCGGTATGCATCATACTTTCCTGGCGGTAGATTTGCAGTTGATTGCTAACACAGGAGGAACCTTCTTGTGGCCGATTCTGGCTTTGTCGAACATTTCTCAAGGTTCATCCGCTCTGGCCATGATGTTTGTTTCAAAAGATGAAAAAGTAAAAGGGATGTCGCTCACATCCGCCATTTCAGCTTATTTGGGAATCACTGAACCGGCGATGTTTGGGGTGAACATCCGCTACAAATTCCCATTCATTTCGGCGATGATCGGGTCTGCGATTGGCGCGGTCGTGATCACGCTGGGCAAGGTAAAAGCTTCCTCCATCGGAGTGGGTGGAGTTCCCGGATTTTTGTCGATCTTCCCGCAAAACTGGGGAACATTCTTCATCGGCATGGCCATAGCGTTACTTGTTCCTTTTGCCTTAACCTTCGTATTTGGGAAACTGAAACGAAACAATCAGTAGCGCAATATATGAGGAAGAAAAGGCGGCGAGTTACATGCAGCAACCATGGTGGAAAAAATCCGTTGTATACCAGATCTACCCGAAGAGTTTTCTAGACACAACCGGGAATGGTATCGGGGATTTGCAAGGGATAATCGCTCAGTTGGATTATCTCAAAGAGTTGGGGATTGACGTCATCTGGTTAACCCCGATTTATGAATCACCGCAAAAGGATAACGGTTACGATATAAGCAATTACTACCGTATCAATCCGGAATACGGAACGATGGAAGATTTTGAGCATTTGCTTCAAAAGGCTCATGAAAAAGGGATCAAAGTCATCTTGGATCTCGTAGTTAACCATACATCTACCGAGCATCCCTGGTTTAAAGAGGCATCCGGTTCGAAAGAGAGCCCTTATCGCAACTTCTATATCTGGAAGGATGGGAAGAACGGGGAACCGCCGAACAACTGGAAGTCGAAGTTTGGCGGAAGCGCTTGGCAGTATGACGCACAGACAGGTCAATACTACCTCCATCTCTTCGATGTAACCCAAGCGGATCTGAATTGGGAAAATCCGGGACTTCGGGAACATATTTATGAAATGATGCAATTTTGGCTGAATAAAGGTGTAGATGGATTTCGCCTGGATGTCGTCAATTTGTTGTCCAAGAATCAGGACTTTCCCGACGATACCCTGCAATCTCCAACAGCGGATGGCCGCAAATTCTATACGGATGGCCCGCGAATTCATGAGTTTTTAAAGGAAATGAATCAAAAGGTGTTCTCCCACTATCCGGAATTGCTGACCGTTGGGGAAATGTCATCTACCACGATCGAGAACTGTGTCAAGTACACCAATCCTGAGGAAAAAGAGCTTAGTATGGTTTTTAACTTTCATCATTTAAAGGTGGACTATCCGAATGGAGAAAAGTGGGTAAAGGCTGATTTTGATTTTATCCGGCTCAAAAAAATCCTCAGCGAGTGGCAGTACGGCATGAACAGGGGAGGAGGGTGGAATGCACTTTTTTGGTGCAACCACGATCAGCCCAGAGTAGTCTCCCGCTTTGGCAACGACAAGGAGTATCATCAGGAGTCGGCCAAAATGCTGGCCACCGCTATCCATCTCCTAAAGGGGACACCCTACATTTATCAAGGGGAAGAGATCGGGATGACCAATCCCAACTTTGACTCGATCAAAGAGTATCGGGATGTCGAATCGATTAATGCTTATCAGCTGTTGAAAGCTCAGGGCAAAACAGAGCAAGAAATCATGGCGATCCTTCAGCAAAAGTCACGGGATAATTCCCGTACGCCGATGCAGTGGAACAGCGGGCAAAATGCCGGTTTCACCAGCGGCACTCCGTGGATCAACACAGCCCCCAATTACGCAGAAATCAATGTAGAGAAGGCCTTGGAAGATAAGGATTCTATCTTTTATCATTACAAAAAGCTAATTCAACTGCGCAAAGAATACGACATCATTGCATACGGCGATTTTGAACTGATTTTGAAAGATGATCCGCATATCTTTGCCTACATCCGCAGTTATCGGGGTGAACGGCTTCTAGTGATCAACAACTTTTTCGATAAAGAGGCTTCCTTCACCTTGCCGGAAGAGGCTAATCTGCACGGAGAGTCTCAGATTTTGTTAACGAACTATCAGGATACAAAAAATCATATTCACAAGTTAACCTTGCGCCCGTACGAATCTGTAGTCTTTTACCTGTCCAACCAATCTTGAAGATCCATTCAACATGATCGGGAAAAACCAGACGCGAAGCATGATCCGGCATCAGAGACCGGCTGATTGATAGGCGGACAGTTCAAAATGGTGTAGACTATAACAAATAAGTCTGCATCATTTTTTTTGTGAAAAGAGGGAATGCAAATGATAATTGATGTGTTTCAAGATACGGTATGCCCATGGTGCCGAATCGGCAAGAAACATTTGTCAGATGCCATCTCCAAATGGGACGGTGAACCGGTTACAATACGCTACCGCACATTTTTTCTCGATCCGTTTCTGCCGAAAGAAGGAAAACCGTTTCGTGAACATATGGAGGCGACCAAAGGAGGCCCACAAATCGTGAGCCAGATGATTCAGCATGTTACCAATGCGGGGAAAGCCTCAGGTGTCCACTTCAACTTCGACATGGTTGCGTTCATGCCGAATACCCGGGTTTCCCATACCCTGATCAAACTTGCACCCGATCACCTTGCTTCCGATCTCGTTGAGTCGATTTACCGGGCGTACTTTGAAGAAGGTCTCGACATTGGCAGCATCGACGTATTGGTCTCGATCGGGACAAGCCACGGTTTAGACCCTGATAGGTTAAGACAGCAGCTGGAGTCAGACACCATGCAAAAAGAGATTGAGGAAGACCTGGAGCTGGCGAGACAGCTTGAAATTACGGGTGTACCATTCTTCGTCATCGACAACCAATTGGCACTGTCCGGAGCCCACCCTGTCGAAACCTTTTTAAAAGCGTTTCGTAAAGTGGCATCAGACTAATTCTCTGTCTCCCTTGCTGTTGGGTTGTGAAATGACAAGGAATTCTGCCGCCTCCTCAAAATGATTCATGACTTGATGAATAGTGTGAGGCGGAATTTCCAACCCTTCCTGCGGGTTAAGCACAATTTGTTCATCCGTCAGGCAAATCGTGATTTTCCCTTTGAGCACAAAGAAAAATTGCCGGGCTTGATGATGATAATGCCTGACCTCGGCTGTACCGGGCGGCATCTGTTCCTGGATGACGCTTAACGAGTCTTGTTTCACAAGATGCCATCCGTCGCAGTTGTTGCCCCATACATAGTGTTCAGCGTTGTGCTTGCTCGCTTTCATCATGCCACTTCCTTTATCGAACATCAGACTTGAAAGACTATTCTATTAGACGATTCTATTATAGCACTGATCTAGAAAGGAGATGATCACCATCGCGCACGATTCCACCCGTGGACCGATCAGCCTTCAAACGATCTCGGATAAAGTTTCAAGCCACACACCGGGAATATTGGGGGAGGAGCATTGCAAAAAATACAGTATCTTGGTTCCTGTGATCTATACCGAGCAAAATAAGTTAGCGGTCTTGTTCGAAGAGCGAGCCCATACACTGCGCAGCCAAGCAGGTGAAATTTGCTTTCCGGGAGGGCGATGGGAGCCTGGCGATCAAACATTTTGGGATACTGCCAGAAGAGAAACGAGTGAGGAGTTGCGTATACCGACGGAATCCATTACATACATAGGAGAGCTGGACACGCTTGTCTCACATGCACAAATCATGATTTATTCCTATGTGGGCCTCTTGACGCCTCCTGAAGTGATTCGGCCCAATCCGGCAGAGGTAGAGCGGGTGTTCGCGATTGAAGTGGATCATCTGCTTGCCATGCAGCCAGAACGTCATGAAGTTTCGATGAAGCCAATTCTGGCGGAGGATTATCCGGTTCACCTGATTCCTGAGGGAGAAAACTATCGTTGGCGGGAAGCAAAGGTGCCTCACTACTTTTATCAATACGAGGGTACGGTTATTTGGGGAATGACAGCCAAGATCCTGCATCACTTTCTGGAGATTATTCGCGAGTGACGAATCAGAAAAAACAGGAGCTAAGTCTTCACTCCAAGCTGAGGTTATGGAAAATCATGTATCACGCAGCCAGGGTAAAACACTTGGTTGACTTCCATAAACCGGAACGATTTGCAACCGTTGATGATAAACGCGATGTCTCCCTGGTGGCGGGGACAGACGACGGATGAGGTTACGGACTGGCTAATCTCCGTGCCAACCTCTTCACTCTTTTTTGCTATATTTTTTTGCTATATTAAGAAAGGTTAACCACTATAAATGATGAAAGTGGTTAACCTTTCTTTCCATTTGCGCAGCCAGTGGGAAAACAGGGTAAAAAACGTCAGGAGAAAAAGGCACCCGACCGGCGCCACGTAAGTTATGGCCGGGTGGGTAAAAAAAGTGGTCAAGCAGCAAAACGAAGTCCAGAACTACGGTTTTGACCACTTCCTGACGAGAAGAGAAGCCGGACTTAAGCGCAACTTCGCAAGCTGTAACGGGAGACACGAAAGGACAACGTTTTTCCTATGTACAAATTACATTTTCCATTCCAATTGGCGTCCGCCGATCACATGGTAGTGCAGATGGAAAACAGTTTGCTGTCCGTGCGGTCCGGTGTTGGTGATGACACGGAAACCATCTTCGGTCATTTTCATGATTTCCGCTACCTTCTGGATGGCGAGATGAATGTTGCCCACCAGTTCTTTATCTTCTTCCTTTAGCTCAAGCACGGAGGAGATGTGCTTTCTCGGTATCACCAGAACATGTGTCGGAGCGATTGGATTAATGTCGTGGAAGGCTACAACGTGCTCATCTTCATACACTTTTTTGGAGGGAATTTCGCCATTGATGATTTTGCAGAAAATACATTCCATACCATACACTTCCTTTTTCTATCATTATACCTCTATTTTACTCGAAAACAGGACAAGACTTAAGGGGAATCTTGCTTAAAACTTCCCAAGCTATGGGTAGAAGTCGTGTCAAAAAGGATTTCCACGGATATATTGACAAGGATCATAGTTTTCTGTCCACACCAGATTGCCTAATCATCTGATGAAAGGATGAACCGGTTTTGAAGCAGCCTACCCTTTTTCATTGGAAAAAGCTTGAGGAATTTGCGGCGGAGTTGTTTATTCGAACCGGGGTTCCCAGACATCATGCCGAAAAAGTGGCGGAATCCCTCATTCACGCAGATTTGCGCGGAATTGAGTCGCACGGAATATCCCGCTTGCCCATTTATATCGAGAGAATCATGAAAAAATTGATTGAGCCTGCGAACGAGGAAGCGATTATTGCCGATCATGGAGGAATGATTCTTCTGGACGGGCAAAACCAGCTTGGTGCGGTAGTAGGCAGGAGGGCATTGGCAATCGCAATGGAACGCGCCAGACAGACAGGGATTGCAGCGGTAGGAGTACGCAACTCCAATCACTTCGGGGCATGTTCGTATTACGCAGAAAAAGCGATAGGGGAAGGCATGATCCTGCTCGTTTTCTCCAATGCACCGCAAACAATGGCTCCCATCGGCGGCACACGTCCGTTTTTCGGTTCCAATCCGCTTGCCATTGGGATTCCTGCTGGTCAGGAACCTTCCTTTTTACTGGATATGGCGACAACCGTGGTAGCAAGGGGCAAGATTGCTCTGGCAGCCAAAAAAGGGGAAGCCATTCCTGAAGGACTCGCACTTGATGCATCTGGAGTTCCGACAACAGATCCGGCGGCTGCACTGCTAGGCTCCATCCTGCCGATAGGTGGGCCAAAGGGATACGGAATCGCCATGTTCATCGATATTTTGACCGGACTTTTGACCGGCGCGGGTTATGGAGAATCCGTCTACAGCTTGTACGATAACTGGGAGCATCCGCAAAACGTCGGCCATGTTTTTCTTGCCATCAACATCGGGCATTTTCTCCCGCGAGAAATTTTCATCCGCAAGATGGATGACTACATCCGGCAGATTAAAGCTGTTCCCAGAAGAGAGGGCGTCGAGGAAATCTTCATCCCTGGCGAGTTGGAGTATCGCTCTATGCTGGAACGCAAGAAAACAGGGATCCCCCTGACTGCCCCGGTTATACGTGAATTGTCGGAGCTGGGAGAATCGTTTCAACTAGATCTGTTCAATGCTGCCATTTGAAGTTTCACGGACAATCCAGGAGTCATAGGCTGAAGATAGCATAATGCAATGCAGATCAAACGGGAAAGGAGTTGGCGTATGCAACGGCACATGTGCAAAGGGAAAATTCACCGGGCAACGGTTACCCAGGCAGAGCTTCACTACGTCGGAAGTATCACAATTGATGCGCTTCTTATGAAGGAAGCCAACATTAAACCATATGAGATCGTGCAAATCACCAGCCTGCGAAACGCCACAAGATGGAAAACATATGCCCTGCCGGCCCCCGAAGGATCAGGCAGGATTTGTCTGAACGGACCCCCGGCTCACCTGTTCCAACCGGGAGATCTGGTGATCATCTTAAGCATGGGGGTATTTGATGAATCAGAAGTGGACTCACTCGTCCCGCGGGTTGTTTTTGTAGATGAGCAAAATCGGATTACACGGATTGAGGAACATCATCTAATCACGAATGGGGAGTAAGGACAATTCGTACAATAGGTGACGGAAAGTGGAGCAAGCATCAAGTGATGGTGCAGGATGAACGATTGCAGGCGTACCTGCCGCATACCAGCAAATATAGCCCGGATATGCTATGGGAATATCTTGAACGTTATCCGACGGTCATGTTGAAGCCATCAGGCGGTGGAGGCGGGGCTGGAGTCATTCAATTGTCCAGATACGAAGAAGAAGAGCGGGAGAAGTTCCGGGTGCATACAGGGAATAAAGTTCAGGAGTTCCAGGAAAGAAATCAATTGTTATCGTATGTTACATCACTCTTCATTCCCAAACCGTACATTCTGCAGCCGCGGATTCCGCTCGCCACGATCCAGGGAAGGCCATTCGACCTCAGGGTAATGGTTCAGCGAAAAAAAGGATTGCCGTGGAAAGTAACCGGGATGCTTGCCAAGGTAGCGGGTCGGGGCTTCGTCGTCACCAACATCCGGCGAAGCAAGGGCAAAGTGCTGCCAATTGAACAAGCGATTCTCAATTCCAATGTGAAAAAAACAGACGGGATCATTCCCCAACTCAAACAAATCGCGCTGAACATCGCTGACAGACTTGAACAGGTCTATCCGGATAAAATGATGATCGGTATTGACATGGGAATTGATACAAACGGAAAACCGTGGATTATTGAAGCCAATTTCCGCCCGGCCGTTTCCTTGTTTGAACAGTTGGAGGACAAAACGATCTACAACCGAATCCGGTCTTACCTTAGAAAATGAAACATAAGAAAATGAAACAAGCAAAGCACCATCCAAATCTGTAATCGGATGGTGTTTTGCTTGTTACTTGCCTGTCAAGCTGTTGCGATACGCTCCGTGATGGGTTGGGCCGACGTAGCTGTTTAACGGGAAGGAATGGCGAATTGCTTCGGTGATGAAGGCCTTCGCCGTTTTTACCGCTTCCAACACCGGTTTGCCTTTCGCCAGTTCGGCTGTAATGGCGGCGGAATAGGTACAGCCCGCTCCGTGGGTATAAGTGGTTTCAATGCGGTCTGATTCCAATATCTCGAATGTTTGACCGTCAAACAACAGGTCGATTGCTTTCTCATGCTCCAGTTTGCCGCCGCCTTTTACCAACACGTATTTGGGCCCGAGAGCGCGAATTTTTTGAGCCGCTTCTTTCATCTGATCCAGCGTTTTGATCGGAGGCATCCCGCTAAGCTTGGATGCTTCAAAGAGGTTTGGCGTGACAACAGTTGCTTTCGGTACAAGAACGTTGCGCAAGCTGATGGTCGATTCGGGATGCAGCTCTTCGTCAGCGCCTTTGCAAACCATCACCGGATCGACGACGATATTTTTAATTTGGTATTGCTCGAATTTTCGGGCGGCCAATTCAATAATCTCTGGTGAACCGAGCATTCCGGTTTTTGCTGCGTCAAGTCCAATGCCCGCCATGACGGTTTCAATCTGTGCTTCCACGGTGTTCACATCGATGGGAAAGACGGCATGGAACCAGTTTTTGTGTGGGTCTTGTGCAACGATTGTCGTCAAGGCGGTCATGCCATACACGCCAAGTTCCTGAAATGTTTTTAAATCGGCTTGGATGCCGGCACCGCCGCTAGTGTCAGAACCTGCAATGGTTAAAGCTTTACACATCGTCATAGCCTTTACTCCTTACACCCGCGACGCATACTGAAAGGTTGCGCGGTTTATTTTTCCATTATTCCTAATTGAAATGGAAAAAAACTGAAGTGTCAATAGAGTGAGCATTCTCCTGCACGAATATACTTGGCGAATGCCGAGTTTTCCAATTACAATGGTAAGAAACGGCAGGAAACTTCAACGGCACAGGAGATCAATCATGAAAATATTGGAGACTTTTGGCATAGCTATAATAGGTGCCCTGCTATTTCATTGGATTCATATTCCGCTGGCCTGGCTCCTTGGCCCCATCACCACCGTCATGCTTTGGCAGATGCTGACCAGGCGAAGACTCAGTACACCATTTTCGTTCCGGCAGGCGGCTTCCGTGATGCTAGGCTACATGCTCGGCACCTCGTTCACCCGGGACACGGCGTGGGAGATCGTTCGTCAGCTCCCGCTTATGGCATTGACAACGGTAAGTTTGGTCTTGGTCAGTTTATTCATGGGGAATTATGTGGCGAAAAAAAGCGGGATTCACGCGGCGAGCGGTGTCTTCGGCAGTGTTCCGGGCGGTTTGTCGCAAATGGTGGTCATTAGCGAAGAGATCGAGGAAGTGGATGCAGCAATTGTAACCTTTATGCAAACGATTCGCTTGCTTGCCGTCATTTTCATTATACCGTTTGTCACTGTTCATGGTTTGGCAGGGGAAGATGTCCCATCCGTCGCGCCTGCTGCAGTTTCTCAACAACATCCGAATTTGAATTCGAGCTGGTGGATTGATTTGTTGTACGCCTTGCTTGCCTGCTTCGGGGCGTGGGGTGGACGAAAAATCAGAATGCCAGCCGCAGTTATTACGGGACCGCTCTTGTCCACAGCGCTTGCCTCGATCATGTCTGGCATTCAAGCACCGCCACTGCCGGGAATGCTTATCACCTTATCGCAGCTTATTTTTGGGGCGTATATTGGGGGCATGGTCATCATCCGTGATGCTCACCTGTTGAAAAAACTGGGGATTTATACGGTTACCAGCAGTCTTTTGCTTTTGTGTGCCGCATTGGCCATGAGTCAACTGCTGCGATATGCAACCAATGCTTCTCTTGCTACCTCATTTTTAAGTGCGGCACCTGGCGGAATCGCGGAGATGGGGATGACGGCCAGCCTCGTGCATGCTGACTTATCCATGGTTTCAAGTTACCAGTTGTTCCGCATCTTTTTTATTATGTTTGCCGTACCGCCGGTTTTGCGCTGGTGGATAAGCAAAAGGCGGCTAAGAAACGCTGGGGAATCCTGAGATAAACAGGATCAACCCTAAGAGAGGATGGAAGGTATGGGCAAAGCTACCCGTACGATTGTCGATGTACCGGGGATTAAAGTGGGACAGGCCCAAGACACTGAGGCATTGACAGGATGCACAGCTTGATAAGCTAGTAAAATATCTTGCGCAGGAAAGAAGGCAGAGGAGTATGAAGAAAGGTGTATTATATGCAGTCGCCGCCTATTTGGCGTGGGGAATCTTGCCGCTATACTGGAAGCTGTTTCAAACCATGTCAGCTTGGGAGATTCTCGCCCACCGCATCATCTGGTCCTTCGTGTTCGTTGCGGCCATTCTCACGGTTTACCAGCGCTGGAGCCAATTAAAAGAATCGGTAGCGGAGAGAAAAAAGAAAATGGCTATCCTGCTATGCTCGCTGCTAATCAGTTCCAACTGGTTGATTTTTATTTGGGCGGTCAATGCCGGACATGTGGTTGAGACCAGCTTGGGTTATTATATGAATCCACTGATCAACGTTTTGTTTGGCGTCTTTCTGCTGAAGGAAAAATTGCACGCAGGTCAATGGATCTCGCTTGGGCTGGCCACCATTGGAGTTTCCATCATTACCATACAATACGGCCAGATTCCCTGGATCGCCATTTCCCTTGCCTTAACCTTTTCGCTTTACGGCCTTGCGAAGAAAGTACTTCAAGTGGATTCCATGCTCGGTCTTGCCTGGGAAACGATACTGGTTTCTCCGCTGTCGTTTCTTTACCTGGTATTTATCCATGTGAATCAAACTGCCACTGTGCTTACATTGCCTTGGTTAAGCATGGCGCTGCTGCTTCTCTCTGGTGCCGCAACCGCGCTTCCGCTTTATTGGTTTGCTCAGGCGACCAGAACTTTACCGCTCTCGACAGTAGGGTTCATTCAGTATCTGGCACCAAGCACGAGCTTGTTATTGGCGATTTTCGTCTTTCATGAACCATTTACAACAACCCATTTCATTAGTTTCGCCTTTATCTGGAGCGCTTTGTTCGTCTTTACCTTCAGTTCGCTTAAGAAAAAGGAAGCCATCAGGCAGAACGCCATGGCTGAACAAGCGTAAGAGAACCCATCCGGCCACAGCTAACGCTGCGCCGGTCTTTTTTTTTGGGGTATGCAGAAGAAATAGGAATGATTCGCATACTTTTCCACATCAATGGAAAACTAAGGGAACCATAACGAGTCAGGTGGTAAGTGGAGATGAGAAATTTTATGAGAAATTGGAGAAAACAACGTTCTTCTATGTTTCATCAACCTAACCCGTTTCATCAACCTGACACCGCCAAGTCTGAAGAAAACCGACCCGCTGAAATTGTCAATGATCAGATATCAACTGATTTGGCGCAGAACGAAAAAGTGTTAAAAGAAATGTTCAGCAATTGCTCCGATATTGTTTTTCGCGAAATCATCATCAGTCATCAAAGAAAAGGCTTAATCGTGTTCGTAGACGGCATTATTGATTCCACCCAATTAAGTCTCAATGCACTGAAACCGCTTTTGCAGCAATATACAAAAACAGAGGCAAGTCCGGATGAATTGGAGGAAAGTGGGATCTATCTCACGCAACTCTCCCGAAAAGACAAGTACAGCGAAATTATCGAGTCTATTTTTTCAGGCAATGCTGCCCTCCTGGTTGACGGATACGCCGAAGCTCTGATTTTAAACGTGATTGGCGGCAAGAGGCGGGGAGTAGAGGAGCCGGCGACGGAAGCCGCGATTCGCGGGCCAAGGGAAGGGTTTAGCGAAAATCTGCGTACCAATACGGCGCTGCTTCGTTTTCGGATCAAGTCTACCAAACTGAAAACAGAAGCATTCATGATCGGGGAACATACCCGCACCAATGTTGTCCTGGCCTATATGGAGGGGATAGCAGACCCGCAGGTAATCGAAGAAGCAAGAAACCGGCTGAAATCGATCCGGATTGATGCCGTGCTGGAAAGCGGTTATATCGAAGAGTTGATAGAGGATGCGCCCCATTCTCCGTTTCCTCAACTGCAATATACGGAACGTCCCGATTCTGTAGCTGCACAAATTTTGGAGGGACGTTTTGCCATTTTTGTTGACGGTACGCCGTTTGTGTTGACCGCACCGATTACATTATGGCAGATGCTGCAGGCAAGCGAGGATTACTACGAACGATTTTTCATCGGCACAGCGATTCGCTGGCTGCGGATGGTTTTTGTCGGGATAGCCCTGTTTACACCAGCGCTGTATATTGCGATCTCTACTTTTCATCAGGATATGCTGCCTACGACTCTCATGCTAAGTGTTGCGGCATCCCGGGAGTCCATTCCGTTTCCCGCCATCGTGGAGGCGATGATCATGGAGGTTTCTTTCGAGGCACTGCGGGAAGCAGGGGTGCGTCTGCCCAAAACGGTGGGTCAGGCTGTTTCGATTTTAGGAGCGCTGGTAATTGGCCAAGCTGCCGTACAGGCAGGCATTGTATCGGCACCGATGGTGATCATCGTCTCCGTTACCGGAATCGCTTCCTTTACCATCCCGCGATTCAATTTTGCTATCTCAGTCCGTATGCTTCGCTTTCCTTTGATGTTTCTGGCAGCCGCATTTGGACTGTACGGGATTATGATCGGCATCGTGTTAATTGTCTTGCATCTTTGTCAGCTTCGCTCTTTCGGCGTTCCATATTTGTCGGGTGTGGCACCTTATGAGCCCAAAGAGCAGAAAGACATCTTTATCCGTGCTCCATGGTGGAGAATGATTTTGCGTCCGCCTTCTTATTCGAGTCTGAATCGGCAACGGCTGAAAAAAGGCATGAAGCCAACACCATAGCGTAAGGGGGAGGTCAGATGCGCAGGATTATTCCCTTGATCATCACGATTTCATTAGCTTTAACCGGCTGTTGGGACCGCAGGGAAGTAAACGACATTGCCTTCGTAGTTGGTTCGTCCATCGACAAAGAGAAGGGAAAATACCGGCTTTCGGTGCAAATAGCGTTACCCGGGCAATTAGGCGGAGCAGGAAGCCAGGGCGGAGGAGGCGGAACAAGCGGTTCAAAACCTTGGCAGCTTGAATCGATGCTAGGCAGCACGCTAAGTGAAGCAAACCAGAATCAGCAAAAATCGCTCTCGCGCACACTGTATTATGCACATCGCCGTACCTTGCTGATTGGCGAAGAAATGGCGAAAGAAGGAATTGAACCGATCATGGACGTGGTCGGCCGGATTACGCAAAACCGCTTAACAGCGTATGTGGTTGTTACGAAGGGACCCGCCTACAAGATTCTTCAGGCTGACGCCCCCATAGAGAAATTTCCATCCGAAATGGTCCGGGAGCTTGCGGTAGGATATATGAGAAACGCTCGTACCATTAAACATTTGCTTAATCTCATGCTGTCGGACGGAATTGATCCGGCACTTCCGGTAGCTACCGTGGTTTCGTCCGGGGCCAGATCAGGAAAAAAAGAGAACACGAATATTCGCCTAAGCAGCTTGGCCGTTTTTCACAGAGACAAATTGACCGGTTACCTGGAGGAAGATGAAACACAAGGCGTATTATGGGCGATGAATGAGATTAACAGACCACAAATCTCCATTCCTGCCCCAAAAGGTGTCGGCAAGATTGTGGTGGAGTTTCAAGAGACGAACACAGAAATTACTCCTCAGATAGAGGGGGACGAGATTACGATGCAATTTGAAGTTCGGGGCAAAGGTTCGATAGTAGAAAATGATTCAACCTACGAGCTGGCCAATCTGGAACAAATCCGTTCTTTGGAACATGCCATCGGGATGAAGGTAAAGAAAGATATCGAAAGCGGAATTCGTGCGCTCCAGAACAAATACCATTCAGACGCTATCGGATTTGGCAAGATCATTTACAATCAACGGCCAAATGATTGGAAAAGGTTTAGGAAAAATTGGGACCAGTTCTTTCCTACTGTGAAAATAAAGGTAGCTGCCAAACTCCATTTGGAGCACACCGGAGCCATCATTGTACCGTTTGGAAGAAAGGATAAGAACACAATCAGATGAAAATTATCGCTGCCACCTGCTTCATTCTCGTTGTTGTTGTGTTGGTGCAATGGAGAGAATTAAAAAGGGTTAGCCGTTTGAGCAAAACGATCAATTTTTTGTTGTTGGCATTAAGCGGGGTGATTTGGATCTATCTGATGACTGCTCCGCAAGTCTTTTACCCGAGCATCTGGCTGCACAAACAGCTAGATCCACTTGTTCCGTTTACGAACGAAAAGGAGGATTATCTGCATGGAGAAAATTTCTAGTCATCAGTTGTTCTATATCGGAACCATATCTACCATTAATGCCGCGTTGTTCTCATTGCCTGCCCAAACAGTCCGGTACGCGAATCAAATGGTATGGATCTCTTATTTGCTGGCTTTCGCTGTCGTCATGGCTTCCATCTGGTTAATCAGCAAAGCAACGAACCGTTTTCCTGACCAAGATTTGTTTGGGGCGATGATTCTGCGATTTCCTTTCGTGGGCAGGGTCTTTGCTCTCGTCTATGTGGTGTTTTTTTTTATCATTCTGATTCGGGATACGCGGATGCTAACTGATTTTTTTAACATTTCCCTGCTGCCGCAAACCCCGCTATGGGTCATAACTGCGCTTGCCATCATCACCATTACATTGATGGCCAGAAGCGGAGTGGAGATACTGGGACGGATGACGGAGTTTTTTGCCCCTGCCTTGTTTATTGTGTTTTTGGCTCTACCGTTTATGTTTTTGAAAGAAATTGACTACACCTTTTTATTGCCTTTATTTGAATTTGATTGGAAAGGGATTGGAATTGGCACCTGGTATGCTATTCCCTATATGGGGGAAATAATCGTCATGGCCTTGATTTATTCCAATAAAACATTTCGATTTCGGTTGGGACTTCAATCTCTTCTCTTTGGCACGATTTTATTGATGATCCTGACGATATGCTCCCTGCTCATTTTAGGGGCGAGCATCATTCCGCGGCTATTGTATCCTACATATGAGCTGGTTCGCCAATTGAGGATAACCGATTTTCTTGATCGCTTCGAATTGCCGCTGATCGCAATCTGGCTTCCGTCCATGCTGAACAAAATGGCATATAGTTTATTTGTGGTATCTCACGGCTTTCAGCGGATCATGCCAAGTGTGCCGGCGCGATTTATCACAACTCCGTTCGGTGTGTTGGCGTTTGTCTGCTCCTTTTGGTTTTTTCGGGATGCCATTCAATTATTTCAATTTAATCGGACATGGACATTAATCGCGCTTATCCCGGAGTTGATCATTCCTCTTTTTCTCTATCTCATCTTGAGACCAAAAGCAATCAATAATCAGCTTCAGCCGCTGGAAAAGTAGACAAGGCAAGATTTGGCCCAAAAACATGCCGAAACTCTCTCTCGCGAATAGAGAGTTTCGGCATGTTTATTTCTGCTTAAAATAATCTCTATTATTTCGCTCTCAACCAAATCCAATTCAATCAACGGTGAACAAACTGAAAACCCGTTGTCGAACGAATCCAGGAGTTGCAACCGGATGTGATCTGTTTTACCGGAGATTTGCTTGATTCCAAAGATTCTGTGGGATAGGTTGCGGAAGCCGCAGCGATTTTGGGAAAACTACATGCTCCGCTTGGCAAGTTTGCCGTGCCGGGCAATCATGATTATCGCTCCGGGATCGAAGCAGTGGCGGCTGGTTTGGAGTCTGGCGGCTTTCAACTGCTTGTCAACCGGAATGTCAGCGTGAAGAAGAACGGGGAGAGCATAATCTTTGCCGGGGTAGATGACGCCTTGCTTGGAAAACCGGATTTGAATCAGGCGCTTATAGGGGTTTCCGGAAACCATTCTGTTATTCTGCTTGTTCATGAACCTGATTATGCGGAACAGAGAAAAGGGCAGGACATTGATTTGCAGCTATCCGGACACAGCCACGCGGGCCAGGTGAGACTTCCTTTCGCGGGGCCTATTCTGACCAGCAAAATGGGGAAAATTTATCATGCAGGATTGAACCAAGCGGGAAACTCGCTTGTTTATACAAACCGGGGACTCGGAACGACCATCATGCCGATCCGGTTCTTGGCGCGACCCGAAATTACTGTTATCACGCTAGTTGAAGCATAAAAAAATTAATTTACGATCAAAAAATAGTATGCTATAATCCAAAACTAGTTGAGATTAGTTTTTTTATAGAGAAGGAGACGAGTTAAGATGAGAAAAAGCATGAGCCTGTTTTGTTGTACCCTTTTTGCCGCATTTGTGCTTGGGGGATGCGGATCTGCCCCGAAGCAAAACACCTCACCAACTACTCCCGCAGCGCCTGCTGCATCCAGCCACAAAGTGAAGCTTGGCCTGACTCAATTTGTCGAGCATCCCGCGCTTGATTCTGTCCACAAAGGAATTGTTGACGGACTAGCGGAAGAGGGTTACCGGGAGCAAGACAATCTCGAGATCGATTTCCAAAATGCCAACGGTGATATGAACAACACAGTGACAATCGCGCAAAAATTTGCCGGTGATCATAAAGATATGGTTGTTTCCATAACCACGCCGTCCTCTCAAGCTGTTGCCAAAGCGATCAAAGATGTTCCCGTCATTTTCAGTACCGTAACCGACCCGGTATCGGCCGAACTCGTGAAATCCATGGACAAACCGGAAGGCAATATTACCGGAACTTCTGACAAGGTTCCGATGGAAAAACAGTTGGATCTGATTCAAAAGTTTATTCCGGGCGTCAAAAAAATCGGCGTACTGTACACCACCTCTGAAGTGAACTCAAGTGTGCAGGTTGATGAATTGGAGAAAGCAGCCCAAGCCAAAGGAATTGAGTTGGTGAAATCAGGTATTTCCAGCCAGTCAGAGGTTCAATTGGGAACTCAAACATTGGTTGACCAGGTACAAGCGATCTTGATTCCCATTGACAATACCGTTGTTTCTTCCTTCGATGGAGTGCTGATGGTTGCCGAAAAAGCGAAAATTCCTGTATTTGCTTCCGACACCGACACGGTGAAACGCGGAGCAGTTGCAACCTATGGAATCGACTACTATCAAATGGGAAAACAAACCGGGCACATGGCAGCCAAAATTTTGAAAGGGCAAAAAGTGGCGGACACCCCAGTTGAAATTTCCAAGGAAACCGATTTGTACATGAATGAAACTGCCGCTTCCCGCTTCGGCTTAAGCATTTCTGATGAGTTAAGAAAACAAGCTAAGGAAGTTTTCAAATAAATTAGTATTGTTAAAGGAGAGTGAGCGGCTCTCCTTCCCTTTTTCTTTAACGCTTTTGTGCTTTGTGGCTTTTACGCTTTTAGGCTTTTAGGCTTTTATGCTTTTGGGGTTTAAAGTATGAATTGTATGTGATAAAATTCTGATTATACACAAAATAAAAAGACCACATTTGGGGGGAGTTAGAATGTTCAAGAAAAAGTTAGATGGAAAATCAAAAAAAGCCTGGTTCGCATCCTTGTTGCTCTCTGCAAGTATGCTTTTTTTGTCGGCTTGTGGACAACAGGCAAGCAGCGGCCAACCAGCGGCGCCAAACGCACCGGGAGCTTCCGATTCCAGCAACGCGAAGCCGATCAAGGTTGGCATTGTGCAAATCGTAGAACATCCGGCGCTTGATGCGGCTAGAGACGGTTTTATCGCGCAAATGGCGAAAGACGGGTACGAGAAGGATAAAAACGTTACATACGATATCCAATCAGCCCAAGGCAATATGGATACGGCTATTTCCATAGCGCAAAAGTTCCAGGGGGACAAGGTTGACTTGATTTTGGCCATTGCCACCCCAACCGCTCAAGCTGCGGCACAAACAACCAAAGAAATTCCGATCCTGTTCACCGCGGTAACCGATCCGGTAGCTGCCGGAATCGTAAAATCGATGGATAAACCAGGCGGGAACGTAACAGGCACAACCGACATGAACCCTGTGGAAGAACAGCTGTCCTTGATCAAGGAGATCAAAGCGGACGCGAAAAATGTCGGGATCATTTACAACTCCGGAGAAGTGAATTCTAAGGTACAAGTAGATATGGCGAAAGCTGCTTCCGCTAAACTTGGCCTTACCATTCAGGAAGCTTCGATCACAAGTCCGACTGAAGTGAAACAGGCAGCCGAATCGATGGTTGGCAAGGTAGATGCTTTCTATGTTCCGACTGACAATATGGTCGTATCCTCTTTGGCAGCGATCTTGAAAGTAGCGGAAGATCAAAAGATTCCGGTAATCGCCGCAGAAGAAAACTCTGTGAAGAGCGGGGCAATCGCTACGTACGGTATCGACTATACGAAACTGGGCGAACAAACAGCAGATATGGCTGTGAAAGTGTTAAAAGGAGAAGCAAAGCCGCAAGATATGGCTGTTGAGAAGCAAAGCAAGATGAAGCTGACGGTGAATCCTGCGGCTGCTGAAAAAATGGGAGTTACCTTGCCGAAAGCATTGCTTGATCGAGCAGACGAAGTAGTGAAATAACATCGAAGAGGAGGCCCACATGGGTATAGCATTAAACGGTGCCGTTGAGCAAGGGTTGCTATTTGCGATCATGGCACTTGGTGTTTATCTGACATTTCGCATTTTGAATTTCCCTGATCTGACTGTAGACGGAAGCTTTGCCTTAGGCGGTGCGATCGGAGCCAAGCTAATTATTGAGGGGTATAATCCGTTCACGGCGACAATCATTGCGATGCTGGCAGGGGCTTTGGCCGGTGTGGTGACGGGACTATTGACGACCAAGGGGAAGATTAACGGACTCCTGGCCGGAATCTTGACCATGATCGCCTTGTACTCCATTAATTTGCGGATCATGGGACGTGCCAATTTGCCGCTTCTGCGGGAAGATACGTTGTATACGTATACGCAAGATTTGCATTTTCCTGATCTGGGAGCCGGCGGGATTACCATCCTTTCGGGTGTGGCGGTTATTTTCCTCTTGTTCGTAGCCGTGACCAAAGGATTGATCGACTGGTTTTTACATACGGAAATCGGTCTGGGACTTCGGGCAACGGGTGATAACCCTGCGATGATCCGCAGCTTCGGAATTAATACGGATTCCACGACTATGATCGGCCTTAGTCTCTCCAACGGACTGGTGGCTTTATCCGGAGCATTGGTTGCCCAGTATCAAGGCTTTGCCGACGTTGGAATGGGGATCGGGATGATCGTGATCGGACTGGCGTCTGTTATTGTCGGAGAAGTGCTGTTTGGTCATGCAACCATTTTCCGCGCGACTCTGGCGGTTCTCCTGGGTTCGGTTGTCTATCGCCTGGTCATCGCGCTTGCTTTGCGTGCCGGGCTTTCGCCATCCGACATGAAGCTCATCACCGCCGTTCTCGTCATTATCGCGTTGACGCTGCCGAATGTGCTGAAGGGTGCATGGGCTAAAACGAATAACAGCCTCAGGGAGGGGAGGTAAGAATCATGTTGAAAATCTCCCAAGTCCGGAAAGTTTTCCATGCAGGAACCGTCAACGAAAAAATTGCCATTGCCGATATTTCACTTCACTTAGCCCCTGGCGACTTTGTTACGGTAATCGGCAGTAACGGGGCAGGCAAGTCAACGATGATGAATATCATCTCGGGTGGAATCCTGCCTGACCAAGGAAGCATTAGCATTGACGGTCAGGATGTGACCAAGCTTCGCGAACATCAACGTGCAGCTTTTATCGGCAGGGTGTTCCAAGACCCTATGGCTGGAACGGCCCCCAACATGACCATTGAAGAAAATCTGGCCATTGCCTTGTCCAGAGGGAAACGTCACACGCTGTCTCTCGGCGTCAATGCTCAAAAACGGAAATTGTTTCAAGAGAAGCTGCAGCTCCTCGATCAAGGCTTGGAAAATCGGCTGCAGACCAAGGTAGGATTTTTGTCGGGTGGACAGCGTCAGGCATTAAGTCTCTTGATGGCTACCTTTACAAACCCCAAAATTCTGCTTTTGGATGAGCATACGGCCGCGCTTGATCCGAAGCGGGCTCAATTGATTGTGGAATTAACGAAAAAAATCATTGAAATGAACAGGCTAACCACCTTGATGGTAACGCACAACATGGAGCAGGCGCTGCACCTTGGCAATCGGCTGTTGATGCTTCATGAAGGCCGGATCATTCTGGATATTCCGCAAGAGCAAAAACAACAGATGACGACACATGATTTGCTGAAAGCTTTTGAAAAAGCGCGCGGCGGAGAAGTATTCGCCGAAGACAAGATGATCCTTGCGTAAAAAATATAGAAATCAGAAAAACCCGGCTTAGTCCGGGTTTTCTTATAGAACAGGAACGTGATGAGACATTCAGCCTTGTCCCATCTTCTCAGGTGGGCATATTCAGGTGGAAGAGGTCATAGAAATTAGTCTAAAAGTTCTTTCCATTTCTTTTTTCTTTTCAGCAGGGGGATGAGGAAAGCGACAAATCTGATGAAGCCATAGGGGGTACATACAGTGGAAGTTGAAGTGGCTGAAATCTGAAAGTTGCTGCGGCGCCGTTTCATTTTTATCTTGGTCATCATATTTTTGATTGTGGCTGTAACGGGGTTGGTCAGTTTTTATTGGCTAAAGCCTGCCTATCAAGCTACGGTTACAATGTTTGTCAAAAATCAGTCCACTGACCGCCAAATTTTCTACAACGATCTGACTGCCAGCGAAAAGCTGCATAAGACCTATGACGAAATTGTCAAAAGTCGGCGGGTCGTGAAAGAAGTCCGCAACCGCCTGCAATTGATTGATTTGCAATCACTAGGAAATAACCAAAAATACATTCTCCTTGAGCTCCCCGCATTAAACATCCCTTTATTTGCATCTGAATTGATCACTTCACTCATTTCATCTGGTCAAAGTATTTGAAAATACTTTCCGAGCCGTCAA
The DNA here is from genome assembly GCA_041920465.1 of Paenibacillaceae bacterium. GTDB lineage: Bacteria > Bacillota > Bacilli > Brevibacillales > Brevibacillaceae > Brevibacillus_H. The sequence goes on along the minus strand of JBHGXW010000015.1, from coordinate 25,499 downwards.
TAACACGCTGGTCAATGAACTGACGCTTCTTTGCGACCAATTGAAGCTGAACGTTTGGGAGATATTGGATGCCGCATTTCTCCAAACCTACTTCATCTCTCTTGCTGGGGAAATCAACCGGAGAATGCCCGAATTCGTCCGGGAAAAAGCAATATATCGACTATGAGCAGCTGGTAGCAAAGGCGAAACTTGTTTTGGATACGCGCAATGCTACCCGTCATGTGAAAAATTATAGGGAAAGGATTACATTGTTATGACAAGTGTAGCGGTAATCGGTGCAGGAAACTGGGGGAAGAATCTTGTCCGTTGTTTTGCTGATCTGGGCGTACTGTCTGCCATTGCCGAGCCAAACCAAACGATTAGGGAACAGATGGCAGAACAGTATTCGCACATTCCCATATTTGAATCGCATCAATCCGTCCTGGAGAGTGATATTCCGGCAGTTGTGATCGCCACTCCGGCTGAAACCCATCGGAACATTGCGATGGCAGCGATCGAAGCAGGCAAGGATGTGTTCGTTGAAAAGCCAATGACACTCTCCACGAAAGAAGCACAAGAACTTCATCTTGCCGCAGTCAAATACCAACGAGTGTTGATGGTGGGGCATTTGCTCTTGTACCAACCGGCCATCCACTTTATTCGTTCCTATCTGCAGCAAGGCAAGTTAGGCCAGATTTACTCGCTTCATCAAAGCAGGCTCAAGTTGGGAAGAGTACGCTCGCATGAGAATGTTCTGTGGAGTTTTGGTGTGCATGACGTGGCCCTCTTGCTTCATCTGGTCAAAGATATCCCCGACAAGGTAAGTGTTGTCGGACAATGCAGCTTACAGCAGAAAATTGAAGATGATATCCACCTGCACATGTCTTTTCCCGGCGGAGTTCATGCCCATCTGCATACGTCGTGGCTCTGGCCGGATACAGTTCGCAAACTGACCATCGTCGGAGCGAAAGGCATGCTGGTCTACGACGAACTGCAGCAGGTGGTTACACTCCATCAGAAATGGGTGGATGAAGGGCTGGCTCACCATGATGAAGGAAGCGAGATCTTGTTCCATAGCAAAGAAGAGCCGCTTCGTTACGAATGTCTCCATTTTCTTGAATGTGTGAAAAATCGTTCGACACCGATTTCGGACGGAGCAAATGGCACTGCCGTTGTCGGCGTTTTGGAAAAAGCTGAGCAATTTCTAAAAGCGAGGGCTAATGAATGAATGATAAACAGTTTTTCGTGCATGAATCGGCTGTTGTAGACAATGGAGCGAAGATCGGAAAAGGTTCGAAAATCTGGCATTTCAGCCATGTGATGGATGGAGCGGAAATCGGCGAAAATTGCTCGCTGGGACAAAATGTGTTCGTCGCCAAAAACGTCAAGATTGGCAACAATGTCAAGATTCAAAACAACGTGTCCGTTTATGAAGGAGTGATTCTGGAAGATGATGTGTTTTGCGGTCCGAGCATGGTGTTTACCAATGTGCGTACACCTCGTTCTGCCTATCCGCGCAACACAAGCTCAGACTACGCCATCACACTGATTCAGAAAGGGGCTTCCATCGGAGCAAACGCCACGATTGTCTGCGGGGTAACCGTGGGAAGCCACGCATTTATTGCAGCCGGAGCCGTTGTTACCAAAAATGTGCTCCCCTATAACAAAGTGGCCGGTGTTCCGGCGCGGGTGATCGGCTACGCTTGTGCATGCGGGGAGTCATTATCATTTGCCGAGGAACAGGCGATCTGTCCGGCATGCGGCAAAACCTATCAAAAAACCGGGGATCACAATGTAAACCTGGTCAGCGAAAAGGAATCCAGATAAGCTGGATGCACACGGTTTTGGTAGCCGGAGCGTGGACTCCGCAAGCTGTAACGAAGGAACGAAAGGACAACGTTTTTCTTACTATATTAAGAAAGTTTAATCACTTTACATGATGAAAGTGGTTAAACTTTCTTTCCTTTTGTTCAGCAGAAGAAAAACTTCGTCCACTCACAGCTCCTTTTAAGCGAAACAAAGCGCAGGGAGCGAAAGAAGGAAAAGAGTCGGAATTCTTTACACCATTGAGAGGCCAAGTGATTTTCTTGTCGACTCCCTTCCGAAGTGAGCGGAGCGGACGGTAGACGCTACAAGCAAGCTTAAATAGAGCGAAGAGGGACGAAGTCTTTTCTTAATTTAGAAAAATCTTTTTTCGCGATTTCTCTCTTCGTATAATGAAGAAGAAACCGAAATAGAAAAGCTCCGTCATAACCCCTACTGAAAGTCAGGCTGACAGAGCTATCTTGCAGTTCAAGTGTAAAATATGAAATGCTTTTCAGGTCAATTCCTTTTTTCTTAAATCAATTCATTTTTTTAAAAATGAGGATTTCGAAGGTTGGGGCCCGACCGACAGAGCGATAGCTTCAGTCTGGCGGGTTTAAAAAATGCAAGGAGGGTACGGCCAGATGGCAAACATCAAGGATATTGCCAAAATGGCGGGAGTATCCGTTACCACCGTTTCCCGCGTCTTAAACCATCATCCCTATGTGAAGGAAGAAAAACGCACGGCTGTCTTGCAAGCGATTGAACAATTACATTACGCGCGGAATCAAAATGCCGTTCATCTCGTCAAAGGGAAGACCAAAATGATCGCGGTTATCCTGCCGTACGTCAATAATCCATATTTTAGCACCATTCTGGAAGGCGTATCAGCAGAAGCTCTTGCTTCGGGATACCATCTGATTCTTTGTCAAACCAACTATCATGCGGAACAAGAAATGGATGCTTTGAACTTGCTGAAAACCAACCAGGTAGACGGCGTGATCATTCTTTCCCGATCAAGTGTTTGGAACGAGATTCTGCCCTTTACGGAGTTCGGACCGGTCGTTGCCTGTGAAAAGGCGGACAGTCAGGTTATCTCTTCCGTATATGTGGACCACTACCGAAGTTTCTCCCTTGGTATGTCATATCTGGTGGAAAAAGGCCACCGCCGAATCGGATATTGCGTTGGCAGAAAGGATAGCCATAACAGTCTCAATCGGAAACGGGCCTACTGTGATACACTTGATTCAATAGGCGAGCCATTCCGGGAAGAGTGGATATTTGATCAATGCTTGGACATCGAAGCAGGGGTTAGGGTCGTCCATCAGTTGCTCGCCATGAAAGAACGGCCAACCGCACTGCTTGTCGCTTCTGATCACACGGCTGCCGGAATCGTGACGGAAGCTAGAAAGCAAGGGTTGCGTGTGCCTGAAGATTTGGCCGTTGTCGGATTTGACAATCAGCCAATCGCCGACATTTTGAATCTGACCACGATCGAAATGCCGATCAACCAGATTGGAACATGTGCCTTTCGAATTCTCCATCAAGAGATCATGGGAGAGATTGTCGAACCAAAGCAGCAAGAGCTGCCATTTCGGTTGGTCGAACGATCCAGCGTATAATCTGAAGAAAAACTAAGTTGCTTTTTTTCTCCAATCTGTTATGATTAACTCAATTACACTTTGAACAAATTGAATATCGGAAAGCAAATAGGTCTTCACGAACCGGCACTAACGGTTGTGAAGTTAAAAGGGAAGTTTGGTGAAAATCCAACGCGGTCCCGCCACTGTAATCGGGGAGTTTTGCTTCACGGAATCCACTGTCGTATCAGACGGGAAGGAGAAGCAAAATGATGAACCTTGAGCCAGGAGACCTGCCTATTTGTTGGCACTGATTTCCTTCGGGTCAAAGGAAAGGTCAGGGGTAACGTGTACTGTCCACGCTTTGTATTCCTTTGAGAATCAAAGCGTTTTTTATTTGTTCAAAAAGGTAAGGGAGGGAAAGCAATGAGCAAGCCGGACAAAGAACGGGGACTTGTTCTGGTTTATACGGGAGACGGCAAAGGGAAAACAACAGCGGCTCTCGGATTGGCGATTCGTGCCGCCGGACGGGGAAAAAAAGTGTTGATTATACAGTTCATCAAATCTCCGGAACGGACATACGGAGAGAAGCTGACCCTCGAAAAGCTGGGCATCGAGATTTACCAAAAAGGATCAGGGTTTACCTGGACGAAAACCCCGGAAGAACACCGCGAAGCCCTTCGCCAGGCGTGGCAGTTTACCAAAGAAAAAATGGCAAACGGCGGCTACGAAGTGGTTGTGCTGGACGAACTGAATAACGCACTCTCCATTGACCGTTTTCCGATTGATGATGTTCTGCCGATCTCCGAGGTGCTGGATCTGATTCAAAATCGCCCCCAAAATATGCATCTGGTCGTTACGGGCAGGAATGCGAAGCCAGAGCTGATCGAGATGGCTGATCTGGTCAGCGAAATGAAAGCGGTGAAGCATTATTACGAGGAAGGAATTCCTGCCGTACTGGGGATTGAATTCTGATGAAATGGCTGGAGCAGTTTGGTCATGGAGGAGATTTGGTCACGGCTGCCGAGCGTTTCGGGATTACGGCGGCAGAATGGCTCGATTACAGCGCCAACATCAATCCGTTGGGACCGCCGGAACGTGTGATGAATGCTCTTTATCACGGAATGCAATCCATTGTTCATTACCCGGATCCAGCCCATCGGCTTTTTCGGCAGGTGCTCGCCGACAGGTTATCCGTTCCCGCAGACTGGATTTTGCCTGGCAATGGCGCTGCTGAATGTATGGCGCTTGCGATCTTGGCGCTTTCCCCCCATAAAGTGGGAGTGATTTACCCCTGTTTTTCCGAATATGAGGCATTGTCCAAACAATTTGGCGCAGAAGTTCTGGCTTGCCGCAGTGAAGAGTCAACCAACTATAAACCGGAACTCAAGTCTCTCTATCCATTGTTTCAACAGACGGATTTGGTCTTTGTCGGGCATCCCAATAATCCGACCGGAATCTTATGGGACAAGGACGAGCTTGAGAAATTGGCTGAATGGACGGAAGAGACGGAAACCTTCTTGATCGTGGATGAAGCTTTTCTCGATTTCATCCCGTCCGATCAGCAGCTTTCGCTGATCACAGATCTGCAGCATTTTCCGCGAGTGATCCTGATTCGCTCGATGACCAAGTTTTATGCCATTCCGGGATTGCGCTTGGGGTATACGATCGCCGAGCCTTCCTTGATCCGGCGGATGAGAGAAAAACAGGTTACGTGGAGCGTCAATGTTTTAGCCTTGCTGGCGGGAGAGCTTTGCTTGGCGGAAATCGAATACGAAGAAAAGACGAGAGAACTGATCCAAAGAGAACGAGCATACCTGATGGAGTCGATTCGCACGCAATTGGGTTGGCAGGTTTGGCCGGGACAAGCCAATTTCCTGTTGGTTCGCTGTCCGGAAGGCAAAACGGCGAGAGAACTGCAAGAGGCTCTGGCAGTAAAGGGAATATTGATCCGAAACTGTTCGATGTACCCCGGTCTGACCCCTCGAGATTTTCGCATTGCAGTTCGAACAAGGGAACAAAACAACCGGTTGCTTGAGGCCTGCAAACAAATAGCAGCGAATTGGGGTGATCTCCGTTGAGCCTTATCTACATTACCGGCGGCGTACGTTCTGGCAAGAGCGGTTTCGCCGAAGAACTGGCCAAAGCAAGAGGCGAATCCGTGTTGTACGTGGCAACCGGGACAGCATGGGACGAAGAAATGATACATAGAATTGAGCTGCATCGGAAAAGAAGACCCGATTCCTGGGGGCTGGTGGAAGTAACAGCCCATCTGTCGGAGATTTTCTGCAAATCAGAATCTTATCAGACCATCCTGATTGACTGTTTGTCCACATGGGTTAGCAACCGCTTGATTCAGGTACCCAATCAATCTCTCTTGGATCCTGAGATCACCCGAAGTCTGCTCAAGGAAACAGAAGAGTGGCTCCAATTGGTGCGAAGAGATGCAGGACGCACCTATCTGATTGTCTCCAGTGAAGTAGGGATGGGGGGAGTTGCCTTATCTCCGTTGGGCCGTTGGTTTGCCGATGTGTTGGGAGAGATCAACCAGAAGATTGCCCATCAGGCAGACGAAGCGTATGTGATTGTAAGCGGCATTCCTTGGAGGATCAAAGGATGAAAAGTTTTTTGTTGGCTGTTTCTTTTTTGACCAAAATACCCATTCCCGCTTTCTCTTCCACAAGCGAGGATTGGCGAAAAAGCGTCGTTTACTATCCGGCGGCCGGAGTCGTGATTGGACTGCTTGTGTGGATCTTTAACCTAGGAACTGCCCAGATGTTTTCTCCGCTGATGACTTCCGTGCTCACTTTTGTTTTTTGGATTTTCATAACGGGAGGTCTTCATCTGGACGGATGGATGGACTTAGGCGATGCGCTGGGCAGCAATCGGCCTCGGGAGCAAATGCTGTCGATTATGAAGGACAGCCGGGTTGGAGCGATGGGAGTTCTGTCCGTGATCATGCTCATCCTGGTAAAAGGCACGGCTCTCTTTGAACTGCACCAGGCTCATCAAGGGATATGGCTGATGCTGATCCCTGCTGTCGCCAGAACTCACGTTCTCTTTACGATCCGGTACTGGCCGTACCTGTCGGAGAGCGGAATTGCCAGCGGAATGAAAAATGCCTTGCAGCAAAAGCATATTCTGCTCAGCCTGATCCTCCTGTTCGGATTTGGTTGGATGATTGGTAGGGAACCAGGCTGCTTTCTCATTATCTTGACACTCCTGGCCAGCCTGCTGTATACCTGCCTGGTTGCGAGAAGACTGGGCGGCATGACCGGCGACTGTTACGGTGCCGTAATTGAGTGGAACGAAACCGTTTCGCTGCTCGTTCTTCTTCTTTTAGAAAGGTGGCTTTAGATGAAGTGGATCTGGATACGTCACGGCGAGACAGAGGCAAATCGGTTGAGACAGTATGTGGGCCATACTGATGTGGAATTGAACGGGAATGGATTGATCCAGGTGAATCGTTTACGTGATAAGTTAGCCCATGAATCGCCTGTCGCAATCTTTACAAGTGATTTGCTGCGGTGCAAAGAGACAGCTCATCTGATCAGTCTGCCGTGGCAGCTAAAACCGATTGAGGTGCCCGCTCTTCGCGAACTTTCCTTTGGACAGTGGGAACAAAAAACCTATGAAGAGATTATGCAGGCCGATCCGGTAAAAGTGAGAGAATGGTACGACAATTTCTATGACCTGTCTCCTCCCGACGGTGAAAGCGTACGTCAAATGGGACAAAGAGTGGACAAGTGGCTTCAATGGCTGTTTGCCTCTTGCGACAAGGGGAAGACCATCTTTCTTGTCAGCCACGGCGGTGTCATTCGCTGGTTTCAAAGTACATGGATCCATCGGGATGCTTCCCTGTTCTGGCAGGTGGAGGGGGTACGCCACGGCCAGGCATTCGCTGCGGAGTGGAATGGTGAAAACTGGAAGGGCACTCTCATCGGGTAACAGAGCTAGAGGAAACGAAGGAGTTTACGAAGATGGCACAACCTTTTCGTGAAGGAAAATATTTCGATTCTGCGGTATGGCCCGAGCTTCAACTGTTTTATCATGGAGACTATCTCTTGATCAGAAGCGAATCTTCTCTTGAAACCATAAGCAGTGCTCTATGGAGGGGTGGAAACGGCTTAGCCCGTTGCTTTATTAATGGGAGGGTTCCGCTTGAATTTCGCTCGGACCATCCGAAAGAGATGCTGCATCGGCAAATCAATGAGTGGGGCTATCCTCCGGAGGAGACGGTTGGCATGCTGACGGCAGCAAGATTGACTCACGCTTCTGTCTATGAAGAATCGGGAGACCAGTTTCGCCTTTTGTGTTGTGCTACGGCAGGAACCGGCAATGGAGCCAGAGCCGGGGTGTATCGGCCAACTTTTGCGGCTTATCAGCCAGGGACGATCAACCTGTTTCTGTTCATAGACGGAAAACTGACTTCTGCCGCCATGGTGAACGCGATCATGACGTCTACCGAAGCAAAATGTGCCGCTTTGCAGGATTTGCACATAACCGATAAAGAGATGCGGATTGTGACGGGAACAACAAGCGATGCTGTCTGCTTGGCGGTTAGCCAAAGCGATCATTACACAGGCACTCACGAGTATGCCGGCACAGCCACAACGATTGGCAATGCGATCGGACGGCTGGTCTATCAGGCGGTTTATGAAGCCGTTTCCACCCAAAAAGAGGGATAGATCATGATGACACATATTCTCATCTTGTTCGGAGCTTACTTGATTGATCGAATGATTGGCGATCCGCGCTGGCTTCCTCATCCTGTCGTCTGGATGGGAACATGCACAACCTATCTGGAGAAATTGATTCGCTCGCTTGTATCCAATGAAAAATACTATCGTCTCTTGGGCTGTCTGTTTCCGCTTCTCATTGTCGGGGGAAGTTACCTCGTAACCTGGCTTCTGCTGCAAGCGGCAGCGCTGGTCCATCCGTTGGTTTCCATCCTTTTGGAGGTGTGGATCATTTCTACCACCATTGCCACAAAAGGATTGGCTGACGCCGGATGGGAAATCTATCATCATCTCAGATCCGGCAATCTGGAAAAAGCGAGAGTGTCTCTTTCCATGGTGGTAGGAAGAGATACGGAGAAGCTGGATGAAGCGGAAGTATGCAGGGGGGCTGTAGAGACCGTAGCGGAAAATATGGTAGATGCGATCGTGTCGCCGCTTTTTTACGCGGCAATCGGAGGAGCTCCTCTGGCTATTGTCTATCGCGCTGTCAATACGCTGGATTCCATGGTCGGTTATAAAAATGAGAAGTACCGGTATCTCGGCTGGGCTTCTGCCCGATTAGACGATCTCGCCAACTACCTGCCGGCCCGTTTAACGGCTCTTTTGCTCGTGGCCGCAAGCCGGCTAATACGGTTGGACTGGCGGGCGTGCTGGCGGATGATACGGAGGGACGCAAGACTTCATCCCAGTCCGAACAGCGGTTTTCCGGAAGCGGGAATCGCCGGTGCGCTAGGCATTCAGCTGGGCGGTTTAAATTACTATCAGGGTGTTCCGTCGATGAGAGCCAGAATGGGAGATCCGACAAGAAGCATTCAGATGGAAGACATAAAAGAAACGATCAGTCTGATGAAGCTTGTCTCTCTTCTTTGTATGCTGGGAAGTGTCGCCTGCTTGTGGTTCGCAAGTGAACTTTTTTTCGGTTAAAGCTGGCATACTGCCCAATGGTGAGCACATAGAATTACCTGTACAACTAATTCGGTAATGAGCCAATTTTTGAAATAGAACAATTTCATACCAGCTAGAGAATAGGTGCGTAGCATCACTTCCATCGCAGTAAGGATGTTCCGCTTAAAAGGGAAGCCGGTGCAATTCCGGCACGGTCCCGCCACTGTAAGGGATGCTTGCTCCAAGCAAGCTATCTTTTGATGATTAGCCACTGGATGACGAATCCGGGAAGGTATCAAAAGAGAAGTCCCAAGTCAGGAGACCTGCCTATTTCTCCAACACGTTTGTACCTACGAGGAATAGGGAGGTGTTAGAATGCGTCTGTTTTCTGTCGAAATGCATTTCTAGCCTTCATCAAGGTGCGGAAATGCATTTTTTCTTGCTATTACTACATCTACTTAGAGGAGGATCAATATGCTTCTTAATTTACTGTCACTCACAGCTTTTTCCATTATGATCGGGTTCCGGCATGGGATGGACTCGGACCATGTCGCCGCCATTGCCGATATGGTCGGTTCGGAGAAACAACGGGGAAGACAACTGAAAATGGGAGTTACCTATGCATTGGGCCACGGTGCAATCGTGATGGTTATCGGCTTGATTGCGATTTTTTGGGGGGCCAGGCTTCCCGAGCATGTGCTGCAAATGCTGGAATTCATGGTTGGCGCCAGCCTCCTGGTGCTGGGTTCTTACATTCTCTACTCCATTTTCATCAAGAAACAACAGGGTTATCAAAGCCGTTTCGAAATTGCTTACCGCTTGATCGCCAAGCTGTTCAAGAAAGATGACAGCAAGCTTGATCTGCAAAAAATCGGGATTTTCGGCGCCTTTCTGATCGGGGTGCTGCACGGCATTGGAGCGGAAACGCCTACGCAAGTGATGCTGATCGCCAACAGTGTGGGGCTGAACAACTCCATCACGGCCACTTTGCAGATTGTGCTGTTTACTTTAGGGCTCCTGGGAGCAACCGTAATGGTCACGTATTTGGCTTCCTGGGGCTTCACAAAAGCAAAAGTGATGGGCAGAGCATACCTTTTGCTTGGCTGCTTGACAGGAGGATACAGTGTGCTTTTAGGTTTTTCCATTATTCAAGGCATCTAAATAGAAAGGTGGAGCACAGATGAAAGGCAAGTTGTTGGTAATCGGCTTCGGCCCAGGGAGTGCGGAGCATATCACCAAACGGGCGTTGGATGCCATTGATGAAAGCGAAGTCATTATCGGTTACACCACCTATGTGGATTTGATTCAAAAATTGTTGACAGATCAGGAAATTGTAAGCACCGGCATGACGGAAGAAGTGAGCCGTGCACGGGAAGCGGTACGACAAGCCGAAATGGGCAAAAAGGTAGCCGTCATCTCCAGCGGTGACGCAGGTGTTTACGGGATGGCGGGCTTGATTTATGAAGTTCTGGTTGAGAAAGGCTGGACAGAAGCTGATGGTGTCGAAGTGGAAGTAATTCCCGGCATTTCCGCTATTAACTCCTGCGCTGCTTTACTGGGAGCGCCTGTTATGCACGATGCCTGCATCATCAGTTTGAGCGACCATTTGACTCCGTGGGACAAGATTGCCAAGCGAATTGACGCAGCCGGAGACGCAGATTTCGTCGTTGCCCTGTACAATCCCAAAAGCGGGCGCAGAACCAGACAGATTGAAGAAGCACAAAAAATCCTGCTCCAGTACCGTTCACCCGACACGCCGGTGGGTATTGTCAAAAGCGCATATCGCGACCGTCAGCATATCGAACTGACGACGCTGCAAAACATGCTCGACTGCGAGATTGGCATGCTGTCCACTGTTATCATCGGGAACAGCACCACATTTGTTCACGACGGCAAAATGATCACGCCACGCGGATACGAACGCAAATACACACTCTCCTCTGACGAACAGCCGCTCAAGCTGCATCAACGCCTGCAAAAGGAACATGAACCGTGGTCGCTGAACGCACGGGAAGCGGAGCAAAATGCTCAAGAATTAGAGCAAAAAAAAACCTCCCGCACTCCCTATGAGTGGGCCAGCGAAGCATTAGAACAGGTATCAAAGCGCGTGTCGCCATCACAAGGTGGAGGGCTTGCACATGCAGCAGGACTTCAATCGGCCTTAAATGACGAGCCAAGTGAAATGCCAATTTTCGAATGTTCGGTAAGTCCGGGTGTTGCCAACAAAAAATTTACTTCCAAGCAGCTTCTGATCTTGGCGGAAGTGGCAGCCGAGTCGGGGGAGATCGAGTACACGCCGCACCACCAGATTATTTTGCGGATTCCAACCGATGATCCGAGACAAATGGTAGCAAGGTTGAGGCAAGAAGGGTTTCTGCTCATGCCGACGGGTGATGTGGTCCAGATCAAAGCGTGCGATTTCTGCAACGGGGAAAAGCAGGATGCCATACCCCATGCGGAGGAACTGCACCGTTTGCTCGGTGGTTCCCAGGTGCCCAAGGAGCTGAAAATCGGAATTAACGGTTGCGGCATGGCTTGCTACGGAGCCGTGAACGATGATATCGGCCTTATTTATCGCCAGGGCAAGTTTGACTTGTTTCTCGGCGCAAAGACCGTGGGAAGAACTGCCCATCCGGGAGTATCGGTAAGAGAGGGAATCGCACCGGAGGAAATCGTGCCGATGGTGGAACGAATTGTCAACCGCTTCCGGCAAGAAGGGTTCGTCAATGAGCGATTCCATAAATTTTTCAAGCGAAAAGGGATTCTTGAAGGGATTGCCTATCGGGAATATTCGGCTCCAGAGATCGCAGAAGCCGTTTGCGGCGATTAAATCTGAACCAAGCAAGCAAGGAGGCAAAACAGCATGAAAGCAGTATTGTTTGTCGGTCACGGGAGCAAAGATCCTGAAGGAAATGAGGAAGTAAGGTTGTTTGTCGCTTCTGTTGCCAAGGAGCTGGATGTTCCCATTGTGGAGACGTGTTTTTTGGAATTTGAACAGCCGGATGTTTATCAAGGTTTGGAAGCATGTGTGCAAAAGGGAGCAACCCAGGTTGTGGTCATCCCGATCATGCTGATTGCGGCTGGGCACGCCAAAATACATATCCCGTCTGCGCTTGATGACATGCGGAAAAAATACCCAAACATCCGGTTCACCTACGGGCGACCGGTCGGCGTCAGCGAGCAGTTGGTGGAGCTCCTAACCAATCGCATGGCGGAAACGGGCCTCACCGCTGTAGATGATTGTTCTGATCTTGCCGTGCTGATTGTCGGCAGAGGCAGCAGTGATCCGGATGCCAATGGAGATATTTACAAAATGTCCCGACTTTTCTGGGAAAAATGGAAGGGGCCATGGGTGGAAACAGCCTTTATGGGCGTAACGTTTCCGCTGATTCAACAAGGGATCGAAAAATGCCTGAAATTAGGCGCCCGCCATGTGGTGGTCTTGCCCTACTTTCTCTTTACCGGCGTCTTGATGAAGCGGATGAACGATCTTTTGCAGGAGCACCGCCGCCGTTATCCGGATCGTACTTTTACTTTGGCCGGATATTTCGGTGATCATCCGCTGCTTCGCCAAGTCATGATCGACCGTGTACAGGAAGCGTTTCACGGGGAAATCAGAATGAATTGTGACACCTGCCAGTTCCGCCTTGAAGCCACGGAGCACCTTGACCATCATCACCACCATCATCACGATCATCATGGTCACGATGTTCACCACCTTCATCACGATCATGAACAAGGTCACGATCATCAGCATCATCGCCATCACACTCATCGGTAGGAAGATCATTCAACAAGAGAAGCAAGATCACCAAAACAGGAGGGACTTCTAGTGATACTGATGCTCGCCGGAACAAGTGATGCGCGGGAACTAGCCCTTCAGATCAAACAGGAAGGGTTCCCGATAGTTACTACCGTCGTAACGGAGAATGCAGCCAAAAGCATGCGGGAAGCGGAATTGCCCGTGCTGGTCGGGCGTCTGAATGATTCCGAGATTCAAGAGCTTATTGAGAAGAGAGGGTTTCACGCAGTAGTCGATGCCAGCCATCCTTTTGCGGAGGAGGCATCGAAAAACGCCATGGCGGGAGCCAAGCGAGCCAATGTTCCCTATATCCGCTACGAACGAAAAAGTGCAACCTCCCCTCAACATGAGAAAGTGACGATCGTCGAGAACTATCACGAAGCTGCCAAACTGGCCGCAGAAAAACGTGGCGTCATCATGCTGACCACCGGCGCGAAAACGCTGAAAATCTTTACCGATCAACTGTTAGGCCTGCCCGATACCACCCTTGTCGCCCGGATGCTGCCGCGGATTGACAACATGGAGAAGTGCCAGGAGTTAGGGATCGAGCAAAAAAATATCATTGCCATGCAAGGCCCTTTTTCCAAAGCTTTGAACAAAGCGCTCTATGACCATTACAGCGTAACCTTGATGATCACCAAGGAGAGCGGTCAAGCCGGATCTTTTGACGAAAAAGTTGAAGCTGCACTGGAGATGGGTATTGAAACGATTATTATCGCCCGCCCAGCTATTGATTACGGAACCCGATTCTCCGATTTTGCCGAAGTAATCGGACAGCTGCATCAAATCATTCCAGGAGGGAGAAACCATGGAATTCAACACTCAATTTAAGCCAGTTACGGTACAGCCGCAGGAAATTGAAGATTTGAGCTTCCGAATGATCGACGAAGAGATCGGCGAACATTCCTTCACCCCAGAACAGTACAAAGTGGTGCAAAGAACGATTCACGCGTCCGCTGACTTTGAATTCGGCAAAAGCCTGATTTTTCATCCGGACGCGGTCAAAGCGGGCATAAAGGCCGTGCGCAGCGGAAAAATCGTCGTTGCCGATGTCCAGATGGTACAGGTAGGAATCAGCAAACCGCGCATCGAGAAATACGGCGGCGAGGTGAAAGTATACATTTCCGATGAGGATGTTGTCGAAGAAGCGAAACGATTGAACTTGACCAGGGCGATCATCGCGATGCGCAAAGCGGTTCGTGAGGCGGAAGGCGGAATTTTTGCGATCGGGAATGCTCCGACAGCGCTTCTGGAACTGATCCGTCTGGTCAAAGAAGGCGAAGCGAAACCGGGACTCATCATCGGAATGCCTGTCGGTTTTGTCTCGGCGGCGGAGTCGAAAGAGGAACTTGCCAAACTGGATGTACCCTTCATCACCAACAAGGGGCGAAAAGGGGGAAGCACTGTTACGGTCGCAGCCCTTAATGCACTCGCGATTATGGCCGATCGTCAGGGATAGCACATGGAAGAGACCAAGAAACCAATGCGGCATGGGTACACCACCGGAGCATGCGCTACGGCGGCAACCAAGGCAGCGCTGCTTGCGCTGATTCATCAGGAGGCGCAGACAGAAGTCACGATACCTCTTCCGGTGGGGCAGGAGGTCACGTTCCAATTGGTACAATGTGAATTTACCCCGGATCAGGCCGTTACCGGGGTGATCAAGGATGGCGGTGACGATCCGGACGCTACTCATGGCGCACTGATCACCAGTACGGTTAGCTGGCGGGCGGAGCCCGGAATCGAACTGGACGGAGGCATCGGTGTAGGCCGGGTGACCAAACCGGGATTGCCCGTGCCGGTAGGAGAAGCGGCGATTAATCCGGTTCCGCGCAAGATGATTCACGAAGCGGCAGAAGCCGTGCTTGCCCAGTATGGCATCAACAGAGGAGTACGGGTGGTCATCTCCGTCCCTGACGGAGAAGAAATCGCCAAAAAAACCCTGAATGGCCGCTTGGGCATCATCGGCGGCATTTCTATCCTGGGAACAAGGGGAATCGTGGTGCCCTTTTCCACCTCTGCCTATATGGCCAGCATCGCTCAAGCGATTCAAGTCGCCACCATGGCCGGCTGCCGTCATATCGTGCTGTCGACGGGAGGAAGAAGCGAAAAATACGGGATGGAGACGTATCCCGACCTGCAGGAAGAGTCTTTTGTCGAGATGGGAGATTTCGTCGGATTTTCGCTGAAGCAATGCAAACAAAAAAAGGTGGAAAAAGTGACGCTGGTAGGCATGATGGGCAAGTTTTCCAAAGTGGCGCAGGGCGTCATGATGGTTCATGCCAAAGGCTCTTCCATCGACTTCAACTTTCTGGAGTCTGTCGCCCGCGAATCGGGAGCATCCGAAGAGCAGTTGGCAGAGATTCGGGGAGCCAATACAGCCTCACAGGTGGGGGATTTGATGAGAGAGAATTCCCGTTTTTTTGAGAAGCTGTGTGAATACTGCTGCCGCCAAAGCTTGCAAGCAATCGGCGGCGGAATAGAGATTGAGACGATCCTGATCACGCTCAAAGGGGAGCTCTTGGGAAGGGTGACAATGGAAGGGGGACAATGAATGACGCAAACCATTAAAGTAATCGGGATGGGAGATGACGGAAAACAAAGCCTCCTCCCGCTCTACCAGAAATGGATTATGGAGAGTGAACGGCTTGTCGGCGGAGAGCGCCACTTGGAGTTTTTTCCTGATTATCAAGGAGAGAAGCTGGTGATCAAAGGCGGCCTCTCATCGTTGATAGATAAATTGAAAGCAGATGAAAAACAGACGGTTATCCTCGCCTCCGGAGACCCTTTGTTTTACGGCATTGGCGGTTACGTGAGCAAAAAGCTGAACGTGGAAATTTATCCGTACCTAAGCTCCATTCAATTAGCCTTCGCCAAAATGGGGGAAGCATGGCAGGACGCCTATTTCACCAGCGTGCACGGCAGAAGCATGAAAGGGTTGGCACAGCGAATCGACGGAAAAGAGAAAATCGCCCTGCTTACCGATCCCGTCAACACTCCGGCGGAAATCGCCCGTTATCTTCTGTCGTACGGGATGACCGAGTATCAGGCGTTCGTTGCGGAAAATCTGGGCAGAGAAGGGGAACGTGCAGGCTGGTATGACCTGGACGAGATGCTTGATCGCAGCTTTTCTGACTTGAATGTCGTGGTCCTGAAAAAGCGGCAGCCTTCTCCAAGTTGGCCGCTAGGAATTGCCGACGAAGAGTTTCAACAGCGAAAACCGGACAAAGGCCTGATAACCAAGCAGGAGATTCGTGTTTTAAGCCTTTCCCAGATGAGGCTGACACCTGTCAGTATCGTTTGGGATATCGGCACCTGCACGGGATCAGTGGCGATTGAAGCGGCCCGGATTGCCCGTGAAGGAGAGGTATATGCAATCGAAAAAAATGAGGGCGACCTGGCCAACTGTCGGGAGAACATGCGGAAATTTCGCACCGATTTCACCGTCGTGCACGGGAAAGCGCCGGAAGGTTTGGCTGACTTCCCTGACCCGGATGCCGTTTTTATCGGGGGCAGCGGCGGGGAACTGCGCAGCTTGCTTCACATCTGCTGCACGAGATTGAAGCCTGGCGGAAGGATCGTGGTGAATGCCGCAACCGTTGAAACGCTGTACGAAGCGATGCAAGCCTTCGCGGAAGAACAATTTGATGTGCAGGTAACCATGGCACAGCTTTCGCGAAGCAAGCCGGTCCTGAATATGCACCGCTTCGAAGCGCTGAATCCGATTTTTATCATCACCGCCTATCAAAAGCAGGGAGAGGATAACAGAGATGAGTAAAATAGGCACCTTATACGGAGTGGGAGTGGGGCCCGGAGATCCCGAGCTGATTACGGTCAAGGCATTTCGCGTGCTGCAGGAATCGCCGGTAATCGCCTATCCCAAGAAACAAAAAGGAAGCAAAAGCTACGCACACCAAATCGTCGAGCTGTATGTCAAGCCGGCAGAGAAGAATATGCTGGGTCTGGTTTTCCCCATGACCAAAGACAAGGATGTGCTGGAGCGAGAATGGACCAACACGGCTGAGCTTGTCTGGGAGGAGCTTCGCCAGGGCCGGGACGTTGCATTCGTGACGGAAGGCGACCCGCTTTTTTACAGCACGTTTATCCATATGATGAAAGTGGTCAGCGAGCGGTATCCGCAAGTTGAGATCAAGTCCATCCCGGGAATCTCCTCTTTTCTCGGAGCCGCCTCACGCTTGGCTCTGCCCCTTGCCGACGGTGACGAGCAAATCGGGATTGTTCCGGCCACGGAAGACAGGGAAGCAATGCGACAGGCACTCTTATCCCACGATTGCGTCATTTTCCTCAAAGTGGCGAAAGTGCTGGACATGATTCTTGACCTTCTGTGTGAGCTAAACCTGACCGATTACGCCACAGTCGCGAGCAAAGTGACATCCCAGGAAGAAATGATCTGGCGGAACGTGCGGGATTTGGAGGGGGCGGAGCTTGGCTATCTTACCCTGATGGTGGTGAAAAAATCATGAAACTGTACATCGTGGGAGCAGGACCCGGAGATCCTGATCTGATTACGGTAAAAGGGTTCAAGCTATTGCAGCAGGCTGATGTCATCCTCTACACCGATTCGTTGGTCAATGAGGAGCTGGTCATCCAAGCCAGTCCTCAAGCAGAAATCATCAAAAGCTCCGGAATGGCCCTGGAGGAGATGGTTGAACTGATGGCCGACCGAATCGGACAAGGGAAAAAAGTGGTGCGTCTGCATACCGGTGATCCTTCCGTTTACGGAGCCATCATGGAACAAATCGCCTTGTTAAAGCGGAGGGGAATTGAGACAGAAATCGTACCGGGGGTAAGCTCTGTTTTTGCCGCCGCGGCCGCAGTTGGAGCCGAATTGACGATCCCGGAGCTGACCCAAACCGTCATTTTAACCAGAGCAGAAGGAAGAACGCCTGTGCCTGATCGGGAAAAATTAAGGGAACTGGCTTCCCATCACTGCACGATTGCGCTTTATTTGAGCGCCACCTTAACCAAAAAGGTGGTCAACGAATTAAAGGAAGCCGGATGGAGCGAGGATACTCCGGTTGCGGTTGTTCAGCGGGCAAGCTGGCCTGATCAGCTCATTCTGAGAACGACGCTGAAGGAACTGGATGAACAAATGGCCAAGCACGGCATCCGTTCGCATGCGATGATTCTGGCGGGATGGGCATTGGACCCCGCCATTCACGAGTCGGATGAATATCGTTCCAAACTGTATGACCAGACTTTCACCCATCGCTATCGCAAAGGCGTGACTTCACCATGATCATCCAATTGCAAGAAGGAATGCAGGAAGGGTTACAGGAAGCGATCCGGCCTCAAGGGGATTACGCGGTGATTGCCATTTCCAAGCACGGCGTTGAATTGGCCAGACGGTTGAATCAATCATTTGCCGGAACAGACGTTTTTTACATGAGCAAATTCGCCCAAGGCGACGAAGCAGCACGCGGCATCCAAATGTTTTCCGGCAGTGTGCGGCTGCTTTTTCCGTTGATCTGGTCCAGGTACAAAGGGATCATTGCCATCGTTTCGCTGGGTGCCATGGTACGCATGGTAGCACCGCTGTTGGAGGATAAAAAAACCGACCCCGGCATTGTTGTCATCGACGATGCAGGCAAGCACGTCATCAGCATGCTGTCCGGCCATCTGGGGGGAGCAAATGAATTAGCCCTGCATGTGGCTGCAGCGATTGGCGCAAGCCCTGTCATCACCACTGCTTCAGACGTAAACAAGACCATCCCTGTTGATTTGTTTGGTCGCAACTTTGACTGGGAGTGGGAGTCGGCTGATATGCTGACCCCGGTAAGCGCCTCCGTCGTCAATGAAGAACGGATCGCCGTGGTGCAGGAATCAGGCGAACGCAACTGGTGGTTGTACGACACGCCGATTCCCGGGCATATCAAGACGTATCCTTCCATATCGGCAGCGCTTCCCGATGAACCGCAAGCGGCGTTGATCGTAACGCACCGCCTGCTGCCCGCAGAAGAAAAGGCGTTGATCCTCAATTCCGTCATCTACCGGCCCAAGGTGTTGGTGCTTGGCATCGGCTGCAATCGGGGAACATCTGCGGAAGAAATCGAAGCCGTCATTTCCGAAACGTTGGATGAGCTTCAATTCTCGATTCGCAGCGTGAAAGCAGTCTGCACCATTGAATTGAAGAAAGATGAAGCAGGGCTCTTGGCCGTCTGTCAAAAATACGGCTGGGAATTTGTCTGGTATACCCCGGAGCAGTTAAACCAGGTGAAGCTGGAAGCCCCGTCGGAAACGGTTTACAAATACACGGGTGTCTACGGAGTGAGTGAACCTGCCGCAAAGCTTTACACGGGAAATGAGCAGTTGATTCTAAACAAAAAGAAAAGCGGCAATGTCACGCTTTCCGTCGGCATGCTTTCCTTTTGAAGCTATGACTCATGACTTTACCCGGCGGACGCTGCCAGCCCGAGGTCGAGAGGATAATTCGACTACATCTTCGAAAGGGCTTCGATAAAAGCTTTTCTTAAAGGGGAGAGAGTATGGAAACGAGAAGAATCGTAATCGCCGGTACGGGAAGTGGCACAGGCAAAACCACCCTCACAGTCGGATTGATGGCTGCTTTGAAACGAAAAGGGCTGATCGTACAAGGCTTCAAATGCGGCCCCGACTATATCGATCCTACCTACCACACGGCAGTTACGGGCCGGGTGTCACGCAATCTGGACAGCTGGATGCTCGATCATCCAGCCGTGCAGGAAATTTTTTCCCGGGGAAGCGAAGGAGCAGATATCTCCATAATTGAAGGCGTAATGGGCTTTTATGACGGTAAAGAAGCAACAAGTGACAGGGGAAGCACGGCGGAGATCAGCATTTTGACCCAATCTCCCGTAATCCTGGTTCTCAACTGCCAAAGCATGGCGCGCAGTGCGGCGGCCATCGTCAAAGGATTTCAACTGTTTCACCAGGATGTTCGCATCTCAGGCGTAATCGCCAACAAGGTAGGAAGCGTCGGCCACTATCAAATTGTGAAAAAGGCAATTGAGCAGGAGTGCCGAATCCCGGTAATCGGCTATCTGAAACGAGAAGATGAGATTGAAATTCCGGAGCGGCATCTTGGACTGGTTCCTTCTGTGGCAAGGGGTGAATTGGAGCCTTTGTTTTCCAGACTGGCCGATCTGGTCACGGAAACCATAGACTTGGATCAATTGTGGGAGATTGCCCAGACGAAACCGTTACAGGTGGAACAGCGGTTGTTTACCGCCAAAAGTGAACCTGGTCAAGTGACGATCGCCATCGCCAAAGACCCTGCCTTTCATTTTTACTATCCGGAAAATATCGAGCTGTTGGAATCGTACGGGGCAAGATGCGTCTACTTTTCCCCGCTTGCAGGCGAAACGGTACCCGAAGGCGCAGACGGTTTGTACATCGGCGGCGGTTTTCCGGAAGAATTTGCCGAGGAACTTTCGCAAAATCATCAAGTGCTTGCATCCATTCGCGAAACGATCCAATCCGGCCTGCCCACGCTGGCCGAGTGCGGCGGATTCATGTATTTGACGGAAGCAATCGAGACGACGGATGGACGTGTTTTCCCAATGGCAGGAGTGATCCCAGGCAAGGTAACAATGCAACAGAAATTGGCTGCCTTGGGCTACCGGGAGATCAAAGGTACGCAAAACAACTTCTTGCTGGGTGAAGCAGAGGAAGCGAGAGGCCATGAATTCCATTACTCCACTTACGAGTACTCGACTGACGGCAACTCTTCTGACGGCAACTCTTCTGACGATAGCTCTACGAACAAGACGGGAAGAGAGTTTCCGTTTGCCTACCAGACCAAAGGATTGCGCGGCTCCAAGCGGGAGGGATATGTCCAGGGCAATTTGGTCGCGGGATACACCCATCTTCACTTTGCTTCCAATCCGAATATGGTAGAACGCTGGATCAAGCGTTGCCTGGAGGTGCGCCGAAGTGGCTCAAACAATCCCGAAAACAGACTCTGAAGCAGACTTTAAAGCAGTCCGAAAGGCTGTCTCTAAAGCGATCCCGCTCATGGTCCAGGGCACCAGCTCCGATGCCGGAAAAAGCGTGCTGGTTACCGCCTTCTGCCGCATCTTCACCCAGGACGGACACAAGACAGCTCCGTTCAAATCACAAAATATGGCGCTAAACTCTTATGTCACCCTTGACGGCAAGGAAATTGGCCGGGCGCAAGGTGTGCAAGCAGAGGCGGCAGGAATTATCGCGACAACCGACATGAATCCGATTCTAATCAAACCGTCAAGGGACAACGAATCGCAAATTATCGTCCACGGCGAACCCTTTCGAACCATGACCGCTTCCAACTACCGTTCTGAATTCTTTTCATTGGGATTAAACATTATTGGCGAAGCGTACCATCGATTGGCGGAATCATACGAAAGAATTGTGATTGAAGGAGCAGGGAGTCCGGCGGAGGTTAACCTGAACGATCGGGAATTGGTCAACATGCGGGTTGCCAGATTATCAGACGCACCCGTTATTCTGGTTGCTGACATTGAACGCGGCGGAGTTTTCGCCAGCTTGGTCGGAACTCTGCAGCTGCTTGATCCCGCCGACAGGGAGAGGGTGATAGGCGTGATTATCAACCGTTTCCGTGGCGATCTGGCGCTTCTCCAGCCCGGCCTTGATTGGTTTGAGCGGTACACGGGAAAACCGGTGCTTGGCGTAGTTCCTTATTTGCCTGATCTGTGGATCGATGCGGAAGACTCCTTGATTTTACACAAGTATCAGAGCCGTACCCAAGCGGCGAAAGAAATCGACATTGCCGTAATCAAGTATCCGCGGATTTCCAATTTTACCGATGTGGACCCGTTTTTTGCCGAGCCGGACTGCCGCGTTCGGTACGTATCTCGCCCGGAAGAGTTGGGGGAACCCGATATCATCATTCTGCCGGGGAGCAAAAACACGATAGAGGATTTGCTTTTTCTAAGAGAGCAGGGACTGGAGCAGCAGATTTTGGCCTGCCACTCTACCGGCAGGTGTCTGCTCGTCGGCATATGCGGCGGGTTTCAAATGCTGGGTCAAACCATCCGAGATCCGCATGAAGTGGAATCCCCTCATCGAGAAATGACGGCAATGGGCTTGATTCCGTCCGAGACGATCTTGCAGGAGAAAAAGCTTACCGTGCTATCAAAAGGAACGGTCGCCTTGGGAGAAGAGCTCATGGAGGTATCTGGCTATGAAATCCACATGGGACAAACCCAATTTCTCTCCCCAGTCCAACCTTTGATAGAGTTAACAGACCGGTCAGAAGGTTATTTCCACGCCGAAAGCCGCGTATTGGGCACCTATTTCCACGGCCTGTTTCATAACGACCGATTCCGGCATGCCATCTTGAATGCGATAAGAGCACAAAAAAGGCTGCCTGCCGTAACCAACCGGCCTTCTTTTGTCCAACTGAGGGAACAAGCTTTTGATCTATTGGCTGATCATGTGCGAAAACATGTGAAGATGGATTTTATTGAAAACGCGATGATCCAATTTTATAAAAGAGGTGGAAACAAATGAGTATCGGCATCTATGAAAGAATCGAACGAGTACGCCCTATGAATCAGGAGATTGCCCAACAAGCCAGACAGCATGTTGATCAATTGACCAAACCGCACGGCAGCCTGGGCAGGCTGGAAGAATTGGCCATCCTGCTGGCGGGTATGACAGAAAATCCGTTTCCGGTTGTCACTCCGCCGGCCGCATTGGTATTTGCGGGAGATCACGGGGTGGTAACAGAAGGAGTTTCCGCTTTTCCCCAAGAAGTGACAGTACAAATGGTTTACAACTTTGTAGCGGGAGGAGCAGCGATCAACGTATTCGCCCGCCAAATCGGCGCCCTGCTGCGCGTGATTGATGTGGGTGTCGCAGCCGACCTGAATCCCGAGGGTATCTGGAATAAAAAGGTAGCATACGGCACCAAAAACTATCTGGTGGAGAACGCGATGACTTTAGAAGAAGCACACAAGTGCCTCGAAGCCGGTATGGAAGCAGCAGAAGCGGCTATCGCGGAAGGAGCCAAACTGATTATCATTGGAGAGATGGGTATCGGCAACACGACAACGAGCAGTGTGATGCTGGCAGCTTTGACAGGATTGCAGCCGGAAGTGGTGGTCGGCAGAGGAACGGGAATTTCCGATGAAGCTTGGCAGCACAAGGTACATGTCGTACAAAAAACTCTGGCAGCACGCCAACCGGACAAGGAACAGCCGCTTGATGTGCTGGAAAAAGTGGGCGGACTGGAGATCGGAGCGATGGCCGGAGCAATCATCGCGGCGGCTGCGCAGCGGATTCCTGTGCTGGTAGACGGCTTCATCTCTACAGTTGCCGCACTGCTCGCCGTCCGTCTTTGCCCCAATGCCAGGGATTATCTGATCGTCAGCCATCAGTCAGTCGAACCTGGTCACATCCGTGTTGTTGAACTGCTGGAGAAAAATCCGCTGCTCAACTTGCAGCTTCGCCTTGGCGAAGGAAGCGGCGCCGCCGTCGCGTTCCCGATCGTCGAAGCGTCTACCCGCATGATTCGGGAGATGGCTACCTTCTCGTCCGCAGGGGTTTCCAGTTCTCGTGAAGGATAATCCAGGTCTTGGAAAAAGCCCCTTCAACAAAATTGAAGGGGCTGATGTTTCCTCATTTAGAGTTGATTGGAAAATCCTTTGTTCTTTCTTGACATGGCCAGCAGAACAAGAATGAATGAAACTCCGAAACAGACGACCGAGCTAATCAGATTGTTGGGATCAGTAAGGATGATCACCAAAATGGTAAAAAGAATGGCCACCGTCACGTATGTGCTGTACGGAAACAGGCGTACGTGGAATTGGGGCAACTGTGTATAGGATTTACGCAGCTTTATTTGGGTCAAACAGATGGCTATCCACATGAGAAGCGTAACAAACCCCGGTATGCCCATGAGGTATTTGAATACGTTGGCTGGAGTTAGGTAAGCCGCCAGTGCTCCAATAAACAGGCAGAGAGAACTGACCAACAGTCCGAAAACCGGAACTCCTTGTCTGGTCAATCTGGTAAACGCTTTATGGGCTTGTCCATCGCTCGCAAGGGAATACAGCAAGCGAGTAGTGACGTACATTCCTGAGTTTGCTGCCGAGATGACTGCTGTAAGCATGATAAAATTCATCACATGAGCTGCGTTGCTGAGGCCGAAAGCCGACAGGACCTGTACGAACGGACTGTTGGCATGACCCAATTCATCCCACGGCACTAAACCGCAAATGATCAAAAGCGGCAGTACATAAAACAGCACGACTCTCCAAACAACGCCTTTCACTACCTTTGGCAGAACCCGAGGGGCGTCTTTTGTCTCGGCGATGGTAACACCGATTAATTCCGCACCCCCATAGGAAAAGAGCACAACCAGAAGAGAAGTGAACACCCCGCTCCAGCCATTCGGCAAAAATCCACCGTGCGCCGTGTAATTTGCCAGAGACGATGTTGACCCTGTTGAAGACCCGAACAACAGATAACCACCCAACAGGATGAAACCAATAAGGCACACAACTTTAATCCCCGCTAGCCAAAATTCCAGTTCTCCATAATTTTTTACGTTGGTTACATTGAGCAAAATCAACCCAGCACCAACCAGAAGGCTTAGAATCCATAACGGTATGGAAGAAAACCAGAACTGCAAAAAAGCACCCGCAGCAACTATTTCTACTGCCATAACCAACACCCAATTGATCCAGTACAGCCATCCGATAATGAATGAAGCCCGGTGGCCAAAAGCTTTGTGAATCAATTTTCGAATGTCGAGCGACGGATATACGGATGCCATCTCAGCCATTGCACTCATCACGACGAACAGCAAAAGCCCACCCGTCAAGTAGGCGAAAACAACCCCCGGACCGGCAAGAGAAATTGTTTCAGAGCTTCCTTTAAATATTCCTGTTCCAATCATGCCGCCAATTGCCATCATTTGGATATGACGCGGTAGCAATCCCGTTTTTAACTGTTGTCTAGTCATCATGTAATCCCCTTTTACTTTGCTACCAAAAAGCATAACAGCATCAGTGCAAAAAAGTAAGTACGTTTAAAAATGTTTCAATAGAGGAATAATTCATTATTGTTTGTTTTGTTTAGAACAACTCTTCTAGGCTGGACTATATCTCAGATATTTGATGTTGCTTTTGGAAATTACAGATGATAAACTTAGATCATCAAAAAAATTTGATGCAGGTGATATTCCATTGAAAGAACTACCGACCCTAAAGAATATGGACGCGACGTTTGAGAAATACGAAGCAAAGTTCAAAGCTTTGGCGGATAAGAAGAGATTACAAATCATGTATGAACTCACAAAGCGTGGCAAGGTTTGTGTATGCGACCTTGCAGAGATTATGGGTTTGGCTCAATCCAAACTGTCCTACCACCTTAAAATTCTTCTCGATGCCAATCTCTTGAAAAAAGAAACAGATGCAACCATGAATTACTATGAGCTAAACCATCAAGAGGTTAATCATCTGTTATCTGAAGAACTTTGCTGTCTTTTTCGAACGGATAACAACTGCTGCTAATTTTTCAGCAATTTCATCAAATTTTTTTGTTGTATTAATCAATTTTTTTTGATAAAAGGAGCATTCCTGTAATAAATGATTTTGGGATTTGAAATGTAAAGAGCCCTCTTGGTATGATGCGAGGTGTCCAATAGCTGCGCAGCTCAACGGACCCTTTAGTTAACCAAGGAGGACTCATCATGAATCATACCCA
>JBHGXW010000014.1:0-61100 GCA_041920465.1 Paenibacillaceae bacterium | reverse complement strand
CCGTTCATTACGGAAGGGAGTCTTCACAACCCACCCGACGTAAGCTTACGCTACTGTCGGGCGGGGCCCCTTCTACGCTGCGCGCCCCTTTCAGGGGTATAGAAGCTTTTCACAGGAGCTTCTCATCTGACGACTCTGATTCCTTCCTTCACTCTCTTCACTTTGCCATGCCTTCACAAGGAACACGCAATGGGACGAAGCTCTTTCCTTTTCATAGCCGTTGGATGAAAGTTTAACCACTTGGGCTGTCCCATGATGTGATGGGACAGCCCCTTTTTCTTATGAACTGACAAGCGGTTTCCTTAGCCGCTGCCATCTGCCGATCCCCAAAGCGAAAAAGCTTACCAATCCCCCGATATAAAAAGGATCAATTCCCGTTACCGTGAGCCCTCCCCATGCCCAAATGAGAGAGCTGATCGGAGCGCCCCAAACGGAGATGGTTACCCATTTTGGATGAAGCGGTCCCGTTTGCAAGAGAAACGCCATGACGGGCAGAAATATCGTCACCCCACGCAATGTCATGGAGAGAAACGCCCACTCCAAAATAAGCGAGTTAGCCTGGGAACAAACGATCAAGTAGGCCAACAAGATGGACAAAAAAATCAGGGAACGGGATACTCCAAGCTTGGCCCAATCCTCTTGGAACCTGCCGGTATAATGTTGAATCACATCTTGATTCAAAATTGTCCCGATGCTTAGTGCAAGCGCCGCTCCGGTCATGACCACCGATAATAAGATAACTCCCAACGCCGAACCGGCAATCCAGGAAGGAGTATATTGAAGAAAGAATTGGGTGATCGCTTCCCTTGGGATAATCGTCGGATGATGCTCGTGCATATACATACCAATCCATGTGCTTAATAATCCAATGACGATAATCACCAACCCGGCTGCAAACGCCCCGTTACGGGCATGCTTCGTATCTCTGCCGGCAAAAATCGGCTGCAAATAAGCTTGTGTGGAAAAAATTCCAATCACCATTGCGCCTCCCTGAGCGATCGAAGAGCCAGCGCTGCCGGACAGAAGCGACATTCTGCCCTCCTTCCACCAGCCGACATAAGTGGCAAAAGGAATGTCAATCGCCAAATAAAGTCCTGTTCCTGCAAGCAACAAGACCAGCATAACGGTTTTCAGCGTCCCGACGAAACTGGCGCCGATGAATCCGCCAAACAGGACATACGCCATAATCAAGACGGCAGGAACGATTGCCAATATGGCAGTATCGCCCTTCCAAAAAACGGACAGCAAAGGAAGGGCAGCCAGAATTTGCGCGATTAACTGGATAAACATGCCCATTGATAAAAAGATGCTGGCTCCCAGCTGCGCCCCTTGGCCATGCAGCTTTCCGACGAGAGCAGGCAGGGTTTCAACGCGCATCTGGCGCAACTGTTTGGCAAACAGCCCCAAGAGCATAATGGCAATTCCGCCTCCGAGTGTAAACCACAAAGCGGCCATTCCGTGCCGAAAAGCCATTTCGCCCGTGCCGATAATTGACGTTCCGCCAACAAAGCCTCCTACCAATGCACCAGCCACCGTTGAGGTGCGAAGCTGACCTCCCGCGTTGGTAAAGTCACTTGTGCCATGCACCTTTTGCTTGGCGGCAATTCCCGTCCAAACCGTAAGCAATAAAACCAGGATGAAGCCTACTATAAATCCGCTTGTTGCCATACCTGCCTCCGTGTTTCCCGAAATAATCACATAGAACTGCATTTATTTGTTAATCAATGATTTAAGTTTAAGTATAACGGAAAGAAAACCCACCCGACCATAGCCAGCGCTACGACGGGTGGGCCCATACTTTTCATTTATGATTGTTTGGAAAGTTCCGCCAAGACAAGCTGCCCCATCTCGACTGTACCAATTGCCTTGCTTTTGTCGGAAGCAATGTCTCCAGTCCGATGACCCGCGTCCAATACGGACCAGACTGCTTTTTCTACACGATCTGCCGCTTCCTCAAGGCCCAGGGAGTGGCGCAGGAGCATCGCCGCTGAAAGAATGGTAGCAAGCGGATTGGCAATCCCTTTGCCCGCGATGTCCGGCGCAGAGCCATGAACAGGTTCATACAAACCGAAGCTTCCTTCACCAAGACTGGCAGAAGCCAGCATTCCGATTGAACCGGTCAACATTGCCGCTTCGTCGCTCAAGATGTCTCCGAACATATTCTCGGTGACGATCACGTCAAACTGCTTGGGCGCGCGCACCAACTGCATGGCGCAAGAATCAACCAGCATGTGCGACAGCTCCACGTCCGGATAATCCGCAGCCACACGATCAGCCACTTTGCGCCAGAGTCGAGAGCTTTCCAATACATTTGCTTTATCGACGGAAACCAGTTGTTTTTTGCGTTTACGGGCGATCTCAAAGGAAACCCGCATAATTCGCTCAATCTCCGCTTCGTCATAAATCAGTTGGTCAGAGGCTACCTCAAGACCCTGATCATTGGTGAAACGTTTTTTCTCGCCGAAATAAATCCCTCCGGTAAGCTCACGCACGACGATGAGGTCAACACCCGCTACCACTTCCGGTTTCAGGGAAGAAGCTTCCACAAGGCTTTCGTGCATGTTAGCCGGGCGTAAATTGGCAAACAGCTTCAACGCCTTGCGGATACCAAGCAGACCCGCCTCCGGGCGCAAGTGACCGGGATTTTGATCCCATTTCGGTCCGCCAACGGCTCCCAAAAGCACAGCGTCTGCTTCCTTCGCTATACGTATGGTTTCCTCAGGAAGCGGTGTGCCTTCCTCGTCGATCGCGCAGCCGCCGATCTTCCCGTATGTGAAGTTAATCTCTACACCCGATTGCTCCGCTACAAGCTGAAGTACCTTAACTGCTTCGTTGACAATTTCGGGTCCGATTCCGTCACCAGGCAATACCGCAACCGTAAATGTTCTTTTCATCTGCATCCCGCTCTTCTTTCTATATAGTTATAGTTTCTATAGTTTCGATTAGTTCTAATAGTGACAAAGGTTCCTTTCACCCGTACTCAACTTAGTTTCCATACTCTCTATCCATTCATTTTTCATCTTTTTTAAAAACGGTCATGACCGTTTGGTATGGTTACTCTGCAACGCTTGTCACCAATGATTCGCCACGGCGTTCGATAATCTTGTTGATCGCTCTGATATACGCCAGGGCACTTGCTTCCAGTACATCGGTACTAACGCCGCGGCCCTGCACCGAGATTCCATCCTGCTGCAGACGGACATACACCTCACCTAATGCGTCTTTGCCGTGTGTAACGGAGACGATCTTGTAATCAGTCAAGATCACCTCTTCACCCGTTGCCCGATCAATCGCCTTGTAAATGGAGTCAACCGATCCGTTGCCGCAAGCTGCCTCTTCGCATACCTGACCGTCGCTCTTAACCAAGCGGACACTAGCTGTCGGCATGGACAAATTGCCGTATGAAAGCTGTACGGATTCCAGCTTGTAGCTTTCTCCCGTCTCCACCATTTTGGCATCAAGCAATGCGAGTATGTCGCTGTCGCTCACCTCTTTTTTCTTGTCACACAACTCTTTGAAGGCGGCAAAAGCCTTGTCGATCTCTTCCGCTGTCAATGAAATCCCCAGTTCTGTCAGCTTATCCTTGAAAGCGTGCCGGCCAGAGTGTTTCCCCAGTACCAGCTGGTTCGATTTGAAACCGACGCTTTCCGGACGGATAATCTCGTAGGTTGTCGTGTTTTTCAACACGCCGTCCTGATGGATACCGGATTCGT
Source organism: Paenibacillaceae bacterium (assembly GCA_041920465.1). Taxonomy (GTDB): domain Bacteria; phylum Bacillota; class Bacilli; order Brevibacillales; family Brevibacillaceae; genus Brevibacillus_H. The sequence goes on along the minus strand of JBHGXW010000014.1, from coordinate 57,387 downwards.
GCGCGTAGGCATTCGCTCCCACAATGGCTTTGTTGCCCGGAACGATCATGCCGGTGAGACGGCTGACCAGTTGGCTGGTTCTGGCAATTTCTTTCAGGTTTAACAGAGTGGTCGATTGATAAACATCTTTTCTCGTTTCGAGCGCGAGGGCCACTTCTTCGATAGCCGCGTTACCGGCCCGTTCACCAATTCCGTTGATGGTACCCTCAACCTGCGTCGCTCCAGCTTCAATCGCCGCCAAGCTGTTGGCTACGGCCATGCCAAGATCGTCATGACAGTGGCAGCTTAATTTTACCTTGTCGATGTCTGGTACTCTCTGTTTCATTTCCCGGAAGATGTTGCCATACTCAAGAGGGGTGAGATAGCCAACCGTATCAGGCAAGTTGATAATCGTAGCACCTGCCTTGATCACGGCTTGCACCACTTCAGCCAGGAACGGAATTTCCGTACGTCCCGCATCCTCCGCAGAGAACTCCACTTCCTGGAAGTATTTTTTGGCATAGGTTACGGCTGCTACGGCTCGTTCCAGCACCTGTTCCTTATTCATGCGCAGCTTGTATTCGCGATGGATCGGTGACGTTGCGATAAATACATGCAGACAGGCATTTTGTGCATTTCGAAGCGCTTCATACGCCTTATCAATATCTTGCTGTGTTGAGCGGGCAAGGCTTACCACCGAAGCGTTTTTCACTCGCCGCGCCACTTCTGCCACTGATCGCAAATCGCCGGGGGAGGCAGCCGCAAAACCGGCTTCGATTCTGGATACGCCCAGTTTCTCTAGTTGTAAGGCGATCTCCACCTTCTCATGCATGCTCAAATTGACACCAGGCGATTGTTCCCCATCACGCAACGTGGTATCAAAAATCTCAATCTTCCGCATTGCTCTCCTCCTCCGTATCGATCCGTTTTCTCATTGGTTTGTTCTCCACTCTCTATCCAATATACCCTGTAAACTTGTTAGTTTTGTTGACCAACCGGTGCTGTCTGCTTTTCTTCCTTCTTAATCCACGCCATCATGTCGCGCAGTTTAGCGCCTACCTGCTCAATGCCGTGCTCTGCTTCCAGGCGTCGGCGGGCATTGAATGCAGGGCGGTTAGCCTGATTTTCCAAGATCCAGTTGCGGGCAAATGTACCATCCTGGATTTCGGCGAGCACCTTTTTCATTTCCTTGCGAGTTTCTTCCGTGATGATTCGGCGTCCTGTGCTGTAATCACCGAACTCAGCCGTGTCACTGATCGAGTAGCGCATGCGGGCAAGACCGCCTTCGTACATCAAATCTACAATCAATTTCAACTCGTGCAAGCACTCGAAATAAGCGATTTCCGGACGATAGCCTGCTTCCACCAACGTATCAAAGCCTGCTTTCACCAATTCGCTTGCACCGCCGCAGAGAACTGCTTGCTCACCGAACAAATCTGTCTCTGTTTCTTCGCGGAAGGTTGTCTCAATCACCCCGGCGCGTGTGCAGCCGATTCCGCTGGCATAAGCAAGGCCTATTTCATATGCTTTGCCGGTTACGTCCTGGTGTACAGCTAACAATCCTGGGACACCGAATCCTTCCGTATAAACGCGGCGAACCAGATGTCCCGGACTTTTTGGTGCCACCATCAATACGTCTACGTCAGCTGGCGGAACGATTTGTCCGTAGTGAATGTTGAATCCGTGGGAAAAGACCAGTGCTGCTCCCTTGCGCAAATTGCCGGCGATTTCTTCGCGGTATACCTGCGCCTGTCTTTCATCCGGCATCAGGATTTGCACCACATCTGCCTTCGCAGTTGCTTCGGCAACGGAGCAAACTTCAAAACCGTCTTTTACTGCCGCATCCCAAGACTTGCCTGGGCGAAGACCGATTACAACGCGGTAGCCGCTGTCGCGAAGGTTTTGGGCTTGTGCATGCCCTTGGCTGCCATATCCGATAATTGCGATTGTTTTACCTTGTAATACTGCTTTATTAACGTCAGATTCATAGTACATTTTTACCATTGGATGATTCCTCCCCAAATTGTTTTCAATGAATGAGTGTAATGGAATAGTTGATTTGCTGATTCGGTGAAAATACTACCTTAGGATACTACCTTAGGCATGAACTTCGGTTGAGACGATGCTTCTTGCCATCCCCATCGAACCGGTTCTGGTCAGTTCGCGGATTCCGTATGGTTTGAGGAGCACCAGCAAAGCGTCAATTTTTCCGGCATCCCCCGTCGCTTGAATAATCAAGGAAGTGGGGCCGATATCGACGATGGTGGCGCGGAACGGTTCCACAATCCCGTTGATCTCTGCACGCTGTGCCGGATTGGCGCCCACCTTGATCAGGGCCAATTCGCGTGAAACCATCGGAGCGTTGCTTAAATGGGTTACCGATATGACGTCGATCAGCTTGCTTAACTGCTTCATAAGCTGGTCAAGCCGTTGTTCGTCTCCTCCGGTTGTGATGATCATACGGGAGAGCCCTTCTTCTTCCGAGCTTCCCACCGTGATGCTGTCAATGTTAAATCCCCTTTGGCCAAACAGGTTGGCAACCCGGGTAAGAACACCAGGATGATCGTTAACCAGTACGGCGAGCGTATGTTTTCCCTGTTCCATCATTCATCCCCCATTACCATTTGATCCAAAGTATGTCCGGGTGCCACCATCGGGAAGACGTTCTCTTCATTTTCAACCCTGAAGTCGATTACAACCGGTCCGTCACAGGCGAGAGCTTCGGCCCAAACCGCTTTTGCTTCCTCGCGTGTCGTGGCTCTTAACCCTTTGACGCCAAACGCTTCGGCAAGCTTGACGAAATCCGGGCTGTAGCTTAAATCAATCTGGCTGTACCGATTGTCGTAGAAGATTTCCTGCCATTGCCGCACCATGCCCAAACATTGGTTGTTGATGATCACCACTTTGACCGGGAGTTTAAACTGGGCGGCAATCGCCAGCTCCTGGTTGGTCATTTGGAAACCGCCGTCACCCACGACCGAGATAACCGTCCGATCCGGATAAGCGAACTGTGCGCCGATCGCGGCCGGAAATCCGAAGCCCATGGTGCCGAGACCGCCTGACGAGATGAGGGAGCGTGAATTTTTGAACTTATAGTACTGGGCTACCCACATTTGATGCTGACCTACATCCGTTGTGATGATGGCATCTCCTTGGGTAGTCTCATAAAGCAGCTCGATTACTTCCTGAGGCTTAAGCCCTTCTCCCTTCTTGTATCGATACGGATATTGTTCTTGCCATGCTTTCAGTTGCTTTAACCACTCGGCAGAGTCACAGGCCGTTGCCAAAGGAATTGCTTTTTGGAGCGTACTCTTCACATCGCCGGCAATTTTGAGGCTGGTGTTGACGTTTTTGCCAAGCTCAGCCGGATCAATATCAACATGGACGATACGGGCTTTGGGAGCAAACTCTTTCGTACGGCCCATGGTAATCCGGTCATCAAATCTGGCGCCCAGTCCAATCACCAAGTCAGCATTCAGGAGCGCATGGTTGGCAGTGTAACTTCCATGCATCCCCGGCATCCCCAATGCCAGTTCGTGTTCGCCGCTGAAGCCTCCCAAACCCATGAACGTGGAAATAACAGGGATTTTTGTTTTTTCAGCAAATTCTTGCAATTCCCGATCTGCACCAGCTGCCACGATGCCTCCGCCTGCGAGGATCACGGGACGTTTCGCTTTTGCCACCGTTTCAACGAAGCGTTTTACATCTTCGTTGGAAGGAACCAGCTTTTCTTGATAGCCGCGAACATGAACGGTTTCGGGATATTCAAACACACATTTGGCGTTGCTGACGTCTTTCGGAATATCGATGAGAACTGGTCCGGGACGTCCCGTAGTGGCGAGGTAGAAAGCTTCTTTAATGACCCGCGCCAGATCCCTTACGTCACGCACGAAGTAGTTGTGCTTGGTTATCGGCAAAGTAATGCCGGTAATGTTCGCTTCCTGGAAGGCGTCTGAGCCGATCAGATTTTGGGGAACGTTTCCTGTAATGCAAACGAGCGGCACAGAATCCATTTGGGCGGTGGCTATTCCCGTAACCAGATTGGTAGCTCCAGGGCCAGAGGTTGCAATGACGACACCAGGTTTACCGGTGGCTCGGGCATATCCGTCTGCTGCATGGATCGCACCCTGCTCATGGCGGGTCAGCACATGTTTGAGATAGGTTGAATACAGTGAGTCATAAATCGGAAGGACCGCACCTCCCGGATAGCCAAACACGTACTCCACCTGTTCCAAAATCAGGGAGCGCAGCAAAATTTCTGCGCCTGTCAGCTCTTCGCCAATTCCAATATGAGGCAAATTTCTCTTTCCAGTTAATTCGTCGGCTTCAACACTCATTTTTCTCTCCTCCTCTTCCTCCATTGACTCCTCAAGTTCTCCCTGGTTTTGTGTAGAAAAAATGAAAACCCTTTCACCCATAGACGATTCGTATGTCTATTGGGGCGAAAGGATTCGCGGTACCACCCAAGTTCATCGGCGCCTCACAGCAACCGACCTCACACAGTCTTTCAATTCACTCTGACTGTGACACGGTAACGAGTGTCAATCGGCCTTACCTACTCTCAGCCAGCAATTTCAGCAGGCGGCTCCGAGGTGAGCAATCGAACGCATTCTTACCCGTTTCTCATCATCACGGGCTCTCTGTGAAGAAGAGGCGAACGATGTGGTCCTCATCAATGCCGTAAAATATAGACAAAAGATTTCAAATCTTTTAGTTTTGTCTGACAATAATGTTATGACTGATTATAGCTACGTAAAAAGGGGGTGTCAACGAAATAAAAATTTTTTTATCACACAAAATACCGAACGATTGTTCAGTGAAAAACCGCTTAACAGCGCCATTTCTTTCATGTAAGCGGATACATGCAATGTAAGAAAAACGTTGTCCTTTCGTGCCTCCGTTACAGCTTGCGCAGTTGCGATCAATAATGTAAAGTGATTAAACTTTCCTAAATAGCAAAAAACTTCTCTTTTCGGCGCGAAAAGAGAAGCGTTTTTAGACTTGAAAATTCACTGAATTGTCGTTTTTTCCTGCATACCCTTGATTAGAATACGGGCAACCTCCGGACGGGTAAATTGCGGCGGCGGCGTCTCTCCGTTTCTCAAGAGTTCGCGAACCTTCGTGCCGGAAAGCGTCAAATGAGCGGATTTGTCGTGTGGGCATGTCTTAGTCGTAGCCATTCCGTCACACTTGGTGCAGTAGAAGCTATGTTCAAAAAACAGCAGCATAATGCCCAACTCTTCTTGAGTAAACTGCGAGAAGATATGCTGGGCATCGTAAGTACCGTAGTAATCGCCTACACCGGCATGATCCCGGCCTACGATAAAATGGGTGCAGCCATAGTTTTTGCGCACCATCGCATGAAATACTGCTTCACGCGGGCCGGCGTAACGCATGGCAGCCGGAAAAGCTCCGAGGAAAACCCGATTGGACGGATAGTAGTTCTCCAACAGCACCAGATAGCTTTCCATCCGAACGGTAGCCGGAACGTCATCCGACTTGGTCTGTCCAACGAGCGGGTTCAAGAACAAACCGTCAACGATTTCCAGAGCCGTTTTTTGGATGTATTCGTGGGCGCGATGCACCGGATTGCGCGTTTGGAAGCCCACGACCGTTTTCCAGCCCTTTTCTTGGAAAATCGCCCTTGTTTCGGCAGGAGTATAATAATACTCGGCAAAGATGTCCGGTTTAGGACGGCTGATTACATCAATCGGGCCGCCGAGATAAAGGGAAGGACGCTCAAACAATTTTTTAACTCCGGGGTGGTTTTGATCCGTTGTACGGTAAACCAGTTCTGCTTCTTTGACTTTATCCGGAGTATATTTGCTCTCTACCGTCAACACCGCATAGTCAATACCGTCTTCGCCGCGAAGCAGGACTTTTTCTCCGATTGCAAGGTCCAGATAGGATTCATCGACCGCTAACGTAACCGGAATGGACCAGACAAGCCCGTTCTTCAGCCGCATATGCTCAACAACGGAGGCGTAATCCTCTTCATTCATAAATCCGGTAAGCGGAGAAAAGGCACCAATGCCGATGCAATCAATGTCAGATAATGTCCAGGCATCAACGGTGATTACCCTGAGAGAAGGCAGTTCTTGTTGAATATTCTGATAGGCTGTCGCCGACAATAAACGGTTTACCAGTTGTCCACCGTGCGGCAGGTTTTCTCGTTCCATTTCTTCTCCTCCTGTGGCGTTAACTCAATTATTTGTGTAAACCGCACTCTGTTTTCGTAAATCCTGACCAGCGGCCGGCGCGAGGATCTTCACCCGGTAATACCTGGCGCGTACAAACTTCACAGCCGATACTCGGATAGTTTTGATCATGCAAAGGATTGTACGGAACGTTATTGTCATGGATATATCTCCAAACATCCTTGGAGGTCCAGGAAGCAAGCGGGTTGAACTTCACCAGTTGGAACTTGGCATCCCATTCCACTTTTTTGGCATTGGCGCGAGTTGGTGCCTGATCTCGGCGAATCCCTGTAATCCATGCCTGATACTGGCTTAAAATTCTGGTCAGAGGTTCAACCTTGCGAATATTACAGCATTGGTTCGGATCAGACTTCCACAATTCATCTCCGTATATTTTGGCTTGCTCTTCAAGCGTGAGGATCGGCAGCATTTGAATAAATGTGATGCCATACCGTTCCTGCAGTCTATCTCTTGTTTCGTAAGTTTCCTTGAAATGTTTGTTGGTGTCCAAATAAAAAATTGGCGTTTCGGGAGCTACCTTGGAGAGCATATCTACCAGTACGACATCCTCCGCTCCAAAACTGGACGCCAAAATCACTTCTGTTCCGAATTTTTCGGAAGCTGCTGTCAAAATTTCCTCGGGTGTTTTGCTCTCCAGTTTCTCAGCCCAGCGCTGAATCTCCTCCTCAGAAAAAGCACGATCTGCCATCATCAATTCCCTCCTTGAAAATATCGCATTCCATCTTATGAATGGAGATGTTTCTTGGATACATACCACTCAAAGATGAGCTGCGTTTTAATCCTATCATTCCAATCGGATTTTATAGATTTTAGATTACGTCCAGATTTATAAACTGTCAATACATGCGGATGAAATCTTTTTAAAATTCTGGTTGACCCAAATCTCCAGAAAGGATTATACTAAATTCACATTATTCCGATTAAATTTATCGGTTTTTAGTCGGTCCTATATTTTCGGGGGAAAGGGTGTTACAAATATGTCAAAAGAGGGCAATCGTCCGTGGGCAAAAGATCCAAGCAAACTTAACAAGCTGGAACTGGTTAAGCTGGAACGTAACGGACTGGACATTATCAACTTGATCAAAGAACGAGGCAGTCAGGGTTACGAAGCATTTAGCGAAGAGGATTTGGGATTTTTTAAATGGGCAGGGGTCTATGAACAAAAACCGAGAGACGGCCATTTGATGATGCGTGTCCGTATTCCTTCGGGGATTTTGAATACCGAGCAGGTGCGGACATTGGCCCAAATCAGCCGCGATTACGGGCGCAATCTGCTGGATGTAACAACCCGTCAAGCGGTTCAATTCCATTGGCTGCGTGTTGAACATTTGCCGGATATTTTTGAGCGTCTGGAGAAAGTCGGCCTCTTTTCCTATCAGGCATGTGGAGATGTGCCGCGTACGATTATCGGAAATCCGCTGGCCGGTATTGATCCCAACGAGCTGTTTGATACAACTGAAATCGTTCGCGAACTGGAGAAGTTCTTTGTCTTGAACCGGGAGTTCTCCAATCTGCCGCGCAAATACAAAACTTCCGTTTCCGCCAACGTATACAATACGGCACATGCCGAAATTAACGACCTTGCTTTCACCCCTGCAACGAAAGAGTTCGACGGAGAAGAAGTAGTGGGCTTTCATGTCTGGGTAGGCGGCGGATTGTCGGCCAAACCATATCTTGCCCAACAACTTGACATCTTCGTCCGTCCGGAAGAGGTTATAAAGGTTGCGAAAGGAGTAACGGAGATTTTCCGTGATTTCGGATTCAGGGAGAAGCGGAACCATGCCCGCCTCAAGTTCCTTGTGGCCGAATGGGGTCCGGAAAAATTCCTCGACAAGCTGATCGAATACATCGGGCCTATGCCATCCCGCGGCACCGACCAAATCAAAGGCTGGAATGCAGGGTACTTCACCGGTGTGCACAAACAAAAACAGCCTGGACTAAACTATGTGGGTCTGCTTTTGCCGGTTGGCCGTCTGAATGCGGATGACTTTGACGAAATTGCCCGATTGGCTGACACATACGGCAACGGGTCGGTTCGCACCTGCAACTCGCAAAACATCCTGATTGCCAACGTGCCGGACGAAAAGCTGGAGGCACTTTTGCAGGAGCCGCTTCTGGAGAAATATACGCCATATCCGCGCACTTTTATCGGGCATGCCGTCTCTTGCACCGGAATTGAATTCTGTAATCTCGCTATTGTGGAAACCAAAGCAAGGATGCGCTCGATCGCCGCTTGGCTGGATGAGAACGTGGAGATCGACACACCGATTCGCATTCATGTCAACGGTTGCCCCAACTCTTGCGGCCAACAGCAAATTGCTGACATAGGCATGCAAGGAGCCCTCATCAAAACAGAAAAAGGGATGAAAGATGCGTTTGACCTGTTCGTGGGCGGCAGCTTAGGGCCGGATGCCCAATTTAACCAGAAGCTGAAAGGTCGAATCCTCGGTGAACGCATCGCACCGGTGATCGGCAGCCTGATCGAACACTACAAGGAACAGCGCCAACCGGGTGAAAAATACCATCAATACGTCCGTCGGGTAGGTGTTGCCGAAATCCAGCAGCAGTTGGATCAAATTCTGGCGGCAATCCACGCTTAAGCGAGGTGATTCTCTTGTTTCTCTACAAGCTTGAAATTACCACGATCGAGAAAGCCTCTTTCGTAGCAATCGTAGTAGCCGAGACAGACGAGAAAGCTTTTGCCTATGCAGAAAGCCAGATTCGTCGTCAATTTCTCGTACCTCCAGCACTAAAAGACATTTCGCTGGTTGAAAAGAAATATCTGGATAAGGGAAAAGGATACCTGATTGAAGCTGCTGCTGTCTAAGCAGTATGGGTAAGCAGCATCAGAATATGATCAGTAAAGCCGCTGCAACAGATGCAGCGGCTTCTTTTTGGCGAATAAGACAAAGGAGATTTATAATTCAAACAATTGCCTAGATACTGGCCCGCTGCAGCCCAATCGGTTCAACCGAAGCAGCCAACGCCTGTTCCAGATCGGCAGCCAAATCCTGAACATCCTCCAATCCCACCGACAGGCGCACCAAACCGTCCGTAATCCCTCTGCGATGGCGTTCCTGAGCAGGCATGGAAGCATGTGACATCATCGCCGGATAGGAGAGGATGCTCTCAACCGCACCCAAGCTTACGGCAACCAGCGGCAGTTTGACAGCATGGAGTAACCGCTTGGCCCGCTCCCCACAGCCCAAATCAAAGGAGAGGACTGCTCCGTGTCCGGCAGCTTGACGGCACTGGAGTTCGTGGCCCGGATGGTCAACCAATCCCGTATAGTAAACTCGTTCCACCAGCGGATGGGCTTCCAGCCAGGTGGCCAGGCGGTGAGCACTTAGGGTGCTGACGTCAAGACGAGCCTTCAATGTTTTCAATCCGCGCATGACCAGCCAGCAGTCCTGTACACCCAGGATCGCTCCAAATCCGTTTTGAATCGTATATAACTGCGCTCCCAGTTTCTCGTCCTTGGCAACCACCAGCCCCGCCACCACGTCGCTATGGCCGGCAATGAACTTGGTTGCCGAGTGAATCACAATATCCGCTCCCAATTCAAGCGGTTTCTGATAGTATGGGGTCAAAAAGGTATTGTCGACAATCGTCACAACTCCATGCTCTTTGGCAATGCCGCAAATCGCCCGAATATCGGTCACCTTCAGCGTCGGATTGGACGGGGTCTCCAGATATATCCCTTTGGTTGCCGGACGAATCGCCTGGCGAACCCGCTCAGGATCGCTGGTGTCCACAAACGTAGCTTCAATCCCCAGACGGGCAAACACACTGGTCAGTATCCGGTAGGTTCCGCCATAAACATCTTCGGAAACAATCAGATGATCCCCAGCGGAAAACAGCAGGAATACGCTGGAGATGGCGGCCATCCCCGACGCGAAGGCAAACCCTCTCTTGCCCCCTTCCAGATGGGCGATCATCTCTTCCAGCGCCTGTCTGGTTGGATTGCCCGAACGAGCATAATCAAATTGTCCTGGCTGCTCAAGATCAAATTGATGAAACGTAGAAGCCTGAAAAATCGGAATGCTGGAAGCGCCTGTTGCTCGATCAATTCCACAGGAACCATGCAAAAGCTGTGTCGCAAATTTCATCCGAATCACCCCTTTACCTCATTGCAGGATTCAAGTGCATGGGCCAGATCAGCAATCAGATCCTCCGCATGCTCGATCCCGATGGACAATCTGAGTAGCCGGTTGCAAACGCCGACGCGCTCCCTGATCTCTGCCGGTATATCGGCATGGGTTTGCGTTGCGGGATACGTACAGAGCGACTCGACTCCACCCAGGCTTTCCGCGAAAGAGATAATCTGCAGGTTGCGCAAGAAAGCACCTACCATCTCCGCGTCCTTGATGCGAAACGAAACCATTCCGCTAAAACCGCTGGTCTGACGGATTTGCACCTCGTGTCCTTCATGCTGGGGAAGTCCTGGATAAAACACGTCTGTCACCAGTGGATGCGACTCCAGGAAGCAGGCGACCAGATAGGCATTCTCCTGATGTCTTTCCATCCGAAGAGCAAGCGTCTTCAGCCCCCGCATCAAAAGCCAGGAATCCTGAGGCCCCAAAACGGCTCCGATCGAATTGTGCAAAAAACGCATTTTTTCAGAAAGAGCATCGCCTTTGGTAATAATCAATCCTGCCAGCACATCGTTATGTCCTGCCAAATACTTGGTAGCACTGTGAAAGGAAATATCAGCTCCCAATTCCAGCGGCCGTTGGTAAAACGGGGTCATAAACGTATTGTCCACAATCACCAGCAGTTGATGATCTTTGGCAATTCCGACAATTTGTTGGATGTCGGTGATCTGGATCAGCGGATTGGTTGGCGTCTCAACCAAAATGGCTTTGGTCTGGGGCGTAATATGAGCGATTACCTCGGCAGGCTCACGCAAATCCACATAGCTGAAAGATAATCCGTACCGGGTGTAAACCTGTTCAAACAGCCGGTAGGTACCGCCATACAGATCGAGGGAGACGATCAGGTGGTCTCCTTGGGAGAACAACCCCATAATGGTTTGGATGGCAGCCATACCGGAGGCACAGGCAAACCCTGCCGTTCCTCCTTCCAGCTCGGCAATCGCTTCCTCCAGTACCGAGCGGGTAGGACTGGCTGTACGGGAGTAATCAAAACCCGTACTTTCGCCCAGGTTGGGATGGCGATAAGCCGTTGAATGATAGATCGGAAAGCTGATTGCTCCTGTCGTACGTTCTTTTCCCACTCCGATTTGAACAAGTTTGGTCTCGATGTGCATGCTTGACATTCCTCCACTTTCTTTCCGTCTCTGTTTCTCTTTTTTCTTTATTTTCTTTGAGGGCATCATTACCGGAAGACCGTTTATCCGGGCAAAAAGAAAAGCCCTCTTTCCTGCCGAAAGAAGGCTTTGACTACGTTTCCGTAAGCAAATCCTTCTCATCTCTCAGAGCATTGCACTCTGCAGGAATTGGCACCGTATCCCCATTAAAGGGAGATTGGTTGCCGGGCATCATTGGGCCAGTCCCTCCGCCTCTCTTGATAAGAAGATTGCTATTCAGTTTTAGAAAACTCGGCGATTGCCGAGCCATTGGCGACAGCAGAGCCGTAAGTTGCACTTATGTCGATAGGATAGAATTTTATGATTTCCTATCGACTAAGTTGAATTAATAGTAGCGGAAAAAGCTGCACATTGTCAACCAGCGATTTCAAATAATTTCCTCAATATCCGGTAAATTTAATTTTCTTCCTTTACACCCGGAAAGATTGTACCTTGTCATGCAGCATTTGAATATTTTTGGAGACTTCCGAGACAGAAGCAACCGTTTCTTCAACTGTCGCGGTTTGTTCCTCTGCCGATGAAGCGATTGTTTCCATACCGCCCGCGATTTCCATACTGGCCGCAGTTACGTTTTGGATGCGCTCAAGCGCTGTCTCGCCCTGTTTGCGCATTATGGTCGAAGCCTCGTAAATCTCGGAAATCTGGGTGGACACAGACTCCACGGCAGACGTAATTTCCTTGAACGACTGGCTGCTTACCTTCACCAGATTGCCGATATCGCCCACGCTCGTTACCCCGTTTTGCATGGCATGAACGGCATCTGCCGTTTTTGCCTGGATTTCACCAAGCACCTGGATAATTTCTTCACCCGCTTTGCTTGTCGCTTCCGCCAATTTGCGCACTTCATCCGCAACAATCGCAAAGCCGCGTCCGTGTTCTCCCGCTCTCGCCGCTTCAATGGCCGCATTTAAGGCAAGCAGATTTGTCTGGCTGGCTATCGCCGTAATCATCTGGGTAATCTCGCTGATCTTGTCCATCCGGCCTTTTAATCCCTCAACCGCATCAGCGGAATGGAGCACCACCTGGTTGACGCGGTTCATCTCGTTTTGTACCTGTTCACTTGTTTTTAAACCAACGGTAGCGTTCTCCGCGGCGCGCTTGGTTGATTCGGTAGTGATCTTCAACAGATCCGTTATCTCCTGGATCTCTTTTTGCAATTGGCGGATCACTTCAGTCGTCATGATGGTATCATCTTTCATGGAGGAGGTAGCTTCCGCCATTTCCGCGATTGTGATGGCAATCTGTTCAGACGCTTTGCCTGTCTGACTCGCCCCTTCATTCAAATAGGAGGCAAACTGCGCTACGTTCTCCGTCACGGTAACCACATCATGAATCATGTTGCGCATGTTGTCGGTGGAAGCATTCAGATGATTGGCCAAATGAGCAAATTCATCCTTGCCCTTCACATCAGCTTTAAGCGTCAGGTTACCTTTCCCTACTTCTTCAATAACTGTACCGGCGTGACGCAAGATTCGGGTATAGCGTTGGGCGAACCAATAAGCCAGGACAGCACCAGCGGCAATTGTCCCTAAAGAGATGGCAAAAATGATGTATTTTAAAGATTGAATCGATTGATAAAATTCGAATTCATACGCTCCTACGCCAATATAAGCGTTCCACGGCTCAAACAGGCGCAGGTAAGCCATCTTGGTTCCGATCTTGGCATTAGGATCATCCTGTTTTTGTCCTGGCAAAAAATACGGATATTCAACGAATCGCTCTTCTTCAGCAGACTTCTTCGACGCTTCCTGAAGCATGGAAAGCACATCAGTTCCGTCCGGCGCTTTCAGGGCAGGCATCTCCCCCGCTACGCCAAACCGCGGATGAATCAGGGTCTTACGGGGATTTGCCGGATCCGTGCTGTTTACGAACAGATACCCGCTGTCGCCGAAGCGGAAGCTGGTTTGACGGAAATCCCGCTCTTTCCCGTCTGATTTAAACGGACCGGCCAATAGCTCGCTCGCTTGGGCAATGGCCTCTTCCTTGGTGATTTTTCCCTCCTGCACTTCCTTGTCCAATACCGCCAGAACACTGTAAGCGTGATCAACAATCTGTTTCAATTCTTGTTTTCCGGCACGCAGCAGAGACTCTTTAGCTTGATAGTAGCTTATGGAACTGATTGCAAGTGCCGGAAGAAGCATGCACCCGATAATCAGCAGGATCAGCTTGGTGCGAAAAGATGAAAACATGGTACCCCTCCTTAAACTCTCTTCTCCTTTCTGTCTGGCTGCACATTCGTACGTACTCTATCTATACCCCCATTTTCACCAATTACAAACTTCTGAATATTTAATTTTTTGTAAATACAAGAATAACTTCTTATCATAAATTCTTTGCACCAAGAAAAAGTACCCACCTAATGATGGGTACTTTCACGATGACTGGCTAATCTATTTACGCGTTAATTTTCGCTTTTGCAAGGGCAGCAAGTTCATTGAATGCCGCTTTATCGTTTACAGCGAGATCAGCAAGCATTTTGCGGTTTACGTCAACGCCCGCAACTTTCAAGCCGTGCATGAGGCGGCTGTAGGACAAGCCGTTCAAGCGAGCTTGAGCGTTGATACGAGTGATCCATAATTTGCGGAAGTCGCGTTTTTTCTGGCGACGGTCACGATATGCGTACAAGAGGGATTTCATTACTTGCGCATTCGCGGATTTAAATAAGCGGTGTTTAGAACCGAAGTAACCTTTCGCTAACTTTAAGATTTTCTTATGACGACGGCGAGTCACAATGCCACCTTTAACTCTTGGCATATTCAATTCCTCCTGATCTATCCAGCATGGCGGTCCTTGCAGACGCTTATGGGGCACATGCTAAGTAATTTTCGTAAATCAAAGATTAAATTAATGTAGATGTAAGCTGATCCTTACAAGTAAGTGATCATTTGAGCGATACGTTGTTGATCGCCTTTGGAAACTGTACCAGCTTTGCGCAGGTGGCGTTTCGCTTTGGTAGATTTGTTTGCGAACAAGTGGCTTGTGTATGCATGATCGCGTTTCAATTTACCGCTACCGGTCTTTTTGAAACGTTTCGCAGCACCCTTGTGAGTTTTCATTTTAGGCATGATGGATCCTCCTAACTAATTCTCCTGATTACTTATCCGATTTCGGAGCTAAGATCATAATCATACTACGACCTTCAATTTTGGGCTTACGCTCAACAGTTGCGATGTCTTCACACAACGTAGCCAAACGTTCCAAAACTTGCTGACCGATTTCGGAATGGGTGATTTCACGTCCGCGGAAGCGAATCGTGCATTTCACCTTATCTTCGTCCTCAAGGAACTTGCGGACGTTACGAAGTTTGGTCTGAAAGTCGTGTTCTTCGATGGTGGAAGAGAAACGTACTTCTTTCAATTCGATGATCTTTTGGTTGCGACGTGCTTCCTTCTCCTTTTTGGCTTGCTCGTACTTGAACTTGCCATAGTCCATAATACGGCAAACAGGAGGCTTAGCTGTCGGTGCTACGTTAACCAAATCCAGGTTGGCTTCTTGTGCGATACGCAAAGCCTCTTTAATTCCCACAACACCTAGCTGCGCGCCATCTGGTCCAATCAAGCGAACTTCACGAGCACGAATCGCTTCATTGACTAACATCTGTTCCTTGCTAATACTTGCCACCTCCGTCAACTTTCGAGAGCAAAAACGTAATGAAAAAAAGGTGTAGACGCTGATGCGCCCACACCCATCTCACCTAAGCAAAAAACGATTACTCGTAGAGATAACCCGTCAACTATCCGGAACAGGACGTCGATGCAGGTGAGAAGCTGGGCGCTTCTGCTTAATCTCGAATATTATTGGCTGTACCTAATAAATAATACTAGTAGGAGACCCGCTTGTCAAGGGATTTATTTCATATCTTCAATCTCTCGCCGGATGGTTGCGATAAAGTCTTCCACAACCATTCCGCCCAGGTCGCCTTGACCGCGTTTACGCACTGACAAGGAATTCTCCTGTACTTCTTTCTCTCCGATAACCAGCATATACGGGATTTTGGACACCTGGGCCTCGCGGATCTTGTAACCGATCTTCTCGTTGCGGGCGTCAAGCTCCACGCGGATTCCGGCTTCTTTCATTTTTTCTTTTACTTTTTCCGCAAAAGGTATATGCACTTCGTTGATTGTCATCAAACGGGCTTGAACAGGTGCGAGCCAGGTTGGGAACGCTCCCGCATAGTGCTCAATCAAGATACCGATGAAGCGCTCCATGGAACCGTACATGGCACGGTGCAGAACCACCGGACGATGCTTTTCGTTGTCTTGCCCCACATAGGAGAGGTCGAATTTCTCCGGCAATTGGAAGTCGAGCTGGATGGTACCGCATTGATGGCGGCGTTTGAGTGCATCCGTGATATGGAAGTCGATTTTCGGACCGTAGAACGCGCCATCGCCTTCATTTACTCCGTACTTCATACCGGTTTCATCCAACACGCGGCGCAGGGAGCTTTCTGCGATTTCCCACAGTTCATCAGAACCCATGGAGTCTTCCGGACGAGTGGACAATACCACCGAGTAATCGAAGCCAAACACCTTGTAGATGCGGTCAATCAGGGTCATCATGCCTTTGATTTCACTCTCGATCTGATCGGGACGAACGAATACGTGCGCATCATCCTGACAGAAAGTGCGGACCCGCAGCATGCCGTTCAGGGCACCGGAATACTCGTGACGGTGAACTTGCCCGAACTCGGAATAACGAATCGGCAGATCGCGGTAGGAGTGAATCTTGTTTTTATAAATCAACATGTGGCCCGGGCAGTTCATCGGCTTCATCGCGAACTTGGTATTATCCACTTCCGAGAAATACATGTTTTCATGATAGTGGTCCCAGTGACCAGATTGTTCCCACAAGCGTTGATTCATCATGAACGGAGTGCGAACCTCGGTGTAGGCAGCCATTTGCTGCAGGCGGCGCGAGAATTGCTCCAGTTCGTTGCGGACGGTAAATCCGTTTGGCAGATAGAACGGCATACCTGGCGCTTCTTCGGAGAACATGAACAGCTCAAGCTCTTTGCCCAGTTTGCGGTGATCGCGTTTCTTCGCTTCTTCGATGAAGTGCAGGTATTCATCCAAATCCGCTTTTTTCGGCCAAGCCGTTCCGTACACGCGCTGCAGCACCTGGTTTTCCGAATTGCCGCGCCAGTATGCGCCTGCTACGCTCATCAGCTTGAACGCTTTGATGTAGCCGGTAGATGGCAGGTGCGGGCCACGACAGAGATCGTAGAATTCGCCTTGCTCATAGATAGAGATGACTGCGTCTTCCGGAAGATCACGGATCAGTTCTAGCTT
The DNA here is from genome assembly GCA_041920465.1 of Paenibacillaceae bacterium. Lineage (GTDB taxonomy): Bacteria > Bacillota > Bacilli > Brevibacillales > Brevibacillaceae > Brevibacillus_H. The sequence goes on along the minus strand of JBHGXW010000014.1, from coordinate 40,573 downwards.
CAGATGATCGTTGATCTGTTGGAAAATGCGTACCGCTTCATCACGGCTTACTTCTTTGCGAACGATTGGCAAATCTTCTTTAATGATTTTTTCCATCTCGGCTTCGATTTTGCCAAGATCCTCGGGAGTGAGGCTTGCGGGAATGTCCATATCGTAGTAGAAACCGTCCTCAATGACCGGACCAATCCCCAACTTCACCTCTTGACCGTAAATGCGTTTTACCGCTTGCGCCAACAAGTGGGCGGTACTGTGACGGTATACTTCCAAACCATCTTGGGAATCAAGCGTCACCACTTCGACAGATGCGTCTTCGTTAAGCGGAGTGGAGAGATCTACAACTTTGCCGTTCAGTTTACCGGCGATTGCTTTCTTTCTGAGGCCAGGGCTGATTGATGCAGCCACATCGGCGATTGTGCTGCCTGCCACATACTCGCGAACCGCGCCATCAGGCAGTGTAATCTTTACGTTTGCCATGTGAATAACTCCCTTCTGAATAGAAACCAAAATAAAAAAACGCCCATCCCTCAAAGGGACGAGCGCTGTTCTCGTGGTACCACCCTACTTCGGATCAACGGCAAAACGGTTATGACCGCTTTACTGATCAATTGATCCCTCAAGAAAGATAACGGCTAAAAGACCGGCTTGCCGATACTAAAGAACGAATCTTGTTCCCGACAGCTACTCGAAGGGGGTAGATCGTCAAATTGCGCGCTGTAGGCTCCCAGCCTATGACCTACTTCTCTGAAAGCGGCAGATAAAACGTCCATGTCCTTCTCATCGTATTTCATCTACATATTTTTTAACTATTATAGTGAGACGGTTTGATGAAGTCAAGGACGCGTTTTACATTCAGGCAGTAAGCACATGTTTTGCAAGCAGACAGGCGGTCGCCAAAAATATGGCGAAGCGTGTCCTCCAGCGCAGATTTCTGCTCGGACAAATGAAACAGAATCCGTTTGGGCGACAAGGTAATTAACGCGCTTACCACGTAGTCCTCTTCCCGAAACTCTTGTCCAACCGATTGAAGGACCATATCCAGCTGATCCAGGTTAATCAGATAGCCATTTTCATCAAAAAAATAAAATGGTTTGCTGGTCCCCTTCAGGACATGCACCAGCTCATACCTTGTTTCCTGGAGGGAGACAAAATACCGGAGCAGTTCAATGAACTCCTTATACTCCTTGTCCTCCCGAAACTGCTCATGTCCAAGTTCGATCGCATCGGACAACATGTCCATGTATCGCTTCAGCCGAAAGCGGATGAACCCGTCAAGCACCAATTCCCTGTGTTCCTGCAGGTACTCAAGAATTTGCTGGTACAGCTTCGTTTTATAGGAAACTTCCGTTTGCATGCTGTCCATTTCATTCAGCACATTAAGGATGTAAGGATACAGAGTTTCCCAGTCTTTAAGCATTTCTGGAGGGAATTCTTTGACAAGCAGCTGTCTGATCGCGTAGGGTTGTACATACTCAATGATCCATTCCATAACCGCGAGTGACACAAATGAGCGAACAATATCTCTTGTCTCCAATGTGTATTCTTCCGCTGACCAGCTGATGAACGTGAAAATATGGTAGCTGTCTGTCCAGTTTTCCCTCAGTTCTATCGTGACAGGTGCAGTAGACACTTGTTGCCGGACTTTATCTACAATCTTGCGGAATTGTTCTACGCTTACAGGCTTGTCTTTTTGGAGAAGCACGGATAATGTCTGCATCTTGCGTCACCTCCAACATCTGTAGTAACAGTATATGTTCCCCCCTACCCGATATACTTTTTTAACGTTTGGTAAAAAAAGAAAACGCCTCCGGATGAACGGAAGCGTTCTGTATGATGGCATGACTAATTTTGCATGACGAAATCGGTTTCGGCCATCTCGCCGTCTTTAAAAACCTTCAGAATGTCGTACTGGGTATTGCGCTGCGCAGGGATTTTGCCGGCTTCGCGAATCAACTGCAGAATCTGGTTGGTATTCACCTTGTAAGCACATTTCGCGGCTGATACGACATTCTCTTCCATCATCGTGGAGCCGAAGTCATTGCAGCCATAGGAAAGCGACAACTTGCCATACTCCGGTCCTACCGTAACCCACGAAGATTGAAAGTTCGGTATGTTATCCAGCATTAAACGGCTGATCGCCAGTGTCTTGAGGTATTCCTCTGGAGTGTTGTTCACGGCTGTCATATTGGTATTGTCCGGCTGGAACAACCAGACGATAAACGCCTTGAATCCGTTGGTTTCATCCTGTGCTTCACGAATCCGCATGAGGGACAAGACGCGTTCCTCCATCAATTCGCCAAACCCGATTACCATGGTCGCGGTACCAGGCAGTCCCACACGGTGAGCCGTTTTCTGGACATCGATCCAGTCTTTCCAGGACCCTTTTAAACGGGAGATTTTTTTACGAGTGCGGTCATCCAGAATCTCTCCACCCGCTCCCGGCAAAGAATCAAGTCCTGCATGTTTTAAACGAATCAGCGTCTCTTCCACGGTCAAACCGGATACTTCGGCAATCTTCATCACTTCGGCTACGGACAAGGAGTGCATCGTGATCTTCGGAAAACGCTTTTTAATCTCTCTCAGCAGATTTTCAAAATAGTCGATTGTAAGTTCCGGATTGGTTCCGCCCTGCATCAGGATCTCCGTTCCGCCTACGTCGACTGTCTCCTGGATTTTTTCGAAGATCGTTTCATCGGGCAGCACATACCCCTCGGACGAACCGGGCGGACGATAAAATGCACAGAAGCGGCAATAGGTGTCACAAACGTTGGAATAGTTAATATTTCGCCCAATCACAAACGTAGTAATGGGCACGGGATGCCATTTTTGCATAACTTGATTGGCGGCGTGGCCGATCTTTTCCACTTGATCACTGTCAAACAAGGCTAATCCGTCTTCAAGACCCAACCGTTCGCCGGCAACCGCTCTAGCTAATATTTTATCAATCAAAAGGATCCCACCTTTACTCTCCCTATATGCAACTTCCATCCTACCATACGGGGATAAGAGATGGAAACCCTTGAAGGTGCAAAAACCCGCTCGAAAGCAAAAAGCTCCTGTCAATCGCAGGAGCATCCGCATCATTCAAATCCGATCTGTTCGTAAACTTCCGGGTCCCAGTAGATTACGCAGTTAGCCAGTGGAAAATTAATTTCCCGCGCCCCGTTTGGCCTGCCGTTAAAATAAATAATCTCAGTGACGACAACCCGTTCGCCGCGAATGGTAATCTCTCCCTTAACCTGCATCTTGGTGCCATCCGGTGCATAGTAAGTGATTTGACCCGAACCGATATCCTTCATGGGAACCCTCCTAAAATCGACAACCATTTATTACTAATAGTAGAGAGTGTGTCGATGGACGTCAATGAAATTCCCACAGTTGTCAAAAATAGAAAGCAAAAAAGCCGGTCAGGTCGTATGGGGCTCCCCTTGTGATTGATAAGGAGCTTCGAAGCCGCTGGAATACACCGTTTCACTGTATGAAGCTGGCACTTCATCGGCATCTGTCCGTGTCATACCCGGCACGTCAACGGTGGGCATCGTGACTGGGTGTGACTGATAACGGCGCAGGAGATGGCGATTTGACAATTCTTGAAGCATCGGAACGGTGTAGAAGCCGCGCGAATTCATGTAGCTCCAAATCTCATACGCTTGATGGGCACAATTGTTGGCTCCCTGCAAAATCATATGGCGAATCTGCTGGTCAGCGCATTCCAGTGCAGCGTGCATCCGCATGGTAGCGCCAGCTTTGTGGATCGTCAGAACGCAGGAAGCAATCTCGGCATCGTCCAACGGTTGATTCAAGGCATTCGGCTGAATATTCGACTTCAACAGAGGGTTAGATCCATTGTTCACTGGCTGATGCTCTCGATAGGCGGAAGTGTTGCCTGCCGCGAGCCCGTGGACAAAATGAACCATCTTGTTATATTCATCCGTCATAAACTGCAGCTGATAGGTAATGATCTGCCTGAGGGCAGGATCTTGCACGGAGTTCAAATAAAGATGAAACGTATTTATGCTATTGATCGTATTGATAAGTACATCGTGCAGCTCCATCACTTCATGGGCGCCATAATGATGATTTGCCATTGGGGAATGCTCCTCCTTTTCACAAACGGTTGAAATACGCCGCTTTATCCAGTATGTCCCAAACCCTACTCTTCTAAAAGAGATGTTTATGGCCGCTTTTTGTCACTTATGGCGTTTGTACGGTATAATGAAAAATACTTTGGATTGCTAATGTTTTCTAGCGTCCAGATAAAGGAGCAAAGCATGTTTGATCACATTTCGCAAATTTTTATGCAATACGGTGTATGGGGACTTTTTTTTCTTGCATTCCTCGATTCATTTATTCTGCCTGTTCCCCCGTTCTTTTTACAAATTGCCATGAGCCTGGTGGAGCCTGGTGCTTCCCTGGAATTTGCTACCTTCGCTTTTTTCGGGTCGATACTGGGAGCGCCTGCCGGATACCTGTTGGGAAAAGGGCTGGGAAAACCATTGATGCACCGCGTCTTACCCCAAAAATGGGCGGGATTGGCAACGGAGCGTTTTGCCAAGAACGGTGACGCCGCTGTTTTAATCGGCTCCTTTACCCCGATTCCGTTTAAGGTGTTTACGATTTTATCCGGTGTGTTCGGATACTCTTTTCTCAAGTTGATGATGTACGCCGTGCTTGGGAGAGGAATTAAGTTTTACCTGATCGGAATTTTATTTTATTTCTACGGCAAACAGGCCAAAGAAATATTGGATCAGTACCAGGAAGCTACGCTCCTGGGAATTGCCGTGGTGGCCGCGATCATTTGGTTCATCATCAAAAAACGGAAACGTGCCAAATAACCCCACCCGCCAAAGTTATTCTGAAGCAGCCCTTCCGCTCATGTGAGGGCTGCTGTTTTTTCTTATAGACAATCACCTAAACAGCCTTCGTCAATATATTGGTAATGTAGGTCTCAGCATGGAGGTGAACGAATGGCCGTAATCAAGGCAACTTCGAGTGATCAGGATCTCTTGGCTCGCTTGATTCGAGCGGAAGCGGAAGGCGAAGGAGAGCTTGGCATGTTGATGGTTGGCAACGTCGGAGTAAACCGGATTATATCCAATTGTCTGGATTTCAGAAACATCCGTACCGTGAGGGAAATGGTATTTCAATCCCCGGGAGGATATGAAGCGGTACAAAAGCCTTATTTTTATCAACGTGCCCGAGACAAGGAAAGACGCTTAGCCAGGCGTGTAATAAACGGAGAAAGGCAGCACCCGGCAAGCTTTGCTTTATGGTTTTTTCGACCTGCCGGAGGTTGCCCCGGAGAATGGTATAACCAGCGGAATACAGGCAGATATAAAGCTCACTGTTTCTTTGCGCCCGTCCCACAAAACTGTCCTCGTGTTTACTGAGTAATACCTGATCGACCGTGGAGCGGGTCATCATTCCTGTCGATGGAAAAAAGCGTCAGAGTACAAATAGAAGGAGAGAAATATATGAGTTATCCAAACTATGGTCAAATGTATCAAATGATGCCTTGCTATGATTGCGGTCAAATGCCGATGATGCAATTTGATCCACAGCAAATGGCTCCTATGCAGCAAATAGTTCCGATGCAGCCAAGCGGCAGCGTTATTCCCGGAACTCCGCTTGGACAGCCTGGAACAACAGGCGTAGCCGTAGCCCCATCCGGCTTTGTTGAGGAATCTTACATTGAGAATATTTTACGCCTGAATTTGGGCAAAATGGTTACCATCTATATGACATTCGAGAACAACAGCGAATGGAATGCAAAAATATTTAAAGGGGTTCTGGAGGCGGCCGGACGCGACCATATCATCATCAGCGATCCGCAAACAGGGCTCCGTTACTTACTGCTGATGGTTAATCTCGACTACATTACTTTCAACGAGCCGCTCAACTACGTTCGCCCTACATTACCACCTGGCATACGCTAAGAAAACCACCCTGCCTCACTCAGTCAGGCGGAGGTCCAAAAAAACGGAAAAAACCGACTTGGAAGCAAGCCAAGCCGGTTTTGTCTTTTCTATTTTATGCAAAGCCAATCTCTGTCAGGAATTGTTTCAAGGTATTGGCGGAATGCTGCAGTTTGGCTGCTTCCTCTTCCGTTAACGGCAACGGGATTACTTCCTCCACTCCATTCTTGCCCACTACCGATGGAACGCCCAGGCAGACTCCGCTGATACCCTGGTAATCTTCAAGATAAGAGGAGACCGGAAGCACCGAATGCTGGTCTTTCAGAATTGCTTCACAAATACGAGCCAGCGCCAACGCGATTGCGTAATAGGTCGCGCCTTTCTTTTGGATGATCTTGTAAGCGGCACCTTTCGTCTCCTGATAAATTTCCTCCTTCTGTTCATCTGTCAAATACCAGCGGGAGGTTTCGTCGCATTTCTCGGGAATCAGGCCGGATACATACATGGAGCTCCACACCGGCACTTCGGTATCGCCGTGTTCCCCGACAATGAGACCGTGCACACTTCTTGGCTCTATCCCCAGCTTCTCGGCAATCAGATAGCGGAAGCGGGAACTGTCCAAAAGCGTACCTGATCCGATTACGCGGCTTTTATCCCATCCGGACAGCTTCAGTGCAACTTGTGTTAAAATATCAACCGGATTGGTAGCAACTAACAGAATGCCCGTATGGTTGTATTTCACAATTTCTTTAATGATTGAGTCAAAAATGGCGACATTGCGATTCATCAAATCGATGCGCGTCTCTCCCGGGCGTTGTGCTGCACCAGCCGTGATGACAATAATGTCGGCATCTTTACAATCAGGATAATCACCTGCCGTAATTTTCATCGGGTTCGCCAGCATGAGCCCATGGTTCAAGTCCAGCACATCACCCATTGCCTTATCTTGATTGACATCAATAATAACCAACTCGTTAGCCAGCCCTTTAAGCAGTACGGTATACGCAAAAGTAGCTCCTACAGCGCCACTTCCGATCAGAACGATTTTTGAAGACATTGCCATCGTCATTACCCCCATTTGGTCTATGTTGATTATTCATAGGATTCGGTACCTTAAAAAAAGGTTGAAAGAAAACTGTTGTGTTTGTTAGTATTGTAACAATATTTGCCCTTGATCCATGTGACAGTTCTCACTACAAAATGTTACTATATGTAGTATAGAAAGTGAACAGAGGTGATCCGCCAATGCCCTCCAACGGGCTGTCATTCGCCGAACAAATGTCTTCGGCTTTTACCCAACAGCTTGAAACAATTGCAACGCGCCAGACATTTAAAGCGCCACACGTGTTGTTTAGCGATGGTGATCGGGCCGACTTTCTCTTTTTGATTCATTCCGGTTCCCTTAAACTGATCAAAACCACTATGGACGGCAAAGAACTGACGATGCAGGTTTGTGGTCCGGGCGAATTGGTTGGAGTCGTTGGTATCTTTGAAAAAGACCTCACATATAACTCAACCGCCATTGTGCTGGATGTGTGTGAGATTTCCATTATTCAACGGTCAAGCCTCGAACACATGCTGCTGCACAACAGCGAGTTCTGTGTGGAGTTTATGCGATGGATGGGGATGGTTCACCGCCGAACCCAGTCGAAATTCCGCGATCTGCTATTAAACGGCAAAACCGGTGCGCTCTATTCCACGCTGATACGTATGAGCAACACTTACGGAATTGAACAAGAAGATGGCAGCATTCTGATTGATCTGTCCTTAACCAATCGCGATTTGGCTCAATATATCGGCTTAACCCGGGAAAGCGTGAATCGCATGCTGGCTGATTTGCGCAAAAATGATGTCATTGATATTCTGCCGCTTGGTCATATATTGATTAAGGATATATCTTATTTAAAAATGGCGATCCATTGTGATGATTGTCCCCCAGATATCTGCCAAATATAATGGTGATTTCTGTTTGCCCGTGTGAAGGTTAAGACCCTCGTTGAAATGATTAAAGCGCGAAAGACCATATAAAGACGAAAAACTCCCCGATTATGCCGGGGAGTTTGCTTTTTTCACAAGCGAAAGGGCAGCCTGCAAAATCTCTTCAGGATCACGAGATGCCGTTCCGCCTCCTTGAGCCATTTCCGGTTTGCCTCCGCCTTTTCCTTCAATCAACGGAAGAACTTGTTTTAGCAGCCAGTTCGCATCGAACGGCACCGATTCTCCTCTGGCGAAAACAAGCTGGCATTTATCCTGGACGGAGACGAGAAGCACCACGCATCCGGTATCGCTTGCGGTTAAATGTTGTGCCATTTTTTGCAGATCCTGCATGGAACGCCCGCGGTAAGCGCGAGAAACAATCCTCATTCCATTCCAACGCTCCGCCTGCTGAAGCATTTCATTCCCTTCATATTGAAGCAGTTCTTGCCTTGCTTCCTGAAGCAGGCGGCCTGTCTCTTTTTGTTCGTCCATCAGGCGAGATATATTGGTCGTAAGCTCACTTTCTCCGCAAGTCATCAAACGTGTCAACTGCTGCAAGACCGCTTGTTTCTCCCTAAGCAGCTCCAGAGCCCGGAACCCGCAAACGAAGCTGAGTCTTACCTTACCTTTGTTTCGTTCCCAGCCGATCACCTTGATCATGCCTACTTCTCCGGTCCTGGATGGGTGCGTACCGCCACAGGGATTGTAATCAAACTCCGGAATGATCACAAGCCGGATATTCTCCTGAACGCTGGGTGCCTTGTTCACAGGAAGCGTGGCAAGTTCCGCTTCGTCCACGAACCTGGCTTCCATTCGGCGATTTTCTACCACCACCCGATTGGCCAAATCCTCTGCCTGTTGAATCAACTCTTCGGACAGCTCAGGAGTATCGAGATCAATCGTTACAATTTCCCGTCCCAAATGAAACCCGATTGTGAGGATGTCGGCAATCTGTCGAAAGGAGGCAGACAAAATATGCTGTCCGGTATGCTGCTGCATATGGTCAAAACGACGGTTCCAATCAATGCTGCCTTTGACAGTCTGAAGGTGTTCGGACAGCGGTTTGGCAAGATAATGACGGATTTGTCCGTCCACCTCCTCCACCCCGGTCACCTCGACGTCTTCAATCTTACCCAAATCACAAGGCTGGCCACCGCCGGTCGGATAAAACGCAGTCTGACTCAATTCAACGTAATATCCTCCGTTAAAATCCGTTCCCCGCTCTACGACCTCAGCCGTAAAATATCGTAAGTAAGCATCTTGATAATAGAGTCTTTCTTTCATAACTACCTCTCTTTCGTAAGAGCCTTATCTATTCTTATCTCGTTTGGAAGCAGCCTTCGCTCAACGGATTCTTGAATGTGCTGAAGCTGATCGTGTATATTTTTAACGGATACTTTACTTTGCCCAGCCATTTTGACGTTTTCATTGGCAACGACCGGGAATCAGCGGCCATGTTCCCCTGCTCTCCATGGAGTCACGTGGCAGAAAGCTTGTACTAATGGTACTTTTTTTAGCCAATATTCATCAAGTGAATTTTCAAAAATTCTTCAACGCTTCTTGGAAGTACATGACAGAATACAGATGTGGTGAGACAAGGTGACTGAATGGAAGCAACAATTCAATCGTGAACTTAGCGAACAGCTTAAACAGACATTGTGGAGACATAACAAAAAACCGTACCTGCCAATTTGGGGCGAATTGTTTATTCTGCTGCGCCAATTCCAAAAGAAAGCAAGAGCGGACAAACAAGGCATTATTCTCTATGAAATGGAGCCACTTGGCCATCTTCGCTTTGATTTTGAAAGAGACGGATTTGTGGCTGACATACCGGAAATCCATCTCTGTATCCAAATGAATATGGACGAATGCATTGAGAATCTGATACAGGGCCGCTTCCCGCCGAAAAATCCAGGCTCTTCCACTGCCTGAAAGCAACCCACCGGCTATTAATGGAAAGCGGTTAAGCTTTTCGATAATATAAAAAACCCGTTCGACATAAGCTTTCGCTGAGTCGGACGGGCCCAAAACGTATCAATCATTATCTCTTTTCATTTTTATCAATCAATTCCAGCAAACGGGTAACCTTCGCATCAAGATCCGCCAGTTTGGTTAGCACTTCTTGTCTGAAATCCGGGTCTGTTGCGCATTGGGAAACGATCTCCCGAATCGGAGAAACTTCTTCACGGATTTGGTTCTTTGGCATGTTGAACAGTTTGTAAGCCGGCTCCTTCCCTTTCTCCATTAGTTCCACCTCCTACCCTGGTAGATTCCCACTTCGACCTTTGAAATGGTTTTCCTTTCTGTAGATGTTACCAACTTGTGACCATTTTATTTTTTTCACCTTGAAAAGCTTGTGCCAGGATTGATTCTCTTAAAGAAGCCAAATCTGCCTCTTGTGGAATACTGGCAAACACCCGTTTCTCCTGATGAACAACTGCCTGAAACTCCGCCACGATCCCGTTTTGAACGTTTAGGGGAGGAACAGGAATCAGAAGCTGATGAAGATGCTTGGCATAGATAGCAGCTACATTGGTGGTCGCGTATTTGATTCGATTTAGCTGTGCCTGCCCAACCGCTGACCGCAAAAAACAGGAAATAAACCACGGATTGACATACTCGTGAAATCGAATGCGCAAGAGGTTATTGTTAAACAGCACCGGATCAGGATGTTCCCCGCTAAACACGGTGTTTTTGCCGACCAATTCCCAGCTGTTTCGCGTGTTGATCAACAAATCTCCATCTTTTAGCCGATACTGGCTAACTTCCTGTTCATTCGCGTCAACACGTGTCAGCTCTGTAAGATCCATCTCCCCGGACGGGGTAATGTTGTTCATTTTGAAGTAGCCGTACGGAAGGTCAGGGGCTTGCTCATCATGTGAGCGGGTCAACCCGTTTTTGCTTTCCCGCACCAGTTCTTTAAATGGAACGAGGCGCCAGTCGGCAGGCAAACCGGACAAACCCGTGCCGAACCATTCGTTTAACAGCGCCGCCCGGCATTTTGTCAGTGCGGCAACTCCTTCTGCGATGAATTGTTCAATCTGCTGCAATTTGCCAAGAGATTGCTCGATCCATTCCACGATTTGTTGCTGCGTCTCTTTGGGCGGAAGCGGAAACGGGATGTCGGACAGCTTACTCTTGTTGACAATCGCAATGGTGGTGATGGATATTCGCTCTTGCAACATCTTCTGAAAAAGAGGAGAAAGCATGTAGTAATAGGTGTATTTCGGCACCACACATTCATCGGGGATCAAACTGTTAATTTGTTGGTTCGTGGTGACGGGCACTCGGGCAAATGCCGATTTTCCGACGGAGCCGATGCAGGCGAGCAAGGTGGAGCCTGCCGGAACTAAAACTGCTTGCGCCGCCCCTTCATCGCTTAAGGATTCTTCTGCCTGAAGCAGGTTGGCACCTTGATCCAAGTCTTGAGGTTTCACAAAGGGAATCTGCCCGCCGTAGTAACAGGAAGCTTTTCTCGGCGGTGTGGTACCGGTAACGATCTTGTGTACCTCCCCGAGCCTAACCCATTGCCAGTTGTCAGGCAGTTGATGCAAAGCTCCGTGTTTCAGGCCAGCCTTCATGTTGTCTGTTTTTCTCCCCTCTTCTTTAGCTCGATCAAAAGTTCATTCAGGAGCCCGGTCGCTTGCTCTAGCTTGTCTTTTGCTTCTTCTGCTAGTGCTGCCGGGCTTCTATGTAGCTGATTGAGATCGCGGAATGTCAGCAACCCCAAGTCGAGGTTCTCATCATTTTCCTGAATTTGCTTGCGGGTGTAGCATGACCAGCGCGGATCTTTCACCGAACGCCGGTCAGAAGCCAGGTAAGCCTCCATGAATCCGGCGAAATGGGCTTCACGAAGCGGCAGTTTTTTCCCGAAGCTGGGCATTTCGGAGCGCAAGTCATAATACCAAATCTCTTGAGTATTCCCGTAATCGCTCGCCCCCCTGGTGAAAAACAAAACACTGGTGTGAACGCCCGGCGCATAAAAAATTCCTGTCGGAAGCCGCAATATGGTGTGCAGGTTGCATTTTTCCAGCAAATCAATCCGAACCTTCTGGGCGTCTCCGTCCTGAAACAAAACATTGTCGGGGACGATGACGGCAGCCCGCGAACGGCCGTTAGGCTTCAGCGCATGATAAATATGCTGCAAGAAATTTAACTGCTTGTTGGCAGAAGGAAACGGCAGATCCTCTCTTGCAGGACTCTCTCCGCCCTTCTTGGCTCCGAATGGAGGATTGGTCAATATGACATCCACGTCCATTTGGCTTTCCCTGCGCATGGCAAGCGAATCGCCCAGAATAATCTCACTTTTCAGATCGTGCAGCAAAACGTTCATCAGGGCAAGCCGATGCGTATCCGAAACCAGCTCGCATCCGGAAAATGCCTTGGTCTGCTGGAATTCCCGCTGTTCCAAAGACAAATCCTGATAGTTTCGCGTCTTGGCACGCACATGTCTGTCTGCCGCAATCATGAAGCCGAATGTGCCTGCAGCCGGGTCGTTGCACCGCTCACCCGGCTTAGGATCGATGAGCTGTACCATCACATTCACCAGTGGCCGCGGTGTGAAGTATTGACCTGCTCCTGATTTTTTCTCGCTGGCGTTCTTCGCCAAAAGCCCTTCATAGATGTCGCCCAAGCCCTCTATTTTGGCGTTGTACCAATCAAGTTCATTTAGTTCCCGGATGAGCTTCTCCAAATTTTTCGGGACAGAAATATTCGATCTGGCATTGGCATATATGTGCCGGATCAGCCCATCCCCATGTTCGCCAAGATCGGCCAGAAGCTGGTCGTAGAATTGTCTTAACTCCTCCCCCTGCTTCGAGATGAACTGATCCCAGCGGTAACATTCTGGAAGCGCATGCTCCTGGTTCGTTTCATGCAGCAGCTTGATAAACAGGAGATACGTTAGTTCCGTTACATATTGATGATAGGTAATTCCGTCGTCTCTCAGGACATGACAGAAATTCCACAGTTTTTGGATTAACTCGTGCGATTTCATGATTTGATCTCCAATTTATTCTTGAATTACCATTTTTCCAACAAGCTCAAATGGCCCGATTGGCTGGTCTCTTGATAAATAAGCCGTCAATCGAACCGGTGTCCGCTTTATAGACGCCCGCAAGCGTTGCATCCTGATTGATCGTGAAGGTTTCCAGTATGCTGCCTTTCTGTGTAAGCGGCGGGCTTCATGCCCTACACCGCACCCGAACAAAAAACTGTATTTGCCAGAAAACCGGCAATAAATGCTCTTCCATTTTTCCGTTCTGTTCATGCTCGTCCCCCATGTCTTTTCACCTTTTAGCCAAAAAATTCTCCTTCCTGCTCCCATATCCTCCCTGCCGTTTCGTTTATCTTCCTACCCATGCAATCAGACTTTTAATTTTAAATTTTTTGTTAATTTCCGGCTATTTTGTGGTATGCTTATAAAAATGAAAGCGTTTACGAGGTGAGTGCATGGAACCAAAGCTCTCTTTTTTGGAAAGGTACAAACAAGACCATCAGCACCCGATCAATAAATTGACCCATGCCATCGGAATCCCCATGATCGTCGTTTCACTCCCACTGTTCTTCTTCAACTGGAAGTGGGGCTTAAGCTTGTTTATTGTTGGATGGGTATTTCAATTCGTGGGCCATTTCTACGAAGGAAATCCTCCTTCCTTCTTCAAAAACCCTGTCTTCCTGCTGGTCGGCCCCTGGTGGATTCTCAAGCGTTTCTGGGGGTTTATCACCAACAAACCCTACAAATAGAGAGCCCTTACAATCCGGCTTAACCGAAGCTGTTCAGCCAAACGAAAACCGTCTGCCCCAGCCTATAAGGGTATGCAGACGGTTATTTGCTAACATCCGGTTTCCAAAGCCACCTATATGATCGCCCACGATTAAAACAAAAAGAGCTTTCACAGGAATTTGGCCTGCCAACGTATAAAAGAACCGCTGATTCCATCTTCAGGGCCTCCGTTTCCCGCGAAATTCGCAAAGCCTTGATTGTACAAGCGGATTCATCCAGAAGACTTAAGTCAGATCCTTCCTCTTTCCAGAAACAGATTGCTGTACAGAAAGGAAATTCGGGTGGCATGCCGCATCTCGTCTGTCATCGCATCAAAAAAAATCTGCCTGACATGCGGATCTTGTGCAGAAAGATACATTTGTGTATAAAACCTCGCCGCGTCCTGCTCGTCATCCAGGGCTTTCTTCAGGCCGGAAACATAATCTCGGGGCAAAGCTCCCGGTACAAGACGCGGATTACGCCCGGTGAGAGATCGGTACAGGTTCGTAAAATTGACGAAATGGTCGCTTCTCTCATCTTCTCGAATACTTCTAATGTAACGTTTGTGACTGGGTGGCGCCATTTGCTCCAATGCCTGATAAAATTGGATGGCTTCATGTTCCCCCTGTATCGCTTTCTGCAACTGGTCAAGAAAACTTTCTGTCTGAGTTGGATGCACCATTTTTTATTCCCCCCCTTGCTCATTGGTCTATCTTATGCTTTGGAAGGGACTACGGACTAGACGAAAATCCCGAATATCCTGATTATAAAGAACGGCTCATGCAAAACACTTTGCCATACTTCTTTGTATCGCGTTCTTCGTATGTGACAAACCCGCATTTTTCATAGAACGGAATAACAGATTGATTCCTTTCAAGCACACCCAAATGAAGCGAAACATAGCCGTTTTCCCGATACCAGTTGATCAGGGTATTCAGGAATTCTTTGGCAAATCCTCTATTCTGCTTCTCCTTGTGCAGCATCAGGAGCCCCAGCCACGGGTTGTTGTCATGGGGATTACACAAAATAAATTTTGCCACCCCGATCAATTTCTGCTCCTCCTTCTCCCTGATGCCGATGGTATACTCATTCTCGCAAGTCCTGTTCTCCAGATATTCCTTGCGAACTTCTTCAAGCGTAATTTGCGGCTTCCTCTTCGAAATTTCCAGATAAAAAGGGTTCGAGTTGTAGATCCCGACCAACTGCTCCATATCGTTTTCATTGATTGGCTGATACGTTAACCGTTCGCTCTCCTGCGGAAAAATAAGCACCTTCAACTCCTCCTCGGCTCTTGTTTTTAGATAACAATCTAATTAGATGTTAATCTAAATATCGAAATTTTTCAATCCTGAGCTGGATATCAGCATGCCTGACTCCACCTTTATACCAGGTACTTAAATTAATAAGAAAAACCTGCCGAAATCACGGCAGGTTCGCTTCTTATTCGACAAACACGGGTTGTTCGCCTTGTTGTTTCTTTTCTTTTTTAAACAAAAGACCAAGTGGAGCTAAAGCGATGACGAAGAAGGTGAAGATCAAAAACACATCTCCCATTGCCCATGAAGCCGCTTGGCCCAGCACTTGAGAATTCATCATGGAAAGCGATACCTGCGCAGCGGATGAGGTATCCCCAATCGATGCCGTAAGTCCTGTCGCGTTCTGCTGCATCAGGTTCCAACTGTAAGAGAACGTATCCAGATCCTCTGCCATTCGATGCTGATGCAAAAATTGGCGATTTTCCAGAAGAACCGTGGTCAGGGCAATCCCGATTGCACCAGCCACGTTCCTGATCAACGTGCTTAGCGAGGAGGCAGCCCCCATTTTCATTGGCGGTATCATACTGACTCCCGCCGTGTTGATCGGCATAAACGTCAATCCCATGCCAATCCCGCGAAATACCATCAGGGTGCTGATGACACTTGCCGGCGTATCCACTGCCAGGGTATGCAGTTCATAGGTACTGTAGAGGATCAATGGAATACCGATCATAACCAGGGGACGGGCACCAATCTTGTCAAACAGCTTCCCTGACACAGGCATCATCGCTCCCATGGCCAATGCTTGCGGCATGAGGAGCAAGCCCGTCTGAATCGCCGAATAGCCACGGATTGATTGCAGGTAAATCGGAATCAGAACGACCCCGGTTATCATTGCGATATAGAGTCCGCTGCCTAGAATGATACTGTACGAAAAACGTCTGTACTTAAACAAGCGAATATCCAGCATTGGTTCGGGATGATTCAATTCGACCACGATCAAGAGCGCCAGCATCATCGTTGCCGTAACGAACAGCATCACGATGGAATAAGAGCTCCACCCCCAGCTCTCTCCTTCCGCGAGGGCAAGCAGATAAAAGAAGGCACTGCCGGATGCAAGAATGAGTCCCCAGATATCGAAGTTGCCCATTTTCCGCCGCTCTGTTTCCGGCAGGATAATTTGACACAGAAATACGCCGATAATCCCGATCGGCACGTTAATCATGAACAGCCAACGCCAACTGTAATGCTCGACAATCATGCCGCCCAAAGTAGGGCCAATCGAAGGCGCCACTGCCATGGATAATCCGAAAATCCCCATGGCCGCACCCATTTTGTCTCTCGGGATAAACCGAAACATCAGGGCCATCCCGACCGGCATGATCAATCCGCCGCCAATTCCCTGGATTACGCGGAAAGCAACCAGACTTGGATTATTCCAGGCCAGACCGCACAGCAGAGAGCCGAGCGTAAAACTGGCAACCGACCAGATATACAGCGTTCTGTAGCCGAACCGCTCACCCAGGTAGGTCGTTATCGGGATGATCGCGCCCGATACCAGCATGTAAGCGGTCAGCACCCAGTCAATCTGTTTGGTATCAACGCTAAACAACACCATTAGCTTGGGCAATGCAACGTTGAGGATGGATGTGTCAAGGATCGCCATAAATGTCCCGAGCACGATAATAAGCGTAGTCGTGACAACACCCGGAACTTTTTTTTCTTCAGAAGAGCCCATCTGCATCACCCCTTACATGAATCGCTACTTCCGCACTGGTACCCGGTATCAGCTTGGCGTCTTTCACTTGAATTCGCACCGGAACAAGTTCTTCTTCCCTCGGCTCTTTTCGAGCAGGTGTCAGTGAGATGATGGGCCAAACCGCCTTTTCGGTAACCCCTTCTATTCGGGAAACAATTCCGGTAAACTCCTGATCGCCCATCGTATCAAGCTGAATATCTACCGTTTGCCCAACCCGGATACGGCTTGCTTCTTTTTCGGTCAATCTGGCTTCTACATAGGCGGATGCCAAATCGGCGACCGCCAACAGCTTCTGCCCTGCGGTAACCACTTCCTTGTCGTTTGCCCCGATGCGGATGATTTGGCCGCTGGTGGGCGCAAGCAGAGGAACCCGAGCTCCAGGTGTTGCTGAAGCCGGACCCGCCTGGATCATTCCGATCACTTCGCCCGCATGTACCTCCTGATTTTCGCGAACATCAAGCTGAATCAATCTGCCCGTCACTGGTGCGGTCAACAAGGAATAGTCTACTTTTGTATAGGCGTCATCCGTTTCCACATAGTTTTGGTGGTGCATCCAATAGTAAGCGGAAATTCCTGCGCTAACCACCAAGTAGGAGGAAATGATCAAGATGATCAAACGTTTTGCTTTCATCGCATCATCCCCCGGTAGAAATGTTGACCACTGCGTTCATGCCTGGCAGCAATTTAAGCCCATCCTGATTAAGAATCTTGATTTTTACCGGAATTCGCTGGGTAACCTTGATAAAGTTGCCGGATGCGTTGGAAGTGGGCAAAAGGGAATACGTGCTGTCGGATGCGAGTCCTACCTGCTCAACAATCCCCTGAATCGGATGGTCCGGGAAAGCGTCGATATTGATGGTTACCGGTTCGCCGACTTTTACCCGACTAATCTTGGTTTCTTCGATACGGGCCGAAACAAACAAATTTTGCAAATTCGCCAGCAAAAATACTCGTTGTCCGGGGGAAACCGTTTCGCCCACTGTAACGAATTTTTTAATCACAACACCTGTTCCCGGAGCTTTGACCAATGCGGCATCACGGTTAGCAAGCGATGTGTTCTTCTCTTCCAATCGCGCCATGGTCTCACCGGCATCAACAGCGTCGCCTTCCTTCACCCGTACCTCGATTACCCTGCCGGATAGCTCCGGGCTTACTTTAACAAGCTCGCCATCAATGCGGGCATCGTCAGTTGTCACGTAATGAGTGGAATCGAGATAGCTTTTCACCCCGAACGAACCTCCGCCAATGACTACAAGAGCAAGGATGAGTAAGCCAATTTTCTTTTTCATTTGCCGTTCTCCTTCTCATAGTAAACTTCAATGGGGTCACCGTCTTTTACTTCATCCTGGCCAACCACGATGATTTTCTCCCCTGCTTTAAGTCCGCTGACAATTTCGATCATGGTACCATCTGTAGCACCTGTCACCACTGGCCGTGCCATCGCTTTTTTGCCGTCAGTAACCATGACCAGGCGTTCGCTTCCCTTTTTCACAATCGCGTCTGTGGGAACGGTAATCTTGGCTGCCTGATCATTGCCAGGAAGCGTAACTTCGGCGTACATGCCTGATTTCCATTGATTCGGATCACCCGGCAAGCTTAATTTGACAGGATACTCCTTGCTTGTTGAATTGGAAATCGGAGAAATTGCCAGAACTTTGGCGTCAAATGGCTCGCTGGAAACTTGCTCAATTCGAACTTTTAAGGTCTGTCCCACCTTGATGCTGTTGATCTGGTCTTCCGGAACAGAGGCTTCCACAACAGGAACCCGGCTCACAATCGTAAACAAAGGCGCACCAGGGGAAACCATTTCGCCCTCATGGATGTTTTGAGTGGCAATTTTACCGGAGATCGGTGCTGTAATCACCGTATTGCTCTTGTTTATTTGAGCAATATTGACGGCTGCCTGCATCTGTTCGACAGTGGCGCGCAAGTTCTCAATGGTTTCCTTGGTTGCTCCTTCCTTCGCCATGCTTTGCTCCTGCAGCACTTGCTCATAAGCGGTTTCTGCCTGTGTATAGGCCAGTTTCGCTGCATCCAGTTGCGACTGCGGCACTGCACCTTGGGAAAACAGCGTTTGAATGCGGTTCAGGTTAAACTTGGCATTATCCAATTGAGCCTTGGCTGATTGAATTTTTTCTTGAATTTGCATCATTTGTTGTGACCTTGTACCGTTTTGCACATCAGCCAATCTTGCCTGTGCCCCGCGCAGCCCGGCAAGCGCTTGTGAGAGAGCAGCCGCGTAATCCTTGTCATCCAAAATAACTAATGGTTGCCCCGCCTTAACCTCTTGCCCGATTTCCGCTTGTACGCGGACAACACGGCCGGAGATTTTGGACATAACAGCTGATTCCGTATCCCCCATGACCCGGCCTACCGCCATTTTTGCTTTTTTCAAGTCAGTCTGTCCTACCTGCTCCACCACAACCTTTTGCACGGATTGGGTTGAACTTGTTGCTACACTGGAGCACCCCGCCAAAGAAGACGCCAGCAGGCATACGCTCACCGCATAAACGGACACTTTGGTAAACGTTTTGAGATGGTTTCTCGTTCTCACCTATAAATCCCCCTGTTTCCATCCAGCTATCATGGTTTTTACACTGCTTTTGATAAAATCCTCATCAATGGGAGGTATAAATGGCATCCCCAGTCTTTCTCGATGAAAGAAAGCTGTGAAGAAATGGCCAAAAAACATGTTGGAGATAATCCTGACATCGACAGGCGCGATCTCTCTGGCCCTGATCTTCTCTGCGAAATATTCCTCCAATAACTTCCTTGCTTGAGTAATTACGTAAAGGAACAAGCTTAAAATTTCAGGATTTCGAAAGCTTTCTGCAACGATGACCGTTATCATTTCTGCTCGCTGGCGAAGCCCATTGATCATAATAGTTGCAATTTTTACCAGTCCCTCTTCAATCGTCAGCCTGGCCGCTTCCGGCAGAACTTCCTCAAAATTCGGCAAATGGTCGGTTAGAGCTTCCCGGAACAATTCTTCCTTGCTGGCAAAGTAATGATAGATGACGCCTACCGTCACATCGCATTGTTTGGCAATCTGCTTAATTGTTGTTCGTTCATAGCCGTTGCGGCATGCCAATTGAATCGCGGCATCCTTCAGCATTTGGCGGCGATCCACCGTCTGCTTCTCTGACAATTGTCGGCCTCCTCTCCCACCTTACCTAAATAACTGTTCAGTTACAAATGTCATTTTGTCACGAGAAGGGATTTTCTGTCAACAAATTTTTTTGGAATAGGCTATGTTACATTAGCGCTGTAAGAGTCCATACAAAATGGACAATCGTTTTTTTCCACTGGCTGCGCAAATGGAAAGAAAGTTAATAGATAATAAAAGACTTCGTCCCTTTTGGTTCCGTGAAGGCATTCAGAGATGAAAAACTGTCCGTTCCGTTCAGTACGGAAGGGAGTCTTCACAACCCACCCGACGTAAGCATACGCTACTGTCGGGCGGGGCCCCGTCTACGCTGCTCGCCCCTGTCAGGGGTATAGAAGCTTTTCACAGGAGCTTCTCATCTGACGACTCTGATTCCTTCCTTCACTCTCTTCACTTTGCCATGCCTTCACAAGGAACACGCAATGGGACGAAGCTCTTTCCTTTTCATAGCACATGGATGAAAGTTTAACCACTTTCATAATGCAAAGTGATTTAACTTTATAGCGAACAAGACCGCTCTTGTCAGGCAAGAGCGGTCTTGTTTTTCTCGAGGAGGTCTCGATCAGGTTTCCGGTTGGCTATCCGTTTTTTTTCGGGATGACAGCTACGGTGCAGCGGGAAACACAGATTAACTTGCCTTCTTCATCCGTAAGCTTGATATCCCAGACATACGTTGTCCGTCCTCTGTGCAGCGGAGTGCCGACGGCGGTTACAAGGCCGTCCCGTTTGCTTTTGATGTGGTTGGCATTGATTTCAAGCCCAACGCAAATTTCGTTCTCCTGATCAATCAGATTCCACGTGCCCATGCTGGCAACCGTTTCCGCCAACACAACAGATGCTCCCCCATGAAGTATGCCAAACGGTTGATGAGTTGGGCCGTGGACAGGCATGGTGGCTACGACGCGTTCTTCGTTCATCTCGACGATTTCGATGCCCAATGCCTCCATAATGGTGCTTGATTTGCTCAAGTTCTCCACTCCCTTTCAGCTTTCATGCATACACTTACTTATTCATTTTCTCCCACATGGTAGGCGCTTCCTTCCCGACTGTTTGCATTAGCAGCTCATACAGATTGAGCGAAGCCAAATCTGTCTGTTCCACATTCAGACCGGCCAAGGCAAGCAAATCCCGGAGCGTGTATTCTTTGTCGCGAAGCGTCCGCATCGCTTTTTCCCATGCGATCGTGTGCGGGCCGTGGTAGTCCTTGAGCGTTTCCCATTTTTGCGGATCAAGCGCCACGCAGCATTCCCACATGTCGGAAACCACTTCTACGGTAGCCCCTTGTGCTCCCCGCTCAAACAGGCGCTGGCGGAAGACGTTTTTGATCAGCGCCTCTTCGCTGAATTCCATCAGGAATGGCGGCATGATGTATCCGACCGGCAAAAGCGAACGGGCTGCCTGCATCTGCTCCCGATCAGCCTCCCGTCTGGTCAAATCCACCACTTCCTGAATCAGCGGCATGGCGCGGTCAATATAGGCTTGCGGGTTTTTCGCTTCGACGGGAACTTCATAGCCCCAGGGAAGATTGGCCCGTTGTCCGCCGGCAATCCGCGTCGGTCTGCCAACGGTGTATGTAACCAGATGATCGTACACCGGCTTTCCTATGCCGATGAACAAGAACAAAATACTTTCTCCGCGAATCGGCTCATACGAGTGATGGGCTTTCACCATTTTGCTCAAGAACCGTTCCGTATTCTGCATGTCGTCGTATTTGCCGAGGTAAAGTGCCGCCTTGAATGCGGAGTACATCCTGGAAGTGTCCGTTGAGCGCAGAGCGATAATCCGTCCCCGTTGAACAATTTGGCTGAATGCGCCCAATTTTTCCAGCTCGCAAATGGCGCTCTCCAATTGGGCAAGCCAGGGTTCCACCCAATCACCCAAGATCACTCGTCCGTTTTTTGTAAGCTCGTTCCGATTTAATTGGAATGCCACTTCGTTTATCCCCCTACCATTCAGATACTTCTCCATTGTAGCAGAAGGGCGTCTTTTTGGTGTGCAAAAAATTAGACAAAGGAAACGGATTACGTCTTGAAACCTGTCATCATCACGATATACTAGATAGAGCAATTTGATTTTGTCTCGTAGGAGGTTTCCATGCGTTTACGTAATATTCCCGGAGCAGAAGAGGCTCTGCGCCAATATCCCACTTTTGTCGAACACCCTGCTTCGTTTAAAGGACGCTGGCATGAGCGTTTCCATAACCATAACCCGATCCATCTGGAAATCGGAGCCGGGAAAGGCCGGTTTATCAACACGTTGGCCGAACGGCATCCGGAAATCAACTTCATCGCCCTGGAGCGCAAAGCGGAAGTCCTTTACCGGACCGCCCAACGCACCCAGCAAAAAGAGATTCCGAATCTTGTGCTGGTTCAGTATGATGCTACTCTTCTGCCGGATTTGTTCGCAGAAGGTGAACTGGATCGCATTTACCTGAATTTCAGCGACCCATGGCCAAAGAAACGCCACTATAAGCGCCGTTTGACATACCGTTCCTTCCTTGCCATGTACAAGCAGGTACTGAGATCTGACGGGGAAATCCACATCAAGACAGACAACGAAGGACTGTTTGAATTCTCTTTGAATGAACTCTCCCATGAGCGGTTCCAGCTTTGCAACATTACCTTTGACCTGCATCACTCCGAATTCGCGGCAGAGAACGTGATGACGGAATACGAACAGCGCTTTGCCAGCCGCGGCCAGCGGATTTACCGGACGGAAGCGATTTATAGGTTAGGTTAAGAAAAAACTCGAAAGGCTTGGCAAAATGCCAAGCCTTTTGTGTGTACACAGGCTGCCCAATCAGCCTGAACCCTATGCCAATCACATAAATTGATGAGGATTTGGCAACTCTATGGAAAATCAAGCATTAAGTGAGGCGTCTGTATGGGGACATGGATGCAGGTATATAATCCGTTAGCTGTGCTCCTTTTTAAAGACGTGATAAAGGAACTATTCCTGCCGATTCTAACCTTTTGTTTCGTTATTGCCTTTGCCTTTGTTTCCAATTATTCAGGAATGTCTTCGACTCTTGGATTAGCTTTGGCGAATACCGGGCAACTCTTCCCGTTCTTCTCTCCATTCCTTGGATGGCTCGGCGTTTTCTTGACGGGTTCCGTGATGTCTAATAATGCCTTGTTCGCCAACCTGCAAAATGTAATCGCCAATCAAATCGGCATCAATCCCACACTGCTGGTCTCCGCCAATGTCGTGGGCGGGGTGACAGCGAAAATGATTTCACCACAATCTATTGCCGTTGCAAGTGCAGCGGTTGGACTCCCTGGAAAGGAGTCCAGCTTGCTGCGATTCACCATAAAATATAGTTTGAGCTTCGTGATTCTGGTAGCAATCCTCACCTACCTGCAAAGCCGCTGGTTAAGCTGGATGCTGCCTTAGCAGACCTGCGTCACTTTGATTTCAGCGCTTTTGCCTGTTTTATTGCGCTGACATGCCGCTACCCCCTAAACGATTTACCAATTGATTCCGATATGTTTGGTAGGGGGGAACCGCCGTGAACAGGGCCGACTTTTACCAAGAAAAAATGACCTTTTTGTTGCAGTATCCGAATCAGGGCGAGCTGGCCTTTTACCGTTATTACACCCGCCAGCACCCGCAGGAGGCCATTGGCTGGCTCTATTTGGGCCGGGAATGGGAGAAACGGGGTCAAAAAGAGAAAGCGCTGGACGCCTACCGCAAAGCCGCTTGGAGCAAGCAAACCGACAAATCGGCGGAGGAAGCACGGGAAGCCTACCACCGTCTGCTTCGGGAGCGAAAAAACCGGCGCAGGCTGCTCTTCGTTCGGCGATCCGTTTCCTTTCTGTTGTTTCTGCTCATCTTCTTTTCCTCTCTGCCCAATCACAATCAATTAGCAAAAGAGGAAAACTTGGCGGCCCGCTCCAACTCAGATCAGACAGCAAGCTACGTTCACACCGAAGTGATTGCCATTCCCGCCTCCATGCCAGACAGCCAAGCAAAGAAACAGATCGCTTCGTTTTTGGCCGAAAGGCGTTTCTTTTACACCAAGCCATACAACATCGTGGTAGTAAACGAGGCGGATGGGTTGCCGCTTTTTACACCGCTTGTTTTCTACCAGCCGCAAAAAGTACGCGCAATTTTACGATATAATCCGGAAGCGAAGAGCATGATGCTGGAAAAATGGTACGATCCTGATTGTGCCTGCGAAAAAGACCCCTTGATCCACTCGACCAAACAATCGTTGGCCCAGGAGCATTCAGAGCTGGCCAAAGTTCTGACATTGCGAAATGCCCTGTTCCGGTACTATCAGCTGTCAGGCAATCTGCCGGCCAAACTTGCCGAACTGGATAAGCCTTATCCGCATAATGCATTGAGCGCCATCCCGCGCTACGTTGCCAATTACTTTACACCATCGGTTAAAGAATCTCACGGTAAAACAGGAGATCAAAGGACAAAGCAGTCTAGTCAGGAATGGCCTTACCTGCCGGCTTCTTTCCGGCCGAATGATGCTTGGAACAGCCTGCGCAAGGTTATTCCGCTCCTGCATTATCCCGAACCTGTCGTTCCGCTTGAGCCGCTGCGAATCTATATCCATCAACCCTCATTCAGCCTGACTTTGATGAGCGGCTCTCATGTGGTGCGAAGATTTCCGATCGGGATCGGGAAAGACCAGTCAACACCGGCAGGGTATTTCCGTATCTTGCAAAAAATCAGCCAGCCGCAGGGCCATGACCATATCTACGGCACGCGCGGCCTCCTGTTTGCCGGCAGCGAGTACGCCATACACGGAACCAACAATCCGGACAGTATCGGAAAGACTGAATCGCTTGGCTGTGTCAGGCTGCGTAACCGGGATGTTGAGGAATTGTACTCCTTCGCCTCAATCGGCACAGAAGTAATCATTTCCGCAAAGCAACAAGCGCCTGCCTCCTGGTCAAACGCGCAACCCTTCCTCCTGCCTGCGGATAAGGACGAAGAGACGCCGCACGTGGTCTATCATTGGCTTCATTAAAGAAACATCCGAAACATGCTTCGCTAGAGTCGTGCGAGGCACCAAACTATTTCTGGAAAGAAAGTCGGCATCCCTGACAGATGCCGACCTTGCTTTGTTTTTAACGGTTGTGCATTCTTTCCCAATCGTCAAACTTGACTACTCCCAATTCCGGCTTCGGTTGATCGTTCAGCATACATAAATATTCCAACGAATTGCCATCCAAATCTTCAAAAAAGATGGTGACTGCCGGCATCCAGGCGGCTACCTCCAAGTCCTCCGTTCCATCATTAGAGAAGCTTCTGACCTTTATTCCCTTCTCTTTCAAATAGGAGACAGACCTTTTCAAATCGTCCAGTTCCACTTGAAATGCAAAATGTCTTCGCTGCCATTTTTCTGCTGGCACCTCCCAAACACCCAACATGGCTTGACCAGGTTTTCCGATCCAATAAAATTTAACTCGCCGTTTTTCTTCATAATGGGCAAATTGCAGACCCAAATTTTCATAAAATAACGCTGACTGTTCGAGATTGGTCACCAAAACATGAGTTTCAAATAGACCCTGAATCATACTTAACCTCCTGAATATTCTGATAAAAATATTTTTGCCAAAATTCCTGCAAAAGTCAATTCAAAAAAGGACAGCACCCCTGATAAGGTACTGTCCTTCCATTCATTCTCCTAATTACTCTTCCATTTGGCTGACGCTTTCTTCCTGTTGATTATCCCCTTCCGGATACCAATGGTCCAATACCTTTCCTTGCAAGACTTTTCCTTGAATGAAGCTGATCTGCTGCTCGGAGAAGTGCGCCTTCCAATCAAGCCCTAATTCGTCCGCCAGCTTCACAATAGTGAGAAGTTCAGACCATGCGACATAACGCTTATACCAGAAGAACTGCGGTTGTTCGTTCATGTATGGGTACAGATCGTCAAAATCTGTATGTTTGCAATCAAGTGCCCGTTCAAATTGAATTTTTGCATGATCAATTTTTTCAGCAAAAAACTCGTTCAGGTTTTGATTTGTATCGGACATGTGATTTCCTCCCTCGTTAAGTCGCTCTCCCCGATTGACCGTTTTTCTGTGTAGGTAAATTGTATCACGCGAGAAAAGAAGTTGAAATAGTGATACATCTGTCAACTTTTACAAAAAGGGGATTTTTTCACGCCAGCTTAATTGCTCTTTTTGGTGCCGTCCGGATTCGATTGATCAGGCGGCGGGGTTGTCGGCGGCAATTGAATTTCCGGCGACGGAGTTTCTCCGTTTCCGCTATTGCTGCCGGTGGAATTCGGATTCGTGCCGTCATGGGTGGTATTGCTGCCGTCCTGACTAGGAGTTCCGCCATTTTGGTTGAAGCTGCCTCCATCCTGATTCGGTTGGCCTCCGTTGTTTCCTGTCCCTGAATCGGTATTCGGAATGTCGGGCGGAGGTGTTTGCGAACTGTCCTGTCCCGGTCCGCCATTTTGGGTGCTGCCGTCTTCAGTTTGACTCTCGCTGTCTTTCAGCATTTGCTCAAGCTGGGACATATCCACTTCCGCAATATTGGAGGTTGGCCCTTCACCGCCGTCAGCTTTATGCGCGACGATAAGGTACTTATAAATAGTGGAACCCTGAATCGGGTCAACCCATGTGGTTTCTTTCAATCCGCCGACTACCAGTTCTTTTTGATCAGGCGAATTCAGGAAACGATACACATCATATGTCAAGTCTTGCCCTTCTGCTCCTGACCAGCTTAATACCACTTTTGGTTCGTGATTTTCCATGGCCAAAATGGCATCAAGTGTTATCGGCTTCGCTGTCTCCTCCGGTTGTGCCGCTTCGACGCCTGCAGGAGGCTGGAACTGCGTCACTTTTACGCCGCTTAAACCGTTGCGGAACACTTCACGGAACAACTTCGCCGTTTTCGAGCTTCCGTCACGCATCAGATGCTGTCTGTCTTCGCGGTCAAACCCCATCCAGACCGCTCCTACATACTCAGGCGTGTATCCGACGAACCAGGCATCCTTGTTCACTTTGGAGCTGCCGTATTCCGATTGGGTCGTTCCTGTCTTACCGGCAACCGGGCGGCCGAATTGGGCTGCTTTCCCCGTACCGTGAGCAACGACCGCCGTCAACAATTCATGCATCTTCCAAGCGGTCTTCGGCGATATAACCTGTGTTTGATTCGGTTTTGCCGATGCCACCAAATTGTCCTGATCATCCGTAATCTTCGTAATGGCGTGCGCTTCAATCATCACACCGCCGTTGTCAAATGCGGTATAAGCCTGTGCCATCTGCAAAGGGGAAGTTCCTTTGCTTAAGCCGCCCAGGGCGATTGCCAGGTTGTGGTCTTCTTTTTCCAACGGTATGCCGAATTTCTTCACATATTCGATACCCTTATCCAAACCGATCTCGTTTAACAGCCAGACGGCCGGAATGTTTAACGATTGTTCTACAGCGTACTGCAAACTGACATGGTCGCTGTATTGACCATTCCAGTTGCTTGGTCTGTATCCGTTGAAATCTTGTTTATTGTTGGGCAGGAGGGAATCGGCGTTCCACTCCCCTGTTTCCAATGCCGGCGCATAAACGGCAAGCGGCTTGAAGGACGATCCCGGCTGACGGCGCATGTCTGTGGCATGGCTGAAGCCTTTGTGCACATACTCGCGTCCGCCCATCATCGCCGCGACTCCGCCTGTTTTCGGATCGATCACCACCATGCCGGCTTCCACATGCTGCTTCGGTCCGCTCTTCGGAAACAGGCTGTCTTTGGCAAAGGCCTCCACCATCGCATCCTGCATTTTCGGATCGAACGAGGTATAAATCTTCCAGCCGCCGCGGTACAGCATATCTTCATTGATGCCGTACTTCTCTTCCGCTTCCTGCACGACATAGTCAACGTAAGAAGCATAGCCTTCCTTGATAGTGCCAGCCAACTGGACTTTTTTCTCGGGCAGCGGTTCTTGCTGCGCTTTTTCTTTTTCTTCTTTGGAAATGATTCCTTGCTCCATCATCAAACGAAGGATCGTGTCGCGCCGTTCTTTCGCCTTGTCGGGATGAAGAAACGGCGAATAGATGGAAGGGCCTTTCGGGATCGCCGCAAGCATGGCCGCCTCCGCCAGATCCAGTTGCTGCACGTTTTTGTCAAAGTAAAGCTTGGATGCGTTCTGAACGCCAAACACCCCGTGCCCGAGGTAAATCTTGTTCAGATACATCTCCATAATCTCTTGCTTGGAGAACCGCTGTTCCAGATTGATCGCGATGCTGACTTCCTTGGTTTTGCGCCAGAACGTCTGTTCATTGGAGAGGAAAACGTTTCGGGCAAGCTGTTGGGTAATGGTGCTGCCACCCTCGGCCAGCTCACCGTGTGTAATATCCTTGAGGATCGCTCCGGCGATACGAACCATATCCACCCCGTTGTGTTCGAAGAAGCGCTTGTCTTCAACAGCGATAAAGGCGTCGATTAGATGCTGCGGAATATCGGTATATTTGACATAGGTCCGATTGTTTTCTTTTGTTGTGAGATTGCCAATCTTGTGTCCATCTTTATCGTAAAGCTCTGAAGCTTCCAGCTTGATATCAGCCAGCTTCTGCATGTCAATCATCTGCTTGCCCGCGTACATAAGCGCAAAGTAGCCGCCAATCACGCTAAACACAAGCAAGACAAGAAACGAAATGACAAACATCAGCCATCTGTTTTTCTTTTTTGTCTTTTTCCTGGCTTGAGCCATGATGTACCTCCTGGTCTCTTTCCTCTCTCCACCACTATAGACGGAAATTTTCCGAAAAAGTTTCTGGGTTGTAAAAGGTTCTGTACAAATCTCTACGCGCACGCTAAAGGATCACCCCTGACTACTTATCATTCCACATACGAGCCGATTTGTCGAGTACAGAAAGCTGGCAGAAAAACCAATATGAAAAGCCTTTCCCATGAAAACATGAGAAAGGCTGCTCTACTTCGCTTATTTTATTTCAACACTTTCAGCGCGTGTTCTACCACATTTTCTACAGTGAATCCATACTCCTTCATGATGCGTTCGCCTGGAGCGGATGCGCCGAACTGATTGATGCCGATAACGACGCCATGATCTCCTGTGTAGCGATCCCAACCGAGTGGAGAAGCCATTTCGACTGCAACACGGGCTTTTACGCCGGATGGGATGACAGATTCACGGTATTCTTTGGATTGACGCTCAAACAGGTTCCAGCTAGGCATGCTGACGACACGAGCCTGGATGCCTTTTGCTGCCAGTTCAGTACGAGCCTGCATGCAAAGCGACACTTCGGAGCCGGAAGCGAGCAGAATCACTTGCGGTTGGCCGTTTTCGGCGTCTGCCACCACATAGGCACCTTTTTCAATGCCTTCTGCCGCTTTTTCCGCTGTTTCCGCCATAGTAGGCAAGTTCTGGCGGGTAAGCACCAGGACAACCGGTTCGTCGGTACGGCTGAGCGCATATCGCCATGCCTGATTGGTCTCATTGGCATCTGCCGGACGGAGTACAGTAAGTCCAGGCATCGCGCGGAATGACGCCAAGTGTTCAATCGGTTCGTGAGTTGGTCCATCTTCTCCGACTGCTATCGAGTCATGGGTGAACACGTAAATGACCGGTTGTTTCATCAGTGCGGAGAGACGAACGGCTGGGCGCACATAATCGGAGAATACGAAGAACGTTCCGCCGTACACTTTCAGCCCGCCGTGCAGAGACATACCGTTCAGTGCCGCACCCATCGCGAATTCGCGGACACCGAACCAGATATTTTTGCCTTCATAGCTGCCAGGAAGCAGGTTGCCCGCATCTTTGATCACAGTGTTATTGGAATGAGCCAAGTCAGCAGAGCCGCCGATCAGGAACGGAACCCGTTTGGAAAGTCCGTTGATGGCATTACCGGACGCCACACGGGTAGCCAGTTTGCTGCCTACTTCATATGTTGGCAGGTCAGCGTCCCAATCCTCAGGCAATTGACCGTTAATCGCTTGTGTAAATTGCTTCGCCAGTTCCGGATAGGCTTGAGCGTATGCTTCAAAGCGCGCTTGCCATTCCTGCTCACGTTTTTCACCCTCGCTGGCCACATTTCCATAGAAGGATGCTACTTCAGCCGGCACATGGAACTCAGCGTCTTCTTGCCAGTTGTACACCTGCTTGGTGAGTTTCACCTCTTCTTTGCCAAGCGGAGCACCGTGGGAAGCCGATTTTCCACCTTTGTTCGGGCTGCCGTAACCAATTGTCGTTTTCACTTCAATCAAGGCAGGGCGATCCAAATCTTGACGAGCTTCGGCAATCGCCGCATCAATCGCCGCCAAATCATTGCCGTCTTCCACGCGGAGGTACTGCCAGCCGTACGCTTGGTAACGCTGTGCCACGTTTTCGGAGAAGGAGCGGCTCAGTTCACCGTCCAGCGAAATATCGTTGGAATCGTACAGCACAATCAGTTTGCCCAGTTTCAAATGTCCGGCGAGAGAAGAGGCTTCGCTTGATACGCCTTCCATCAAGTCTCCGTCACCACAGATGACATACGTGTAGTGATTCACGATCTCATGACCGTCACGGTTGTAAACAGCGGCAAGATGACGTTCCGCCATAGCCATACCGACAGCGGTGGCAATCCCTTGTCCAAGCGGTCCGGTGGTTGCGTCCACTCCCGGAGTATGGCCGTACTCAGGGTGTCCCGGAGTTTTGCTTCCCCATTGGCGGAAGTTATGTAAATCTTCCAGAGTAACATCGTACTTCATCAAATGCAGCAAGGCATACAAAAGCATAGAGCCGTGTCCGGCAGACAAGACAAAGCGGTCGCGGTCAATCCAGCTTGGGTTCTTCGGATTCACCTTCATGTACCGGCTCCATAACACGTGGGCCATCGGCGCGGCACCCATCGGCATTCCGGGGTGGCCCGAATTAGCTTTTTCGATCGCATCGATTGCGAGAGTACGCAGTGTATTAATCGCTAACTGATCAACGGTTGCTTGCTGAGTGGTCATTACGTCGTTTCCTCCCTGCGAATTATTGGCAGTGTGATTATAACACAGCTTGCCGATTGAATTAAAAACATATTTCCGTGACTTTTGGTTTCATGATGAGGCTCACCCTTGTTCCAGACGATTTTTCCGCTTGCGGATTTCAAGCATTGCTAGTCTGAACTCTTCATCGTCAATGATGCCCAGCTGCCGAAGTTCACGCACTTCATCTTCAATCAGGATCAGATCGCCCTTTGGATCACCCGTATAAATCAAAATGCCGAACCGGCGCAAAAACCCTTCCAGAGAAAAATCGGTCGGCTTCCCATTCACTTCTCCCACTCCGCTTCGATTCTGCTTAAAATCGGCTCGTAATCGTAATCATAGGTATGTTCCGCCACCACAATCCCTTTTGCCTGCGGGTAGCGGGCCAGCCACCCGGCTTCTTCCTGCTCGTTTTTCAGGCCGACGAAAAAGAGCGGAACTTCTCCATATAATGGGCTTTTTTCAAGAGATTGCAGAAATTGTTCCGTTTCAGCGTTTGCTTCTTCTACATTCACGACGATGACCATACCAATTGACGGGTTTTGTTCTCTCTCCTCTTGAATCAACTGCAGGGATTTCGAATTAGGCACCAATGCGTTCACTTCACGAAAGCGGTCAAGGAACTCATCTAACCATACATCTTCCTGCCAGGAAAAATAATACAATATGTTTCTCACCATCTGTTTGCACCTCAATATATTCTCACTTACTAACCTCTCATTATAGCATGATTACTTTCTTATTCTAGACAATTCACTTCTCCTTTTGGCATGAAACGAACACAAGCACCCGCAATTTCCCCTTCTTGACTTCTTCCTTCTTCATCACGTATGGTAAAAACAGTATTTCCACCTAAAACGCATCATACCGTAGAGAGAGGTTTTGGTAGTGCAAAAGAAATATTTGCTTCTGCTGTTTATCATCATGTTCTTGATGATGCTCGGGTTCGGTATTATTATTCCAATTTTGCCGTTTTTCGCTGAGAAAATCGGTGCCACTCCGCTGCAAATCAGCATTTTGTTCGCCAGCTACAACATTATGCAGTTCCTGTTCTCTCCCATTTGGGGCGCACTCTCTGACCGAATTGGCCGCAAACCGTTAATTTTATTCGCTTTGTTCGGCTTTAGCATCACCTTTATCCTGTTTGGCTTGTCTACTTCCTACACAGAGATGCTTGGCTACCGGATTCTGGCCGGGATCGTTTCGGCTGCCGGCATTCCCACCGTCAGTGCCATGGTTGCCGACTGGTTCCCCGCTGAAGAACGGGCCAAAGGAATGGGAATCATCGGTGCCGGGGTTGGCCTAAGCTTTGTGTTCGGACCTGCAATTGGCGGGATTTTGAGCAAAATTCACTTCTCTTATCCGTTCTTCGTTTCCGGTATCCTCGCCGCTGTCACTTTTTTTATCGTGGCAGTTGTTCTGCCGGAGAGCCTGCCGCCTGAAAAACGGAGCAGCGTTTCACGGGAAAAACGCGGCAATCCGCTGCAAGCATTAAGCGGGCCACTCTCGCTATTGTACAATATCCTGTTTGTCGTTTCCTTTGTCTTCGCCGGCTTTGAAGCGACATTCGCTCTTTACATCAAACATCTGTACGGCATGACCTCTGAGGATCTCGGCTACATGTTCCTGGTGATGGGAATTATCGCGGCCATTGTCCAAGGAGGAATGATCGGCAAGCTGGTGAAAAAATTTGGCGAGCCTTCCGTTCTTGCCGTTGGGCTTCTCTTGTACGTCGTTGGCTTCGTCGCTGTCGTCTACGGGTACAGCTTCTGGAGCTTTGCGCTGATTCTGTCGCTGTTTGGTGCCGGACAAGGGATGATCCGTGCCACTTCGACCGCGATGATTACTCAGCGCACCACTCAGGGACAAGGGGTTACCTCCGGAACGATGAGTTCAATGGACAGTTTGGGACGAATTCTGGGACCGCTGGTTGCCGGTTATATTTATGAGCTTTTCCCCACATCCCCGTTCATCATGGGGGCGGTACTTGTTGCCTTCATTCTGATCTGGTTCCAGGCAGGCAAAAGCCGCTTGCCGAAAATAAACGTAAAGATATAGGAAAAGAGCTTCCAAGGCAGTCGTAGGAAAATGACTGTCTGGAAAGCTCTTTTTTGTTGCCAATCCGTTTACCTCAACTTGAATCTGACCAATTTGCCGGTGAATGCGTCAATATATCCGTCGTAGCGCGGACCGGCAACATAGAGGAGAGCCGGTTTCGGTGCTTTTTGACCATAGTAGTCCGGCCAGATATAAATCATCTGGAAGCTCATGTTGTTCAAATAGGCATCCTCCGCTTTTTCCGGGGTCGCCGTATTTTTATTGTCCGGGAGCTTGATCTCGTCATCAGAATCATTGAAGTACAAATCGGTTATCTCTCCGGTTTCCGCGTTGATCGCGATGGCGTATTGGCTGTCTTCAATCGGTACTCCCTGGTACAGTTCATTCAATGAATAGAAATACATATTTCGTTTCCAATAACCTGGCAGTTCGTCTTTATCTACCCAGTCAGGAAGATCAGCTTCCTCAATTGGAGCATACAACAAGTTTAATTGGCCTTCCGTCATCTCTTTCTTCACAAATTTTTGCAGGTTCTCAATGGCAATTTTCTTTGCTTCATTCTTGGAAATCAAATCTGACGGATTATCGCTCTCTTCATCATCATAGTTGAATACTTCATGGGAATAAGAGGTCACTTGATGAGTTTCCTTGTTGATTGTCATGTATACCTCTTCATCCCTTTGATCATCGTAAGTATACCAGTTATAGTGGATGAAATCTGACTTTTTCTCATCCTCACCTTCGTCATTCTCGTCCGGGTATTGATTAAAATTCCAGCCTGTCACATCAAGGTGGAACAGATCTTTAAGCAGCGCCTCTGCTTCCTGACGGCTAGACGCGGTCAGCACGGTCCCTTCCGGCTTCAGTTGAATCATGTCCGATTCCGGACGTACATTATTAATTATGTCAAATTCATCTCCGGTAACCGCGTCCATTGGACCTTCATAGGTAGGAACGTATTTCAACACCGGTTTGGTCTTGTATTCGTCCTTCTTGCGGTCATACTCAACCGGCTGCTCCTTGCGATAGGCAAGCGTCATCTCTTCCAGCTTGGAGTAGGCCGCCTTGGCATCCTTTTGCTGGATCGCGTCTGACGGGTCAGGGAATACAGACTCGTCCAGACTGATTCCCTCCAGATCGGCGTTGTAGTGCAAGATGCGTCCTTCCCCATCTATAATAATGTCCGCGCCGACACCCTCGTACGGCACATCATGAACGGTACGGCTGAAATGAACGTAGGCTAATTTGTCATACTCTTCGTCATCCTCGTCTTTGCTGTCCTCATCTCGGTACACTTCCGTGATCTTGTATATTGGCGCAAAATCCTTCAACACTTTTTTCAAGAAGGCGGTTGCTTTGTCTTTGGCCGCTTTTTCTGTTGGAGCTTTGGGAGATTCCCACTTGGAATTTGACATTCTGTATTCCACAATAATTCCGTCTTTTGGTTCCAATGTGAGATAAGCCCAGGATCTGTTTTTCTTGTCGTTTTTGTCAGTTCCATCGAACCAAAAACTCCATAGCTCCGGATTATCCTCCGATTCAAGAATGATTTCTGCCTCCGTAACCTTCAGTTCTTTCAACTCTGGCAGAATATCATAGGCCTTTTTCAACATTTCTTCCATCTCATCTGGCATTTCTTTTGCCGAGATGGATTTTTTCTTGGCATCTTTCCATTTGGCCTCCAGCTTGTCCAGTTGCGGAAGTTTCCATTTTTCAGAAGTTTTTTCCATTTTGGTTTTATGGAGCAAGCTTTGCTCAAACTTCATCTGTTCTTTTGCCGGATGATGGCCCTCCCCCGATTTAGCCGCCCAAGCCGGCACTGGCGACAATAAGCTGACTGCCAGCAATGCAGCCATAATTTTGTTGCTTGTTTTCACTTACTTTTCCTCCCTATTTATCTTTATTTTGGCAAAAGCCATCCTAATTATAAACCAACAAACATTTACAAACAAATAAAAAATAGGAAGTCACAAGAAATGTTTCCTGTGACTTCGCCTGGATGTTTTTCCTGAATGTTATTATTGAAACAAGGCTTTTTCTGTATCCGCATCAAGCACCTGCAGCGTTGTATAAGGCGCCAGATTGATTTTGCCTGCCAAATACGGATAGCTGATGACCTGCGGATAGATTTGCCCTGGCTCAGGTCTCGTCAGTTTCACAAAAATACGCACCTGTTCCCAACTGACCGACTGCTTCGCAAGCTCAATTCCATACCCCGGATTGGGCACTTCTCCCCGTGCGATTACCACCAGATCCCCCATCCGATGGACACCTTTGATTCTCCGTTTCTCAAGGACAAACTGTTTCTCCGCTTCTGTCAAATCATCCAACTTAACCGGCCGGAATTCATCCATGTCTTGCTCTCCTTTAACCAGGACGGTACGGGTTTTTGTATCAAAGTTCACCTGAAAGGCAAGATGTTCCAACACCCAGCGGAGCGGTACATACACTCTGTTTTTTATCAGACAGGCCCCTTGATCTACCTTGACCCAGGAATTCCCCAGACGAATCTCCGGAGAATCGGGATGAAACCCGAATTGGGTTGAGCCGACAGATAATGTTACGATCCGGTTATCTTGTTTAACAGTACCATGCAGCATGCTTGCCAAGTCGTCCAATAAAATCATGGTGCGGTTGTTCATCGACTGTAAAGGAGCGGAGAGCTGAACAGACCGATTATCCATCCTCAAATTCAAGCTGGTCTCTGCATGTGCGGGAATCGCCATCAACAGGCTTAGGCCCAGAACAATCGCTGCTGCTTTACGCTGAAACATTTCTGTTAGCCTCCCTTCGTCGGCATCGTTATCCTCTTTGTAAACTATGACTTGTCAATGCGTAAAAACGTTACAACAAAACATGCAAAAATAAGAAAAGACTTCGTCCCTTTTGGTTCCGTGAAGGCATTCAGGGATGAAAAACTGTCCGTTCCGTTCATTACAGAAGGGAGTCTTCACAACCCACCCGACTTAAGCTTACGCTACTGTCGGGCGGGGTCCCTTCTACGCTGTGCGCCCCTTTCAGGGGTTTGGGGGATTACACAAAAAAGAGCAGATCCAACCTTTGAATAGGTTGTCTGCTCTTCAGATTGACGGGGATGGACTCGACGCCATCTATGAAAGGGCTTCAACAGAAGCTTTTCTTACGACCGTGTACGTGTTTTCTTTGTCCTCTTGATAAGGGAAGTACACAATCAGGGCATAGTCGCCTTCTTTT
Organism: Paenibacillaceae bacterium; assembly: GCA_041920465.1. Classification (GTDB taxonomy): domain Bacteria; phylum Bacillota; class Bacilli; order Brevibacillales; family Brevibacillaceae; genus Brevibacillus_H. Next base: position 4,530 of record JBHGXW010000014.1, on the reverse strand, counting down.
ACCTCTCCCGTTTCAAAATAATGTTTGATGTCGAAAGATACATTCGTTGTCATGGTATGTTTGTAGTATTCTTTTTCAACCGCTGCGTGTTGGGCAAAATCTTCCCGCAAGCTGCTGATTTGCTGCTGTAACTGGTTAAAAATGGAACTAGCTTCTTCTTTATCCAGCTTGTCTTCCCACCAAATTTTCCGCGGACGATGCTTTTGATTGCGTAAAAAGTCGAATTTCATCAAGCTGATGATATGTTCCAATCCGTCCACTTGCCGATTTCCCAGGAAATTTCTTAACCGGGTAAACAAATCCTCCAACTGATGCCCGAAGCGGCTCCAGCCTTGCTCTTCCCAATAGTCTCCGAACTCTTGAAAAAAGTCGAACGGCGTCTCAAAATGTCGAGTGATTAGCCATTCCACCGTCTCGTCCATCCGGTGCGCGTTCCAGTATTTCTCCAAAACATCTTCCGTTCGTTTAATCCGTTGAATATCAGAAAACGGCAGCACGTTATTGCCGAGAATTTCGTAGGGCGAATCATCCATGTAGATATAGCCATGGTTGGCTGCCCGCGCCCTTACCCCTGTTCCGCGCAGCATTTTCAAGAATCCAAGCTGCAATTCCTCCGGGCGAAGCGCAAACACATCATTAAAGGTTTTGCGGAAAGACGTGTAATCTTCTTCCGGCAAGCCAGCGATTAAATCGAGATGTTGCGCAATTTTCCCCGATTCTTTGATTTTCTTAACGGTATAGCTTAGTTTCTCGAAATTTTGGCGGCGGTGGACCAAGCGGTTCGTCTCATCATTGGTCGATTGCACGCCAATTTCGAAACGAAAAATTCCCGGCGGAGCATTTTCGGCAAGAAAATCAACAACATCGGGCTTTAAAATGTCAGCCGTAATTTCAAACTGGAAAACTGTTCCATTGTGATTGTCAATCAGGAACTGAAACACATCCATCGCGTACTGCTTGTGAATGTTGAAGGTCCGATCGACGAACTTGATCGTTTTAATGCCGTGATCAATCAACCGTTTTAAATCTCTCTTCACCCGATTGATATCGAAGTAGCGCACTCCCGATTCAATCGAGGAAAGGCAATACTGGCAGCTGAACGGACAGCCGCGGGAGGCTTCGAAATAAACGACGCGGTTTAAAAGTTCGTCCAAATGATCTTCGTAAGGAGACGGGATTTGATTCAAGTCTTCAAGCTGCCTGCGCGGCAAAGTAAAACGGACAATCTCGCCTTCCCGATAGGCGATACCTGTCACTTCCGACAGTTTAGCGGGCTCTCCCGTTCTCTTCGCCGCTTCATATACCTGGCATAGCTCAAGGAAGGTTTGTTCTCCCTCCCCCATTGCAATCACGTCAATGTAAGGATGCTCTTTCAGCCAATAGTCGGTGTCGTACGAAACCTCGGGGCCGCCCAGGATAATCGGCACATCCGGCAAGATTTTTTTCAGATTGCGGACGACGGCAAGCGTCTCCTGGATGTTCCAGATGTAACAGGAGAATGCGATGAGATCCGGCTTGCGCTTATACAGGTCGCCCACGATATTCAACGTCACGTCATTAATCGTATATTCCACCAGCTCAATGTCAGGAAACGAGGCTTGCGCATAACTCCTGAGATAACGCAGAGCCAAAGAAGAATGGATATATTTTGCGTTTAAAGTAGTTAATACGATTTTCAAAACCTTGCACCTACTTTCTTAATTCCCGGACCACATGACCCAGCTCAGGCAGGATCAGCCTGGTCATGGCAAGCCTTACCGCTCCGCTGGAACCGGGTGTGGAGAAAATCGCCTTTTCCTTGTATGTTCCGGCGATCGCCCGGCTAAGAATGGCAGCAGAGCCGATATCTTCGGTATAACTTAAAAAGCGGAAAATTTCCCCGAAGCCTGGCATCACTTTTTCCAAAAGCCCGTTAACCGCTTCATAGGTGGTATCCCGCTTGGCTATGCCTGTCCCGCCATTTAAAAGAATGATCTGGATTCCTTCATGAGCGGCGCCTTCTTCAATGGCTGCGCGAATCTCGTTTGGCTCATCTTTTACGATTCGATATAAAAGAATCTCGTGACCCGCCTCCTGAAGCAGCGTTTTCATTAACTGTCCGCTCTTGTCCGTCTCTTCGTTTCGTGTATCGGATACGGTAATTACCATGCACCCAACCGCTTTCGGTGCGGCTGCTTTGTGTTCCGCTGTACTCACCTTTATTTCCTCCCTGTCGCTACTCTCGCTTGTTTCTGCCGTTTCTGCTCTTCTCATTCTACTACACTCGTAATTCTGTGACCAAGTCGCAGGGCTAAATTGCCTCCCTGTCCCATATATTTCTTTGAGGTGATATGACCGTGATTTCCAATCTGTGGAATGCTATCGTGCTTGTAACGGAGAAGCTTGGGTATCTGGGTGTTTTTCTGACGCTTGGCATTGAAGGAATAGGGCTGCCGTTTCCGGGTGATGCTGTGCTGGCCTTCTACGGCTTTCTGGCCAGTGATGACCGTTTTGTCCTGATGCAGGTGATTTTGTTTGCTACTCTCGGAAGCGGAGCCGGTTCCATCATTGCTTATCTTTTCGGCAAAAAGTACGGCCTGCCGCTCCTCTACAAATACGGCAAATATCTGTTCATTTCCGAACGCTCCATCGAAGTGACCACCCGCTTCTCCAAGCGTTACGGCGTACTTTTGCTTTTGTTCGGCAGGCTGCTGCCTGGCATGCGGACTCTCTCCTCCTATGTGGCCGGATTAGGCAATCTTAGCTGGCCGATCTTTCTGCTGTACAGCTTTGCCGGTTTTTGGCTGTTTTGTACGGTGTGGATCAGCATCGGCTATCTTTTGGGAGAAAACTGGAATATTTTTGTCCAAATGATTAAAGACTACTTGGTAAGAATCTTATTAGGCGTTATACTACTCGGTGGATGTCTCCTTTTATGGAGAAATTACGCACAAACAAGAGGACGTTGATTTCACATGCCACTTCGTTTCATTAAAGATATCCGGCACGATCCGCCAAAGATGCTGGTGTTAGGCTTTGCACTTATCATCCTGATCGGCGCAGTTCTTCTGCATTTGCCGCTCGCGACCCAAAGTGGTGTGCCGCTGTCTTGGATTGATGCGTTGTTCACTTCCACTTCGGCCACCTGCGTAACCGGCCTGGTCGTCGTTGATACGGGAACCACATTTAGCTTATTCGGGCAGATTGTCATTTTGTCTTTAATTCAAATTGGCGGCCTGGGGTTCATGACATTCGCTACTTTGGTCGCCTTGATTTTGCGCAAGCGAATATCGCTCAGGGACCGTCTGCTTTTGCAAGAATCGCTTAACCAGCTGTCCATCGAAGGAATCGTGCGTTTGGCCCGAACCCTGTTAATATTTACCTTGATTTCCGAAGTTCTTGGCGGGATTCTTCTTTCCATCCGCTTTTCCTTTGACATGCCGCTTGGGCGCGCGATCTATTTCGGCTTTTTTCATGCTATTTCCAATTTTAATAACGCCGGATTTGATTTGATGGGAGGGTTCCGCAGCTTGACCGGCTACGTGGAAGACCCGCTGGTAAACCTTGTCATCTGCTCGCTGATCGTGCTCGGCGGGATTGGCTTTATCGTGGTCGCAGAGCTGTATGAGTTTCGCCGCTTTAGACGGCGTTTATCCTTACATACCAAAGTGGTACTGGCGACTACAGCGCTGTTGATCGTGATCGGCACCGTCCTGATTTTTCTGGTGGAATACGCCAACCCCAAAACCTTGCAGCCGTTGTCGCTAATGGGCAAATTGTTGGGTTCGCTGTATCAGTCCATCACGGCGCGTACGGCCGGTTCCAATACGTTGAACATTCCGGATCTGCATCAATCAACTTTATTTCTGATTATCTTCCTGATGTTTATTGGGGCATCCCCCGGTTCGACAGGAGGCGGTATCAAAACGACTACCTTTGCTACTCTGGTTGGGGCAGTCTGGGCTCAGATCAAAGGAAAAGAAGACGTGATTTTTTTCCGCCAGCGCATCGTGCCCAGCATGATTTACAAATCGCTTACCGTGACCATCAGCGGTTTGTTTATTGTCACGTCGGTGACGATGATTCTGACGTTCACCGAACATACCTCCAACTTCCTGATGATTTTGTTCGAGGCGACTTCCGCTTTCGGTACGGTTGGTTTATCAATGGGCCTGACACCGCAGCTTACGCCGATCGGACGCATCGTCATAACGATCGCCATGTTTGCCGGCCGGGTCGGACCGCTTACCATCGCCTTCGCGCTCGCCCAGCGCAAAGAGAAGGAATACTTCCGCTATCCGAAAGGCAAGATCATGATAGGGTAAGAAAAGACTTCGTCCCTTTTCCCCTCTCATCGGGGGACTGAAACGTGGTTCCGTGAAGGCATTCAGGGATGAAAAACTGTCCGTTCCGTTCATTACGGAAGGGAGTCTTCACAACCCACCCGACGTAAGCTTACGCTACTGTCGGGCGGGGCCCCTTCTACGCTGCGCGCCCCTTTCAGGGGTATAGAAGCTTTTCACAGGAGCTTCTCATCTGACGACTCTGATT
>JBHGXW010000012.1:0-22614 GCA_041920465.1 Paenibacillaceae bacterium | reverse complement strand
CCGTTCATTACGGAAGGGAGTCTTCACAACCCACCCGACGTAAGCTTACGCTACTGTCGGGCGGGGCCCCTTCTACGCTGCGCGCCCCTTTCAGGGGTATAGAAGCTTTTCACAGGAGCTTCTCATCTGACGACTCTGATTTCCTTCCTTCACTCTCTTCACTTTGCCATGCCTTCACAAGGAACACGCAATGGGACGAAGCTCTTTCCTTTTCATAGCCGTTGGATGAAAGTTTAACCACTTTCATAATTTAAAGTAGTTAAACTTTTCGATAATATGAAAAAGAAAGCCATTAGGTAAATTCCTAATGGCTTTCTTACTTTCCTAAGGTAATACTCGAACGATTATCTCATCAAGCGGAATTGTTTCGATCAATTGAATAACTTCATCAATATGCTCCGACAGTTCAACTAAATTGTATTTAATTTCTTTGGAGGTATTGGCATAGAAGACAAACACCACGTTTTCCGGAGCGTTATCCTCCAAGATCTCTCCAATTTTATCCGTTTCAATTAATTCTTCCAGTGTATACTCTTGCATTTCTCCGTTACCTGGGTCGTCGCTATCACGAGGCTGAGCGACCGCCATCATGTATACCACTTTTTCATTGTCCCGCTCATCAATCCAGACCATCCGATTGCCGCCTAAACGAACCTCAGTCGGAACGGCATCGTCGGAGAAGTAAAGATCAGAGTAACTCATTTCCGCTAAATCGTAGAATTTGTAATCGAATTTGTTATCGCGGTTGTACTGATTGTCTTCGAATAAGAGGAAATCACGGGAAATTTGCGGACGCACCTGATCTTTATCCTTGCTTTGCAGAACAGAGTAAATGCGGTCCCGATCAAAGTCGTAATAGTTCAAATCCCATGTATTATCCTTTTCAGCCCAAACAATATAGTTTTCCGACAGATGAGCGTCTTCCATCTCCGCTTTTTCGTGCCGCACTTCGTAGATGTCATCGCCGTTTTTGAAGTCATAGTAGTAGATCATGCTGTTGTCATCGCCTTCGTCTGTTACCCAAAGCACACGGTCGCCGCAAATATCAACATTGCGAATATCTTTACGGGTTGATTCAATCTCATCGGTGTTTCCGGTTGAGAGATTGGTTAATTTCAAGGTGTTGCTGCGCCCTTCTTCATCTACCCAAAAGAGGTTGCTGCCATCTATTTCGTACAAGGAGTAAGATGGCTCTTCGGAACTTTTCGTGATCTTTTTGATTGTTCCGCTTTTCGTATTATACGAATAAAGAGAATCATCACCCTGATCGTACCAAACGACGAATTTATCGCTTACAACCGGATGGGTAGGTTCTTGATCCGGTTTGGAGATAACTTTCGCTTTCTTCGTTGCTACCTCATACAGAATCACTTGATCATCATTGTTCATGAACACAACGTACTTGTCACTTGCATCCGGCTGGCTTGGGTCGTTAAACTGGTCGCCAAACGGTTTGGCCTCGTCATCGCCGATATTGTAGAGGTTCAGATATAGCTTGTCGTCTTCTTTGGTGACGTAGAAGATGTCTTCATCATAAATTGCGGCTTTCACACGAGAATAGATTTTCGATTCAACGGATACCGTTTTCTCACTTTTCGTGTTGTAATAGTAAAGATGATCGTCTTCCTCATAGACTACATATCTGCCGTAAATTTGCGGATTATGGGCATCTTCGTCAGAATCTGTAATCTGGTTCTCGCCGCCATCGTCGAGATCGTACGAGTAGATATGACTGACTCCTTCCCGTCTGTCCTCATAAACAACCACTCCGCGGTCAACTGCCGGATTGGATTGTTCATACTTGTTGGTTGTCGCACGCTTCTCTTTTTTGGTATCAAAATTGTATGCGTAAATATCTGAGTTTCCGTTGCGTTCGTCCTCCCATACGACCCAGGATCCGTTTACATCAGGAGAGCTCGCTGTATTGCTGGAGGAGATCTTCTGTTCGGACTTTTTCGCCAAGTCGTAAGAATAAATGTTGGATTGTCCGCCACGCTCATCGGTCCAGACAATATGAGAACCATCAAATTCCAACTCAGTCGGCTTAGCCTCTTGACCAGTAATTTTGGTTTGTTTTTTGCTTGAAATGTCATACAAATAAATATCTTTGCGGTTGTTCGAGTCTTCCAGCCAGACGAGATAGTTGCCGCTTACTTTTACGTAGCTCTTTTTATTGCCGTTAGCTGCAACTTTTTCTTCTTGGTCGTCTTTGCGTCCGTAAATCACAATCGCTTCGTCATCATCATCATTGGTCGACACCCACACCGCGTAATCTTTCGTCAAATCAATTCCGGCCGTCCCCGAAGGATTGGACTGGCTGCCTTCGATCTTTACTTCTTGTCCTACTGTTTCATCAGCGTAGACAACTGGTCCGCTCCAAAGGGAAGCAGCTAAAATCGCCACCGCAAGCAATCCCTGTGTGCGCTTCTTCTTCATCTATATCCTCCTCTTCCCTGCTCTCTTGAACTTCCATCTCTTTACATTATTGAACTGCCATCTCTTTACATTATTAAGGATTGGGTATGGGATGTAAACAAAAAAATAAAAAAAGCGCTTATAATAAGCGCTTTCATTTACCTGGTTTCATTTACTCGGTTTCATTTGCATGCTTTTCGCAACCGCAGTCACATACACCGTACAATGTCTTCACTTGATTGGATTCAAAATGATCAATAATAGTTCCGCAGCTTTGGCAAACGATTGTGCCCATTCAAGATCCCTCCGTAAATCGAATTATCGTATCACATTCAACGGTAAAAACCATTTATCATGTATGTTTTGTGCTACATTTATCTTAATATGTCATACGATTTACGTCAATAGGGAATTGAAAGGGTTTTAATAGTATGTCACATTTAATCTTTTTTCTGCGTGGTGCTCTAACCAGTCTCCCAACTGCTTCAGCACTGCTTCCCGTTCCGGTTCGTTCAGCACCTCATGGTATAGGTCAGGGAACCTAATAAATGTTTTGTCCTCATGCGGCACCTGTTTGACGAAAGACTCCACACCTGCCGGATCAATCAAGCAATCACTGCCTGCTTGAAGAACCAACAAAGGCAGCTCAAGCTTGTCAATAAACCGATGGGCCGTCGCCATCTCCTTCAGCAATTCGTTGAACCAGCGAACACTTACCTTTTTATAATTGAGCGGATCTGTCTGATACTTCACACGCATCTCCGGATCTCGGGTTACATGATCAGGGGCTATCTCATTGCCCATCCTGAGAGTAGGCCAGACTCTGTTAAGTACCTTGGCCAAACCGGCCTTCCATGCCGGCACGTCCACCTTTAACTTCAAACACGGAGAAGTAAGAATCAGACCGGCTATCTCCTCTCTTGACTGATACTCTTCCACGAATCGGACCGCAACCAATCCCCCCAGGCTATGCCCCATCACATAAACAGGAAGATCTGCTGGTAATTTGGAGCGGGCTACTCTCAACCATGCTTCCACCGCATCCAAGTATTGTCCGAACGTGTCGATATGCCCTTTCAGCCCTGGAGAACGCCCCCAGCCAGGCAAGTCCCCCGTGACGAAGTTGAAGCCGCGCGTCAGCAAATATTCAGCGACATGCTCATATCTGCCGCTATGCTCCGCCGTTCCGTGAATGAAGAGAATCGTCCCTTTGGCATCTTCGACGATCCAATCTCGATAAAAAAGCTCCATGGCCTATCCTCCCACAATTTGGTTATACCTCCATCATATACTTAGACGGCCTTCAGTACAAAATAATAAAAAAAGAAAGGGCAGAAGGAGATCCTTCCACCCTGACAGTCATCAAAGTATGTTGGCTAATATTGATTTTCCTCAAATGGCATCGAAGGCAACCGTTCCTGAAAGAACTCCGACAGCTCTTTGGCTTCAATCGGACAGGTTAGGCGGAAGATTTTTTGCAAATATTCGGGGTTAACTGCATCCTCTGAACTAAGAAGGGTGGATTGACCCGTTTGCATACAGATGACTAACGGTTTGCCAAAAAACCGATGGGAGTAAACAATCCCGAAATCATAGCGCGATTTGTCAGAGATAAAACCGAAAAAGTTTACCTGCGCTGTTTCCGTTTCATTGTAAAGGTATTCATAACGGTCCATGGGCTACCCTCCTGTTCTCTGAAATTTTTGAATTATTCATTTAATTTACCATAATTCCATCATTCTGTCACCTGACCTTTTTTCCTATGTCTAAAGATTGTTCAACGATCTGTCAATTATGTCACATCAAATACCTCCGAGAGTATGCGACAATAGAAACGAATAATTCAGTGATTTAAGTCAAAGGAGAATGAATATGGATAGTGCATTATTCCGTCCGCTTATGCAGCTGACTGCCCTCATACTTTTTTTTATAGTTCCGCTGTTCAACTTGTTCCGCATTGACTTGGTGCATCAACATTTTTATCTCCTGACGCGGAAATTCTCTTTTAATGAAGGTTATATTCTGCTCATGATCATTTTGACACTCGTATTTACCTTTGTTTCCATCTCTCAGTGGTTTGGACGCCAATTCTGCGGCTGGCTTTGTCCTCATAATACCTTTTCCGGTTATTTGATTCGGGTAACCAAGTGGACATGGCTAAAAAGCGATTCAGCCAGGAATACCCTTGACTTTTTGCTGTCCATTCTGTTCGCACCGATCATTGCATTCTGTCTGTTGGCGTACTTTATCACTCCGTATGACATTTGGCAAACGATAACTTCCGGCAACCTTCTGAATATGACTGGAATCTCCTTTATCGTTTCGACTTTAATCTTCTTTGTCATGATCAACAGACTGCGCTACAGGTTTTGTCAGAACGCTTGCCCTTATGGCATGTTGCAAATGATTCTCTCTAACGGAAATCAAAAGCGCAGCATTGTCAATTCAATGTTTTCCGGTGTGGGCCTGGTTCTCGTTGCCGTCATGACGGCTCTTGTCTCCCTTACTCTGTATTTCGTGATTAACAGCTCCGGCTTTACCATCAGCGTGGCGAAGAAGATTGACGGCGTTCCCTCCGGCAATCAAATCATTTACAGCTATGACCTGACGATTGAGAATCTCCGCGATCGCCCTGTACACTATACCGTTAAATACGAAGGGCTTCCAAAGGATTGGCAGAGCAGTGTGCCCACCCAAATCGATTTGCGGCCAAGCGAAATAAAATCAATCCCGCTGGTATTTAGAATCAACGATGCAGATCTCGGCAAAAACTATATTGTCGAAGTGGAAGTCACAAGCGATTCAAATAAATCGCTGGAAAGAAAGCTAACCATCTTCCCGGTGCGCAAATAAGACGGAAAAAAAGAGAAGTGAACCAACAAATTGGCACTTCTCCTTTTTTATCTTTATGAAGGATGAAGAAATTTTTTGACCGTTAGCTGACCGTCTTCTCATTGATTCGCAGCCGGCCTTCACTCTCTTGAATCCAGCGGACTTTATCCTCGCCGTGCAAAGCCTGAGCCAGAAAAGACAAGCATTCAAAAAACAATTGCACAACCACCGGGCTGTATCTCTCCTGCAATTGTTCCAGTGCTGATGTGAGGCGGAAAATGGATGGTGAGTTTTGTCTGCTGGTCTCGATTGTCCGTCTGCCCAAAAGAGTTGGATATACATTGACAACCCGTCCGTCTACATCAGATTTTTCAATGGTAACTAGACCTTTATCCATTAGTTTTTTTATGTGAATGACAATGGAAGAAGGATGCCAAAAAGTCCAATCGGCAATTTGGGTAACCCGAACGCCTTCGTAACAATAGACAATCCACAGTATGTTCAGCTGGACTGAAGAATCCAATTGTGCCGCTTTAGCTGCACGCTCCCAATCTTCGTTGTTGACGACATTAATGGCACGCAACGTGTTTAATGTTTCGTACACCTGACTTATTGATTCCTCTTGCATTTCTTACACTCCCCCAATGTTGTCTATCTATTTATAAATAAACGAAATATTATATACATTGTACACTTTTCTGAAAAAACGCGCAATTGTTTTCGTTTTCATACGGTTAGTTGTCAAATCATATACTGGAATGCTACACTTATCCATGGGAATTTGTGATCTTTACACAATAGCGGATATAGGAGTGAACATTTCGTGAGTTTACAGTCGGCCTACATATATTTGGTGGATGGTTCAGCAGTACCCAAAGTTACACTTGCAGATGTTAAGGAAAAATTCCAACAGTATATGGAAATGACCAAAAAAACGGGCAAGCAATTAGGCTGGGAATACGCTGCTGCCGCCTTTCCATACGTCCTTGAAGAAAAACCGGAAGGAAAAGATTCCTGGTTCATGTTAAAAGGAAAAGATCCGAAAAGCTACAAATCCATTATCGTGGGTGTTGGCAGCAAAAATGTGGATGGCAAAGAAATAAACTACATCCAGATTTCCCTGCCAGACGCTTCTACCCACGGCGATAAGGGAAAAGCAAATGAATTTACCCGTTACCTTGCCCGCGAGTACAAAGGGGAAGCCCACCTGTTCAACGGTCGCGTTCAATATTTCCAACCTCGTAAACCGTAAAACAAGAGACAGACAGCAAGAAGACAGTCTTACACAACCGTAAAGGCTGTCTTTTTTTCTATCATTCTCATTGGTAAAAGGAGGAATCGTCATGCTTCCCATTGTTCCTGGAGGACTCTGTCTCGATTGGCCATAATGTGGTTTTGCATGGCTGTATCGTCCGCAAAGGTTCGCTGATAGGCATGGGGTCTATCATCCTACGGGGCTGAGATTGGCGAAGAATCTTTTGTTGCGGCCAATACGTTGATTCCTTCCGGCAAAAAGATTCCGCCCCGCTCAATGGTGATGGGGTCTCCCGGTAAGATAGTGCGAGAATTGACCGAACAAGATCTCCAAATGCTTCAGCTAACTACACAAGTGTATCGCGAAAAGGCGCAGGAATACCGCGAAATGAAGAAAACAGGCTCTCTATTTTGGTAGAGAGCCTGTAATTATTCGAACAAGTATTAAGATATAGCCTCAGAACGTGACAGCGAATAAAATCTTCCGTCAATCATACGAATTCCCAGATCGACACAATAGGTTAACCCTTCCATGACACCGTAGAGAATCCATTCCGACGAGCGATGGTTGATATCGAAGTCAGTGTAGCTGTCCGTACCGTCATTCTTAATCTCGGTTCGCCCAGTCAAGTCATAGAGCCGCAGAATAAATGGCAGTTCAGCGAACGGTATGCCAAATTCGCGTTCCATTTCTTGACGAAAATTCTCTGTCATGTTCCAGGTTGCCAAAAGTGATTGATCATCTTTCCAGGCAATTCGTATACTGGGGTCGTCTACATCTGTGGATGACCTCGCGGGATTTGTCTTCATCCGCTCCCATCTTTCCTTTCTCATTAGAACTAAAATTGGATATATACCGTTATATCCTGAGTTCCATTATAGCATGAAAATGTTCAATTTAAAATCTCAGACAACTATCTTCCAACCGTAAAACTGTTTTCACCCACGACCGCATACGGTTCATCTTTAGACCGTTTCATCAGCAATTGAACCTTGTAGGTACCGTAAAATCCCAGCTTGGTGGAGATAAACGGTTCCGAGAAATAGAAGGAAGTGCCGTACTTTGTGGAGAAAGTATGTTCTTTGCCGCTGTCCACTTCTTTGCCGTTCGGCCCGATCAATACGACCTTGCATTTCAATTCTTTGGAAACCGGCGCATTGTCGATTTCGGCAAATACCCCAAAGCTGCGCGGGATGTCTTTGTCCGTCCAGCCTTTGATCGGATTGCTGAACACAATATCCTTGTTCCGATATTGTTGGATGCCCTCCAGAATCAGGAGGTTTACTTCCGGTTTTTCCACGGTTAATTTGCCCGATTTCTTGTCGTAATAAGTGAAGCCTCCCATTTTCTCCACAATGTCCTGAACTGAACCTACCGACGACGCCGGAACTTCAACACCGGTACGGATTTTATCTATCGTAACATCTACGCTGCCGTCACCGATTGCAGTCGATGAAACCCCGGCGATCATCAAGGTAGTCAGCGCCATCAACGCGATCTTTTTCATAACCCTTTTCCTCCAGTAAAATCAACCTTTTCGTCTGCTCGGTAAGCTTACTGTCTAACTCCCGAATTTTTCTCTCATTACCTTATACGCATGAAAGTGAAAGAAGTTGTGCAAGTTCCAAGATTTTTTTCAACAAAATCCACAGTATCCACAAGGCCTGCCGGAAAGGGTTTTCAGCACTTATCCACATGAATTGTCGATAATATAAGAAAAGACTTCGTCCCTTTTGGTTTAAATAAAAAATGTTTCTCTTTCCCTGATCAGGAAAAAAGAAACATTTTTTAAAAGATGCCTAACGATGCTTTCGCCCGATAAATTCAAAATACCTGCTGACGAGACGAATGGCCACATCAATTGCCTCTTCATTCGGTTCCAGTTTGCCATTGTGAAGTCCGTACGGGGTGTCTACTCCCAACCAGAAAAGAAAGCCGGGAATCTCCGCCAGGAAATAGCCGAAATCTTCTCCAGTCATCGCTTCCGTACACTCAATCAGATGAACGGCATTGGTTGAAGTGGCCCAATTCATGAACTCTCTGGTTAATTCTGGATGATTAAACACCTGGCAGTAGTTGGAACCGTAATCAATCTCGGCCTGGCACTCAAAGCCAACCTCAATCCCCTTCACCAACGCTTCGATCCGGGATTTGATCTTTTGCATGGACGGCATGGAGAGAGTGCGGATGGTCCCTTCGATTCGCGCCTTCTCAGCGATGATGTTCTGCTTGGTGCCGCCTTCGATTTTGCCGATGGTGACAACGCCGGAATCAAGCGGATCTATATTTCTGGCGACAATCGTCTGCAATTGGGTGACAAGATGGCTGGCCGCCACCACCATATCATTTGCTTTATGCGGAAAAGCTGCATGTCCGCCTTTGCCCGTCAAATCAATAAACAGCTCCGATGTGTTGGCAAACAAAATTCCTTCCTTGGTTGCAATCGTTCCCACCGGGTATTCGGGAGCAATATGCAAAGCAAAAATGGCATCCGGTTTCCATGACTGGAACTCTTCGCTATGAAGCATCGGCAGCGCGCCGCCCGGGCCTTCTTCTGCCGGTTGGAAAACAAACAACAGGTTGTCGTCGATCGGATTGTGAACGAAGTGCGTTAAAATTCCCAAGCCGATCGCCATGTGAAAATCGTGGCCGCACGCGTGCATAAACCCTTGGTGGGTCGATTGGAACGAATACGATGTCTCTTCTGCAATCGGCAGTCCGTCCATATCGGCACGCCAAGCGAGTGTACGGGAAGGGTCGAGACCGCGAAGCCGAACAAGAATCCCGGTCCGCCAGATTTTCACTTCCAGCCGTTCCTGCGGCAGTTGGCCAATGTAATCCAACAAGTATCGCTGAGTTTTGAACTCCTGGAACCCAGGTTCCGGAATTTGATGCAAATCTCTCCTGATCGATACGAAGGGTTGCAAGCTGGTAGTCATCAGACTGCCCCTTTCTTCAGCACAACCTGCTCGATTGCCTGGGTGAGAGTGCCGATCAATTGGTCAACCTGCCCTTTTTGTAGCGTAAGCGGCGGCAGCAAACGAATGATTGTTTTCTGTGTCACATCGACAAGGATGCCGTTTTGCAGAATGAACTGTTGAATACGGCTCACTTCTTCTGCCGGAAGTTTGGTCGGCAGCCCAATCATCATGCCTTTTCCGCGTACACTGGCAAAAACGTCAGGATAACGTGTAACAAGTCCCGATAATTGCTCCCATAGATAGTCTGCGACGTCGCGCGATTCCTGCATGAAAGCTTCATCCAAAACCACATCCAGCACCGCATTGCCCAGCGCGGCGCTTAACGGCGAAGGAGCAAAAGTCGTCCCGTGATCTCCCGGCAGGAACAGATTACATAGCTTCTCACCCGCGATGATTCCGCCAAGCGGCAATCCTCCGCCCACTCCCTTGGCAAACAAAATCAGATCAGGGGTAATCTCTGCATGCTGATAAGCAAACAGTTTGCCTGTGCGGCCAATTCCGGTCTGGATCTCGTCAATGCACACAAGCATTCCATACTCTTGGGCAATCGCCGCCACTTCACGTAAATATTCGACTCCAAGCGGAATCACTCCGCCGGAACCAAGCACCGGTTCCATCAGGACTGCGGCTGGTTTTACATCCAAACAAAGCTTGCGGAGTTCTGCCGTGTTTTCCGCTTCAATCTCATACACCGGAAAAGCAGGTTGCGGAAAATCCTGATACACATGGGGCTGGCGGGTTAACCGCAGTGCCCCTAATGTACGGCCATGAAAGCTGTTTTTCAGTACCACGATCCCAGAACGGCCGCCGCCTTGGCTAACCGTCCATTTGTGGATTAATTTGATGGCCGCTTCTGTCGCCTCCGCTCCTGAGTTGCCGTAAAAAACTTTCCCTGGAATCGAATTTTCGACCAAGCGTTTGGCCAGTTGAATAGCTGGCGGATTTAAGAAGTAATTGGAGATATGCAGAAATTTTTCGCCTTGTTCACGAAGAGCCTTCATCACCGCTGGATGTGAATGCCCCAAGATGTTGACGGCAAGTCCGGTAAACAAGTCGAGATATCTTTTTCCTTCCACGTCAAACAAGTAATTGCCTTCTCCTTTGGCAATGGCAATTGGCAGCCGTTTGTAGGTGGACATCACGTATGTTTCATCCAATGAACGCCAATCTTCCAAGATGTTCCTCTCCTTTATCAGGCGATAGGTCACGGAAAAAGGTTATGGGGGCCTCCAAACGAATTACAATTGACGTAATTCTTGTTTGATTTCGGTCTTGGATTTGGTTTTCTCGTCAATTTGTTTGATGATTCTTGCCGGAGTGCCTGCCACGACTACGTTTGGCGGAACATCTTCAATAACGACAGCGCCTGCCGCTACAACAGAACCTTTGCCGACGCGGCAACCTTCCAGAATAACCGCGTTTGCACCAACGACTACATCGTCTTCGATGATTACCGGAGTGGCAGATGGCGGTTCAATTACGCCAGCCACTACAGCGCCTGCTCCGATGTGGCAGTTTTTCCCGATGGTACCGCGGCCGCCGACCACAGCATTCATGTCAATCATCGTGCCTTCGCCGATTACCGCACCGATGTTGATCACAGCCCCCATCATAATCACCGCATTGTTGCCGATGGTAACTTGATCGCGGATGATTGCGCCCGGTTCAATTCGAGCCTGGATATGCTTGGTGTCCAAAAGCGGGATGGCGGAGTTGCGGCGGTCGCTTTCCACAACATAATCTTCAATTCGATCTTTATTTTGTTCCAGTACGGCAGAAATCTCGCTCCACTCGCCGAACAGCACACCTACGTTGCCGGTGATAAAGCTTTTGGTGTTGGCGCCAAAATCAATACCTTCCAATTGGCCCTTAATATGTACTTTGACCGGTGTTTTCTTTACGCTTTTTTGGATAAAGGCAATAATTTCATTAGCATCCATCATGTTCATCTCTTTCATCCTTTCTGATCTGAATGGCAAATGTGGCAAATGAAAAATGCAATGAGCAGCATATCTACTCATTGCATATGATTCCCCTGCAATTCATAAATAGCGCTCCACGAAAGAAACCTTTCATGACAGGATGACCGTTGTTCACGAACACCCCAGCTTATACCGATGGGGGCAGCACAAGCTTCGGCGCATTGACCTTTCTTTCTTTTCTCCAGAGCCCCATTCTCTTCTTGCCCAAAGAAATACTGATTCGTTGCGCACCTCTATTTATTCCTTGATTCAATTGTTTTTACTCTACCAGAATCGGACGAAACGCACAACTATGAAGTAAGCATGTCATCCATTTCCAACCTTTAGTCAGACAATTCGGGATATCCTGTAATCCGTTGGATGGCTTGGTAGAGCGGGCGAAGTTTGCGATACAGCTTGCGATATACGCGTTGATAAAGCTCTTCGTAAATCTTGGCCGCTTCAGGGTCGGGTTCAAACACGCGGCTTACCGCTGCCATCGCCTGCACAGCGGTCGGCAAGTCGGGGTAAAGCCTGGACCCAACGGCGGCGAGCATGGCAGCGCCAAGTCCTGACGTCTCACTTATTTTGGGCCGATTGACGGGCGTTTGGAACACATCGGCGGTAATCTGGACCAATAGATCGCTTCTGGAGCCTCCTCCGCATACATAAAGCTCCGTGATGGGCACTTTGCTTCGCTTCTCAATCCGCTCTCTGCCTTCACGTACGGCAAAAGCAAGCCCCTCCAGAATGGCACGGTACAGATGATCTTTGGTATGATCACCGCCAAAGCCGATGATGGCTCCTTTCGCTTCCGGATGCGGATAGCGGATTCCCGGCGACCAGTACGGCTGCAGAATCAAGCCCATCGAGCCGGGCGGAACGGCGGCGGCTTTTGCCTCCAGCAGTTCTTCACAAGAAAGTTGTTGTTCTTTTGCCAATCTTTTCTCAAGTCCTGCAAATTGCTCGATAAACCACGAAACCATCCACAACCCCCGGAAAGTTTGCACCTCCAGATTGTAGGTGCCTGAATTGGCACTCGGATAAGGCGGCACCAAGGGAATCGGCTCTATGTAACGGGTGGCATTCACGCTGATGGTAGCTGTTGTCCCATAGCCGACGCAGCCCTGATGGATCAAATGGCTGCCGGAGCCCAGCACTTCACAAGCTTTGTCAGCCGCTGCCGCAATTACAGGTAACCCTGGCGGCAAACCAGTCAGCTCTGCGGCCCGGCGGGTAACCTCTCCGATTGGCATTCCTGGGGGAACCAAACGAGGCAAGAGCGCGGAATCAATCGGCAAAGCACGCCGTTTCCAATTCCATTCGGAGGTGATCCAGCTATGTTTTTTGTAATCAAACGGGACATAACCTACCTGACAGCCGATTGAATCGGCAATCTCCCCTGTCAATTGATAAACAAGGTAACCTGAAAGAAAGAGGTAATGTTTCGTAGCTTCCACAACTTCCGGTTGATGTTCCAAAAGCCAGTTCCACTCCGCTTCCGCCTGCAGATGCAGAACCGTTTTCTTCAGGCTTGTCAAAGCAAACAAACTGTTCCAGCCCATCCCTAAACTGGGCAGCTCGGTCGCTTTTCTCTGGTCAAGCCAGAGAATCGCCGGGCGAAGCGGCTTGCCGTCTGCTCCCAAGTTGACTACCGTACCCCGTTGGGAGGTGAGAGTGACAGAGGAAATCGTTTCAGGAGCTGCCTTGCCGTTTTTCCAAAGAAGCTGGCAGGCATCAATCAAGCATTTCCAATAATAATCGGCGTCTTGCTCTGCCCAGCCGGGATAAGGCGAGTGATACGGCTGTTCATAGACGACACGGGCCATATCAATAAGCTCGCCAAGGGGATCGAATACAAGTGCCCGGATGCTTTGCGTCCCCACGTCAATCGCAAGCAAAGTTTCCCTTCTTCCCATGCTAAATGTCATTATCTGTTTACCACCTGCTTTCGTCTCGGACAAGCTCAGGCGCAGCTAAAAAGAACTTCTGTATTTCCGGCAAAAATCCTGTTTTTCTCCGGCAAGCCAGCCGTATTTCGTTATTGTCGGGAGATCCATTGAAGTACATAGTCAAAATCTTGTCTGGATCGGCTCACTTCGATCTGTTGAAAGGGGCAGCCCCGTTTTTGAATCCGCAGCGGGATGAGATCGAGCGGAAAAGCTTGCGGGTGCAGCCGCTCATTCACTTCATCCCAAAACAACGGAGTAGCAACCAAGGCTTCCGCATTCCCACGGGCCGAGTAAGGGGCGATGATCGTCTTACCTTCTGCGTGCTGAACATAATCGAGATACAGCTTTTTCCCGCGATTTTTTTTCAATCGTTCCGTCGTAAACAGGCTCGGCTCCCGGGCTGTCATATAGTCGGCGACAAATTTGGTAAATTGCCTTGTCTGTCCAAATGTATAACGGTCAAGAGGCAAAGGAATGTATATTTGCAAACCTTTATTGCCCGATGTTTTGACAAAAGAAATCAACTGCAGCCGATCAAAAATTTCTTTCATCATCAGAGCAGCTTGAATGGCCAGGCGAAATTCCTGCTGGGAAGGCGGATCAAGATCGAATACGATCTCCTTAGGCATCGGGGAATGGATGACGGCAAACGGCACATGATATTCGATCGCCGCCTGGTTCCCCAGCCAAATAAGCGAAGCGAGATCGTTGCAAACAATATAGTCAATATCCTCCATCCGATGAGTTCGAATATAATCCGGGGCGTAGGCAGGACAATGTTTTTGATAAAATTTTTCTCCTTCTACTCCGTCAGGGTAACGAATTACGGTCAGAACCCGGTTTTGAAGGTGCGGCAGCATGTAGGGCGCCAACTCTGTCAGATATTCCAGATATTTGATTTTGGTGACACCCTTTTGCGGCCATAACAGCTTATGCGGATTGGAAATTTTTACGGACGTTTCCCCAACGCTAACTTCCAGCCTTTCTATCGTTGCGCTGCCCATTTGCATCCTCCTAGTGCCTGAATTCCTCGATCAACTGATAATTGGGATAAATCAATTGGGTTGCCTTGACGAATTGTGCTTCATTTTTTATCGAATCATTCGTTTCTCTCAAGATAGACGCGGTTTTTTTTCCTGGCAGACCGACATGGCCAATCGCAATACAGATGGCATGCTGCTTGAGAAAATTGCGTAAGACGTTGATCTGCTTGGCGATGTGCCGCTTGCTTGAGATATCATCGAGAAACAGGTTGTTTTCTACGTAAGGCACCCCCAACTCTCTGGCAACGGCGGCAACCACGCTGCGATAGTTGGTATGGCTGTCCAAATACATCATCCCCCTGTCACGGCATACTTCCAGCACTGCCCGCATCACCCGGGCATCAGCCGTAACTTTTGACCCCATATGATTATTAATGCCGACTGCATGTGGAACGTTATCGATGGCGGCGTTCACCCGTCTCTTAATCTCTTCATCAGATAAATCTGCTGTGATCGCCCCTGGCCCTAACCAGGAACGTTTCCCTCGCAGGGGTTCCATCGGCAAATGGACAAATACCTCATGCCCTACCCGATGCGCCCATTCGGCATCCCGTCGAGTAGTTGGCAAAAAAGGCATGACGGCGACCGTAATGGGAAAAGGCAGATTCATCATTTCTTCCGTTCCCAGCATGTTGTTGCCGAAGTCGTCGATTACAATCGCCACTTTTCTGGTTTGACGGGTATGCGCTTCCGAAAGTGCAGTCACGTCATCCAGATAGCACAAGAATGCTGCGAACAAGGGAAAAAGTATCGCCCATTTTTTCAGTTTCCGGTGGATTTGACGCATATTGTTCCTTCTTTCGTTTTGAAAAATGAAGCATAGGCTTTTGTATTTTGCCTCATTCTCTCTCCATATACACTCAGGAAAACGATCAGGTCCGTCTTGCATGAGTTCCAGGGATTTGGGAAGGATACAAGCGAAAACCCCTATAATAAGAAAAGACTTCTGATCGAAGCCCTAAAAAATATGTAAGGATTGATTTCAGGATGAAACAAAAAGTCATGGTTTTCTTGTTCCTGCTGGCAGGATGGATGAACCCGACGCAAAGCTTTGCAGCCAACCTGCACGTCTCTCCCATTCACATCATCATTGATGTGGGACATGGCGGTATAGATGGCGGTACCTCTTATGGCGACATTTACGAAAAAGATATTAATATGGCGATTGCCAAGTTTCTTTATCAAGAATTGACGGCAGACGGGTATGAAGTCGTGTTAAACCGGACAGGCGACTATGCGTTAAGTGACGAAAATGATTGGTTAAACAGCCGTTCCCGCCACTTTCGAGACCTTGCCCAAAGGAAACAGCTTGCTGCCGAACTGTCCCCCGAACTCATGGTCAGCCTGCATGTCAATTGGTCTTCCCGCTCCCAGGCAAACGGTCCGATTGTGCTTTACCAACAAAATAATCAAAGTTTTCTGGTGGCTGATTTGCTTCAGCATTCGCTGGATCGTTTATACAACACCAAGCGTGAACCTAAGGCGGGAAAAACCTATTATTTGCTGCGGCACTCCATCTGTCCTTCCATTATCGTAGAGATGGGATTTTTGAGTAATCCCTCTGATAGACAGCGTTTAACCACGCCGAGCGAGCAAGGCAAAATTGCCAAAGCGATGGATGAGGCGATCAACGAATACTTCTTGCTGGTGGGACATATTCAACAACAATCAAAAGAAGATACTTGGATAGAGATATTCAAGCGATTGCTGAAGAAAATGTGGTAGATAAACCTTAGCGTGCAAAAATATGCTTTCCGATTTTGACCGTCTGTGGACGGGACCAAATCCAAGCGGATGTAGCAGTATCGGGGTTAAAGTAGTACAGTGCTCCATACGTCGGGTCAAAACCTCGTACTGCTTCCCACGCCGCCTTGTAAGCTGTCTGATCCGGAGTAAGCCAATACTGACCGTCATCTAACGCGGTAAAGGCCCCCGGCTGAAAAATGATGTTTCTGATCGAAGTTGGAAATAATGGTGACTGCAGACGATTCATAACAACGGCAGCAACCCCTACTTGTCCGACATAAGGCTCTCCTCTTGACTCACCGTAAACCAGTCTCGCCAACATGGACAATTCTTGCTGGTTGACAGAGACTTTGTGCAGAGCAGCCCATGTGGCAGGGCCAACCACTCCGTCTACCTTCAATCCGTAATCATATTGAAAACGGCGAACCGCATTGGTCGTTTGTTTCCCATAGACACCATCCAAACGGCCTTGATAGTAGCCTATAATATTCAACCGGTACTGCAAATCCCAGACATCTCCGCTCTTGCTTCCCTGATGGAGCAGCGTAGCGGCATCAACTGAATGGTTGGGCAGAAAAACGAGTAAAAGACCGAACAGGACTGTTAACAGTTTCCACTGTCTCAAAAACTTCCCCTCCTTTTTATCGACCATTGTAGCCGGGTTAAAAAAGGGGGATCAATCCATGATTTTTGGGAAATGAGGGTTGTATTGCTAATTCAAGCATTTTTTGAAAAGTCGATTGAGGTGATTTTTAGATTGAAACAAATTGATCCTATGAGTCCGATTGATCCGATGGAACCAAGGCGAAGCGATTCTGTACCGGAAGGCGGCGAATGGATAGCGCAGATCAAATGGGACGGCGTACGAATTCTGACCTACTTCGATGGGCAAGCGGTGCGGCTGTATAACCGCAAGCTGCATGAACGAACGCTTCACTATCCGGAATTAACGGATATTCACACGTACTGCCAAGCTGAATCGGTCATCTTGGACGGTGAAGTGATTGCGCTCGGCGCTGACGGCAAACCTTCGTTTTATGAAGTAATGAGGCGGGACGGCATCCGCCGAATGGAAAAGGTGAAATCGGTACAGTCCGTTATACCGGTTAGCTATATGATTTTTGACATTATCTACTGGAATGGCGAGTGGATACATCAGCGAAGCTGGCATGAACGCAATCAATTGCTTACCTCTATCATAAAACCGTCCGCCCAGATTCAGTTGGTACCCTCTGAAGCGGATGCAAGCGCTTTGTTTCAGGTAATCAAGCAGCATGGAATGGAAGGAATCGTCGCCAAACGAATAGACTCCCCGTATCTTATCGGCAAAAAGACCGACGCATGGCTGAAGGTGAAAAATTATCGTGACCTGATTGCAGTCATCGGCGGCTTTACGCTGAGCGGCGGAACCGTCAACGCTTTGCTCTTGGGGATGTACGATGCAAAAGGAAATTTCCGCTATATCGGCCATGCCGGAGCCGGTAAGCTGACCAGAGAAGAATGGCGGCAGCTAACCGAAAAACTGGCCCCTCTGGTGACGAAGGAAAGTCCCTTCGTCAATCAGCCGGAAAGACAGAAAGACGCCTTTTGGGTAAAACCCATGCTTACCGCAAAAATCATGTATACCGAATGGAGAAAAGGGCATTCCCTTCGCCAGCCATCCATCCAAAGCTTCGTTGACATTCCGCCGAAAGAATGCAGAATCGAGGAAGAGCTTATACCGTAACCTTCCCTTTTGCTTTCTCCTTTTTCTTTTTGGCCGAAGCCTTTTCGTCCTTTGATGCCTTTTCAGCCTTCGGGGCTTTTTCTGCACTTGGAGCTTTTGCTGAATTTGGAGCTTTCACCTTGAGATCGCCCGGTTTTTTGTTCCTTTCAATACTTGCCTGAAGCGCTTCCATCAGGTTGATGATGTTGGTTTGAGGGGCCTCCTTCGCCACTTTTACTTCCGCATCCATAATTTTCGCTTCAATCACTTTCATCAGGGATGAGCGGTATTCGTCCGTGTATTTGGACGGATCAAAAGGGATGGTTAGCTGCTCGATCAGTTGTTTGGCAATCTCCATCTCCTTTTGGTTTACTTCAACGCTTTGATTCTCGATGACACCAGGCACTTGATCAACACTTCGCACTTCATCCGGATAGAAAATGGTTTCCAGGATCAAGCCTTTGTTGTAGACCCGAATAACCGCCAAATGCTGTTTGGATCGAATCGTAATTTTGGCGACACCGATTTTGCCTGTTTCTTTCATGGCTTGCCTGAGCAGTGAGTATGCTTTATTCCCTGCTTCGCTGGGGCCGATGAAATAAGACTTGTTAAAGTAGACCGGATCAATTTCTTCCAGTTTGACAAAATCGATGATCTCGATATTTTTGTTTTTTTCCACGGCGATTTCGTCCAGCTCTGATTGCTCCAGGATGACGAATTTGCCTGGTTCGTGTTCGTAAGCCTTGACGATTTCGCTCGTTTCAATTTCTTTTTTGCACACCGGACAATACTTGTGATATTCAATCGGGCTGTGGCATTCCCGATGAACTTGGCGCATGCGAATATCCTTCTCTTCCGTAGCCACAAACAATTTGATCGGGATATGCACCAATCCGAAACTGATCGAGCCTTTCCACGTGGTATGCATCAAGCACCCTCCTTCAAATCCTCTTGTTCCTCTTGAGATAGTGTTCGCCAAGCGGCCATTTACTTGACTGTTATCTTTTACCTGAGCGGAGGAAACATTATGCCAAGAAAACCAACCATTTCACTTGATTTTGACGGGGTATTGGCGGAATATACCGGATGGCGCGGCAAGCATCATATGGGAAAGCCGATCGCCGGGGCGCTTGAGTTCATTACCCAACATTCCAATCGGTACCAGTTTGTGATTCATACGGTTCGCGAACCGGAGCTGATTATGTTGTGGCTGAAAAAAAACGGCTTCCCGCCTATCCCCGTCACAAACATGAAGCCAAAAGCAACCGCCTATATTGACGATCGTGCCATTCGCTTTGACGGAGATTGGGAAACCGTGCAAAAATCGCTGAATGCTCAACCCTGGTGGAAAGTTTGAGGAAAAGTTATGGTTACTGTTGTCCCTTTTCCCGGCTCACTCTCTATTTCGATTGTGCCATGATGGGCTTCAACCAGCCCTTTGACGATGGTTAAGCCGAGACCGGAACCGCCCGTTTCACGCTGTCTGGAACGATCTCCACGGTAAAATCGTTCAAACACAAAAGGCAGATCATGCGCGGCAATTCCAGAACCCGTATCTGTGACTTGAAGGACGATCCGATTCCCTTCAGGCTTTGCCATGATCCGCACCTGCCCTTGTGAGGGAGTGTGCTTCAGTGAATTGGATAAAAGATTGACCAAAATTTGAGCGAGCCGCTGCCTGTCCCCTTCCATCCACATCTCTTGGTCACACTGCATTTGCAGCGCCACCTCAGCTCGTTGAAACGTGGCCGACATCGAGGCAGCCACTTCCTGCAGCACTTCGTGCACCCGAAACTTGCTGACAGTCAGATTGTGCTCTCCCGTTTCCGCTTTCATGATTAGATCCAGATCGTTTACCAGTCGGGATAAACGCAGCACTTCCACTCTGGTCGACTCCAAATGCTCCGGAGTGGCAGACCAAATCCCGTCGATCATCCCCTCTACTTGCGCCAAAATGGTATTGAGCGGTGTCCGCAGTTCATGGGCAATGTCAGAGGTTAGCCGTTTTCTCAGCTCCTCCTGGGCTTGAAGGGCAACAACCAGCTGATTAAAGGAGATGACCAAGTCGCTCAACTCATCTTCTGACTTTAATCTGCTTACTTGAACGGACAGGTTTCCTTCAGAGGCAAGCCGTGCCGCCCTGCTCATCTCAATAATCGGCTTCACCAATCGGCGGGCTACCAGGATGCTGACACCACAGACAAGGATGGTTAAAATGATCATCGTCCACAACAGAGCGGAAGTGTGAGCAATTTGAAAGTGATCTTCCAGTGAATGATCGCTCACGTCACCGTCCCGCTCGATGTTGATAAACCCGACCGGCTGATGATCAATGACAACCGGATAAGGAGAATCCGGGAGATCAGGAGGAACCTGTCCAGGATGATAAAGATTCACCTTAAGCCCCAACACGTCCGCTACATCTTTCAGCATCTGGTTTGTTTGCGGACCAAAACCTTGGTCTTTGCGGTATGCTTCTTTCAGCTTCTCGATAATCCTTTGGGAATACATCGAATTCATGTCTTCCACGTACATCGAAAAGTGGTAATTCATCTCTTTGACAGATAAGATTGTAGAGAGGAGAATTCCTCCGCCGCTGACCAGCATCAAAATAACCGCTAACTTCATCCAAATTCGCTGCATCTACGTTCCCTGCTTGCTCTCCGGGATGTCCAAACGATACCCCATGCCGTACACTGTTTTGATATATTCGGGCTGTCTCGGGTCATCCTCGATTTTTTGTCTGACATTTTTAATATGAGTGTCAATCGTCCGATCATTGCCGGTATAATCAAATCCCAATACTTCGGCAATCAAATCTTCACGGCTCCAGATTCGGCCCGGATGCTTGGCCATTGTTATCAGCAGCCTGTACTCACTGGGAGTCAGGTCAATCGGCTGGTTTCGCTTTGTTACTTTGGCTTCTTGAAGCGCAATATGTACATCTCCTATCGGAAGGTAATCGCTTAATTCTTTATAGCCGCCCGTTCTGCGCAGGATAGCCCTTACTCTCGCGACCAGTTCACGCGGGCTGAACGGCTTTACCAGATAATCGTCGGCCCCGATCGACAAACCGTGAATTCGCTCCGCTTCACCGCTTTTTGCCGTCAACATAAGAATGGGAACGCGGGACTGTTTGCGCACAGCCAGACAAACTTCTTCGCCGCTTACGTCAGGAAGCATCAAATCAAGCACGATCAAGCCTATCGGATAGGTGAGGGCAAGTTCAATCGCTTTTTTTCCGTTCATCGCGGTAAGTACGTGAAAACCGTCTGCTTTCAAATAGGATGATAAAATCTCCAGGATCTGCTCTTCATCATCGACAATCAAAATCGTGGAAGACAACAGCCGACACTCCTTTCCTATATCTTTAAGAATATACTTTCTGATGATAATGATAAACTCCCTGAAAAAAATCCGGTGTAGGAATACATCGCTACTAACCGCCCAACCCAGCGAGAATATATTGAGCCTCTTGCTAAAATTCCGTATAATGGTATCCATCGAAAAAACTGGATTGATCAGCGGGAGGTTCAATTGTTGGGTTTTCATCACCATCACCACCACCATGGCCATGATCATCACGAGCATAATCATCACGGACAACACCATCATGGGCATCACCATAATGGGCATCACCATCATGGGCATCACCATGGGCACAGCAGCAACAAAGCGGCGCTGCTTGTTTCTTTTGTGATTATCAGTTTGTTTATGGTCGTAGAAGCAGCAGGCGGAATCTTCTCCAACAGTTTGGCGTTGCTCTCTGACGCCGGACACATGTTTAGTGACGCTTCCGCTTTGTTGTTAAGTTTATTGGCGACCTATTTTTCCGGAAAAACACCGTCTCCTACGAAAACTTTTGGATTTTACCGGTACGAAATTCTGGCTGCGCTGCTTAATGGAGTAGCACTTGTCGTGGTC
This sequence comes from Paenibacillaceae bacterium, assembly GCA_041920465.1. Classification (GTDB taxonomy): domain Bacteria; phylum Bacillota; class Bacilli; order Brevibacillales; family Brevibacillaceae; genus Brevibacillus_H. Next base: position 800 of record JBHGXW010000012.1, on the reverse strand, counting down.
TCTCTCATTATTTTTTGGGAAGCCTATCAACGGCTCATTTCTCCGCCCGAAGTAGCCAGTTTGACTATGGTAGGCATTGCCGTTGCCGGATTACTCTCCAACATCGCAGTAGCCTTGATCCTGATGCGAGGTGATTACAAAGAAAACCTTAATTTGCGAAGCGCCTTCCTTCATGTGCTGGGAGATTTGCTCGGTTCGATCGGAGCAATTGTAGCCGGCATTTTGATGTGGCTGTTCGGCTGGTACATCGCTGATCCGATTATCAGCATCTTCGTGGGCGTCATGATTCTTTTAAGCGCATGGCGGGTTACTTCGGAATCGATTCACATTTTGATGGAAGGAGTCCCCGCTTCTATTGATACGGGCGCAGTCAGTCAGAAACTTACCAATATTCCGGGAGTCATCAACGCGCACGATCTTCATATCTGGACGCTTACCTCCGGATTTCATTCACTCACCTGCCATCTTTATGTGGAAGATGACGTTTCCAGCTATTCGGTGCTGCATGAAGCTCTCCGTCTGCTGAAAGAAGAGTTCCATATTACACACGCCACCATCCAAATCGAGAATTCCAGGCTTACGCATAACGAGCTTCACTGCCATCAGGAAGCCCATTGCCAGGGACCGGAGTAGAAATTCATGAAAAAGACGCCTTTATCCTGAAGTGACCCCAAAAAGTTAGACAGTCATTTTATTAAGCAGCAAGTAAGGTTTGAGTTCGGTATTGCACTGGACTCAAGCCTTTTAATTTTGCCTTGATTCGTTTGTTGTTGTAGTAATCGATATATTTTGCTAACTCT
>JBHGXW010000072.1:0-109504 GCA_041920465.1 Paenibacillaceae bacterium | reverse complement strand
ACCAAGGGGTCGCAGGTTCGAATCCTGTCTTCCCGACCATTTTTTTATATGAGCCGGGGTGGCGGAATAGGCAGACGCAACAGACTTAAAATCTGTCGGGAGTTTCTCCCGTACCGGTTCAAGTCCGGTCCTCGGCACCATTCATGCGGGTGTAGTTCAATGGTAGAACTCCAGCCTTCCAAGCTGGTCGCGTGGGTTCGATTCCCATCACCCGCTCCATATAGCAAATGAAGCAGACACATGATATGTGTCTGCTTTTTTAACAATTTATAAGTTGGGGGCCCCGCCGGGCGCAACGTAGCGCCGCACAGGACGTGCTAGTGCCGGCGACGCGACAAGGCTGTTGCGCTTAGCCGGCTTATAGCCCGGTGGGTTTTCTTACTAAAAAAGAAAGCTTAACCACTTTCATAATATAAAGTGATTAAGCTTTCATCCGACGGCTATGAAAAGGATTAGCGGGACTTTTGGCTTTAGCCAATTCGTCGAGCTATATCTTTAGGTGCAACTTCCACAAAAGATGGACTCTGTAACAACCTACCATTTATTTTCAGCGATAATTCCTGGCAACCTGCCAAAACTAAAAGCAAGACCCCGGTTTACAAGGAGGGTACTGTCATGAGAACGATGAAATCGGGAATCATCTTGGCTATTTTGGCTGGCTTTTTGGGACTTGTGGGCTGTGCTGACAGATATGACCGAGCTCCTCAGCAACCACCAACGGCTAAGACCTACTCCGTTTATAAAGAGCGGCAGCGTTCAGGTGGTTTCAAGCTTACTCAAATACCTGGCGTAATCGATATGATTAGTGGGCTCATGAAATAAAAGTGGGCTGATTTAATCAATCGCCGAGCGATCGAAAAATCGGATATCAATTTAACTCTACAGAACATAGGCAATCTCTGCCGTATTTAGGTTGAATCTGAGACATTGGTCAACTTCACGGGATATTGGCTGACTTTACGGAACAAAGGGGCACAGGACAAATCAGTTGAACCACGCTATTGGTAACAGCATGAAAGAATGTCGAAAGTTGTAGAAAACTAAACGTGGTAGAAACGTATGTTTTCGTGTAGAGTAAGGCTAAGATCGCTTGCCCAAGGTAATTGATCTCTTGCCTCACCTCCTGTAGAAACAAGCAGGGGGATTTTTTTTATTTATTCAATCATCCAATCATGAAATCAATCAATCAATTCGTGGTTTTGCGGCAGCGTAATGATAAATTGGGTAAGGGTTTGATCTGATTCGCAGCGGATACTTCCTTGATGCTTTTCAATAATATTTTTGCAGATGGATAAGCCGATGCCTGTCCCGTCGTCTTTTGTGGTGAAAAAAGGTTGGAACAGCTGATCAGCGACTTCTTTGGGTATGGCTTCGCCGTTGTTTTGCACAACAATCTGAATCCCTTCTTCAGATGAGCTGGTCCAGATACACATCTCCTTCGCAGAGGTGTTTTTTAAGGCGTCCATCGCGTTATTAAATAAATTGACAAGTACTTGCTTAATACCTTCTTCGTAACAGTATATGGTGATGGGTTCGACTTTTCGCGTAAACGTGATATTCTCGGCAATTAATCGTGGAGTGATGAGAATCTCCAATTCATTGAGAAGCTCATGAAGATCCACTTTCTTAAAAACCTCATCGAGAATCGGCTTTTTCGAAAAACTCAAAAAACCGGTAATCTGGCGATGCAAGTTTTCAAACTCATGCATGATTACCTGGATATACGATTCCAAATCTTTTTGACCGCGGATTGATTCGTTGATCAGTTTGAGAAAACCTTCAATGGCACATAGCGGATTGCGCAATTCGTGAGCCATGCTCGCGGCCAGTTTGCCCAAAATGGTGAGCTTGTCCTTGTGGAGATAGGAGATCGTCCGCTCTTTTTGGGAAAGCTCCTCGTTTACTAACTGTTCGAAATGAAAGATCGCCAAGTATAAGCTCTCATCCATTATTTCTCCAATCCGCTGCTCAATGAACGGTACTTCCTGATGGGATAAGCTCCAATAAGGCAGAACCGGACGGACAACCTCCCAAAACACATTCCGGTAATATTGATGTATCCGTAAAATGGAAGAAAGTGGCATCTGCACGGAGCGATACCAGTTGCCCATCTCTAATGAAAGAGTGTATAGATCATTTGTTACATCTTGTACCAACGATTCGGCGATGATTTGTGTTTTTCGCTCTACGAATTCGAAAGGAATGGATAAATTCTGAGCTTGATTCTGATCAATGGTTTTGATCCATTGGGCCGTAATTGTCGGGCACAAGGTGAGAATTTTACTCGTGATTTCTTCAAGATTTACAAAAATTGTGTCAATCATCAGCATTTCCCCCCAAAAATAATCGTAAGTAAGATCAGGTCAAAATTCAAGCAACTTTCAGCCTAAATAATGGAAGAGAATTAGGCATATTCCGACAGAATTTCTTAGGATTCGATTTTTCCGGATCTGGAAGAGGGTTTGAAACTTGATGGAGGGTTTTGAAGGCCAGTCATATTTGTCCAAACCGTGAATACATGTAAAAGGGAAACGATAGCGCGGAGGATGAAAATGGACGGCAGCTTTTGGCTCGGATTTCTCAATATAATCATAATCGATTTGGTTCTAAGCGGTGATAATGCAGTCGTCATTGGCATGGCTTGCCGGGGATTGACTCCACGCGAGCAGAACAAAGCTGTCTTTTATGGGACGCTCGGAGCCGTATTGCTTCGGGTGGGACTGACGGCCATGGCTACTTGGATGCTCAATATCCCGTTCCTTAAACTTGTAGGCGGATTACTTTTATTCTGGATTGCCCTGAAAATTAACACGCATAAAGAGAATGAGACAAGCGATGTGTCTTATGGTAGAAATCTTAGTCAAGCCATCAAAACGATTATACTGGCCGATTTTATTATGAGTTTGGATAACGTGCTTGCGGTTGGTGGGGCAGCGCACGGAAATATTTGGCTGGTGCTGTTCGGGCTGGGATTAAGCATTCCGCTGTTGATGTGGGGCAGTGCATTGGTTGCGCGGCTAATCAACCGCTTGCCGGTGATCATGTATCTGGGCTCTGCGATCTTAGCTTATACGGCAGCCGAAATGTGCATGGAAGACCCGTACCTTAGCCGGTTTACTTACCAGCTCCCCGCGGTTGAAATGATGATTCCGATGGTGGCCGCACTGGCAGTCATTCTGATTGGAAAAGCGGCAAACAATGCATAGCAGCACGTGTCAGGGAATAACCTCCCTTGGCTCGTGTTGCTTTTTTCTTATTTGGTAATAATAAAGGAAAAACGAAAGGACTCGATGCAATGAATTCCGGAATTCTATCCATTTGGGGCTTATGGGATTCCATTTACCAAAGCTGTTCTCGTCTTGAGTATATTGAGAAAGGCAAAAATATTTTTCGCGTGGTTCTGCTGCGTTATCGCGGCGAATCATTAGTTACATCCACTCAAAAAGTGATTCAATCAGGGGATCTCATTTTAAAAATTCATATTCATAATTACCTGTTCGCCAATCTCTGCAAAGGAATTAAAAACGATACCAGAATGATATTGATGCTTCGCCGGCATATTATTGAATCGCTTCCACAGTTGGCAGCATATCTGGCGACTCATCCCCAAGCGGAACAAATCAAAGGAATTGTTGGTACTACCATGCTGTATAAAGGTGTGGAGCCGCTTGGCTTTTCTATTTCAGATGTTCCGATGACGTTGTTTTTTCGCTATAAACGCTGGTATTTGCGATTAATGCTAAGAATCATCCATCCAAACGGGGTTAAACGACTGGAGACATTTGATCGAAATCTACCCTTAAAACGGGTCTATATGTCAAAAGAAGAACTGTTTAACCGGTATTTAACGACGCAGTTGACAGGTGAAACCAAACAATGAAGCGACGGATCTTGATTTGTACGGAAGATTGGGCGGGAAGCGGACACAAAATGGCGGCAATCGCGCTCAAACAAGCTTTGGAGGAACGTTCGCCGTTCGTTGATGTGCAAATGGTCGGAGGGCTTGGCATTGTCAGCCCCTTGCTTGAAAAGATCTCAAGGAAGACATATCAAACCAGCTTGCGGTATGCTCCCCATGTGTGGGAAAAGCTGTACAGCAAAGAAAACATGTGGGGGCGTGCCCTTAAGCGGCCGTTGGGAAAAGTCTTGGCTAAACGAATGGTGACCCGCATTATCAATCAGTTTCAGCCTGATACGGTAGTAGCCACACATGCCTATTGCCTGTCTGCGCTCGCGGAAGCAAAGAAGGCAGTACGTGTTCCGTTTGTTTTGGCGAGCGTGCCAACCGATTTTTACGTGAACAGCTTCTGGGTGCATCCGGAAGTTGATTTTTATGTGGTGGCCCATGAACAGCTGGCTGACCAAATGTGCAGGAAACATCAAGTATCAACAGATAGAGTGTTTCCGTATGGTATCCCAGTCCGACCCGGTTTCGCCAAGGGCTATGAGAAAGAAAAAAGCGAATGGAAAATGGAGCTTGGGTTTAAAGCCGGTATGTTTACCGTCTTGTTAACAGGAGGGGAAGGCGGATATGGGCAGTTGGCCGACATTTTACAGAGGTTGTTGCAAAGCGGACGCCCCTTGCAAATTTTGGTGGTTACCGGAAAAAATGAGCGTTTGCGTCAACTGGTAAGACAAACCGTCTGCACCGATCCTTCTCCGCATGTTGTCCACGCTCTCGGATATGTCGACTCGATGTGGGCTTACTTGGGAGCATCCGATGTAGTGATTGGCAAACCAGGAGGCTTAACCTGCACAGAAGCCATGGCGATGGGTACCCCGATGCTTATCTACAAGCCTTTACCTGGACAAGAACAACGCAACAGCCGGTTTCTGCAAGAGGTGGGAGCAGCAAAAGAAGTTCAATCGCTGGATGAAATGGCCCGCTGCATTAACCGGTGGCAGTTAAAAAAAGAAGAGTGGCAAAATACGGCCAAACTGATTCGAAAGCATGGTAAGCCTGATGCTGCCTTCCGTTTTGCCGACTTCATCTTATCAAGAATATAACAAAAATTACCATGAATGATCCACTGCCCTTTCACAAATATTAATGGTACAAACCAAGCAGATGACAGGCAAGTGTAGTGGTATTCAGATTGTTAAAAGAACAATGCTTCTTTTAACAGGTTGAATGCTACTAACAACCAAAATTGTTGGTAGCAGAAATCCTAACAAAAGGAGAGTGCGTTAGTTATGGCAAACAATAACCGTAGCAGCAACAACTTGTTAGTTCCTCAAGCTAACCAAGCTCTTGATCAGTTGAAGTATGAGATCGCTCAAGAATTCGGCGTACAATTGGGCCCTGATACTACCTCTCGTCAAAACGGTAGTGTCGGAGGAGAAATTACCAAGCGTCTCGTATCTTTCGCTGAACAGCAATTGGCTGGCCGCGCTTAATTAAGTGGCGAGACAAAAAAATAGTTGGCTGTAAAAAAAGGGTCCCCTGTACGGGATCCTTTTGATGTTTCTGGCTGTAGAGGTCCCATTAACCACAAGGTGAATGTGTTGGATTAACCTACTACAATCGGAACATATTTCCCGCTTTTTTTACTCATACTAGAGGAGAAAGGCGGGGATTTTTTTGATTGGCTACCTGATCTTGGCACTGATCATCGTTCTAGTTGTACTCGTTGTGTTCACACCGGTCCGCATCGTTATGTTCTATGAGCGGGTCCATGAAAAAGACCATTTAACCGTTGAAATGACTGCCTGGTTTCGCTTGATTCGGTATAAATATGAAATCCCGGTTATGAAGCTGCTGTCTAACCGCTTGAAAATAACCAAGGAGGTGGAAAGCAGCGTACAGACACAGGGTACCACGGAGGAAACCGCCATTACGAAAGAAAAAATAGACAAATGGATCCGCGACTATCGGAATATGGTGGAACACATTCACGATTTTCTCCCGACTGTCCGCAGATTTATGAAACAAATTCAATGCAAGGAAGTTGTCTGGCACACTTCACTTGGCATTGGAGACGCTGCCGCTACCGGCACGTTGACAGGGGTGGTGTGGAGCATAAAAAGCCTTATCATCGCTACCCTGTCGCGGAGTGTCATGCTGCAAACATATCCGCGGATAAGTGTGCAGCCTGTTTGGAATGAGGCGGTAATCCACACAAAAATCAGGTGCATCCTCATGTTCAGGGTAGGTCATGCAATCCTTGCCGGAATTCGGATTTTGCTGAAACTAAGAAAAGGGCGGGTGCAAAAATGGCGGACCACTCCTTCCAGAGCCTAATGAGAACGACCATGGGAAACTTGAAGCAAATGGTTGATGTGAATACAATTATTGGCGATCCGGTGGAGACACCAGACGGGTGTGGACTCTGTAAACGATAACGCCAAAAAAGCTGTGCTAAATCCCTCAAGTTTAAAATTCAAACAGTTTATTTGGGCATGTTCACATTGTGATACATGTCTTTTCGCTTTTCATTACTTTGAATTCTGGCTTGTCTTGTGCTAGTATGCAAATAGGAACATAAGTTCGTATTTAGTATCTTGAAGACTGGTTTAACTTCATCTATACTTAAGTCTTAAGCAAGACAGTTAGGAGAGAAAACCATATGATTTCACTTGAAATATGTGCAGGAGCGGGTGGACAAGCTCTTGGTCTGGAATTAGCAGGATTTGAACATGCAGCTCTTGTCGAAATAGAATCTCCAGCTTGCGCAACTCTACGTTTAAATCGTCCTCACTGGAACGTTATAGAAGATGATTTACGAAATGTATCTGGAAGGCACTTTAAAGGTGTTGATTTACTCGCTGGTGGTGTTCCTTGCCCGCCTTTTTCAAAGGCTGGTAAACAGCTTGGTCAGGAAGATGAACGTGATTTGTTTCCTGAAGCTATCCGTTTGGTTGAGGAAATTCAACCTAGGGCAGTGATGCTTGAGAATGTTCGTGGGTTATTGGATGCGGTATTCGATGAATATCGAGAAAAGATTGTTGATGATCTGCGAAAAATGGGTTACAAAGCGGAGTGGAAACTTTTAAACGCATCTGACTTTGGCGTCCCTCAACTCCGACCACGTGTTGTCTTTGTAGCAATAAGAAAAGACCTTGCCCATAACTTTAGCTGGCCAAAGCCCTTGTGGCATCGACCGCCTACAGTGGGCGAAACTCTTTATGACCTTATGGCTGAGAATGGGTGGTTTTTGGCTAGTCGCTGGAAAGAATGGGCAAATGATATTGCTCCAACCATTGTTGGTGGTTCAAAGAAGCATGGGGGGCCTGATCTGGGACCAACACGTGCCAAACGAGCATGGGCAGCTCTGGGTGTTGATGGGATGGGCATTGCTGATAGTGCACCTGAGCCTAACTTCATTGGTTTGCCCCGTCTAACGACAAGAATGGTTGCAAGACTTCAAGGTTTTCCTGATTCTTGGGAATTTTTTGGCAAAAAAACGCCTGCTTATCGTCAAATTGGCAATGCGTTTCCTCCGCCAGTTGCTCAAGCAGTTGGACTCGAAATTAGAAAGTGCTTAGAAGCTGGTGTCACATCAAATTTGAAAAGGATACATGGGCTATGACAAATGCACTTATTGCTAAAGCACGAAAGAAATATCATGCCTCCCTATTGCAGTCGGTACTTACAGTTAATAGCCAAGGAGTTCCGAGTAATGCAGATAAAGACAGCAAACTCTCAGTCAGAATCGCGAAAGGCATTGCCGAACTCTTAGAATCAGAGGCAGGGGAGAGATTAGCGGGTCAAACAAGCGGGAGTGAGTTTGAGGCCATCAATGCTGAGTTTATTCGTGATACTTTTTTAGGGTTGAACCACATTCGTCCTGGTCATTGGGAAATCAAGAAGATTGGCAATCGAAATCGAATGGCCATCGCTGGTTTTGAACAATATGCTCATCTAACAGCACTCGACGAAGCGTCCAAAAACAATCCAGAGCTTGCAGCGGCTCTCGGTAATGACTACACAATTACACCCGATATCATTATTGTTCAGAATCTTTTGCAGGACGCTGAATTGAACAGGGATGAGCCTATGGTTGACCTAAATGTCAGCCGTCGTGCAGCTATTCGGGCAATCAATGGAGGCAAGCCGCTGCTTCACGCCAGCATTTCATCGAAGTGGACGATTCGTTCAGACCGAAGCCAAAACAGCCGATCGGAAGCTTTGAACTTGATTCGAAACCGCAAAGGACATTTGCCGCACATTGTGGTTGTTACGGCAGAACCATTACCAAGTCGTCTTGCCTCCATTGCGCTTGGAACAGGTGATATAGATTGTGTTTACCATTTTGCTCTGGATGAACTTAAACAATCGGTAGAAATGGCAAACGCAGAAGATGCTTTAGAGATGTTAAATATTATGATTGATGGGAAGAGGTTAAAGGATATATCTGATCTTCCACTTGATTTGGCAATTTAAGTAAATTCTGGACTGTCAACTGTTTGCTGACAGTCTTTACTTTTTTAGAAGTGTAAATATTTTCTTGCAATACCCAAAATATTATGATATATTAGCTATGGTCTGTCTGATATTAACCATAAAACAAATAAAATACTAATTTTATTTAGAAAGGAAGATGCTAAGTAGTGGAGCATAACTCTATTCAACTGTTAAAAAATTTTATCAAGAAAGATTTTGTATTGTTTCTACAGACAAAAAAAAGGAGTCTTACTCCAAGGGTACAGGAGCAGTACTTAAGTGCTCTTAATAACTATATTGAAAATTACATCGAAGAAAGCGCGATTGATGATTATAAGAGTTTTTTTGCAAAACATTTAATAAAAAAATTTTTGGAAAATCGAACTGGTTCAACAGCAAGAGCAGCGCTTACTAATTTTCTTGAGTTTCTACGTGATCCTGATATAGATAAAATTGATTCCGAATCTTATCTTCGTATTAAGGAAACGATCCAAAGTGTCAAAAAGACGCCGAAGGAAAAACTTGATTTTTTAACGGAAGCGGACATTGAATATATCAAGTACGATACAGTGTTTAGTAAAAAACAAAACGAAGAAAAGTTATTAACGCCTTTATTAGTGACACTTGCTTACAACATGCTTTTTGAGCAAGACCACATTTACAAACTAAAATGGGACGATGTGGATATTGAAAATAGAAAAATACGTAATCTTAGACGTGATCATGATAAATTTGTTGATAAATGGATAAATATGGATGATGATTCGTATAGTATAATCGAAAAATATTACAACACCTTTAATGGTAATCCATATGAGGAATTTGTCATTATTAAGGGGGCACCAGCAAACAACCGAACAGTAAATAAAATGCTACATGGTGTTTACAGAAGTACGAAAAATCGTTCAAAATTAACCACTACTGTAGACGTACAAAAACTGATAAGATCACGTATTCTCATCGATTTAAGGAGCACTCAGGGTCAAAGTCTTATGAAGTTTTATGAAATAATGGGAATGAAAAAAAACACTCAACTTGAAAATGCATTACACCAATACCTACAGGAACAACAAGACATTAAACAAAAATTATGATTCTTTAAACCCTAAAGGGTGTAAAATCTAAACAAACAAAGGCGGTATCTTCATTACTACCGCTTCCAAAACAAGGTTTAAGGTGATAATATTCCCAATATATTTAGCTAATGAAGCCCTACAAACGAAAGGCCAAAATGGCTGCTAATGTTGTCTGGTAAAATTGATGGCCGATGTTAAAACGAATCTAAGAGAAATTGTAAGGACAACAGAATCTAAGCAATCTGCTTGTGAAGTCTCCAAACGAGCCACTCAATATCTGTTAATTATTCCTCAATTTTGATTAGGGGATGTTAACCAACCTGCTTACCTGATTTTCAATAGTACATGCTTCGATCTCAGTTGGGGTATGCTACAAATGCCGAATAAACCAAGCATTATTGCTGGTAAGGAGGAATGAATCGTGGCTGACCACCCCATCCAGGGCTTGATGAAAACCACAATGGAAAACCTAAAGCAAATGGTTGATGTGAATACAATTATTGGCGATCCGGTGGAGACACCAGACGGAAGCGTCATCCTGCCGATTTCCAAAGTTGGTTTCGGTTTTGCGGCAGGGGGAAGCGAGTTCAATTACAATGGCCAGCGAGAACATCATCACGAATTGAATGGCTCCAGCCACCCGTTTGGCGGCGGCAGCGGCGGGGGAGTATCGATTACCCCTGTAGCTTTTCTTGTCGTAGGCAAACAAGGAATCCGTTCCATCCCGCTCGAAAATACTACTCATCTGTACGATCGCATTTTGGACACGGTGCCGCAATTTGTCGATAAACTTCAAGGAGTCATGAAAAACAACAAAAACAAAGCACCAGAGCATAAGACAACCATCATTGCCGATGTGGATGATGAGGATATCGAAACGATCATGAAACGAAGCTAAAAAAGAAAAGTGGCATGACCGTGATCGGTATGCCACCTTCTTTCCAATCTCGCAGCGAAAGCTTAAGCCGGGTGGGTAAAAATCGTCAGGATAAGAATTTATAAGTTGGGGGCCCCGCCGGGCAACGTAGCTCCGCACAGGACGTGCTAGTGCCGGCGACGCAACAAGGACGTTGCGCTTAGCCGGCTTATAGCCCGGTGGGTTTTCTAATTGTGGCACTAAAATAATTGATTAAAGGCTAACCCGGTTGCCGCAGCCTGCTTCAGGAACATGTTGGGTAACAGGTAGTTATGATACGGATTGTTGTTGATTGTTGTTTGATAAGCCTGAACCAGCGGCGTTTCCTGAATCCGTCCTGTCTCTTGAGCTACCTTGGTGGCAAAGCCGCCAGGTCCGCTAAGCGCGGATTGAACCTGATCAAACTGCTCGTCCAGATTTTCGCGGAGTTTCGCTTCATCCAGATATAAACTGCCGTCAGAACGGCTTTGGAATCCTAAGTCATTCCATTTTGGCTGCACTTCCTGAGTGAGCTTGCGCCAGTTTTTGCGTAATTCATTGGACAGGGAACCAGCTTCATGATTGAGGTAAGATTCAAATTGATTATACTGGCGGACAAGCGACTTGACTTCTTCCACTATTTTATTCGAATCTGCTCTCACCTGAACTGTAACGGCTTCATTCGTCAGTTGATGAAATGTGACGACGACATCCTTATCCGTTCCAATAGTGACGGTATTGGAGGAAGAAGTGAAGCTTTTTCCATTTACGGTGTAATTGGCATCTTCTGCGGTTTGGCTGACGTTGCCGATCCCGGTAGCTTGCACGCTGTTTCCTTCTATATCGTAAATGGAAAAGGCAGTTTTTAACCCTGTATCGTCACTTGTCAGCTCCAAACGGCTGGTATGCTGAATTTGATCTTCAACAACCTGTGCCCTCAAGCCGATTCCGTTCTGGTTAATCGCGCCAGCCATGCGAGAGAGTGTTTCTTTATGGGTATCGTTGGAATATGCATAAAAAGAGATGGTATGTTCTTCGCCGCCAACGTTGATGCGAAAAGTATTTTTCCCGGACGAGACGGCGGAAGCTGAATCATTTGCCAGTTGGAATCCTGTATTTTTTTGGCCTTTCGCCAGCTTGGAAACCTCAATTTTGTAGGTATTCAAGGCAGCTTTCGGTTGGGCTTGGACTGAGATTGTTTGCGAATCGCTCGAGTCAGCCATCCGGGAATTAATGACGCTGTTTTTTTGCTTCAAATCAAATTGGCTTGCTTTTTTGTCCAGAGCATTTGCTTCATCCAAAAGACGGGAAAGAGTAGCTGAGGTGTCCAGTGACCACTTTTGCTGCTTCAAATAGAGAGGTAGGAAAGAATAACTGGATATGGGGAACTTCGGGACACGCAAAGTCGCCTGATACATCTGAAAATTATATTGATTGAACCGCTGAGACGTTAGTATATAAGGAGAGACAGCATTCACCCGGTTCACCCCTTAAAAGGAAGTATATTCACAATCATTATAATGGGATTTTGTCAAATGCTCAATATCTTCCAAAAATGAACGAGCGCCCCCGTCCTTTGACAGAGGCGCTGATTGCGTTTATTTTACTCCAGTTCCAACAAGAGATCGCCAGCTTCAATGGTATCGCCGGCTTTCACATGGATAGCCCTCACTTTGGCATCGGTTGGAGCCTGCAGCGTGGTTTCCATTTTCATCGCTTCGCTAACCAGCAGATGCTCTCCCTTACGTACCTTGTCACCTGCTTCAACCAGCACTTTCAGCACTTTACCCGGCATGGATGCGCCCAGTTGGTACGGATTTTGCGGATCCGCTTTCGGACGCAGGAGTTCGGTTACCTGTGCAGATTGATCACGAATCATGATTTCGCGCGGCTGACCGTTTAATTCGAAGTAAATGATGCGGTTGCCGTCAGGGTGAAGGTTACCCACAGCGACCAGCTTGATAATCAGGGTCTTGCCACGCTCAATGCTGACAGATGTTTCTTCACCCGGACGCAAGCCGTAGAAGAAGGTGGAGGTGTCAAGCACCGAGAGATCGCCGTATTCCTTCATGCTCTGATCGTACTGCAGGAAGACCTGCGGGTACATGATATAAGAGAGAACATCCAACTGGCTTGGTTCCCGGCCAATTTTTTGTTCCAGTTCCTGTTTTACCTTGTCGAAGTCAACCGGAGCAAGCAGCTCACCTGGACGGGTCGTGAAGTAGTCACGTCCCTTCAAGATCACTTCCTGCAGCTTTTTCGGGAATCCACCCGGCGGTTGCCCCAGGTAGCCTTGGAAGAATTGGATAACCGAATCAGGAAAATCGATACGCTGCCCCTTTTCATAAATGGTTTCTTCGGTCAAGTTGTTTTGCACCATGAAGAGGGCCATATCCCCAACCACTTTGGAAGATGGGGTAACCTTCACGATGTCTCCAAACATCTGGTTCACCGTGGAGTACATCGCCTTCACTTCGTCCCAACGGCCTTCCAGCCCGACGGCTTTGGCCTGCTGCTCCAGATTGGAGTATTGGCCGCCCGGCATCTCGTGGACGTAAACTTCGGTGTTGCTTGCTTTCATATCACTCTCAAAGCCCTGATAGAGCGGACGAATATCTGCCCAGTAATCAGACAGCTTGTTGAATGAATCAAGATTTAAGCCGGTCTCGCGTTCGCTTCGTTCCAATGCGGCAACCAGCGCATTCAGACTCGGCTGGGAAGTTAAGCCTGATAAGGAGCTTACGCAGGCATCGACAATGTCCACACCGGCTTCCACCGCTTTCAGCAGCATCGCGCCGCCGTTTCCGGACGTATCATGGGTATGCAGGTGAATCGGAATGCCGATCTCCTGTTTCAAGGCGCGGATCAATTCATAAGCTGCATAAGGCTTCAACAAACCGGCCATGTCTTTGATCGCCAGAATGTGGGCTCCTGCTTTTTCCAGTTCCTTGGCCAGATTGACGTAGTACGAGAGGGTGTATTTGGTCTTGTTCGGGTCTAAAATATCACCGGTATAGCAAATAGCCGCTTCGGCGATTTTCCCGGTTTCGCGTACAGCGTCAATGGCAACCTGCATGCCAGGCAGCCAGTTCAAACTGTCGAAAATCCGGAACACGTCAATCCCCTGCTCGGCTGACGCTTTGACAAAAGCCTGAATGGCGTTGTCTGGATAGTTGGTGTAACCGACTGCATTGGCCCCGCGAAGAAGCATCTGGAACAGGATATTCGGGATTTTTTGACGCAAGATTTGCAGGCGTTCCCACGGAGATTCTTTCAAGAAGCGCATGCTGGTATCAAATGTTGCGCCTCCCCACATCTCAAGGGAGAATAAATCGGATGCCAGTTTTCCGGTCGCTTCGGCAATGGCTGCCAGATCATAGGTCCGGACACGGGTGGCAAATAACGATTGATGGGCGTCACGGAAAGTGGTGTCTGTTATGAGCACTTTCTGTTGGGACGAAATCCACTTGACCAGTCCGTCAGCGCCCTCGCGTTCCAGAATTTGCTTGGTTCCTTCCGGATAAGGCATGGAAACAGGCGTTTTCGGAATACGCGGATACTCGAAGTGAGGTTTTTTCTCGCATTTCGGCAGGCCGGGGTATCCGTTTACGATGGTGTTGCCGATATAATTAAGCAGTTTGGTACCGCGGTCTTGTCGGCCGGGGAACACAAACAGCTCCGGTTTGGTATCAATAAAGGAGGTGTCGTATTGACCGCTCAAGAAGTCAGGATGGGTTACGACATTCTCCAAGAATTGCAGATTGGTTTTCACCCCGCGAATCCGGAACTCGCGTAAGGTGCGAAGCATTTTGCGCGCGGCTTGCTCGAAGCTGACGGCAAAGGTTGAAATCTTCACGAGGAGAGAATCGTAGTATGGGGTGATAATTGCACCCGGATAACCGTTGCCGCCATCGAGACGAACGCCGAATCCGCCGCCTGAACGCCAAGCGAGAATCCGCCCTGTGTCCGGTGCGAAGTTGTTTTCCGGAGATTCTGTGGTGACGCGGCATTGAATCGCGTAGCCGCTGGTCTTAATGTCTTCCTGGGAATGGATGCCGATCTCAGGGTCTGACAAAGCATGCCCTTCCGCAATGCGGATTTGTGTTTGAACAATGTCGATGCCCGTGATCAGCTCTGTAATGGTATGTTCCACCTGAATGCGCGGGTTTACTTCAATAAAGTAGAATTTTTTGTCTTGTGTCAGCAAAAATTCCACTGTACCTGCATTGGAGTACCCAACCTTCTGCATCAGGCGAAGCGCTGCCTGACAAATTTCTTCTCTCAGTTCAGGCTCAAGGGCCAGGCTTGGTGCTACCTCGACCACTTTTTGATGGCGCCGCTGAATGGAGCAATCCCGTTCATAAAGGTGAACCACATTTCCGTGTTCGTCACCAAGGATCTGCACTTCAATATGCTTGGGCTGTTCCAGGTAGCGTTCCAAATATACTTTGGCATTTCCAAAAGAGGAGCGGGCTTCAGAACGGGCACGATCCAGCGCATCCTGCAGCTCTTCTTGGCTACGAACGATACGCATGCCGCGGCCGCCGCCGCCGGAAACACCTTTGATGATGATTGGATAACCGTGTTCTTTGGCAAACAGCATTGCTTCTTGCAAGGTATCGATAGGCTCAGGAGTACCCGGAATGACCGGAATACCCGCTTCGATCGCCAGGTTGCGTGCTTCTACTTTGTCACCAAACTTGTCAATCAGCTCAGGAGACGGCCCAATGAAAACAATGCCTTCTTCCTGGCAGCGGCGGGCAAATTCGCCGTTTTCCGCTAAAAAGCCATATCCCGGGTGAATCGCGTCAATATCGTTTCGCTTGGCGATTTCGATAATGCTTTCGATGTCCAGATACGCTTCAATCGGCCCTTTTCCGGCACCGACAAGATAGGATTCATCCGCTTTGAACCGATGAATCGATACGTTGTCTTGCTCGGAATAGATGGCTACTGTACGGATTCCAAGCTCGGTTGCCGCCCGGAAAATGCGAATCGCAATTTCACCCCGGTTGGCTACCAACAGTCGTCTGATTTTTCTCTTTTTCACTGTTTCTCCCCCTTGGCGCTCTTTAACACAGAAGAACAACCTCCTCTGTATAGGATAAATATACAAAACTTTAGCAACATTGACACGAATTTTTGTGCTGTAAATCTTTTTTTACTTGTGCAATATTATTGGTAAATCCAGAAATCACTATGCATTACTTATAATAAGGTTATCGGCATGTTACAGTGAAAACTCGAAGTTTGCCGAACCAGGGGAGAATCGGGCAAGAAATGCTGGTATAATGGAACGGTAAGTTTCGAAGGGAGATTATGCATGAAACTCATCTTGATTATGCTTGTCACCAGTTTGATAAGCTGCATTGAAACTGTCTCATACGCTGCCCGCTTATCCGGAGCGAGAACCAGACGGGTAGGGGCATCCACATCCTTGTTTAACATCCTCGTGGTCATTTCTCGGTTTGCCGTTATGGTACAAGCCCTGCTGATCGCATCCATTGTGGACCATCTGATAACGGATAATGCTTCCATCCACGATCCGCTTCTGCGCAGCCAAAACATTGATGCCATGCTGCTCGATTTTCGCGTGATTCTTCTCTCAATGAGCGCAGGCATTGTCATCGGCATTTTGCTTACTCCTTCCGTGGCAAGGATTTTGGCAATCGGGACATTGAAGCTGGACAAGCATGGAAGTGTACCGCGCATTGTGATCAACGAGGGATTGTTTCGCACGTTGGGCAAGCTTCCTTCCCAAATCTGGCTGCCCTCTTTCCGCAGTAACTGGCGGGAGATTAAGAAAGCGGAATTGCCGTTGACGTTTCTGGTGCTGAATGCCGCTATCTTTTCTTTTTATTCCATCGCCAGTCTCTCCTCGCTGTATGCAGGCACACTCATTCCTGACCATCGCCTGACAGCCAACCAGATGGCTACGCTGGTCAACGGAATCGGGACGGTGCTGCTGGTCATTTTCGTTGATCCGGTAAGTGCAAAACTGCTGGATGATGTAGTTCTGGAGAAGCAGCCGATGCGGGAATTGAAGGCAGCCGTATTTCAGCTGGGGGTTGGTCGGCTGTTGGGCACCCTGATCGGACAGCTCTTGCTGTGGCCGTTCGGCTATGTAATTAAAGAGTTTGTGCTGATTTTTGAGAAGCTGTTTGCGTGAATACGCTTCGTTCTCTTTGCCAAAAATGTAGAGAGAACGGAGGGGTATAAAGATGGAGTTTGACAATACCGAAGCGGCGACTGTCTGGCGTCTGCTAATCCCTGCCAAGCACTGGCTGTTTTGCGATGACGTATCTGAGGATGAGCTTATCTTTGCCTATCGCGACAAGATTTACTTTGTGAATTTTGACGGGTCCGTTCTGGCGCTGCCCAAACCTGCGCATGTGGAGTTGCTGAATTTGACTATGCTTTTGGAGAGGTTGGCTTCGTCGGATGAAGTGATTGATTTTGATGATGAAGGAATTTTTGATTACGGCAGTATATTGAAGCGGATGGGTTATTGTTTGCCAACGTCAACGAAATTTGAGAAGTACACCTATCAGATAGAAATCGTCAACACAATGGCCCCCAAGACGCTTGCTACTCGCTATGAATTGAAAAAAGTAAGCTTCGTCTATGCTCTTTATCATGCCTTGATGAGATGCCATGAACTGAACGCCAAATCGGATTGGGAATTCGAGCATGAGGTGAAGCGGATCGTGAAGACGGATGCTTCCTATCGGAAAGAAGTTTCGCTTACATGACAGGAATGGTTCTGCCGTTGCCAAACGGCTCGGTCATTATTATTAGTATTTTTGTAGTGAAAAATATTAAAAGTTGAGGTAAGATGAGAAAGGATACATACATTTACCAAAAAACAAGGAGGGTTATACCATGACGACAACAGTGGAACGTCAAGGTGTTGTTACTTTTAAAGGCAATCCTGTTACGCTTTTGGGCAATGAAGTGAAAGTAGGAGACAAAGCTCCTAACTTTACGGTGTTGGCCAACAACCTGACACCAGTCACTCTGGATGATTCCAAAGGAACTGTGCGCATCATCTCTGTGGTGCCATCCCTTGACACCGGAGTATGCGATCAGCAAACCCGCCGTTTCAACGAAGAGGCAGCGAAATTGGATGGCGTAACCATCCTCACCATTTCCGTCGACCTTCCATTCGCGCAATCCCGTTGGTGTGGGGCAGCCGGAATCGACAAAGTGCAAACTCTCTCCGATCACCGCGACCTCTCCTTTGGTCTCGCATACGGTGTGGCAATCAAAGAATTGCGTTTGCTTGCCCGTGCCGTATTCGTAGTGGATGCCAACGATACAGTGGTTTATGCCGAATACGTTCCGGCAGTAGGCGAACATCCAAATTACGAAGCAGCGATTGCCGCAGCCAAAGCAGCGAAGTAGGATCATTCTGTCCAAAATTAAACCAGCATTCTCCGGGATGCTGGTTTTCTTTTTCCTGCTTTCGTAACTTGCTTGAGGTATAACGAATAGGGATAACTGGCAAGACTGTTACCAAAATAGCTGGAAGAGGAGTGAAATTTACGATGTTTCCCGATTTGCCGATAGAAGAGTTTGAGTTCCATTTGGGCGCGTTGTATGAAATCACCCATATCCTTCACGGAGAATGAGGTTGCGAAAACCCTCGTCACTAGTTGACGGGGGTTTTCTTCCTGATTCTCGTTGATTTGCGAAGAAAGTTCTGATAAATTGAAACCTGACACGATTTTTCGCATGTCTTCTACATTAGGGGGGAAGGTGATGGTTCAATCCATAGACCGTGCGATGCAAATCATACAGATCCTGGTTTCTGACGACAGCAGGCAAACCTGGTCCATTTCGGAAATTGCGGAAAAAACCTCGCTGCCTCTCAGTACGGTGCATCGGCTGATCAGCTCGATGATGAAGCACAGCCTGGTGATGCAAGTGCCGGAAACCAAACAGTACAAGGTTGGTTACATGTGGATGGAAATCGGCTTGCGTCAGTTGGAAAACATGGATACGCGTGCTGTCGCCAGAAGCGTGATGGAGCGCCTGGCACATGAAGTGAAGGAGAGCATCTATTTAAGCATTCCCCACGGTACTGACGCGATTATTATCGAACGGGTTGACAGCCCGCTGTCGGTACGCATTATCGATAATTTGGGCGAACGGATTCCGCTGCATATCGGTGCGGCGAACAAAACGATGCTTGCCAATCTGGAACCCAAGGAAGCGGAGCGGATTGTGAAACAATTGCTTTCTTCACCGGAAACGAGACAGGCGTTGTTGGAGCGGTTGCCGGAGATCAAAAGAAACGGCTATGCTGTCAGCTACGGAGAGAAAACGGAAGGTACTGCATCGATTGCAGCACCCATTATCGGGTTCAATCAGAAAGTGACGGGAGCCTTAAGCATCGGCGTGCTCAGCTATTCGATCACCGACGACCGTTTGGCGTTTCTGATTGATAAAGTGAAAGAAGGGGCAAAAGAGATTTCGTTAAAAATTGGCGGTATGGTCTAAATTTTTTCGTGTATTTTCGGAAATGTTTTCCGTGATACGGAAAAATAATGGAGGTTTGGCGATGAGCAAATGGCAGACAAAAGAACAAATGGCAGATCTGCTGTGTGATCTTGTTCGGATTCCCAGTGTAACAGGTTCCCAGGCGGAAATTGACTTACCCGCGTTTCTCGTAAAACAACTGGGCACACTTCCCTATTTTCAGCAACACCCGGAACATGCTCGAGCCAATCCCACAGGTGACGGGCGTTATTTTGTAACGGCGCTTGTGAAAAAAGAAGGTGTCAAAGAAACGATCATCCTGATCAGCCATTTTGACGTCGTCGAGGTAGAGGATTACGGTGCGTGGAAAGAGGCTGCTTTCGATCCCAAGAAATTAACTTCTCTGTTTAAAGCCAACAAGGCGAATATGCACCCGGATGTACAGCGGGACTTGGAAAATGGAGACTGGTTGTTTGGCAGAGGCACGATGGACATGAAATGCGGGCTTGCCCTCCACATGGCGATGGTTGAGCTGGCGAGCGAGGGTGAATTTGACGGGAATATCCTTCTATTGACCGTACCGGATGAAGAAGTGAATTCGGTGGGGATGCGGGCGGCAGTCCCTGTTCTCCTGGACATCGCCAGAGAGTACGATTTGAAGTATATAACGGTGCTAAACTCCGAGCCGATGTTTACCCGCTATCCCGGGGATACGAACAAGTACATTTATACCGGCAGTATTGGAAAGGTGCTTCCCGGTTTTTACTGTTATGGCAAGGAAACGCATGTAGGGGAACCGTTTGCCGGCCTGAACGCAAATTATATGGCTTCCCAAGTGACATGTGAACTGGAGCTGAATACTTCTTTTTGCGAAGTGGTCGAGGGAGAAGCTACGCCTCCGCCAACCAATCTCATCCAAAAAAATGTAAAGAAAGAATACTCGGTGCAAATCCCTCACCGCGCCGTTACCCTGTTTAATCTGTTTATGCTGGAAAAGAAAATGGATGACGTAGTCCAGCCGCTCATCCAAGCGGCGAAAAACGCGGCGGAGCGCATGAAAGAGACGTATGCCCATCAAGTTCGCAAATTTGCCGATTTTGCCCCTTTTACTCCACGCCAACTTAAGATCAATGTGCTTACCTATGAAGAGTTGATGGCATATGCGCTAAAAACCTACGGCGAAGAGCAAGTGAACAGCATCCAGGCGAATGTATTGGCGAACAGCGGAGCAAAGGATGACCGTGATGTGACGATCGAGCTGGTCGACGAGTTGGCGATTCTTTGCAAGGAATTGTCTCCGATGATCGTGCTCTTCTTCGCCCCGCCGTATTATCCCGCTGTCAGTTCGCGCAACCATCCGCTGATTCGAGACGTGGTGAATAGCGTAAAGCAATATGCGCTGGAAAAACATCATGTTCACTTTCAACAGCAAAACTACTTCGCCGGCATCTCCGATCTTAGCTATGTGGGATTGCAGTATCCGGCAGAATCCCTGCGTCCGCTTGTCGCCAACATGCCATTGTGGAACAAAGGATACCGGGTTCCACTCGCCGAGCTTGAAGAGTTTGACGTGCCTGTCCTAAACCTCGGTCCGGTAGGCAGAGACGCCCATCAGTGGACGGAGCGTTTGGATGTGGATTACGCGTTTGTGACTCTGAAGGATATGCTGTCGGAGTGCATCCGGGAACTGTTTTGGAGTACCATTTGAACAGCTTAAGCTTACGTTTGAACAGCTTGCATCCCTTGCTGATGGGGCAGCCAGCCGCTATACTGTGGGAAGCATGGGATAAAGGAGAAGCGGCATGAAAGAAGAGCTGTTGCACATAACTGTGAGAGAATCGGAAAACGGCATGACCGTTCGGGATGTTTTGCAAAAAGGGTATGGGGTATCGAGACGGCTGCTCATCCAGGCCAAATACGCAGGGGAGATTCGCCGAAACGGGCTGCTTGTCTATGTGACAGAGCGGGTGGTTGCCGGTGATGTCATCACAGTCAGACTTCCTGAGGAGGCGGCTGAAAGTATCGAACCCCAGCCAATGCCGCTTGCTATCCGGTACGAGGACGATGATCTCTTATGTATCTCCAAGCCGGCTGGTCTGGTTGTCCATCCGACCCGCACACACCCGAGCCATACGCTGGCCAACGGAGTGGTTGCCTACTGGCTTGACCGGGGAGAAAGCCGCAGGTTCAGACCCGTCAACCGATTGGACAAGGATACATCGGGTTTGCTTTTAGTCGCCAAAAACCAGTGGGCGCATGAACAGTGTGCAAGGATGCAAAAAGATCGGACGATGAAGCGGACGTATCAGGCAATTGTGCACGGGATTGTTCAAGCCGAAGAAGGAATCGTGGATGCCCCCATCGGTCTGGCTGACGATTCGATCATCGAACGAACCGTGCGGGAAGATGGACAGCATGCCTGTACCCGCTACGAAGTGTTGGCTAGAGGAAAGAATGTTACCTTGATTCAGCTGGAGCTTGAAACTGGCCGAACCCATCAGATTCGAGTCCATATGAGCTATCTTGGCCATCCGCTTTTGGGAGATGATTTGTACGGAGGCTCGCGCGAACGGATTGGCAGACAAGCGCTGCACGCCGCCCGGTTGCAATTTGTTCATCCCCGCACGAAACAGCATTCCATCTTCACCGAGCCGCTACCGGATGATATGGCGTCGCTGGTTGAACAAATCGGCCTGAAAGTGCTGTAAAACCGGGTAGGCATATTCCATGCTGGCAATATGAAAACGTTTGCGGTATGATTACATGTAGGAGGCTAATCATATGAGCAATCCCACCCCGCGTTACACATCTTCCCGATTTGTGCTGGCTACCGGCTTTGCGCAGTTACCCAAGGGAACCCCGATGTCCGATATGCAGAAGGTGTTTGCCTGTTCGTTAGTCATTGATCAGGAAACGGCTGTCATTGCGGATGCCTCTTTTACGTTTTTGATGGGGCTGACGGAAGAATTTTTACAGGGGCTGGTGATCGGCCGCAAATTGCCTGAAGAATGGAACGAACTGCAGCGGAGATTCGCACGCGGTTCCTCACTCCTACCCAGGGGGCCATTTTACAAGCGATTCACGCCGCCGTTGACCGATATATGGAAACAACCAAACATCATAGCTCAAGATGAAGTGTTACTGGTTGTCTATGGGGAGAAGATCCCTCAGAAGATCTGCTCTCAAACGTAGTAGGCAAAACCCAGTTATCGCTAAAGTCCATGGATTAACCGAAATGTGCAGACAGGTGACGTGTGCCCAATTCGGCCCAACAGACTTTGGCGAGGCTGGGTTTTTTATATGTTTCATAGGGAAAAGGGCCCCCGCTCGGCACAGCGTCAGGTATATGGCCGGGTGGGCAAAGTCCAGGGAGGTGCTACGGAAGGATGAAATTGGTGAGCTATCAACTGCAACATGCCAGCCAAACAGAATGGCGTACCGGTTTATTCTGCGAGCAAGGCATTATTGACATTGGCAATTCCAGTATCCAGGGGCCGAGCCAGATGCAGCAGCTGCTTCATCACTGGGATCATTGGCGGCAAATGCTGGCTGGTTTGTCTGTTGAAAAGGAACGTCTGATTCCGCCGGATCAAATCAAGCTGGGCCCGCCGCTTCCCCGTCCGGCCAGCTTCCGGGATTTTTACGCGTTTGAATCGCATGTGAGAACATGCCGGGAGCGACGGGGCTTATCAATGGTTCCGGAGTGGTATCAGTTTCCCGTGTTTTATTTCTCTAATCCGGCGGTGATGCTGGGAACGGATGAGGTAGTGCCCAAACCAAAAAGAAGCGAAGAGCTCGATTATGAACTGGAGCTGGCCTGCATCATCGGCAAAGGCGGAGTGGATATCCCCGTGGAGGAGGCGGATTCCTGCATTGCCGGCTTCTGTATTCTGAATGACTGGAGCGCCCGCGACATTCAACGGGAAGAAGTGAAGGTAGGGCTGGGCCCGGCCAAAGGCAAAGATTTTGCCACTTCCATCGGGCCGTATCTGGTAACCCCGGATGAACTGGCAGATGTCCGCTTGCCAAGCAAAGAGGGAGACCGTTACGATTTGACGATGGTTGCCAGGGTGAATGGCAAGGAGTATTCGCGTGGCAATTTTCGCGAGATTACGTTCACCTTTGCCGAGATGATCGCCCGTGCCTCGGCTGATTGCCCGCTTTATCCCGGAGATGTCATCGGCTCGGGCACAGTGGGAACCGGCTGCATTCTGGAATTGGGGGCCAACGAATATGGCTGGCTTCAGCCGGGCGATGTTGTGGAGTTGGAAATTGAGCGTCTGGGTGTTCTGCGCAATACGATTGGCCCAAACAACAGATAGGGAGGAAGAGTTATGCCGTTTTATCATCGCATGGGGAATGTTCCGAAAAAACGCCATACGACGTTTTACAAACCAAATGGCGAGCTTTACCGCGAGCAGGTGATGGGCACCAAAGGCTTTTCCGGCATTCAATCGATTCTTTATCATCACAACCCGCCCACACAGGTAAGGGAAGCAAAGAAGTTTGCCGACCTTGACCTTCAATATGTGGAATCAGACGTGCTGAAGCATCGCCACTTTGTTACCTTTGATCTGCCTGCCGGAGGAGACCCGATTCTCGGACGCCGTTATCTGTTGGGCAATCAGGATTTGGTGATGGGGGTGTCGATTCCGACAGAGCCGATGAACTACTTCTATCGAAATGCGGACGGAGACGAGCTGGTGTTCGTTCATGAAGGGGAAGGCGAACTGCAAACGATCTTTGGAACCATTCTCTATCAACCGGGTGATTATCTGGTCATACCGATCGGGACCACTTATCGCCTCGTTCCCTCCACGGAGAAAAGCAGATTTCTCGTCATCGAATCGGATAACGAGATTGCCCCTCCGAAACGGTACCGCAACGAGCATGGTCAATTATTGGAACATTCGCCATTTTGCGAACGGGACATCCGGCTGCCTGATCGTCTTGATACGCACACCGAATGCGGGAATTTTGAGGTGCGGGTGAAAAAAGGCAACGCTTTGTACAGCTATCAGTTTGACTTTCATCCGTTTGACGTGGTTGGCTGGGATGGCTATTTGTATCCTTATGCGCTCTCCATCCACGATTTCGAACCGATTACCGGCCGAATCCATCAACCGCCTCCTGTGCATCAAACGTTCGCCGGACAAAACTTTGTCGTCTGTTCCTTTGTCCCCCGACTCTATGACTACCATCCGGAGGCGATTCCGGCGCCGTACTACCACAGCAACGTGGAGAGCGACGAGGTGCTCTATTACGTTGCCGGCAATTTCATGAGCCGAAACGGCATTTTTGAAGGATCGATTACGCTGCATCCGATGGGCATTCCGCATGGTCCGCATCCCGGCAAAATTGAAGCAAGCATCGGCAAAAAAGAAACACAAGAGCTGGCAGTCATGGTGGATACATTTCAGCCGTTGAAGATGACACGGCAAGCTTTGGCGATTGAAGATGCAGACTATATGTACAGCTGGCTGCCAGCCAAGAAGTAGAAGGGGGAACGATTTCAATGGAAATTGCCATTCATACTATCCAGCGTCAAGACAAATATAAGCTGCTGATCGGCTGCGTGGTTCCCCGTCCGATTGCCTGGGTTACCTCGATGAGTCAAAGCGGTGTGGTAAATGCCGCTCCGTTCAGTTATTTTAACGTGGCTTGTATTGACCCGATGATGATCTCGATTGCCGTTTCGCGTAAAGCAGGCCAGGTGATGAAAGATACAGCCCGCAACATCTCGGAAACGGGTGAATTCGTCGTCAATATGGTGGATATGTCCAATGTTGACTCTGTTAACCAAAGCTCTGCCGACTATCCCCCGGATGTAAGCGAAGTGGAGGAGATTGGGCTTACCCCGATCTCTTCTCAGGCTGTCAAACCGCCGCGTTTGCAAGAGTCGCGGATTCATTTTGAGTGCCGACTGAACCAGATTGTGACGCTGGGTGAACCGGCCTCGTCCGATCTCATTATTGGTGAAGTCGTTCATGTGCATGTAGCTGACGAACTTTATTGGGAAGGCAAAATTGACATTGGCAAATATGCGCCCGTCAGCCGCTTGGCCGGACACACCTACGGAACGATCGGGGAGACGTTTGACCGCCCGCGTCCAACGTACCAACCCAAGTAGCTTGCACAGCATCCCGTCAGGTTCTCAGCCCTGAGACGGAGGACAAATCCCTCTCAAGCCAGTTATGCGGATGGTTCGTTTTCGCTAGGATATAAGTATCAAGCCTACCGGAAATTGAAAGGAAGGAATTAAGATGAATCGTTTATACCGTTCTCGAACCGACAAGAAATTGTTTGGCGTATGCGGGGGCATTGCCCAAGCCTTGGAAATCGACTCTACACTGGTTCGGCTGGCCGTCGTCTTGCTGATCGTCTTTACAGGAGTGCCGCTTCTCTTGTATTTCTTGCTGGCCTTAATCATGCCGAAAGAGCCGCTGTTTACTCCCTACTCCTTTGATAAAGAGATGTATGGCGGGTTTTACGCTGCACAAACATCCCCGGATCTGGATCGTGATATTGACCGGATCGAAAAGCGGGCGCTGCAGGAAGAAGTGATCCGTCTGCGTACCGAACTGGCCAAGTTCCAATAATATTTGGAATGCCAAAAGGCAACATTTCGCCGCCCGCTGCATATCCTGTAAGGTGGAAGTAGCATCCTACATAGGGAGGGAACGGCGGTGTATTTAGGAATTTTTGACATGAACCAACGCTTGGAGCAGACACGTAAAATTTTGCGCGAAAAGCAGCACCTCAAACAGTTGATTGAGGACGACATTCGCGAATTGGAGCGGAACGTGGAAGAATTGGAAGAGATGTTGGTTGTGTCAAATCAAAAAGTTTTACGGTAGTCGGCAAAAGATGGCTCCATGCTCAAGATGGAGGCATCTTTTTCGTTTGGGCAGATTGCTTACTGCTAGGCTACATGTTAGGATGATACCATTGATGGGTTAATTGGAGGGAATTCCAATGGAGAAATTTGAACAATATCTGAAGCACTTCGAAGAAAATGTTGAACAAGACATTGAGAAACGGGTAGCGTTTATCCGCGAACAGATTCTGGACAAGGGTCTGGGCGGAGCAGTTGTCGGCATTTCTGGCGGTATCGACAGTGCGGTGACAGCAGCGCTTTGTGTACGGGCGCTTGGCAGAGACCGAGTAATCGGAGTTTGGCTGCCGGCATACTCACTCGACGTCCATGCGGAGGACGCCAAAAAACTGGCAGAAGCGATCAACCTGAATCTCGTTACCATTTCCGTAAGCTCCGCATTTGACGCAATTACCGAAGAGATCGAAAAGGTTCTTGAGCTTGACGACAAGACAAAAGGAAATACAAAAGCACGGCTGCGCATGACGTCACTGTATGCCATCGCCAACCAGAAAGGATACCTGGTAGTGGACACCTGCAACCGAAGCGAAATCTACGTCGGATATATGACGAAGGGCGGCGACGGTCTGGCTGATATTAATCCGGTCGCCAGCTTGACCAAGCACGAAGTACGCATCGTGGCCAAACATCTGGGCATACCGGAATCGATCATTACCAAAGCGCCTTCTGCCGATCTGTGGGAAGGTCAAACAGATGAACAGGAAATGGGCTTTACCTATGAAGAACTAGACCGTCTGTTGATCACGGGTGAAACTTCGCCGCGTGCTTTGGAACGAATTGAATACTTGCACCGGATTTCTGAGCACAAGCGCCGCCCGATGCCAGAAATTTAGGATAAGCGGACGGGAATCCTCTCCATTTTTAATGGAGCGCAAACGCTGAGGTTCACTTGATTCCGGGCGCGGTTTCCGTCATAATAGAATGTATGTGTCAACAGACTAATTGAAGATGCAAGAGGTGGAAGAGCATGTCTACGACTGAACTCATGCTAGGCAATAGCTTTGAGGGGCGCGTATTGCGTACGCTGCAATCGTATTTCCGTCGTTCCAACGATGTATTGCTGCGTGAAAGTTTATGGGCAACCGGTCTGGAAATGGATCAGGTCGATTATATTATGTCTTTGCTGGATCAAAAATACACAGTCAGCGAGATTATGGATAATCTTCGGGAAAAAGGCGTTTTTAATAAGTAAGCGGGAAGCTCTTAAGCAAAAAAGACCGTACTCCTTTCATGGACCAAGGAGTACGGTCTTTTTTGCTATACAAAGAAAGTTTAACTGCTTTAAATTATGAAAGTGGTTAAACTTTCATCCAACGGCTATGAAAAGGAAAGGGCTTCGTCTCATTGCGTGTTCCTTGTGAAGGCATGGCAAAGTGAAGAGAGTGAAGGAAGGAATCAGAGTCGTCAGATGAGAAGCTTCTGTGAAAAGCTTCTATACCCCTGAAAGGGGCGCGCAGCGTAAAAGGGGCCCCGCCCAACGCAGTGTTAGCATAAGTCGGGCGGGTTTTCTTACGCGCGTTCTTCAACCAGAGGACGGCGCGCCTTTTTTTTTCGATACCAATAGAGTCCCAAATAAATCAGAAAATAACTGCCGACAGCGACAACCATACCCATGACAGCGCTTCCGGTCAAATAGACCAGCAAGTTTTGCCTTACCCACGCAAACCAGCCCATACGATTCTCGAGGTGTTCCTGTATCGGATTGCCGATAATGATATTGCCCAGATTAAAATTGATCAGCATGAAAGCTGGAAGAAGAACTTTGCCAATGACGAATCCGATGAGCGAAGCGGAGAAACTGGAGCGAAACAACAGATTCATCGGATACAAAAGGAAGAAGGCCAAGCCGAATGTAGGAATCGTGATAAATTCCAAAAAGATTCCGATGGAAAAGCCTCGAGCAATAATAGAGGGAGCGCCTTTCATGCGTATCAGCTTGTAGTATTCATATTTCATTCTGCGGTAAATATTTCTCCACATGATGGCTTATCTCCTTACGTTAAAACAATAGAGTATATTCATTATAACCGAAACTGGAGTTTCAAGCCATGAGGAAGCAATCTTTTCCCTGTTTTTCCTCGCTTATGAATCTTGTGTATGGTGAAGCAGCCAGTTAACAACGGCAGGCCACACCTGTTTTTGGGCGTATGG
The DNA here is from genome assembly GCA_041920465.1 of Paenibacillaceae bacterium. GTDB lineage: Bacteria > Bacillota > Bacilli > Brevibacillales > Brevibacillaceae > Brevibacillus_H. The sequence continues at coordinate 81,623 of JBHGXW010000072.1, read as the reverse complement.
GCCGACCACCATGCTGACATGTCCGCACTCAGCCCGATATGAGCAGACTTGATCGCTTTTTACGGCTGTCAGCAGCGGTTCTATTTGCTTAGGAGTAACAAGATCGTCTTTTTCGGCAATGACGGCAAACAAAGGACAAGTGATCCGGTCAAGCCGCACGGTATCTGCTCCCAGCTTCAAACGATTTTGGATCAATTGGTTCTCTTGATAAAAACATTGTATCCAGTCAACAAAGGCGGCTTTCGGGAATGGTACGTTATCATGAAGCCACGCGTCCAAAGCGAGCCACCTTTGGAAGTACTCTTCCTCTTCACCGCGCAGGATCAATCGTTTCAGCGGCAAAAAGAAGTTCTCGTACGGCCGGGTCCACATGCTTCCCCACTTCAGCCATTCTCCTGGCACGTTCTCTATTTTGGACATCCACGAAGCCGGATTGAACCGATCATCCTTCAGCCATTTGCCAATCAGCCCCGTATGGTGAAAATCAACCGGAGCGGCCAGCAGACTGAGGCTTTTTGGCGAGAGAGCTTCTTGCGCTGCTGACCAGGCAGTCCAGACGGCAGCCAGCGTTCCGCCCATACAATATCCTAGCAGATGGTAGGAGCGGTTCTCTTCAGCCGTCTGCATCGCCCGAATGGCCCTCGGTAAATAATGGAGAAGCAGCTCCGATAGCCCAATCCCGGCATCCTCAGGGCCAAAAAACCCCCAATCAAGCAGATAGACCGTAAATCCCTGGCTTATGAGATACGCGATGAAACTTTCCCGTTCCGTCAAATCCAGAATGGTTGGTTTGTTGATTAATCCGTACACGACAAAAAGCGGGATGGCCAACTGCCTTTTCCCGCTGGTATAACGGTATAATCTGCTTTTATTTTTTCGCCAGATCAACTCTTTGGGAGTAGGACCCAACACAGGCAATTCCGCTTGCTCCAAAAGTCTCGCAGCTTGTTCGATCCGGCTGGCGAGCGAGCGGGAGGATTCGTCCGTTGGGTCTGAAGCGCCTGGGAAATGGGAAGCCCCGCCCAGGCTGAGTTGGCTGGCCCATATTCGCAGCAGGTTAATTTGCAGAATCCGGTGAAGCGGTATTGGATTTGGCACGGCTCGATTTCCTTGTTTTTGATGTGGTGGAGGCTGGTTGATTTTTGTTAGCTGCGTCAACGATACCATTGACTTCACACAACGCGGCGAGCTTGTCAGACAAGGCATGAAACGAGGATGAGAGTGCCGCATATTCGGAGCGAAGCGTCGAAAGCTCGTGCTCCAAATAAACGATTCGCGCATCCTGAGAAGCCATTTGAGCGAACTTGTCCTCAAGTTGTTCCACTTTTTCTTCCAGGTGGATCACCTGCTCAATCGAGCGGGACAACTCTTCACGCGTCGGCAGATTCATGGCGTTCAACCATTGGCTGCCGGTTTTGGTTAACGTCTCTTGCCAGTGAGCAGCCGCTTGCAAGTATGCTTGCATGAATTCCGGAAATGCGTCTGTCTTGACTGCGGAATTGGCGATTGCTGCCCATTGCTTCTCGATTAAATCGAACATTGCTTGCTGCAAGGGAAAAAATTGATGCTGCTCTGCCATATCCATTCCTCCTATTGGCTTGTACGGCCAAATTGATAAGAGATAATGACGAGGTTAGTGTTCGTCCTCGTCTTGATCATGAGGAGATTGGGATTTCAAGGGCTTTCCGGTGTAAAGGGAGAAGAAGCTTTCCAGCATTCGGTTATATTCTCCGAGCGCGTTCGCCCATTGCTTCAAAAATTGTTCGCCTGCTTCCGTAATCGAGTATAGCCGGCGGGCAGGACCGCCGTCGGCAGCGTCCCAAGCGGATGTGATAAATCCCTCTTTTTCCAGCTGACGCAAAGTCCGGTAAACGGTTCCCTGATCAACGGTGGGAAATCCAAACAAACTAAGCTTTTGAATCAAGTCGTATCCGTGAGTCTCCCAAGAACGTAACAGGAGAAGTAAGTAAGGTGTCAACCAGCTCCGTATGGGTTTCACCATATCTTGATCCAATGGAAACCCTCCTTCTGCATTTCACGTATTTCCATGCTACTGTATAATACTACCTATGTGTAATTTACACTTATTTATTTCCATTGTCAAAGAAAACTTGAAAGTAGAAGCAGGTTTGCTTTCCCTTTATGATTTGGCATAATGAGGATAGATGTTGGGATGAAAAAAGCTCTTTGAAATGTGGTGAAGATGTTTGCAGGAGTTCGTGCAGCTTTTCGGCGGATACATTGAGCATTACGGATATGCTTCGCTGTACATTCTGTTTTTTGGGGGAATCATCGGGATGCCTTTGCCTGAAGAGACGCTGCTTGTCTTCTCCGGCTTTCTGGTTTCGACCGGTAAACTTCTCTATGTTCCGACGTTTCTTACCTGCTTTTTTGGCTCCATCAGCGCGATGACGGCAGCCTACTGGATTGGACGATTGTTGGGATATCCGTTCATTGAGAAGTACGGGAAGCGGTTGGGAATGGGATATACCCTCTATAAACGAACCGAAAATTGGTTCAACCGCGTCGGCAAATGGGCGCTGCCGCTGGGGTATTTTATCCCTGGTGTTCGGCAGTTTACCGCGTATTTCGCCGGAATTACCAAGCTTCCGTTTCCGACGTTCATGCTGTTTACCTATACGGGAGGTTTGTTTTGGAGCGCCTTGTTCGTTACATTAGGCTGGCAGCTGGGAGAGAGATGGGATGAGCTGTTTGATCTAATCTCGCGCAATCTGGCTATTTTCTTCGTGGTTCTTCTGCTTGCCATCCTGTCGTACTCCTGTTTTCGCAAAACCAGAAAAGATTTAAACAGCACCGGTTTGTAGGCCAAAAATCAAAACGGGAGGGAATAGCATGTCAGATCCAACGAAACAGGTATCTTCGCAGCAGGAAGTGATACAGAAGGAAGTTACAGTGCAGGCAGAAAATTTGCCCGCCGTATGGCAGGAAGAACCAAAACAGCTTGTGCCGATTCAGCTTTCAGAAGCACATCAGCGATTTTACGACAAGCTGCGTGACAAAATCGAGCGGTATATCCGCGAGAAGGGAATCAGCGATCATATTGCGCAGTATGTCCTCCTGGCTCCTGATTTGTTTGTGCTGCTTGCCCGGCTGATCGCGGACAAGCGCGTTTCTGCTTCGTCCAAGACAATTGCCGGTGTAGCGATTGCCTATTTTATCGCCCCTGTCGATTTTATCCCGGAAGTGCTGACCGGCCCGCTCGGATTGATTGACGACGTTGTGCTGGCCGTTTATGCGCTGCGCAAAATTCTGGTTGACGTAGACCAGTCAATCGTCCGCGAGCATTGGAACGGCAAGGAAGACTTGCTTGAGGTGATTACCCGTGTGGTTAAATCGGCAGATGATTTGATCGGCAAAAAGGTATTGAAGAGAATTGAAGAGATTGTGTTCGGCAAGAAGAAATAAGATAGTTTTTTAAGAGCAAGAAGATAAAAAAATATAAAGATAAAAAGATTCAAGGGGAAACGATTCAGCATGAAATTTTTGAACGATTATGCGGAGGGAGAACGGCTGGTTACGTTCTGTCTGGTCAAACAGAGAGAAATCGGCGTGGCCAGCAACCAGAGTGAATATATGAATTTGGAGCTGGGCGATTCCAGCGGCTCCATTCCCGCCAAGATATGGGACATCACCGAAGAGCACAAGTCCGCCATTCAGGTGAAGACCGTTGTCAAAATAGATGCCCAGGTGCAATCTTACCGGGGGAAAAAACAGTTAATCATCTCCCGAATTCGCCCGGCCAATGCGGCTGATGAAGTGACGATGGAATCCCTTGTGCCTGCGTCCAAATTTTCAGCGGACGAGCTGTGGGGGCGCTTGCAGCAAGCGGTTGACGAGATGCAAAGCGATACGCTGAAAAAAATCGTCACAAGCATTCTCGATGACGAGGAACTGGCTGGACGCTTGCGCAGCTTTCCGGCAGGAGTGAGGATGCACCATAACTACTACAGCGGCCTGTTGGAGCATATCGTATCGCTTCTGAATGTGGCCAAGCGGCTCGTACCGTTGTATCCTCAGGTAGATAAGGACGCCTTGTTTGCGACCTGCATTCTGCATGACATCGGCAAGCTGTTCGAGTTGACCGATCCGATTGCGCCTGACTATTCCACACCGGGACAGCTGCTGGGGCACCTGGTAATGGGCGCCGAGTTGGTAACCGGCGCTTGCCGGAAACTGGGCATACCAGCGGATGAGAGCGAAGTACTGCATCTCAAGCACTGCATTTTGAGCCATCATGGAGATATTGAGTTTGGCTGGGGCAGTGCCGTTTCCGGCAAGACCCCAACAGCCATCCTGTTTCACTATATCGACCAAATTGACAGCAAAATGAACGCCGCAGGCCGAGCGATCGCGGAAGGAGAGGCGGAAGAAGAGTGGATTTATTCTCCCGCTCTCAAACGGAAGGTATGGCGCGGCTATTAAGAGAAAACCATTTGCCTTGATCAAAAAAGGCAAATGGTTTTTTGCGGGTTGTAGGAGTTTTGTAATTTTTGTAGAATAACTAGGTTATTCCATTTTGCATGGAAAAAGTACTGGTAACCAGAAGGAGAATGTTCATGAAACGGCCAACCTATACGCCAGCAAGCTACATCAAGAAGGTGTTTCGGCTGGGGGAGCGTTCACTTCCAAAAGATGAGATCATCGGACGTTTGAACCAAGAGTTTGCAAAATCAGGCCAAACAACTGATGGTGAGCGTATGCTGCAGGAGTTATTATCGATGCCGCAAAGCCCGGTGCGTGTGGGCAGCTCGGAAGCCATTATCGAGCTTACCTTTCAGCCGCATCAGCTTTTTGATCTTGCCTATCGATATGTACGAGATACACATGCCCCCAAAACAATGGAACAAATATTAAGGGAAGTGCGGAGACGAACCAGTTTTTCCTGGAATCAGGCGGCACGTCTTCTGGTTCTGGAAAAAGACCCGCGGTTTGTTCAATATGCAGGCGACCCCCGCTGGTTTTTAGCTGAATGGCAATTGATGAATGATGAAGTGTATGCGTGGCTTACAGCCAAACGGCTTAACCATGTTTCCCTGCGTACTCTCTCCTTTATGGCAGAGCAAGAACTGGGGAGCTCCTACAAGGAATATATTTTCTTGCCGGAGCGAGATGACCGTTTCAAGCTGGAGGGAGACAACCTGTATTTGATTGAGCAAGAGGAAGAATTTGCACTCAGTGAAGAATTGGCTTTGAACGAAGAAACAGCAGCGAATGAAGAGCTGCCTCGTGAGGAAATTGCGGATCAATCGGAACTGGCGAAACGGGAAGCAGCCGTAACCGTCACCTTGACAGAGACACAACCAACTACAACAAGGGAGGAAACTCTAATGAATATGACTCAACAAGCAAATACATCCGTACAACAAGAAGTAAACCACCACCTGCGTCAGGCGTTGGCGCTGTTGGAAGAACGCAATCAACAAATGGCACAGGAAGTAATTGGATACTTCCAGCAAAGCGATATTCAAGCAATTGAACTGTTAATGAAAGAAAAACATAAAAACGAACAGGCGGTACTTGGCATTCAGCAAGTGCTGGCTCAATATGAACAACAATGACCACACAAGAGATCTCTATCCCACTTGAGCAAAGGTTCAATTTGTTGCGGGAAGTAATTGATCTGTACCGGATGCAGCTTGCCCAAATGGAACAGCAGGTCGTCGATTTATTTGCGACAAACCAGCTTGCGGCGATTTCAGCTTGTATTTTGGAGAAGCAGCGAATTGAACAACGTGTGCAAAAGCTGGAAGGTTTCCTTGCCCATTGGGAGCCTTTAGCGGATATGAAGATCGATTGAATCTATGAAAAAAGGAAAAACTTGAATAATATCTGTTAAATGCGGTATATATAGGGGGATTGATTTCCCCGCGCATACCGCGCTGGGATGAAAGGAGATTCAACCCCCATGTCAGTCGGTAGAAATGAACTATGTCCGTGCGGAAGCGGAAAAAAATATAAAAAATGTTGCGGCATTGTTACTCCGATCACCCAATTGCAGGGATCACGTGAACAGAAGCTGCGTCAAGAATACATGCAGTGGATTGAGCGATTTAACCGGTTCATTTCGGCGCAGCTTACCCAGAAAGAGATTACACAGGCACGCAAGCACTTTGCCGATTTGATCGGTCTACCTGTCGAAGAGTGCGAAAAACAGTTGTGGGATGTTCATTTCCTCAACTGGTTCGTCTTTGATGCAGACAGAGGAAAAACGTCACTGATTCAAGATTTCTTGCGTCAATACGGCCGCAAGATGGAACGTTCGATGCAGCAAGCCTTTGCGGAGCTGTCACTTGGCATCTACGAGATCGTTCAGGTTGAACAGGATTCTTTTAAGGCTAACGATCTTGTAACGGGTACCCAGCGTACAATTGTCGGCGGACACATTCAGGAGGTGCGCAGCGGCCAAATTGTGATCGGACGGCTTCTCCCGATGGGCCTGCGCGATTTGTTGTTCTCTGGGAGCCTGATTCTGCAATCGGGATGTAAGCAGCCGCTGCTGGAATGGATTCGCCAAATGGGAAGCCAGGATTCGGCTGCAGTCAAAGAGATATTGCGCAACCGTACGCCTGATCTATACCGCTTCATTCTGGAAATCGGCAGCAAACAGAATACAATTGCCAAAACACAGGATCATCTTGTCCGCCGGGTGTATGCAGGAGAGCAGGCAGCGGACGTGAGCAAGACGCTGGAACAGCATCCTGCGTTCGAACTGAAGAAAAGGGATCTCAAGGAAGAGATATGGGTGTACTCGGCCCGGAAAGAAGAGTTTTTATTCCGCGCTTTGAACAATGCGCTCCTGGAACTTCATGAAGTATTGGGAGAAGTGCTGCTCACCCAAGGCCAAATCTGGCTGGAAGGGTTTGAAGACCAAATCGCAGAAATGGAAGAAGCGCTTCAGTTGTCAAATCCCCGACAAATCGAGGAGATTGGCAAATTAACTTCTACCGGTTCCAAACTGACTCGCGGCACCATCTTTATCACCAGTCAGCCTACGCTGCCCAAGAAAGTCCTGCATTGGGCTGTCCAAACCTATTTCGCTGAGAAGTGGCTGGTATCGCCACACCCGGAGCTAAATCAATTGCCCCCTGTATTGGCGGCGGCCTCCAATCAACCAGGGCTGCGTGAACAAGTGAATCATTTGGTGAACAAAATGGAAGATGAAGCAGAGCTGGGAGTGGGTGCTGCCCGTTTCATGCGTGTGGAAATGCTTCGCTCCAGATTGGCTTTACCGAGCCAAGCTGTTCATATCCAGAAGCTGCTTAATCGTCCATTGGTTCAAGGCATGCCTGACAGTTCCTACACGGTACAGCCTGAGCGGTTGAACGATATCGCCCGTTTTGTTGCCGAGATGACAGAAGGGAAATCAGAGGCGACGGTTAAGAAGTACGACGAAGCGATGAACTTGTTCCGCTCGTTTGTCAGAAACGCGTTCGGCCCTGAATTCAACTGGAGTTCGCTCAGAAAAGAAGAGGTAGCGTACTTCCTGGTGCATGATGCGGTAGAACGGGCTGATGCATTGACCAAAACGTTGGCAGCTAATCTGTTGTCTGTTCTTGCCGCTTTCTTCAAATGGCTGGATAAACAGTACAAAACCAATGTCAGCGGCACCATTCAACCGCTTCTGACCGACATCAAGGAAGAATTGCCCGAGGCTTACAAACTGTACTCCCTTTTGCAGCGGGAAGCTTCACAAAATTTGCAGGAGCGAGCTATTGCCCCGCAAGAAGTGGAGGAAGCGCATCTCATCCTCGTGGAGAAAGAATCCCATGGCTGGTTGGCAAGAACAGCGGAAGGAAGGACCATCAGCCTGACTTTCGGCGAAGAATTTGCTTCGGCTCTTGCGACAGACTGGATGATCGCCGGCTTGATTGGACAGACGGAGAACGGGGAGTGGCGGCTGTACGGCGCTCCGGAAGTGTATCCGCCAGCTGTTTGCACACTGCTCGGCGTTCCGTTATCCGTCCTTGTTTAAACCCTTAAGATGTCTTGCCAAAAAGAGCAGAATGCCTATGCCAGGGCAATCTGCTCTTTCTCATGAGTTTGGGACTTGGTCCGGCCGCCAAATAAGCGACAAAAAGTGGTATAATAAGGATAATTGCAGGTTCCTTCATACATATTCAGTGACACAGAAGAGATGTTGTTATCCGTTGTTTGACCGGGAGGGAGTTTGATGATTTGGCAAGGATCTGGCAGTTGGTTGGCTGTTGGCGGTGCAAATTTGGATATTAAAGGAGAACCGATTTATCCTCTTTGCGTCGGGACAAGCAATCCCGGCATTGTCCACACTTCTCCGGGCGGAGTAGCCCGCAATGTAGCAGATAATCTGGCTCGCTTGGGAGAGGATGTTGTTTTAACCGCACTTGTCGGGGAAGATTCAGACGGGGAATGGCTCAAGCAGATTACGGCCCAAAGCGGTGTCAGTACGGTTGGCATGGTTCGCCTGCCGAAACAACGGACCGGCCGCTATATCTCCATCCATAACGAGCAAGGAGAAATGGTAGCGGCAATCGCCGATATGGAGATAAACGAAGCTTGGGACGAGCAGCATAAACGTATGGGCCTGGAGTTTTTGAAAAAGGCTTCCGGTTTGTTCCTTGATGCCAATTTGCCGGTAAGTGTCATCGATTATTTCCTCTCGGCAGCCAAAGAACAGTGCTGCATGATTGTGGTTGACCCGGTTTCCGTCAAGAAGGCAGAAAAATGGGTCGGACGTTTGCACGGCATCAACATGATTGCTCCCAGCCGGGATGAAGCGGCAGTACTCTCAGGCATGGAAATCAATAATCGACAGGATGTGGAACGGGCCGCAGAGCTTTTGCATGAGCAAGGGGTTCAGCAGGTCTTTATCACAGTAGGGTCGGACGGGGTTTATATCCATCACCCGCAGTTGCAAAAGTGGCTGCCCGCTCCAACGGCTGATGTATTGGATGTTACAGGCGCAGGGGACGCATTTACGGCAGGCGTGATGTACGGCATGACCAGAACGGATTCGCCGATTCACCAGGCTGCATACGGCTTGGCAATGGCAAGGTTCGCCCTCGGCAGCAAGAAATCAATTGCCGAGCTGGTCGACTGCAAGAGGTTGGAACAAGCGAAGGAGGATTATTTACGTGAAATTAGATATGAAAGCTGAAGTACAGCAAGCACTGGAACAAAAGAAGCCGGTAGTCGCCCTTGAGTCGACGATTATTTCACACGGAATGCCTTATCCGCAGAATGTTGAAACGGCTTTGGCCGTGGAAGAGATTATTCGTCAGGCTGGGGCGATCCCCGCTACCATTGCCATTTTGGACGGACGAATCAAGGTTGGCCTCGAGCATGATGAAATTGAACAATTGGCCAAAGCTGACCATGTCATCAAAACAAGCCGCCGCGATTTTCCTTACGTTGTTGCCAATAAACTAAACGGCGCGACGACAGTAGCAGGGACCATGATTGTTGCGGCAATGGCGGGGATCTCCGTGTTCGTAACGGGAGGTATCGGCGGGGTGCATCGCGGTGCATGCGAAACGATGGATATCTCTGCTGATTTGATGGAGTTGGCGCAAACGAATGTTGCAGTCGTTTGCGCGGGTGCCAAATCGATCTTGGACATCGGGCTTACGCTCGAATATCTGGAGACACAGGGTGTGCCTGTGCTTGGGTACCAAACCGAACATTTTCCTGCTTTCTACAGCCGGGAGAGCGGATTCTACGTCAACTATAAGGTTCACTCGGCAGAAGAGGTGGCCCGCATTCTTGCCGAGAAAAAAGCGCTTGGATTGAATGGCGGAACAATTATTGCCAATCCGATTCCGGAAGAACACGCGCTGCCTGGCGATGAAATCGAGCAGGCGATTCGACAAGCGTTGGCGGAGGCAGAGCAAAACCGGATCTCCGGCAAAGAAGTGACTCCGTTTTTGCTTGCCGCTTTGGGCAAGATAACGGAGGGACGCAGCTTGGCAGCCAACATTGAATTGATCAAAAACAACGCGCGAGTAGGCGCCCAGATCGCTATCGAATTGGCGAAACTCTAACAATCTTTTGTGAGCCTGTTTGTCGTTTCGACAGCAGGCTTAAATATTTTTCTACAAAAACTTGCATGCCTATGATAAAATGGTATGCAGGGTTTTTTTATTGTTAAAAATTCCACTTTTTTGCATCCTTTGTCGAATGCAGCTTGTACGATTATTTCAAAGGATTACATATATTTGGGGATATAGATGTAATTTTGAAGATACAGATTTCATTTCGTGAGGAGAATGATCAGAATGCCGGAGCCAGTAACGACAGAACGTTCTGCTGCGACAAAAAGGCGCACCAAAATCGCCAAACCGGGCAAGAACAAAAAACTGCGCCGTTTGCTTACCATAGGATTTTTGTTTGTCTTGATGTTGATTGGCAGCGCAGCGGCTGCCGTGTATTGGAAAGTTGATGATGCGCTCAACATTGCCAGCTCCGATCAGCGAGACGGCGTGAAGACGCTTGCGGAAGGGCTGGATAATGCTTACCATTCCGATAAACCGATGTCCATCGTGATTTTGGGACGGGACACCCGTAAAGAGACAGGCTCGATGAATACGGACGTCATGATCGTATCGGTAGTGAATCCTGTCACCAAAAAGGTAACGATGCTTTCCTTGCCGCGCGATACGAGAATCAAGATTCCGGGCTACCGCGGGTATCACAAAATTAACGCCATTTACGCCAACGGTGAAGCGGAACGCCGTCAAGCCGAAGTGAATGGACAGGTTCCGACCGAAAACGGAGTTACCTTGACCAAGAAAACCCTGGAGCAGATGCTGGGAATTCCGATTCAATATTACGTAGAGGTTGATTTTGAAGGCTTCAAAGCGATTATTGATGAATTGGGCGGAGTCGAGGTAAACGTTGACCGCAAACTGGTATATGACGACCCGACTGACAATACCCACATCAATTTGGAGCCGGGAATTCAGACGCTTAACGGCGAGCAAGCGCTGGGTTATGTACGCCACCGCCATGATAATCGCGGCGTGAAATACTTCTCCAACGACTTTGACCGCAACCGTCGCCAGCAAGAAGTGATCCGCGCAGTCGTGGATAAAATGACTTCCTTCGAAGGGTTCACCAAGATTTTTAAAGTAATTGAAGTAGGCGGACAGCACGTCCATACCGATTTGTCGCCGGAGCAGATCAAAGGTCTGGCGATCGACTTCAAAGGCGTCAACTCCTCCAGCATCACGACTCTGGAAAATGACGCATATTGGAATGCCAACATCGGATATACGCTGTTGCCGGCTGATAAACTGAAAGAAATTCGAGCCACCTTGAAAGATGAAATGGGCATTAGCGAAACCGTTGCGGAACTGAACGATTCCGCAACGGATGATGGCGAGCAGGAAGGAATCGTGAATAATCGCAAGCCATCGAAGAAGCATTCCACCCATTCAGCAGTACCGATCCAGAATTCGCAAGCGAAAAACAAACCTTCCCAACCAAAAGAAACGGCTCTACCTGCAGAGCAACCCAAAACAGAAACGTCCGATGCAGCACAGCAGCCGGATTCCGCAGCTCCGCCTAGCGATATCGCATCACCGGCGCCGGGAACAGATACGCAAAACCAGGATAGCACGACTCCACCACCGGATATTGCGCCACCGCCAACCGATACAGCAACACCGGGCAGCAACGGCGGGCAGCAAACACCGGCCGGGACCGGTTCGACCGGAACAAGCGGATAATTTCGCTACAGATAACTTCGCTACAGATAACTTCGCTTTGGTCAAATCAGGAGGAAAACGCCTCCTGATTTTTTCTGCTCCAGAAGGGGTTTATTCATACATAAAACGTGGTAATATAATATTATATAAAAACTGATACTTCAGAAAATTTAAAGTCAAAATAGGTGAGGAGGAGTTTGTATGACACTATTTTGGGTTAATTTAGGGATCGTGCTCATCTTTTTGGTTTTATTCAGCCGCCAGCAAGATGATGAAGTTGTTTACGACGAAGAATTTTTCCTCCAAAATCCTACTGCACTGGAAGAATATCAGCAAATGCCGATTGAATTCCAAAAGGCTTTTTTCCGCAAGCACAAAGAATGGATTAAAGAGAAGTACATGCGTGGCGAAAGTTATGTGTTAGGGTATTGTCCGAACCAGGAGATTCGCCGGGCGTGGCTATCCGAATTCGTGAAAGGCAAAAACTGGGGCAGTCCTTCTGCCACTCCATAAAATCAATCATGCCAATCAGGGAATTTTGGCATTATAGAATTTTTGCAACCTTAACTGGAATTGCCCTCATCTTCGCTTTGGCCAGGATGAGGGATTTTCATTGGCCCGCAACAAACAGGATTTCGGCACGTCGATTATCATGAATAACAAATGGAGTTTGCGGAAGGGGAGAGACAAATGAACGTAATGGATTGGTTTGTTTTGGTCATTGTTGGCTTCGTGTTCATTGGCCTATTCGCATCTTTAGGCAAAACGAATAGACGGCATCAATCCTCAGAGGGTTATCATTCAAATAACGTTCAATATACCAATGGCAGTTATTATGGCGGTACGGACAACGGGAACTACGATTCAGACGGGCACGGCGGGCATTCTCACTGTTCCGACGGCGGAATCTTTGGCGGATCTTCTGACGGTGGTTGCGGAGGAGGAGACGGCGGCGGTGGTGGCGGCGGAGATTCATATCGCCTACAATAAGGATAGAAATGATGCTGGAGAGGAGAACCGGTCATGCTGGAGAGATTGGTACAAGCGTTGGAACGGTATTTGCATCAGGAAGGAGTTGTGGCGGATATCTTGCTGAAGTCGGAGCAGTCTGTATATGATGCTGGCGAGCAGCATGAAATTGAGCTGCGGTTCGTAAAGAGCGAAGAGAGTGAGAATCCGGTAGCGCACATCCATCTGTTCCCTATTGATGATACAACTTGTGAACTGGAAGTGGAAGTATGCTTCAAGGCGGGAGACGATCTGACAGGAGGTCTTGCCGCTTTGTGGGAGCAGGCCAAACAGGTTGTGGAAGGCATATCGATCACAGAGAAACGGCGTTTTGTAGGCTCCGATAAACTGGTGGAAACGGAATGGATCGTCGATTACTTCTTTCACCTGAATACGGAGCAAAGCAAGGAAGAGGAGATACAGCAGATGTTAGCCCGGTGTGCTTCAGAAATAGGCAGACTCGTCCGATTGTAAAATTCCCGCTCAAACCCAATTTCCGAAACCCCTGATTTCGCCTTGGCTGGAACGGGGGATTTTTTTTGAAGAAAAGAGGATTTCCCCGGTAATTTCAAGAATGGAATATAGTAAAATGTGAATGAGTATTCATTCAAGAATATGGGAGGGGAATATATGCAATTAAACCGGGTGTTTGAACCAATTCAATTAGCTGGTTTGACACTGCCTAACCGCATTTTGATGGGCTCTATGCACGTCGCACTTGAAGCGCTGGACAACGGTCTGGAGCGTTTGGCCGCATTTTATGCGGAACGGGCTAAAGGCGGTGTTGGACTGATTGTGACAGGGGGAATTGCCGTCTGTCCGGAAGGCGGAATCGGCGATGAATACTTGAATATTTACCACGACGATGATATTGAAAAAGCCCGACTGATTGCGGATGCCGTTCATCGGGAAGGGGGCCGTATCGCTTTGCAATTGTTTCACACCGGCCGTTACGCTTACAAGGAAAAAACAGGGCTTGATCCGGTTGCCCCGTCTCCGCTGCGGGCACCAATTAATCAAACGACACCGCGCGAGCTTACTTCTGCTGAAGTGGAACAAACCATCCAGTATTTCGTAGATGGAGCGATTCGAGCCAGGAAAGCGGGGTTTGACGCGGTAGAGATCATGGGTTCGGAAGGATATCTGATCAACCAGTTCCTCTCTCCGGTGACAAATATACGAACCGATGAGTGGGGAGGAGACTTTGAGCGTCGCAGCCGTTTCGGGGTTGAAATCGCCCGACGCGTAAAAGAAGCGGTAGGTCAAGATTATCCGGTAATTTTCCGTATGTCGGGGCTTGATCTTATTCCGGAGAGCACGACAATGGAAGAGACGCAGCGCTTTGCGCAAATGCTGGAGGCAGCAGGTGTAGACGCGCTCAATATTGGAATCGGCTGGCATGAGTCTCAGGTGCCAACAATCTATATGAGCGTGCCAAGAGCATCATTTGTGTGGGTGGCGCAGCAAGTGAAAGCGGCGGTCAATCTTCCGGTAATCGTCAGTAACCGCATCAATGATGTGAGACTGGCAGAGGAGATTCTTCGCACGCATTCTGTTGATATGGTGTCGATGGCCCGTCCGTTTCTGGCTGATCCATATATCGTGGAGAAGAGCAAAGCGGGACAATTTGATGATGTCAATACCTGTATCGCCTGTAACCAAGCGTGTTTGGACCATGTTTTCTCGGGAAAACCCGTATCCTGCCTCGTCAATCCGACAGCAGGACGCGAGCCGGATTTGCCGCTGGTTAAAGCAGAAGTAAAAAAACGGGTAGCGGTTGTCGGAGCCGGGCCGGCGGGGTTGGAAGCAGCGCGTGTCTTGGCGGAACGGGGGCATCAGGTAGTTTTGTTTGAGAAGTCTAATGATATTGGCGGTCAATTGCAATATGCCAAACAAGTGCCAGGCAAAGCGGAATTTAACGAAACGCTCCGTTATTACCGCACCCAATTAAACAAATTGGGGGTAGAGTTGCGCTTTGACACTGAGGCAACTGCTGACGCGCTGATTGCAGAAAATTTTGATGAAGTGGTCATAGCTTCCGGCGTTACTCCGCGTAAGCTCGATTTACCGGGGATTGATTTGCCGCATGTGGCTTCCTATACCGAGGTGTTTGAAGGCAAAGCAAGTGTTGGCAAGCGTGTCGTGGTAATCGGTGCAGGCGGAATCGCATGTGACTTGTCTCATCTGCTCGTAGAAAGCGGAGGCATTCCTGCGGCAGCGACGCCGTATTTAGTCGGATACCGCATTCTCGATCCCGCCAAATTGTACCGGTACTCCTTAAGCGGCCGCAAAATTACCATGCTTCGCCGCGGCAAACATGTGGGTACAGGACTTGGCAAAACGACCCGCTGGGCAACAATCGCTACACTGAAGCATCACGGGGTAGAGATGCTGACGCAAATCGACTACAAGGAGATAACCAAGGAGGGCGTCATCATCATCCAAAACGGAGAAGAAAAGCTGATTCCGGCTGATACGGTGATTGTAGCTGCCGGTGCCACTCCGAACAACAGACTGGCTGAGGAATGCAGCGGACGCATTCGCCTGCATATGATTGGCGGGGCCAAAGAAGCGGGAGAATTGGATGCCAAGCGGGCCATTTATGAGGGAACATTGGTCGGACGCCAAATTTAATCCCCTTTTGTTATAATGGTTAGTAACCAAATAGAAGGGGGCTTGTGATGTGAGACGTTGGAATCTCATGATAACGGGCTTCGGGTCGGTAGGTTGGCATGTCGCCAACCTGCTTTCACGAAGGAAAGAAAGATACAAACAAATTTACGGAGCCGACGTGAAGCTGGTTGCCGTGTGCAAATCCATGAGCGGTTTGTATGCTCCAGAAGGATTGAAGCTTTCGGAGATAGAGGCGTTTCGTTCTGGAAATGGGCTCGAAGCTTTGGCAGACAAGCATTCCGCTGCCTTTACCGGTCCTGGTTTTATGAAGAATGCCGACGTAGACGTGCTGATAGAAGCGGGGCCAACCGACTTTATTACCGGCGAACCCGGATTGTCCTATTTGAAAACAGCTTTGGAATCTTCCAAACACGCCATTTCCATTTCGAAAGGAGCTTTGGTCCTCGATTATCCCGGACTCTCCCGGCTGGCAAAGGAGCGGAAGGTGATGCTCAAAATCAGCGGAGCCACCGCGGCTGCGCTGCCTACGATTGATTTGCTGGAGTACAATTTGGCTGGCAGCGCGATCCACTCGATTTCCGGCATATTCACCGGGACGGCCAATTTTATTTTGACCAAAATGGCGGAAGAGCGAATGCCGTTTGCCGAGGCGCTGCAGCTCGCCCAGGCAATGGGAATTGCCGAACCCAATCCACAGTTTGATCTGGAAGGCTGGGACACGGCGTGCAAGCTTACGATCTTGGCCAATGCCGCATTTCATGCCCAGATCAAGCTTGACGATGTAATCCGGGAAGGAATCAGCACAATTACGAAAGAAGAGATCCAAGAGCGGTATATGAATCATCAGGTTATTCCAAAACTGGTAGGCAGGATTGAACCAGGCGGACAAGGGGTACAAGCACAAGTAAAAGTCGAATGGCTGCCGCTCGAACATCCGTTAGCCCAGGTGAAGGGAACAACCAAAGCGATTCAGGTGCAAACCGATGTAATGGGTGATTTTTTGGTGATTGGCGGCAAGTCAGACCCGCAAGCCGCAGCGGCGGCCGCCTTGAAAGACCTTGAACACATTTTGCAAAAGGATACATAGGAGTTTTGTTTCTCGCCAATCTGGACGCTTTTTAAGCGTTCTTTTTTTAGCCAATTGACCGTTAGGAAACCTTGATTTCATACAGGATTTTCTTTTGGACAAGCTTTTCATTAAATTTAAGTTAAAAAAGTTCAGTAAATTGCATATTGTCAAGTAACAAATGTGACGATATAATGAACCTACAATAAAAATTCACAATTTTGCAACAAAGTATGTGATCCTACGCATGGCAGAGGTGATCCAAATGGGAGTTTTCATTGCCGTATTATTTGTGGTTAATCTGGCTATCGGTGTAGGCTGTTGTTCATACTATGTGAAGCGAATCCCGGAAGGAACATTGCCTGCTGACTAAACTCTGTACAGGGGGCGACCAGCATGGAAGGCATTTTCTACTTGGAAATGATTTTTACCACCACAGTCTCAATTTTGACCATGTTTTTACCGATGCTTATGGCCAAAACTGACAAACAGCAAACTTGATTATCTGAACAGGACAGTGAAAATCCCGTTTGACTCCGGTCGAGCGGGTTATTTTTTATCCGTCACCAAAGGCTCGGCAATCGTCGGGTTTTATATGGAAAAAATAGTAAGGGATTATTTGATTGACAAAGCTGTTTCATGCGTTATATATTTAAATACATGAAATAATAAATAACCAAAATATTTAACCGAGAAAAATTTAAAATGTTTTACTTTTGCATGATGGCGGAGGCGATTGGTTTGGATAAGCAAGATTTCGAAATATATACGGAAAGGCTGCAAAATGCTGTCGGATTGACCATGAGAATGATTGGGTCAAAGATGGCTGAACAGGAAACCTCGCTAACTGGGCCTCAATTCTTTATTCTCAAGCTTCTTAGCTTGAAGGGAAAATGTACGGTAACGGAATTGGCGGAAGAGATGAGGGTAAAACCAAGTGCCATAACAGCGATGGTTGACCGGTTGCATAAGAATGGGCTCGTCCTTCGAGAACGGGATGAAAAGGATCGCCGGGTAGTTTATATTCAAATATCCGACGCTGGTTCTGAAACACTGGAAAAAGCTCAAAAAACACGCAGACAGATCATTCAACGGTTTTTGAGCCATCTTGAACCAGAAGAATTGAAATTCTTTGTTCATATTTTTGAGAAGCTGGCTCAAAAAGCAACATCGGAAGGGAGAGAAAAAGATCATCGACATCAAGAAAAGGAGTGATTTCTGATGAATCTTCAGCAAACTTCTGCAGCACCAATAGAGATCAACCATGAACATGAGAAACGAGGAATCCTGATTATCGGACTTCTCGTAGCTATGCTGTTTGCGTCGCTGGACAATACGATTGTCGGTACGGCGATGCCAAGGATTGTCGGAGAACTGGGCGGCTTGGGGGTCATGACATGGTTAACCACCGCCTATATGCTTAGTTCTACATCCGTTGTTCCGATCGCAGGAAAACTGGCTGACATGATTGGGCGCAAATCAGTTTATGTTGCCGGATTGCTGATTTTCATGATTGGATCAGCCCTGTGCGGTACCGCTCAATCGATGACCCAATTGATCATTTTTCGAGGTTTGCAGGGCATTGGCGGCGGAGTCATGATGCCAATGGCGATGATTATCATTGGAGATATTTTTACCGGTGAGCAACGCGCGAAATGGCAAGGAGTATTCGGAGCCGTTTTTGGGCTCTCTTCCATCGTTGGTCCGCAAGTCGGGGGATGGATTGTGGATTCGCTAAACTGGAGATGGGTTTTTTACATCAACCTTCCCGTAGGAATTCTTGCAACGATTCTGATTTCAATCGGTTTGAAAAAACATCGGATTAGCGGACCTGTCAAGATTGACGGTTGGGGAATTTTCACCATGATCGGCGGAGTGGTCAGCTTGCTTCTGGCTTTGACATTGGGCGGAAAAGATTACGCATGGGCCTCCTGGCAAATTATTACCCTGTTTGTCCTTTCCGCTTTGTTCTTGATAAGCTTCGGAATAATTGAATCCAGAGCAGGTGAACCGATTCTTCCGCTGCATCTGTTCAAGAACAAAACCTTCTCGCTTTTAAGCGGAATCGGTTTTCTGATGGCCGTGGGAATGTTTGGAGCCATCATGTTCGTTCCTCTGTTTATGCAAGGGATTATCGGCATTAGTCCGTCTGAATCAGGAACGGTGATGATCCCGATGATGTTATCCATGATGGCTGCCAGTATCCTGGGCGGGAGAATGGTTCGAAAAATCGGGGTTCGGACACAAATGGCATTGGGAATGCTTTTGATGGGGGGAGGCTTTTGGTTATTATCCACGATGGGGATGGATACAACCAAATGGACCGCAATGATTTACATGGGCGTTCTTGGGTTGGGAGTCGGACTTGTGATGCCTTTGACAACCCTTGCGCTGCAAGAGACGTTCCCTAAATCGGAACTTGGCGTTGTCACTTCCTCCAGCCAATTCTTCCGCCAGATTGGTGGAACGTTCGGGATGACGATTTTGGGAGCGGTGATGAACCATCGTTCAAGCAATTTGCTGACACAAAAGCTGGTTCCTTATTTGGAACAGCTTCCGCCTCAAGCTCATGGAATGGTGCAGCAATTTGAGACGCTGATTAATCAAAATCCTCAAGGGTTATACTCGATCCTGTTAAGTCCGGAAGCATTGCAAAAAATTCCTGCAGCCATTCAACAATCGCTTCTGCCGGTATTAAAGACGGCATTGGTAGAAACCTTAAGCCATGTGTTTTTATACGGGGTGTTATTCGTCTTAACAGGTGTAATCCTTACCCTGTTCCTCGGAAAAATCAAACTATCCGATCATCAGAAGCCAACCGGTCAAACAGCGGAATAAAAGAGTTCGTTCATTGATTCCGCTTCTTCTTTTCTTTATACTATCAGAAGGTATCAGTTGGATAATAAACCAAAATGAAGGAAAGAGGATGGATGGTCTTCATGAGAGGGAAGCTGCTTGCGCTTCTTGCCGTCTTTCTTATGCTGGCCTCCGGCTGTGGCAATACAACTTTGCCGCCTGC
Source organism: Paenibacillaceae bacterium (assembly GCA_041920465.1). Lineage (GTDB taxonomy): Bacteria > Bacillota > Bacilli > Brevibacillales > Brevibacillaceae > Brevibacillus_H. Next base: position 62,194 of record JBHGXW010000072.1, on the reverse strand, counting down.
AGGGGGACAAGGGTCCATACCTGAAGCGGAGATGAAGAAAATTGCCGCCGAGTGGATTACCAAACAGCAAAAGTTGAATGAGGCAAAAGATGAAGCGGAACTGAAAGCGCGAATCAACGAATTGTATATACCTGACGGGGCAGCGGCGAATAATGTCTTTCGGATCGCGAAAAAGAGTCTTGGCAATAAAGTGGATGTCAAAATAGACAGATTGTCAGTGAAGTCATTGAGCGCCGACGCATTTGAATTTAAGGTGATGTATGAGACGACCTATACATCTCCCAGCCAACAATCGTTTACGCGTGCGGAAGAGCACACATTTGTCTTGCAAAAGGTTGAGGGCGTATTCAAGTACGCGAGCAACCGATGAGAAAGCCCGCCCGGTTTGAGCGAAGGCTGTACCGGACAGGGCCCCATAACCAATGCAAAAAACCAGGGATGATCTTCCCTGGTTTTTTCGTTCCGCTGCTAGTCCAGATTCTCCCATGCGGCCACCACTTTGTTCTTGCCGGTGGTTTTCGCTTTGATTTCCGCATTGTCGGCAAGGCGGATCAACTGGTCAATCGTTTTGGCCTGACACAATTCCGTGGAGGCGACTCCGGCGCTGATTGTAACCCGGTAAGGGCGGCCGTTGGCGAACTCCTCCTCAATTTGTTGGCGCAAATCTTCTGCGATCCGATAGGCAATTTTTCCGTCTGTTTTCGGCAGGATGAGAAGCAGTTCTTCTCCTCCGAAGCGTCCGGGGATATCATTTTCGCGGAGAATGGAGCGAACCATGTCGGACAGCTCCCGAAGCACCCTGTCCCCTTCCTGGTGTCCGAATTCGTTGACAAGCCGAAAGTTATCAATATCAATCATGATCAGGGACAAATCAAGCCCATAACGCAACGAAATTTCAAGCTCATTTTGCAGTTGGCCAAGGAAATAACGCCGTTGGTAAAATCCGGTCAAATTGTCGATCATCATTTCCATGTAGTGCAGCGCGTTGGCAATATGCGGCTTGATGAAGGAAAGGAAGTGCTCCATGTGCAGCCGTTTTGTTTCCGCCAGATCTTTTGCATACACGTGTAATTTGATGAACTGATCGCCCTGCTGGTAGAGCATGTATTCATATTTGGTTTTCGATTGACGGGAGCGCTGGAACAACATCTGTTCATTCTTGTCAATCAAACCGGATGCCGAATAGAAAAACGTCTCTTTTTGGTAGAAGAGATTGCAGGAGATAGAGGTGTGTGTAACCGGAAAATACCGGAACAGCGAGTTGGACAATTGATGGAATGTATTATCCAGGTCTAATGACTCTGTTACCTGCTCGCTTAACTGAATAATAATCTGCAAATCAAGCGATTGATGCAAAAGCTGTATCCGTTCTTCCATCAACTTTTTCACGATCGGTTCCTCACACAAGGGCGAGTTTAACGGGACATAGGAAGGCTGCACTAGGAGACTCATTTTTGCCGAAAGCTGTTTATGCCACTTTTCTTTTTCAATCAACTGATAACCGTTGACCGATCTGCGCAGGTACAACAGCGCCCGCTGCAGATCCCCCTGCTGCATCGTCCAGAAAGCAAAACCCCTGTGAAGGTCAGGCCAGAACACATCGTATCCGTATTTTTTCAGATAATCCTCGAAGCGTTCCAACCAGTAGCCTGTCTCCGCTGAGTGGTTGGCCAGCATCAGTTCAATCATTTCCCGATAGGACCAACCGGCTTGCAGGCGGTAGTTGTTTTGAGCAATACTTTTTTGGAAGTATTCGCACGCTTTGTCAACCTGGCCGTCTTGGGCGTAATAAAGCCCGTCAATAAACAGGGTAAACTCATTCGTTTGTTCCCATTGACAAGGCGGCGGCAGTTTTTCTCCTTTGCGGAACGCGGCATAACGCTTGTAAATTTCCGTCAGAAAAATGGAGAGAGAGGTCAACCGCTGACTGGACAAATGCTCGTAAATCTCTTCGAAAAGCTCCCATTGTTCCCATTCGCAGGAATAGAATAACTGATGCGTCAGGTATTGCTCGCTTATATCTTTGCGTTTTAATTCATCGACGCGGGGGACTTGCTGCAAATGATAGCGGTAGCTTGACACATCGCCTTGAAAAAGCGAAATCTCCATCCCGTTTAAATGGCTGATTTGTTCTTTCCCCTTGAAACCCGCGCGGCGCGAAATGTCCAAGCAGCGCTGAATGTGTCTTCGGCTAAGACGGACATTGCTGTGGAAGATATACGAGTTGGACAATTCAATCATCAAATCCTGATGCGGCGACCCTTCCAGCGCGGATTCAATCTTGTCCAACAGTGCCGTCGTCCATTCTTCCTGTTCGGGGAAGTACTGGAACAGCATGATCGTATACATAATGCTTAATTCCGCAAACAATCGGGTGGAGAGCAAATGGCGATTGGGATGAAACTCGGTTAAATAGATGTGATGAATAACCTCAGCGCTTTCCCGATGCAGCGGCATAAAAAAGTCAAAAAAGATCAGTAAACCAGCGGCATGTACGCGATCAGCAATTTTTTGGGTGTTGTCAGACAGATAAGCAAGCAATTCTTTTTTGGAAGCGGCAACGTCCAACTGATTGGTAAACAGTTTGATCCGCATCAGGATAAAGCGGTCATAGGCTGCATTGGTCCGCTGGTACAGCGAGGCAGCCAGCACCTCAGCTTGCGCATACAAATTAAGCTGCAGGCATAGCTGGCACAAGAGGCGGTCCCAGCAAAGCACCTTGGTCCGCTGCAGCTTGTGTTGAAGCTGCCGGATGTTGTCGATTAACATTTTCCGCCGTTCCACGGTCAGCAGGTTGCGGATTTGCCGGTAGTATTTAATCAAATAGTAATATTCCGTCCGGGCATCCTCGGCAAGACGGGCAGTCTCAATCAGTGCCGGATAAGAGACGTAACGGTTTTTTTGCAACAGCGGCATTGATTTCTGGTAGTAGGCTGTCTGCTTTGAGCTCGGCAAATCGTGCAGCACGCGTGTGGCTACGTCGAAGGGGATAAACACGCTGTCATCGGAGAAAACAAGCAGCAAGCCCATCCGCGCCAGCCGGTTCAAGATAAAAGGCAGTCCTTCGCCAATTGAACCACTGTCCGTAAACATGGTCCGGGGACGAATCGGATGTGACTGACAGGCGATCAGCCGCAAAAATTCCAGATCAGATGCTTGCAAACGGGCAATTCTTCGATCAATCAGCAGGTCAGGATTCAGCCGGATAAGCTCTGTGCAACAATCGGCAGTGGCGTGCCATCCGTCTTTGGTCAGTTTGATGCAGCCAAGCTCAATCAACTCTTCCAAAATAATCGAACAATGATGGTATTCAATCTCATTCTTCTGCATCCAGTCAACAAGCATGATTAAGAGAGCAGGTTCTGCACGGCCCAATCGGGAGATTAGCAGACTTTGATACAAATCGGCATCCTTATGACCCAAGTGGATATAGTAAAAAGTCTTCCTGGGAAACAGGCTGGGTCGGTTGGAGCCGCTGAAAATCGCATGCAGACCGGAGATTTTGTCACTGTATTTCTGCCAGAAGTTTAGAAAGACCCGCTGTGAATCTTCGTCAATCAACTGGCAATCTTCATATATGTAGTAGAAGCTCTGCAACTGAAACATCGGCATAATCTCTGTGTAAAAGGCATAAATCCAATCAGCCAGGGTATGGATGAGATCGTCTCCCTGGAAATACCGGCTCAACAGACGTTCGAATTTTCGGGATAAAGCTCTCAGCCTGCTTGAAGCTTCCGGCATATATTCATACGCCATGTACAGCGTCCGCTGGATGGATTCCCGCAATGCGGCAAACGGCAGGTTTTTGCAGCGGATATTAAAGAAAAAGTGACGTTCCAATACCTCTACAATATGCTGCCGCAATACATTCAGCCGAGTTACCTCATCCTCACAGATGATGCCGATTGTTTTCATGCCTTCTGCCCGAAGAAAAGAGCGGAGTATGCTCTGGCTTTTGCTTTCGATCGGAGGAACCATCGGATGAAGCCAATCTGCCAGATTCTCTGCCGGTTCTGCAATCGGCTGGGGATCTTCAGCAATGATTCGGCGAAATTCGTTGGCAATCTCTTCGGCAAACAGATAGCTTTGCGGCATAATCATTAACCGATGGCACAGCAAGTGAACGGAACGAGGCATCGCTTGGGCAATCGTCTGAGGTTCCTTCGGCAGTCGCCCAAGATACATCCACTGCATCATTAATCCGATCGAATAAAAATCACTGACCCGGCTAAGATCATATTTGCGGGCAAAGTTGGACAGCAAAATATATGGAAAATCTTCGAGCAAATGATTGACGAACGGATAAGCGGATGAAAACGGCTGTACGTCCAACAGTACGGTAAGCCTTTTGGGATGGAAATAAATCATTTCCGGTACCAAAAAGCCCATGTAAAACTGGTTCCTGTGCAGCTTGGCAAGAGCTTCCGTCAAGGCGATCATGAGTTTGGTTTTGGAAGTATCATTCAGTTTTAAGGAATTGATTCTGGAAAGTGAGATGTATCCTTCCGGCAGCGCGGGCAGGTGAACAAACAATTCATCGCCATCTGTTTCCCAGCTAATAGGCTTCCTGAAGAAGGTACCATCGGCAATTTGTTGCCAGGCAAACAGCCTGCCGGTAATTTGGTTTTGTTGGAAATATTTCCAAGTTTTTTTATGGAACTGCATGGTCGTGCCTGAAGGCCGATGCGTCAAGGTCATACAACGGGAAGTTTGGGATAAGGGAGTTAATTCTAATTCCATGACGTCACTCCATTTTCGTGAAAAATTCAAAAAAAAGAAACGAATCATTTTTCTCATTAATAAAGAGTTTATAGTTGTATTATAAAGCATTTGCCTTGTCAGGATTTCAGATCTTTTGTCGAAAGCCTTCCTTTTCCTCTTCATTCAGTGTTAAATAAAATCACTAAAGAATTTTTGAGGGAGTAGAAAGGGTGACGTCGCAATGAGCGATAACGGAATTCTGTTAGGTAAGCGTCATTTCCTTTTTTGTAAAGACAAGACAATCAACGTAGAGGGATGGATTTTCTACTTGACGCCTGGTTACAAGGTTATTGCTGGCGGCAATTCCTTTCCTGGTGAAACATTGATCAGTCTTTACAAGGATCAAGAGAAAATAGCGCAATTAGCCTTGACTCATCGAAAATCAGAATCCAATTTGGCGATTCAGGCTGTATCCAGCGATATTTTGTTAGAGGTTTCAGCAGCGCTTCGAACGGTTACCCTGTCAGAGAAAAACTAGATGTTTTTACCACCAGATGGTTATTGACTGCTGGTGGCTTATTTTTTTTACCTTGATTATCCCTCATAATAGAAATGATAGAAAGAAGGAGGCGAGTTGATGAATCAGTTAGTGTTAGGAGACATTCAATTTTTCTGGTTGCAAGGAGGGCTTACCCAACTGGATGGAGGCGCGATGTTTGGCGTGGTTCCCAAACCGTTGTGGAGCAAGCGCTATCCCTTTAATGAACAAAACCAAATTCCGCTTCGCGCAGATCCGATTCTGGTACAAGCTCATGGCAAGAATCTGCTGATTGATTCGGGCATCGGCAAGAACCGCCTGACCGATAAGCAGAAACGGAATTACGGATTGATGGAGGAATCGCAAGTGGAAGAATCGCTTGCCGAACTGGGGGTGTCTGTTCGCGACATCGATATGGTGTTGATGACGCACATGCACTACGATCATGCCAACGGATTAGTGTCCAAAGCAGATGACACGCTGTTTTCCACATTCCCCAATGCGGCAATCTATGTTCAGGAACTTGAATGGGAAGAATTGAGAGATCCCAATATCCGTTCACGCAATACGTATTGGGAGGATAACTGGCGTCCCATTGAATCGCAGGTGATAACATACAAAGAAATGCTCGAGGTGCTGCCGGGGATCACCCTGTACCATACCGGCGGACACAGCCAAGGGCATGCAATCGTCCAGGTCGAAAGCAAAGGCGAAAAACTGCTTCACTTAGCCGATATCTTGCCGACTCACGCCCACCAAAATTCGCTCTGGGTCATGGCATATGACGATTATCCGATGACCTCCATCTTTGCGAAAGAAAAATGGATCAAAGAGGGCATTCAGGACGGTGCATGGTTTAGTTTTTACCATGATGCGATCTACCGCGCGGTAAAATGGAACGAACATGGCGAGATCATCGAAAAATTGGAGTTGGAGTAGAAAAGTAGGATAAAAGAATTTTTGCCGATTGACGAACCTTGCTCAGGTAACTACAATAAGGAAAAATCTGAAAAACTGTGATGTTTGTTCCATGAGCATAACAGTTCTAAGGAGAGGAGAGCTTGGGTAGGGTTCGTGACTTTTTGCAGGAGTTTCATCCGATCATTCATTCGCTTCTGGTTGGAACGGTTTTTGTCCGTGCAGCCAGTTCGATGAGTATGCCGTTTCTGTTTATCTACTTGTCCAAAACCACGGATATGGATTTAGCCACGATTGGGCTCACGGTAGGGGCGGGTTCTCTCGCCGGAACGGTTGGCGGATTTGTCGGCGGCACGCTGTCAGACATGATTGGCCGCAGGCGGGTGATGCTTGGTGCCTTGTATGTCTGGACGTTTGTATTTCTCGGATTTGCTTTTGGCAGAGGCACTTTGTTTTTTATTCTGCTCAGCATGCTGGGAGGATTGTGCCGCTCTTTCTACGAGCCGGTTTCACAGGCGCTGATGGCCGATTTGACGACCCGGGAAAAACGCTTCCGTGTCTTTTCTCTTCGCTATACGGCAATCAACATAGGGGTTGCTGTCGGGCCGATCATTGGCGCGGTTTTGGCAGAGAGAGCCAATTCGTTGCCGTTCTTGATCACTGCGATTATTTATCTGTTGTACGTCATCAGCCTGCAGTACCTGCTGAACCGTTTCGGCATTCGCCAAATTGAGGGCCAAAAGAAAGAACAGATCACATTCAAGGGAGCCTGGGATGTCGTCGTGAGAGACTCGGCTTTCCGTTTTTATGTGGTAGGCGGGATTCTTGGCGCCATCGGTTATTCGCAGATGACGGGAAGCCTCTCCAAATTTCTTGAACTTACCATGTCTGACGGCGTGAAGCTGTTCTCTGTTTTGATGAGCGTCAACGCGGTTGTCGTGGTCACGATGCAAATTGCGCTTACCAAGTGGGGAGAAAAAAGAACTCCCCTCCAAAGCATTCTGGCGGGGAATATCATGTACGCGCTTGGCGATATCGGGTTTGCCTTTGCCAACAGCTGGACACTGTTTATTCTTTCGATGGTTTTCTTTACATTCGGTGAAATTCTGACTTTCACCGCTTCCGACGTATTTATTGACCGTCTGGCCCCTGCCCATATGCGCGGCACGTACTACGGGGCGAAGAGCTTCAGCAATCTGGGCCACTTTATTGGTCCGTGGTTGGGCGGGATGGTGCTGGAATCTTATGGCGGTTCTTACCTGTTTGTCCTGGTTGCCGCCATCTCATTAAGCAGTACCCTCTTCTTCCGGGGCGGTCAAAGACAATACCAGCGGGTTACCGGCAAACAGATGGAGGTTATGCGTCCAGACCAATCGGCCGGCTGATTACCGCAGAGCTTGCAGGATTCTATCAGCCATTTTGGTGTAACCGTCGCTGTTTGGATGAAAGTGATCGGAATATAAATACTGCTTTTCCTTTTGGTAAAACAGATCGTAAGTCGGCACAACGATCACATGTTTGTAACGGGCGGCGATCTGGCTGGCCTGATAATTCCAGGCAAGTACGGGAGAGGTGGTTTCGAATGCCGCTTCCGTGTCGCCGAATGGATTGTACAACGCACTGTAAATGACGGTGGCATTAGGATTTATCCGATTGATCTCGCTCAGAATTTTGGCGAAGTTATCTGACAGGTGACGTGCTGCTTTTTCCACTTGCTGCCTGTTTAAGTCGCGCAGTTCGCCGCTTGAGCGGAATAAATCATTGCCGCCGATGGTGAACAAGATCAAGTTCGCTTCCGAGAGAAGCCGTTGTACCTGGGATTTTTTCAACTGATCCAACAGTCTCCCGGATTCCAAGCCATTAATACCCAGATTGGTCAGAGTCACTTTTTGTTTATTCTCTTTTTCAAGTGCTAGCCGGAGCCTGCCTACATAGCCTAAACCGTCAGCGTCTCCCGTTCCGCGGGTAAGGGAATCACCCAGCGAGACGATCCGAATGGTGCCGGAAGCGGGCAGGGGGGCAGCCGCAGGAGATTTTGCTCCGGCACCCGGCACGATTGGGCGAGCGGGAGCCAGCACTTCAGGCTTCAGCGCGAGGACGAATCCGGTAATTAATAACAAAAACGAAGCAAAAGCAAGAATTCCGATGCTTCGCCATAATAAGTGATTTCTGTGGGAGCGCATAAGACACGTGCCTCCTTTTTTGTTTGCATGGTGGTTTTGGGTCATGTAGGTATTCTTATGAATGCATGGTATACTAAAATCGATTTGGAAACAACTGCCGAACAATTGGCCGGAAAGGTGAGAAGGTATGCCAGAAGTCGTCTTGTCCGTTTCTCACTTACAAAAGGTGATCGGAAAACGAAAAATCATTCAAGATATAACATTCGATGTGTTGGCCGGAGAAGTATTCGGCTTTCTCGGGCCTAACGGAGCAGGCAAAACCACAACCATCCGCATGCTGGTCGGACTGGCCTTTGCAGATGCGGGAGAAATTGTCATTGGCGGGTATTCGCTGAAACAAAAGTTTGCCGAGGCGATCGGGCAGGTTGGCTGTATCGTTGAGAATCCTGAGTTGTACAAGTTCTTGACCGGACGGGAGAATCTGGAATTGTTTGCCAGAATGAGCGGCAACCTGCCGGAAGGACGAATAGAAGAAGTGATTCGGTTCGTCGAGTTGGAGCACGCCATTGACGATAAAGTGAAGACGTATTCGCTTGGCATGCGCCAGCGCTTAGGCATTGCCCAAGCCCTCTTACACAAACCGAAATTGTTGATTCTGGACGAACCGACCAACGGATTGGATCCGGCCGGAATTCGCGAACTGCGCCAGTTTATCCGCAAACTCGCGGAAGAAGAAGGGCTTGCGGTATTTATCTCCAGCCATTTGTTAAGCGAGATTGAAATGATGTGTGACCGGGTAGCCATCATCGATAAAGGCAAAGTCATCTCGGTCGGGCTTGTTCAAGCATTGATGGAGCAATTTGCCGATCAGGTGGAATGGGAATTCAGTCTGGAGCAGATCGAACAGGGAAGAGCCGCACTGAATGAGCTTCCGTTCGTCACAGAAACGTGGATCACCCATGAGCAAACCGTCAAATGCCGGATGGATCGGGAGCGGATCGCCGAAGCAAATCAAAGGCTCGTTCAGGCAGGGATCGTGCCCAAGGGAATCGGTTCCAGGACGGTCACATTGGAAGATTTGTTCTTATCCTTGACCGGGGGTGAAAAAAATGGGCGGTAGCATGCTGGATTTGATACATAATGAAACGTTGAAGATGTTGAGACGGCGCAGGTTTTTAGTGGTCGTGCTGATTCTGGCCATATTAATCCCCATCTTCACCTACGCGCAATACAAGTCGGTGATCACGGCTCAGGAGCGGATGGGAACGACGGATTGGCATGCTCTCTTGCAACAAAAGATCGTCGATATGACGAATCGGTTGTCGTCCAGCCGTCTTCCCGAAGAGTGGCGGGAATGGATCAAAATCAATATCCAGCAGCAGCAGTATTATCTGGACCACGATATTAATCCCGATGCGCCGGGAGGGCCAACTTTCGCGCGGGCGTTTATGGATCAGGCAGTTTCGCTCTTTTTGCCGATGATGATTGTTGTCCTGGCCGTTGACTTGATTTCGGCGGAACATAGCGAAGGGACGATCAAGCTGCTGCTGACCCGGCCCATCCGAAGGTGGAAGATTCTCACCAGCAAATACCTGACGCTTGTCCTGTTTACTTCCTTGACGGTTCTTCTGGCCCTAGTGATGTCGTATCTTATCTCTGGTCTGGTGTTTGGCTACCGCGGTTGGGACATGCCGGTTTTAACCGGATTCAATGTGGTTGGAGGCGAGCTGGACACATCACATGTATTTATGCTGCCGCAATGGCAGTATTTGCTGCTGCAGTATGGTTTGGGCTGGTTTGTTTGTCTGGCGGTGGGGACGATTTCATTCATGGTATCCGTCTTGATCCGCAGCGCCGCCGCCGGAATGGGAATTATGATGGCAGCGCTCATCAGCGGTACGATCTTAACCCAGATGGCATCCTCGTGGGAATCAGCCAAATATTTGTTTATCGTGAACCTGGAGTTGACCGATTATCTTGCCGGAACCTTGCCGCCCATCAAAGGGATGACGCTGCCTTTTTCGCTTACGGTACTTGCCGTATGGTCCATAGCTGCCTTGATTGTGGCTTATGTGACGTTTATGAAACGTGATGTGACCACATAAGAAAAGACCGTTTTTCAACGGTCTTTTACTTTTTCCAGATGGTATGTTTTGCCACTTCAATCATTCGCTCCAGGCTGCCGCCCCGCCCGGTAATGATGACGTAAAGATGCTGGTTGCCTTGTGTGTGAATGAAGTGGATGGCGTGTTCACTAGTCGAACTGGTAGGGGGCAGTTGGTACGTCACCCCAATCGCCTGATCGCCGTTCACGCTGAACAACTGTCTGTCGGTAAATACTCCCGGAATGGAGATTTGTTTATCGCCGTCAACCGGTTTTACGTCCACAGTAAACTGATCTTTGCCGTTTCCGTAGACGGACGAAATGCCAATCACGTGTTTGCTGGTCTCCGATTCATATTGAAGTGACAAGGAATCAAGGGCAAAGCTGTCCGGCAGATGCTCAAAAGCAGGAATCGGCATATCTGAAGCTTGTACAGCGGTTTCAACCTCCGTAAAGGTAGAGATCGTAACGTCTCTGGCGGTTTGACTTGAAACGGTGTCAGCAAGCATCATCTTCTGTGTGTCAGGCAGAGCGGAGCTTGATACACTTGCGGACGGATTCGTTTGCTCGGGAACAAGCGTCTGAGCGCTTGTTGCGTTCTGCTCGGGCATGTCAGGCGCTAATGATTTGACAGGCGGTTGTGACGCATCTTTGGGTAGAGCAGGCTGTTCGGCTTGAATGGACGGCGGTCGGGCAGTGTTTTCCGTCGATTGTTCCGTCATGGGCAATTGAACTTTGCTGCGTGAACTCATCTCCGTTTTCGGTGCAGCTGCAAGATTAGGCGCCATTGCCAGGACGGAACCGGTCTCTCTCGCAGGTTGCTTCAGAATGGGCTTGGCGGGAGCCTCTTGGACGATTGGATTTGGGCTCTTCGAAATAGTCCCGCCGGTCGGCTCTGTTGTTGTTTCTTGCTTTGTCTCTTGGTTGGCCGTTTCGGTATTTGAATGCGCGGTCTTGTTATCAGCGCTTTGACTTGCCAAAGCATTGCTGGCAGCTGGGGCCGCTTGCTCCAACGCTTGATTCGATGTTGACTGGTTGTTATGAAGCGCTTGGTAAGAAACCGTTCCGACAACGAGAAGCACGGCTGCCGCGCTCACCCATGCGGTGGAGGAGAAAAAGAGCCTTCTCATTCTTGGAAGAGAGCGATTTTGTTCCTTGACCAACTGCTGGGCAGCGGAATGAGGAGGCAGTATTTCTTTCCCTGAGGTTTCGTAGATTGCCTGCATGATCTTGTCTTCTAATTGTGGAGAAGGCTTCGGGAATTCTTTCAAGAACGCAACCTCCTCTTTGTGTAAATTTTGTGTCTCTATCCAGTGCAAGCAATCATCGCAAGTCTCGATATGAAAGAGAGTAGCATCGTCTTTGCCGTGTATCCAATTTTGTCTAAATTCCTGGCAATTCATGAACGAGCCCTCCTTCTTTTCGTTGTAGTATCTTAGCCAATTCTTGACGAGCCCGCAGATATCGTACACGTGCAGTTGATTCCGCCACGCCTAAGAGCGAGGCAATCTTGTCAAAAGGATATTCATGGGTGCAACGAAGCACGATTACTTCCTGATAAGTGTCTGACAGCTGGGAAAATGCTTGCACAAATTCACGCCGGCGCTCTTTACCGAGCAGGGATTCTTGAGGAGACTCGTCCAGCGCCTGTGACGGGATAAACGCAAGCTGTTCATCAGAATCATGGAACTTGCGCCGGCGCAGGAAATCGATGGTCCGGTTTCGTGCCATCGTGTGGAGCCACGTTGAAAACTGGCTGTCTCCCCGGTAGGAAGAGAGTTTCTCGTACGCTTTAACAAAAACCTCCTGGGTCAAGTCCTCGGCGTCGGAGCGATTGTTGACCATTTTATAAATAAAAACGAAGATCATGCGTTGATAACGCTGGATTAACTCGCGGTATGCTTCAAGATCCCCTTGCAAGATCTGCTGGATAATTTCGCTATCCGTTTGCATTGATCTTTCGGCCTCCCTTCCCTATATATGAGACGACAATATTCTCTCTATGTTTCAGTTTTTGCCGCAAAAACTTATGTTGTATTGTCCGGATAAACAATTTGTTCTTCTTCCAGGTTATCATAGCGATAGCCTTGCTCGATCAGGAAGAGCTGACGCTTCGCCGCGAATTCTTGTTCCCTCGTATCTCTGGTCACCAGCGTATAAAAGGTGGCCTTGTTATTCCCCTGCTTCGGCCGCAGAATTCTGCCCAAACGCTGTGCTTCTTCCTGTCTGGAACCAAATGTGCCGGATATTTGAATGGCTACGTTGACATCAGGCAAATCGATGGCGAAGTTGGCCACTTTTGACACGACCAAACATTTTATATCTTTGTTTTTGAACTGCTGGTACAAACGGATGCGTTCTGCCTCTTTTACTTTACCGGTAATCAGCGGAACACCAAGTTGTAAAGCAACGCTTTCCAACTGATCAATGTATTGGCCAATGATCAGAAGCTGGTCCTCCCGATGCCTCTCACACAGTTTCTTAAGAACATCCAGCTTTCGCGGATTCTCGGCGGCAATCCGGTATTTTTCCCTGACCGGGGCATGCGCGTAGGCTTCCCGCCATTTCGGGTCAAAAGAGAGACGGATTTCCTTGCACTCCGCATCCGCTATCCAGTTTTGTTCGGCAAGTTCTTTCCATGACATATCATAACGCTTTGGACCAACCAAGGAAAATACCTCTTCTTCGCGTCCATCCTCGCGAATCAGCGTAGCCGTCAATCCCAGCCGGCGTTTAGCCTGGATACCGGCCGTCATACGAAAAACCGGAGCAGGCAGCAAATGCACCTCGTCATAAATAATCAGCCCCCAGTCCCGCTGATGAAACAAAGCCATATGCGGAAACTCTTCGTCCTCTTTCCGCCGGTGGGTAAGCATCTGATAAGTGGTAACGGTTATTGGTTTTACTTCTTTTTGATCCCCTGTGTATTCGCCAATCTGCGTCGGGTCAAGATCGGTTTTGTCCAGAAGTTCGTCTATCCATTGACGGACGGAAGCCCTGTTGGTCGTAAGGATTAGCACGGCAGATTGTACGCGGCAGATTGCTTCGATCCCGATGATGGTTTTACCCGCTCCGCACGGGAGGACCAAGACTCCATTCCCTCCGTGAACCGAGCCGCCGGCATAAAAAGCGTCAACCGCCTCTTGTTGATAGTCGCGGATGGAGAACGGTTTTCCTGTGGAGGTTATGCTTCTAAGCGAAAGAGGAAGCGGTTCTCCGTCCGTATAGCCCGCGATGTCTTGGACAGGATAACCCAGTTTGATCAATTCCTGCTTAATTAGTCCGCGGGAGTATGGTATGATGACAATTTGATTCGGGTTCATGCGTCTTGCAATATATGGTTGAAGCGAGCGATAGCCCATCACTTCTTCAAGGACAAGCGGATCATCACTTACGAGAACAAATGAATCATCCAGGCGTTCCAAGCGGATCAAACCGTACCGGTCAAACGTTTCCTGGATTTCTTTCACCATGACGGGAGGAATCCCGAATTTGCTGAATCGCTGTAAGGACTCCAGCACATGCTCTTTGGTAAATCCGCTTGCAGCCGCGTTCCACAGGGAGAGCGGGGTAATTCTGTAGGTGTGAATATACTCCGGACTTTTGATCAACTCGGCAAATCCGATCAATGCATGACGTGCCTGGGCGAAAAACGGATTGTGCACTTCAAGCAGAATGGTTCGGTCACTTTGGACAATCAAAGGGAGATGGGGCTGGTAAGACACCGGATGTCACCTCGGACTTAGCTTCTTTGCCCAATCGTATCATATTTTCTTCACAAACTGAAAAGGGGGCAGAGGTGCAGATTGTATTTAATCTTTACAAAATTCCGATAAATGAGTAAAATATAATCACAGCGGTACTTCCTATCGCTAAAATCTACAGAAAGGGAGCGAATGTATATTCATTGTAGGGAAATGAGCTTGATACCACATCATAGGGAGTGATGCTTGAAGCAGTTCCTACAGATACATTTGGGTCTCGTTTGAAAGGGAGTTTCTCATAAAGTGAATAGTGAAGAATCACGATAGCCCTGTCCCGTCTTGTTGAAGAGCGTGACAGGGCTACAATATTTTTGGGCGAATAGGCAACAATAGCTGAAAAGAACTTAAAAGACGCAGCGAAAAGGAGGGAGAGAATTGGGTCTGGAAGCTTTGCCGGGTATCTTTTTCAAGCTTTTTTTGGTGCTTCTTTTGGTGTTTCTTAACGGCTTTTTCGTCGCCACCGAGTTTGCTGTTGTAAAAGTGCGGGAATCGCGGATTACCCAGTTAATTGCGGAAGGGAACAAGCGCGCCCGCCATGTTGAACAGTTAATCAGGAATCTGGATTCGTACCTGTCCGCCTGTCAGCTCGGAATTACCTTGGCATCGCTTGGACTGGGCTGGTTGGGAGAACCGGCTGTCGCTTACTTGCTTCAACCAATCTTTGCTTATTTTGGCTTAGGGGAATCGTGGTCCCATTCTCTTTCTTTCGTCATTGCCTTTTCCATTATAACCTTTTTACATATCGTTTTGGGTGAGTTGGCTCCCAAATCGTTGGCCATCCAGCGTTCCGAGGCCATTTCCATCAGAGTGGCAAAACCGATTCAGTTATTTTATAAAGTCATGTATCCGTTTATTTTCTTTTTGAACTGGGCAGCTGCCAAGTTTTTGGACTTGCTTGGCCTTTCACCGGTCTCCGAGCAGCAGGCGGCCCATACGGAGGAAGAGATTCGCATTCTCGTCAGCGAAAGTCACAAAAGCGGATTGATCGATCAAACCGAGCTGATGCTGGTGGATAACATTTTTGATTTCTCGGAGACGATGGCCAGAGAGATTATGGTGCCGAGGACGGATATGATCGTATTAAATTTGCACGATTCCTTTGAACACAACATTGAATTGGTGCGAAACGGACGGTATACCCGCTATCCGGTTGTAGACGGCGACAAGGATCATGTGGTAGGCAGCCTGCATATCAAAGATTTGCTTGCGCTTGATTTGACGGGGAAACTGCACAGCCTTCAAGAGTTGATTCGGCCGATATTAACCGTTCCGGAGACAATTTCCATCAGCCGCTTGCTTGGCATGCTGCAGAAAGGGCGCAACCAGATGGCGATTCTCATTGACGAATATGGCGGAACGGCTGGATTGGTTACAGTAGAGGATATTCTGGAGGAGATCGTCGGAGATATTCAGGACGAGTTTGATGACGAGCGGCCGGAAATCGAGAAAAAAGACGACACCTATTCCTTTGATGGCCGTATGCTGTTGGAAGAGGTGAATGAATACCTGAATCTTTCGCTGGACGATAGCGAAGTAGATACGCTGGCCGGTTGGATATATATGCAAATTGATCATCCGCCCAAAATTGGCGATACCGTAAAAGCAGAAGGGTATGAATTTAGGGTGAGTGAAGTGGATCACTACCGAATCACTCGTGTATTAGTGAAAAAACAAGCCGCACAGCAAAGTGTGCCGAATCCGTCATAGCCCCCTTTTCTCACAGCCGGAAAAGGGGATTAATTATAGAGAATGAATGTTATTATTCACACAATTGCCACATTCACAAATGCAACCGCTTTCTTTTTCGGATCGTATCATACTATAATAATATATCTACTATATGCACTATATCCACTATATCCACGCCGTGAAAGGAGAGTCGCCGTGCCTATCAGTGAAAAGGACAAACATATTTTATTTACATCAATTCGGCTTATGATATGTGTCGGCCATGCGGATGGATACATGAGTCAAAAAGAGATGAACCGAATATATCAAATGGTTGAGAAAGAGCACTTTTCGTTACGAGAGCGGCAAATTCTCATGAATGATATAGATGAGCCCAAACAGCCGGAAGCGGTTGTGGCTGACCTTGTTCTCTTAAGCAAGCAGGAAAAGTTGACACTCTTGAGACAATTGTACCAGATTGCAATCGCTGACCGAAATCTTTCTGATTCGGAACGCAGGCAGATTCGACGTATCGCCGATCTCTTGCAAATCGACCGTCCGAAACAACAACAGGTAGAGGATTGGATCATGGAGGGAATTTGCTGGCGAGACCGATGGAAACAAATTGTGGGAGATTAGGCTGTAACCTATCTCATTTGGCTGTGGCCTGCCATACCATGGAAACAGAGAACTGTTTTCGGGGGTATGGGTGTGCACAAAATTCTTACATTTCACAAGTCCAAAGCATTCGACCATTGTTTGCAATGTCTAAAAAAGCATGAAACCTTGCAATATTATGCAAAGCACTTGCCTCACGTCAACTCTGTTGTTGTCGCTGAATCGGAATGGGGAACTCTGTCAAAACTGCTCGGCAAATCCAACTACCGTGTCTCCAACGAGATGAGAGTGCGCCTGCACATGGCGGATGAAATTCCTTGGGGAGTCAAGGAAGTAGGAGCAGAGAAATATTGGAAGAAAACGAAAGGCAAAGGCATCAAAGTGGCTGTTCTTGACACGGGAATTTCGCGTAAACACCCCGACTTGCTGGGTCAGGTGAAGCAGCGGGTCAACTTCGTCAACAACGGCGGCAAGAAAATGGATGGGCATGGAACACATGTGGCCGGAACGATTGCCGCCATTGCCAACAACCAGGGAATCGTTGGTGTGGCGCCGTCTGTTGAGCTGTATGACCTTCGCGCATTCGGTGCTGACGGAACTGCCAATATAAGCGATATTATTCAGGGAATCAACTGGGCCATCGAGCATAAGATGGACATCATCAACATGAGCTTCGGATCACCGGAAGACAGTTATGCCCTGCGCCATGCTGTTCGCCAAGCTCACAAGGCAGGAATCATCATGGTGGCCTCGGCCGGCAATAATGGCGGAGCGTTGGAATATCCGGCGGCGTACAAGGAAGTTGTTTCTGTCGGGGCGATTGACAAAAACGGCAATCTGGCCAACTTCAGTTCTCGCGGACGCGGACTTGATACGGTAGCTCCCGGAGTTAGTATCAAATCGACATGGTTGAATAACGGCTATCGGGTATTGGACGGTACGTCGATGGCAGCTGCCCATGTCTCCGGTTTGTATGCGCTTAGGTTAGCGGAGCGAAAAAAAAGCGAAGAAAGAAGCAAGTGAAATACGCAAAATAAGTTTGCAAGTTACGGGTCCCGCTCGGCACAGCGCAAGCGAAAGCCGGGAGGGGCTTTTCTTTCGCTTCTTTTCCTCGATTTGCTACAATAGAATGGAATCAAGCAAGGGAGGAAAAATGATGCTTAAAATTTTGGTAACCAACGACGACGGCATAGAAGCGCTTGGCATACGCCGCCTTGTGGAAGCGCTGCAGCCGATTCAGGGTATAGAAATAACCGTTGTGGCCCCTTCACGGGAACAAAGCGGAGTTGGACACGGAATCACTTATCGGGAAGCGCTGGCTCCGCTAGCACATGATTTTTACGATTTTGGAATAGAGGCGTGGAAAGTGAACGGCACCCCGGCTGACTGCGTCAAGGCAGCCTATCATCTGCTTCTGCAAGAAGGGAAGCGGCCCGATATCGTCTTTTCCGGCATTAACGTCGGCAATAACCTGGGGCGAGATGTCTATTACTCGGGAACTTGCAGTGCCGCCAGGGAGGCGGTTATTTTGGGAGTGCCGGCTGTGGCGCTTTCCTATGACAATTTTTTTCAACAGGACAATTACGGGGAAGTGGTGGAGATCATCAGACCCATCCTGCAGGAATTCTTGCTGAAGGCGAAACAAAACGAGCTTCCTCCTGAAGTATTTTGGAATGTCAATATACCGCATGTGAAAAAAGCGGAAGTGAAAGGCATTGCTCCCGCAGTCTTGTCACTTTATCACTATGAAGACAAATACCATTTCGAACAGGAAGGGTACTGGCTTCACCGCGAGTATCGCGAAGCGGAAGAACATCCGGAAGACGAGGATTATCGCCTGCTCAAAAACGGATACATCACGGTCACACCGGTACATATTGATTCGACTGACCGTTCATTGCTTCAGGAAATTGCCAATTGGTCTGTAAGCAAAAGCTGGGCAGAGAAAGGGGAATAAGCATGTCAGAAGCGGGAATGCACTCTCCTTCAGCCAAGACTGTCTCGAAGGCTCTGCCCCAAGAGCCATTCGCCGATTTGTACAAGCTGATCCGTGATCAAGGGCTTGCCTATTTTGCCCGGATCGATGGAGAAGGCAACGTAGAGTTGTACCTTGTGTTTGAGAGTATTGAAGAGTTCAGCCAGTCCACTCATGCGGAAGTGTATGTAGAATTTAAGACATATCAAGACAAACTGCTGGCCGTCATATGGACATTGGACGATCCGCGTAATCCGTTGGGTTTTCCTGTGCCGTTCCACATTCAGGACGAGCGTGAGCGAAATATGGCGCTTCGCCTGATTCATCAGCCCCAGACATGGATTCATTACCTGGCCTATGAGGATAATCAAATCATTCATATCTATTCGGAAGCGATCTCGTTTCCGCCGTCTGAAAAACCGCGAATGGAAGGTTTGATTCGCAATCTGTACGAAGGTGGTTACAGTGGAGCCGATTGGACAACAGAGAGGCAGCAACCGGACGAGGAAGTAAGGGAACTGGAAACCGAATCGGCGCCAGTTCATACGCTTCCACCCGATTCTCTTGACCAAAACGGTGTCGCCTATGTATTCGATTATCAAAAAATGATCGATACTTACGGGGCGGAAGAGGCGCAGATGGTGCTGATGCAAGCCGTTCATCAAGCCATGCTGGTGATTCGGCGCCATTTTCGCAGCGAAGTGCGGGAAACTACGTTTACGATCTGGGCAGCCGAAAAAACACCTTACTTGTATCTGTTTCTCTCACCCAGTATGGCGGATCTCTTTGACGTGATTCATTACTCGGAGGAAGAGGAGAATCCGTTTTCCAGGTTTTTGCTTGCGATCCCGCAATTTATCGAGACACGGGAAGGTACACCGCTTGCTTACGGAGCTTACCCGATTATGCGTTATGAGCAGGGCAGGTGGATTCACCTTGAGCTGGATGAAGCGTTCCAGGCAACGTTGAGCATTTTGTTTAGCCGACATTATCCCGATGAAGCGAATCCCTATGAATAAAGGTTCCGCATACGGCGGGTATTTTACATAAAAGTGAAAAGGCGAAAATATGGTAAAAGTAGTCAAAATTCAACAAAGGAAACGACATGTATGAGCAACGAATAGGAAGTAACAGGAAATTCTTTGACGAGGTGAGTAGTACATGTATGCTGTTCAACCCTATTTGTTCCAAACCGTATTCAGCCATTCTCGCCAGTTCCAAGAAGAAGTTGAGCAACTTGCCAACCAGTTTTTGCTAAAAGTTGAAGGGGGATTTCCCGCATTGGAGTTGCAGGTATCTCCTTTTTTTCTGGCAACGCTGGAGTATGCCTTATGGAGTGAAACCGGGGTTTTGACAATCAAGGGCAAGCTCCAATTTGACGATCCGCAAACCGATTTGCTGGAGCCATTTCCCGTTGTCATGCGCTTCTCGATGGGTGTGCAGCCTGAAACGGACGGGGAATACATCAAACATCGGATTGAAGAGTATTTCAGCCGTGACGTTGAACTGCACTGGTATATGGACCCTGCCGCTCAAAGCGGGCACATAGAATTATCGCTGCATTTTGACTACATCCCGTCTTCCGGCACATTGGTGGAATATGCCCGTTATATTCTGGGAATTCTAACGGGGCGGGTAATGGCGGCTTAAATTCACCAAGCTTTTCTAATGGAAGCTCTCCCGCGGGGGGAGCTGTTTTTTTGCACCTATAAAAAAGACAGGAAAACGTATTCCGAGGAGGATTGGTTCATGCGGCTATTCGTTGCCTTCGATGTTCCGCAAGATGCGGTAACATACATAAAACAGATCCAACAAGGATTAAGACAAGAAATCCGGGCAGACCGCTGGCAGCCTGTCCATAACTTGCATCTTACCCTGCATTTTCTGGGGGAAGTGGATGAGACATTGATCCCATATATTTGTGAGGATATGCAAATCGTCAGTTCTGTCATCCAGCCGTTTCCCCTGTCGATTGGGCAATTTGGCGTTTTTCCCTCACCAGAGCGCCCGCGAGTGCTGTGGCTAGGCTTGGAGGGAGATAAAAAGGCACTGGTTCAAACCCATCTCTTGCTCGGCAAACGCTTTGATCTTCGTCAAGGACTGCAGTATGACACGCGTGAGTATAAGCCGCATATTACCTTGGCCAGGGGGCCGCACTACAGAGGAGGGCAAATACCGCTGGACAGCTGGAATCAGAAGTACCTGTCCGAGCATCCTCCGCATTGGCAGGTGAATCGCATCCATTTGTATCGCTCGGAGCTTCGGCCGGAAGGGGCAGTTCACACGATTCTGCACAGTGCTGAACTGGCTCAAAAGATTTTGGCATAAAAACAAGGAAACAAACCTTTGAAAAAATGGTGTAGTACAACGTCAAAAATTCGTTTGATTTGAATAAACTGGATAGGGAAGCGGCGTTTGAAAAGCAAACGCTCGGGGTATTAGTGATATACGTCACTTTGTAAGAAAGCGGTGGGAACCCATGAGTGAGTTTACTACCGGAGTATTATACCCGCGTAAGTACGAGCCAAAATTACTCCTGCATCTGTCCAGATTTAACCAACCATACTTTCATCAGAATATTAATGAAGAGTGGAATGCGTTCTTTCTTGAAGACGAATGGCTAGAAACCGCAGACACACTCCAGTTTCTCCTACGGCTTTCCGGTTATCACATCCCGTTATTGTGGTTCCACGATGCGGAAGACAGCGGTTGGGGGTTTCGGCTGTTTGAGGGGGGATGGGAGGTTTCTTCGGCTACCATCAGCTACGAGTTAGATATTGAGATGGCAGAAGCGGAACTGGCCAAGCGATATCCGACCGTTGATCTTGCCGAGGAGGTTATCGTCAACGATCAGTTGCGGCAAGAGTACAATGACATGCTGAATCAGGTAATTCATTCCGAGAGATTCCGCGAAGAGGTGGGAAAAGGCATTTCTCGCTTCCGTCCGCAGTATTTTGCCCGTTTTCTTTCGCACAAACAGGTACAGCAATTATGCTCGTTATTTGATGTAAACACGCTGACGGAATTTGATGATGAGTTGGGCAGTTCCCTTTTGTACGATTCTGTCGACCTGTTTAAAGAGATTTTGGGTATTGAAGAGATGATCTGGGTCAACTATTCCTATTTGGCCAGCGGTGGAAGAGAGTAATAAATCCGCTCGGCTTAAGCTTTCGCTCTGCCGAGCGGGTCCCGAAAACGAACTATGAAAAAAGTGCCGGTTTCAGATACCGACACTTTTTCTTATGCAGACTTGTTGATCCACTTGGCGAAGATCTCGTCCAAATTCAATAAAAGAATCAAACGGTCATCCATGCGGGCAATTCCCTTCAGGTACTTACCGTCTATCCCTGCATAAAGCGGGGGAGCGGCTTCCACCTGCCTGACCGGTATGCGAATTACTTCAGAGACGGCATCCACGAGGATTCCCAGTTTGAAATTATCTAATGAAATATCGACGAAGCGGCTTTCCTCCGTGAGCGGAAGCGGGTCCAAACCGAACATTTTGCGCAAGTTGACGATCGGCAGAATGTTGCCCCTCAGATCAATAACCCCTTCTACAAACGGTGGAGATTTGGGAAAACGGGTAACAGGCAGCGGCTTGATAATTTCCCTGACGATTGAAATCGGCAAGCCGTAATATTCTTCGCCCATCCGCAGCAATATCGTGTGAAAGCTGTCCTCTTCATCTCCCCAACTATTCAACCCTTGATGTTGATTCATACCAATTCCCCCTAGTTATTCTCCTATCAATCATCTACCCTGCTGAAGGAAAATGCAAACATGTCATGAAGAGCATCCCGTACCTGTTCTATGCCCATTATAACATCTTCTTCATTGCTGCGAGGAAAAAGGCAGGATTCCCAGCGAGGCAAAGACGACAAGGGCGAGACTCACACCGAAGGAGACAAATACGTTTTTGCTGAGCCGCATCGCAACCAAGCAGATTACGCTTGCCGCGAGAAACAGCGGGCGGACGACAAGCTGGTGCTGTTCAATAAAGAGAGAAGGGAAGATCAGGCCGGCAAATATGCCGATTGGGATAAACGTAAGACCGTTTTTCAGCCGGGAAGAGAAAAATCCGCTCGGAATCTGCAGAAAGGCACGTCTGCTTGCATAGGTAACCAAAGCCATCCCCAAGAACAATAAAAGCGTCGATTGAATACTCATGCCGTCTCCACCTCCGAAGGATTGGACAATTTCTCATGGGCTGGTTTTTCTGTTTTTTCCGGCAGATAATACCCGATTCCAAACGCGATCAGACCGGCAAACAACAGATGTAATCCGCTTGGCAGAACCAGCGCCAAACCAACCGCTACAACTCCACAAAGAAGAAACGTCAACACGCGAATCACGGAAGTTAATTGGTAGTAAGCAAGCGCAAGAAACATTGCGGTAAAACTGAAACCAAGGCCAAGCGCGTCCGGATCGGGAATCCATTGCCCTGCTACTGTGCCAAGCAGGGTGCCGAAGAACCAGCCAAAATAAAGCGACAAGCTGACCGAGGCAATATACCCTAAATCACTTGCATGATGGCGGAAGCGGTTAAGTGTGATGGCATACTGCTCATCCGTCAGAAAAAAGGCAAACAGGTTAACCTGCGCAAACGAAAATTTTTGATAGTGCGGGGAGATGGACAAGCCCATCAAGAGATGGCGTGAATTCAGCAGAAACGTCGCCAGGACAATCGCCCACAGATTCGCGTGATCGCTTAGCATGGAGAGTGCGGTAAACTGTGCTGATCCGGCGTACACGATTAATGACATGGCGATACTCTGCCAGCCCGCCAAACCGGCCTGCAAGGAAAGCATGCCAAAAATTGCGCCAAACAAAATGATACTAACCGTTATCGGCAGCGAATCAATTACCCCCTGGCGCCATGATTGTTTTTCACGATGAGAAGATTTCATGATTCTCTCTCCTTTTGGCTGATGAGGACGTCCCCCAGTATTTTCATGCCCGCTTCGATTTGATTGCGGGCTTCGTGCGTAAAACAAAGCCGGATGTACGGCTGTATCGCTTCCCGAGGCAAAAACATGTCGCCGCAAGCGAATGAAACACCCCGTGCCAGACAGTCGCGAAGCACTTTCCGCGCATCAATCTCTTTGGGCAAGGAGATCCAGTAATAAAAACCGCCCGTCGGCTGTTCAAACCGAAGTCCCAGTTCCCGCAAGTCGGACAGGAAGTGGCCCATCGTATCGGCTTGTTCCCGATACATCGCCCTGACACGTGCAAGATGAGGTTCAAGAGCATGATCGCTGAGAAAGGCATAAAGGGCAAATTGACCAAATGTATTGCTGGTAATCGTCAGTTCCTTGAGCCGGGCAATCAGGCGGGTCAATGGTTTGCTTGCCGCTACCCAACCAAGGCGAAGTCCGGGAAAAAGTACCTTGGAAAACGTATTCAAATAAATCACGTTGCCGGTTGCATCCAATGATTTCAATGCAGGCGGAGGTTCCTTTTCCAAGTGCAGATGGCGATATGCATCGTCTTCGATAATGGGAAATCCGTATTTTTCGCTTAGGGAAAGCAGCCGAATTCTGCGTTCCAGGGATAGGGTGCAGCCGGTCGGATTATGGAAGGTTGGAATCGTATACAGAAATTTCGGGTAATATCGGGCAAGCACGCCTTCCAGGACGTCAATCCGCATTCCTTCCTTGTCGACGGGAATCGGGATAATCCGCATGCCAAGCGATTGAAACAGCTGCAAGGCGCCGAAATAGGTAGGCATCTCAACGGCAATTGTGTCGCCCGGTTTAGCCAAAAGGTTGGTTACCAACTGTAAAGCTTCTTGAGAGCCGCTGGTAATCACCACTTGATCCACAGACGTAACCTGACTCATTTTCATCCAAGAGACGACCCATTCCCGCAACAGAGGATGTCCGTCAATCGGGAGGAAGTAATACGATTCGATCCGTTCCGCTGCTTTTGCCAGATAGTCGGCAAAGCCGGACGAAGCCAATGTATGCTTGCCGCCGTCACCATGCGCGAAGTTGATCATTTCCATCTGCGGCACCGCCAGAGAGAGGAGGTCGGCCATGTAGGACGGATAGGGATTTAACTGCTCAAAGTTTAATTGTTGGTGCCAATCGATCCGGGCAATCGAACTGAGCGGGGAAACAGGCTCGATGTAACGTCCGCTTCCCATTCTTCCGGCAATCAGCCCTTCCGCTTCGAGATCGGCATACGCTTTTACGATGGTGTTGCGGCTTACCTGCATCTGTTCGGCCAATTTTCTTTCAGGAGGCAAAGGAGAGCCAATCGGGCGTTCTCCGCTCAAAATCTGGTAACGTAATTGATGATAGATATCTTGGTAAATTGGCTTTCGCCCCATGGTTTCACCTCGAGCAAGAAGAATTTATGCTTTTCACTATAAGCTGATTCGCACTGAAATAAAAGAGCCAATTATGAATTTCAAAAAATCCAACAATATATCAAAAAAAGCAGGCATTGCCTGCTTTTTGCTTATACTTCGTCATCCAGCGTACTGCCCACTTCCAGGGCAAAATCGAAATCCTCAATATCATAAAATTGAACCGGAACTTCGAACTCAAGCAAGCGCTCCTGCAAATCTACCTGATCAGTCAGGATGGGAGAGCGGAGCCGAAGGGCTGTATCAACCAATTGGGTTTCAATCGGATCAAATGCCTCTCCCCAGAAGGCACTATCGGTCGCTTTTATGATGGTAAGATGAACATCTTCTTGGAATGGAAAGGTAATGGTTGACCAAGGAGCCAGAAGAGTCTTTTCCATTTTTTTGCGCTTGAACGGATCGGCAAAATATTGAATCATGTCCTTAATCACTTCACGAACGTGTTTATCGTCGTCAGGATCAGGCATAATCGGTTCGGTCGTCTGCACAATCTCTTCCAGTTCATAAATAGTGGACGCAGGGATAATGTATTCTACTGAAGTGGATGGGGTTAATAACTCACCATAAATGGCCAGCATAACAGCCTCCATTACAAAACGTTTTCTCATCGGATAACCCCCCTTGCTTTCATGATACTCAAATCAATGGTTGACAACAACCCTGATTCACGAGTACCATATAAGTGCAAAGCAATACGCTGTTTATTCCAAAGGGGAGTAGCTTTTACAGCAAAGTCGTCATTCACAGGGCTTTTTGTCCTCGGCTTTGTTGGCAACGTACCTGTTGTTAGCAAGACCTTTGCCTATGTCTTACGTAGGTGAGGGTCTATTTTTATTTACTTCTCGCCTGCAAAAAACAACGGATCAGAAGTCCATCAAGCAGAGAGGAGTTGGTACGAATGTTTGGAATGGAATTTATTTCATCGCTGTTGCTTATTATCGCAATCGATATCGTCCTTGGCGGTGACAATGCCCTGGTTATCGCGATGGCCAGCCGCAAGCTTCCGCCCGATAAGAAGAAAAAGGCAGTGTTGTGGGGGACGGCCATGGCGATCATGATTCGCATACTGGCAACAGTGGCGGCTGCTATCCTTTTGAAGATTAAATATTTGTTCCTGATCGGGGGACTTATTCTTGTCTGGATTTCGTATAAGTTACTGGTAGAGGAAGAGGAGAGCAGGGACATTCAAGCCGGCAACAATCTGGTTCAGGCGATCAAAACCATTGTGCTGGCGGATGTCATGATGGGGCTGGATAACATCCTGGCAATTGCCGGGGCTGCTCAAGGGGAGTTGTCTTTGATTATCACCGGCCTTTTGATCAGCGTACCCATTATGATCTGGGGAAGCCACCTGATTTTGAAGGCAATGGACCGCTTTCCTTGGATCATTTACATTGGTTCAGCCGTTCTGGCATGGACCGCCGCCAAAATGATTACACATGAGAAATCAATTGAACACTTCTTCGCTTCGACATGGATCTTGTACGGATTCAAGCTGTTGGTTGTCGCTATCGTGGTGGGAGCAGGGTTCTTCGCCAGAACGAGAGTGAAAAAGCTTGCTCCAGCCAACGAGCATGATTCAAAGAGACATACGAATGACGAAATTGCCGCAGGATCGTAATTAGTAAAAACAAAAAAGGCAGGCTGTGATAGCCTGTCTTTTTACTTAATCAGCGGCCACCCGGTTGGAGCGGCTGAACCAGCGGAACGGATTTAAGGAGAAGCGGGCGGCTCCCGTGCGATCCAGGCGGTTTTTCCGCCGGGTCAACCGTTGATGCATTAAATCCATCTCAAATGTGACGCGCCGCATTTCAAGGCGAAGAGATTCTTGCATTTCCTCCACATCCGCCAGTTTTTGCAAAATGGCAGACTGCATTTGTTTGACCGAAGAGAGATTGGCCAGCTCCTGTTGGAATTGAAGCAGAGTCTCGCTTACGGTCATTTCGATTTCACGAAACGAGGATTGCAGAGCTGCCGAGTCGTGCAGCGCAACAGACGAATCAAGTGCTGTCGGGGCAGCTTCTTCATCAAATTTCATGTCGGGAGTCAAAAGACCCTCAGCCATCATTTGCTGCTGTATCTCACGAAGCGAGGAATTTCCCGCGTCTTTACGAATTTTTACCTCTTTTAGCAAGTGAAAGCCGAGCTCGCTAATCAGGTAATGACCTTGCGGGTTTTTCTGCTTGTCCGTAATCGGGACGAACAAATCCAACCAATTGCGCAGTGTTCGAACATGAACATGCAAACGATCCGCCACTTCCTTCGATGCCATCCACACCTGAACATTCAGACTCATTGCTTATCACTCCTTATCGATCCATTCCAAGTTAGGTACATTATAGCACCATTTTTTTCCGGGTAATGGATTATCGACAAAGGTTCTGAAAACTAGTGGAAATTCGGCAGTAAGGCGTGTTTTGTCAATTGGTGGCATGTGCTTTCCTAGGCTTTCAGGACATCATGGTCAACATAGCGTTCGCCATTGATTTCACTGATCACGTTAATCGCCACTTTGGCTCCGTCGCCTGCTGTGATGATGGTGTGCATGGACACTCCTGCAACGGTTCCGGCTGCCCAGATTCCCTCGACGCCGGTTTTGCCTTGAGCGTCCACTTTCACAATATTTTTGATTCTTGGTTCTGTTCCCGGAACGATCGTAAGGCCGATTTTTTCGGCAAGCTGAACTGACATGCCAGTGGCCAGAATAATGTGTCTGGTTTCGAAGGATTGTCCGCCTTCTGTTATTACTGTATGAGTGCCGTTAACTGTACGAATATCCGAAACAACATCTTCCAGGAATTCCGCACCAAACTTGGCTGCCTGCCTTTTGCCAAGCTCAATCATGTCAGGCCCGGAAATGGCCTCTACTCCGTAATGGTTTTCCATCCATGCTCGCTTCGTGACGCTTTGATTGCTGTCAATCACCAAGGTTTTCTTGCCAGCTTTGCTCGTAAAAAGCGCAGCGCTTCCACCGGTAGGGCCTGCGCCAACAATGATCACATCATACATCAAAGGAAGCCTCCTTTTTAAAATTATTCTTACATAACAATAATATAAATTAAGGCAATCATTCTGTAAAGGACGCAGTGCGCTTGGGCCCAACGAGTTTCGGGTTCATTTCCCCGCAGGCTGAGCTTCTCGGAAAAAAGTGACCTTACTTCCCGGTTCATCATACAAAAGCCATTCCGGTTGGCGGCTGGAAACTGCTCCTACGTTAATCGCCCAGTATCTGGATGGATCGAGAGAAAAGGGGATATTAAAATCGATTTCTTTTTTTTCTGGTGACCACTTTTTCCCCGCCCAGCGAACCTGATAGAGTCCGCTCTCATGAGTATGTCCAAAAAACAGAAGCCGCTTGTTCATTTTTCGCGGATAAGGGGCCCAGTTTTGTTCGTTTACAAACTGATGGCCGTGTTCCAACCGGGCATCCTTTAGTTCAATTGCCTCTGGAAGCGTGAGGAAATATCTCAAATCAGCGTCGGCTAGCTGGAACTGAATCAGGCTGCGAATTCTTTCTTCCTGATTGCCTGCGATACAGGAAATATGCTTCAGCCGTTTATACAGCTTGGGATCGCTCTCGACAACCTGGTCGATGAAGGAAAACTGGAAGGAATGAATCGTTGCTTTGCTGATTTTGCACTCAAAAATATCTCCCAAGCAGTATATATGATCCACCTGATGGGGTGCGATTGCATCCAGTACTTGGCGAAGCTTTCGCCGTTCTCCGTGAATGTCACTGATAATTGCAATTTTCATCTCCGCTCTCCCCCTCGCATCATCCTTTTGCCAGTATTGTAACACTCCCGCAGTTGTCAGGAAACCTTTTACATATTCAAGGTAAGAGGCAAATAGAATGAAGGTAGGATGTCCCAAACGTTATCGGAAAGAAGGGCGGAAATCTTGTCGCTATCATTGCCAGTCCTCCTCGCGGCCGCATCGCTCTCCAGTGTTCTTGGCGGTTCAATGGTCTATTTCCGCAAGAGATGGCCGGAGCAGTCGCTGTTTGCCTTGATCAGTATCGGCGGGGGGCTCTTGTTATCCTTGACCGTTCTGGATATGCTTCCGCACAGTATAGGAAAGCAAAATCACTCCTACATGCTGTTTGTTTTGATCGGGTTTATCCTGCTGTTTGTGATTGAGGCGATTTCCAAACACGATCATCAGGTTGGCGTCCCTCATGTAATCGGGATTGCTTGCGGGTTTTTGATCCATTCCTTTATGGAAGGAATTTCGATGATGGCCAGCTTCCAGATGGATGCGCAGGTAGGCGTATCCGTTGTGCTGGCGCTCATCTTGCACAAAATCCCTGACGGTTTGACGCTTGGTTCGATTCTGCTATTGGCGACAGACAGCCGATCCATCGCTTTTGCGGGAACGGTTATGCTTGGAGCTGCCACGCTTTTGGGAGCATGGGTAATGGAAATCGTGGAGAAGTCGTTTGCCGGTATAGGAACCCAGCTTGTATTCGCCGTGGCTACCGGGGTGTTTTTGTATTTGTCGGCAAGTCATCTGGTTCCGCTTGTTCAGCAAAAGGGAGGGGGAAAGGCCGTTTTATTCTTTTTAGCGGCTGTGCTCTCTTATATGATCATGACGTTCTTCTTCCGCGGGAATGGCCATTTCCATGTATAAAAAGGCGTAAATTCATCCATGTTAAAAGCGAATGTCTTGTCAACTGGGAGGAAAACGAATGGAAAACAACCAAATTCCAAGCTTGCAGGAATACGATGAATCTGTACATATGCAAGCGGAGCTGCCGACACAAGGAACGGCGTTGAATCCGGTGGAGACACAGTGGGTAATGAACGAGCAGGCAGCCGCTATGCCGACGGATCAGTTGGCTACGGCGATGCAGCAGGGGGAATAATTCACGCTTTTCTTCCTTCCTTTCCAAAATTCGACTTGCTTAGCTCTCGAAACCAAAGCAAGAATCGGATATAATGGCTAAGAAAACGTTGGTAGGGAAGGAGCATTTACATAATGAACACATTGTTGCAAGGGAAAAACATATTAATTATGGGGGTTGCCAACCACCGTAGTATTGCCTGGGGAATTGCTCAATCCTTGTCTAAAGCGGGAGCCAACCTTATCTTTACCTATCAAGGCGAACGTTTGCGCGAAAACGTGGCCGAGTTAGCCGCTACACTTGATCAACCGGAGCAAATCCTCATTCCGTGTGATGTGACGAAGGATGAAGAGGTTGCTCAAGCTTTCGCCCAAATCAAAGAAAAAGTCGGCGTTCTTCACGGCGTTGCCCACTGCATCGCTTTTGCCAAGACGGAAGAACTGGAAGGCGAATTTGTCAACACGTCCCGTGAAGGATATGCACTTGCACAAGACATCAGCGCTTATTCCCTCGTAGCGGTTGCCCGTGAAGCCCGTCCTTTGATGACAGAGGGTGGCAGCATTGTTACCTTGACTTATCTAGGCGGGGAAAAAGTGATTCCAAACTACAACGTCATGGGAATTGCCAAAGCGGCATTGGACATGTCAGTGCGTTATCTGGCTAATGATCTGGGCAAAGATAATATCCGCGTCAACGCCATTTCGGCAGGACCAATCCGCACACTGGCAGCCAAAGGAGTGCGCAACTTCAATACGCTCATTAAAAATATTGAAGAAAAGGCTCCGCTTCGCCGCACGGTTGACCAATCCGACGTGGGCGATACCGCACTCTTCCTGTTCAGCCACTTGTCTCGCGGCATTACCGGTGAGCTGATTCACGTAGACGCGGGCTACAGCATTCTCGGCTACTAGGCTGCTAACAGCTTTCGGTTTTTTACAAACGAATAAAAGGCTTTCTCGCTTGACAACCTATCAATAAAAAGTCAAGGAGGAAGCCTTTTTATGTTTTGGCCGTTTGCTACTTCAATGGAAGAGTTAATGATTTATTCGGGACGAGCAGATCTATATGATTACTACCGGGATATGCTTGATGATCAGTCAAACCAGACAGCTAACCACGCATCAAATGGAAAAGAAAATCGTTAAACAGACAGATGGGAATGCTGTCCCATCTCATGAATAAAGCGGGATACTCTGGTTTTGCGGCCAAACCGTTCATGTGGCACCCCGATGTATAAGTTATGCCGGGCACGGGTAATGGCTACATACATAAGACGCCGTTCTTCTTCCAAACCTGCGGGATTCCCCTGGCGGAGCTGGTCCAGCGCATATTCGTGCGGGAGGACTCCCTCAACCGTATCCACAACAAAGACTGTATCAAACTCAAGCCCTTTGGCCCGGTGGATGCTCATCATTTGCACCGAGTTTGTCATCTGATGCGTAGTGTACGGCTGCTTGCGCCATTCCTGCTCTTGTGAAACCATTTTCTTTACATGCGTCAGGAAAGCGGGAATGGTGAGGTGCCGTTTCGCTGCAATCAGCAATTGTCTCAGATCGTCAGTTGCATGGTCGTCTTCTTGTCCGGCGCGCTCTTTAGCGCGCTTTTTGATGTAGTCCCGCAGCTTCAATTCCTCATAGATTGCTTCCAATGCCTGGGCAGGTGTGCAGCTTCCCAATTGGGACAGGACTTCTTGCACTTTTTGCAGGTGTTTTCTTTGATACGGCTTCACCGTTGACAATCGGGGAAGAGCCTCAAGCAGCGTCACGTCATCCAGAATCGCCTGACTGCGCAATTCATTAAAGAGTGTTCCAGATATGTACAAAGAAGGCAGCATTTCTTTGAGCGCCTCGGCATCATCCCAATCCTGGCACAGCTTCAAATAGGATAACGCCCAACGAACCGTTTGCTTCTGGTAGAAAGGATCTTCCTCCAGCGTAAACGAGACGGGAATTTGGGCTTCCGTCAGCCTCTCCCAGATGGGGCGGGTCGACTCATAAGTGCGAAACAAGATGGCAAATTGGCCGGGCGATGCGTCACGATCCAATTGGTACATGATTTCATCTACGATCCGTGAGGCTTGTTCCTCTTCATCTTCCGGGTGAAACAGGATGCTCTCGCCTTCTTCGCGGTGAAAAGACTTCAACTCCTTTTTCCAACGCGACCTGTTGTTATTGATCAGTGAATATCCCAAGCCGACGATGCCGGAGCGGGAGCGGTAATTCACTTCTAAGGTAATGGTTTTGGCGGAGGGATAATCCTTGGCGAAGTCGAGTATATACGTCGGGTCGCTGCCGCGAAAACCGTAGATGGATTGATCGTCGTCGCCGATAACACAAAGGTTATTCTGAGGAGCCGCCAGGAGCTTCACCGTCTCATATTGGATTTTGTTAATATCCTGAAACTCGTCAATCATCAAATATTGAATCCGCTTCTGATAGAGAGTGCGAACTTCTTCATTCCGGCTTAAAAGCTCATAACAGCCGATCAGCATATCGTCAAAATCAAACCAATGGTGTCTGTGCTTCGCTTCCTCATAGAGAGGGTACAGCTTTTGTGCCTGCCGTTCTTCATCGGATGTCGGCTGCAGCAAGGCTGCCTCTGACGGAAGCAGATTTTCATTTTTCCAACGGCTTACGACTGCAAGAGCTTCCTGCAACTCTGCTTCCGATGCATGTGCCAATTCCGATTGGGCAAGTAGTCCTGTTTCACGAAGCAAACGGCATTTTTGCCACTCTTGCTTCAACAGGCGAGTGTTGTCCCAACGCTTCGGATCATGATGAAGAAGCATCCGGTAGAACAAACTGTGAAACGTGCCTGTAATCAATTGGTTTGCCAGCAGCGGGGTTAGTATAGCGCCAAGCCGCTGCTTCATCTCGTCTGCCGCTTTTGTCGTGAAGGTAACCACCATGATAGAGCGGGGATCAACCTTCTCCTCGTGTATCAGATAAGCAGTACGGGCTGTCATCACTTTGGTTTTGCCGCTGCCCGCTCCGGCGAGAATTAACAACGGGCCTTGCGTGTGCTGTACAGCCTGGCGTTGGTTGGGATGCAAGCTGTTTTCAAGCTGGTCCTGAACCTTTTGGATTTTCTCCTTTGGCGAGAGACGCACACGGTAGATTCTGCTTGGGGTTGCGGCTTGCTGTGCAGCGGATGGCGCTTGAATCGAGCGGTTGCGGGGCAAACGAAACCCGCCATGCCATCCGGCTTCGTCAGACTCGCCGGGTTCGACAGACTCGTTGAATTGGTCTTTGCTCTCCCTTGGTGTTCCCGCCAAATCTGTAGCGTTTGCCGCTGCCATTTCTGTCTTGGCCGTCATTCCTTTCTCGGCCGCATTCCTAAGCTCAGAAGGAAGCTCAGCCCAATCATCAGCGGGGCAAGCCGAATTGGTGGTATGGCAGAAATGCGGTTCAAAACTGACTCCAGCCAGAAGACTTAGGGAATCGTCACATAGCGGACAGCGCAATTGGCCGGTCGAAGCGAGAACTCGCCATTTGGGAATCTGGGCATATGTATCGTGATTAAGCCGAATAATCTTATTCGCGTGTCTGGCAAATTGCACCAATCGTTCACCCCGAACCAAGTTTCTGAGTAAGAGTAAGAATCTGATTAAATTTTGAAAGTAGAACAAAAGAAGTGTCCCTTCATACAAGGGACACCTTTTTCATGCCTTGTTTACTGAGCCTGCATCAAAAGATCTCCGTCCTGATGGGATTCCCGGCCATCATCTTCCACGAGTGTAATGCCAACACGCGTGATGCGATGGTTGTCAAACTCAGTAATCGTAAACAAATAGTTTTCAAATTGGACGGATTGGCCTTTTGCCACTTTTTCATTCAATTGGCTGTATAGCCATCCGCCGATCGTATCGACATCATCGGAGTGAATCTCAACCGGAATATAATCGCTAAGCTCAGACAGCAGCGTTTTCCCTGATACGGACAAAACGTTGTTGTTGCTTTCAATTTCTGGACGTTCGTTTTCATCAAATTCGTCCTGAATGTCACCCACGATTTCTTCCAGGATGTCTTCCATCGTAAGAAGTCCAGCGGTACCGCCATATTCATCAATGACAATCGCCATTTGCGAACGGCGCTTCTGCATCAATCGAAGGACATGGCTGATCTCCGTTGATTCGGGAACAGTCAAGACGGGACGGATCATCTGCTTAATGTCGGCATCTCCGTTGGTCAACGCACTCAAATAAAAATCAGATGCGTGGACGAAGCCGATGATGCAGTCTTTATCTTCGTGTGCGACCGGAAGGCGAGAGTGGCGCGATTCCCGGATAATATCGAGATTTTCCTGAAACGTGTTGTCGTCATACAGGCAAATCATATCAATCCTGGGAATCATGATTTCGCGAGCCAGCCGTTCGGAGAATTCAAACACATTGTCAACCAGAGCCATCTCCGTCTGGTCGATGTGGCCGCTTTTCGCACTTTCATTCACAAGTAAGCGAATCTCTTCTTCCGTATGCGCCGATTCAGACTCGGATACTGTCTCAAGCCCGAGGCGCTTCAAGAAGAAGTTAGCCGCCCCATTCAAGAGCCAGATCGCCGGATAACTGATTTTATGGAAAAACATGAGCGGCCCTGCCACCCATAATGAAGTAGATTCCGCTTTTTGAATTGCCAATGACTTCGGAGCTAATTCACCCAGCACGATGTGCAAGAACGTGATAATTGCAAACGCGATGGCAAGCGAAAGGGTTGTTATCAGAGAAGGGTGCATTCCTGTGCTGCCCAGCAAAGGTTCGACAATCAGCTGGGCAATCGCTGGTTCACCAACCCAGCCTAAACCAAGAGAAGCGAGGGTAATTCCCAATTGACAGGCAGACAAATATGCGTCTAATTGCTGAGTAACCTTTTGCGCATATTTCGCATTCGTGTTTCCTTCGCTTACAAGTTGAGTTAAGCGAGTTTGGCGTACTTTCACCAGTGAGAATTCTGCTGCAACGAAAAAGCCGTTTAGGAAGACCAAAAACAAGACCAGCAGCAGATTAAGAAATGTTTCCCCTATCGGAATACTTTCCAAGTAGATCTCCATCCTCTTCTTTCAAAAGGAGGAGAATTCACCTCCACATTCCAAGTATTTGTACCTTACCATTATGCGATCAAAGCCAGGAAACAGGCAGTATCTGGATCGGTACTTGATGTTTATCTTTTTTACATATTTACAGTATATCAGCAAGAAATCAATCGAGTCAAAACAGTATGAATTGATGGTGCAGTTCAAATCAATTCACGAACGGTTTTCGGCGGGTATTTCTGCTGTTTTTCCGTTGATTGCGCCGAATTTTAAGGAATATCTCGTTGAAGATTGGAAAAAGCATAAGTTGGCAAAGGAAAAACTGCATTCATACCGAATTGGAAACAAAATAACCGGATTGAAACTGAAAAAACTGCCGCAAAATCTGGGAGGGAACCTGCGATGAGCCAAGGATTGAAGATGATCACCGAGAGGGTCGGATATTTCCCCGGAAGCGTGAACATAGGGGTAGTATTAGGGCAAACAGGAGCAATCTTGATTGATTCCGGCTTGGATGCGCAAACGGCGAAAAAAATTAAAAAAGGGCTGGACGCCATCGCCCAGCCACTCAAGGCAATCGTGCAAACCCATTCACACGCCGACCATTTTGGCGGAAACGCACACTTATTGTCTGTCTATCCTGATGCGGTATGCTATGCGCCTCCATTGGAGGAAGCGGTTATCCGCAATCCGATCCTGGAGCCCTTGTATCTTGGAATGGGAGCGGCGGTCTTGCCGGAGCTAAACAATAAATTCCTGATGGCGGAAGCATCAAGGGTGGATAAGATTCTGCCTGCCGACGGAGAAGTAGAGATAGACGGTGTTACACTTGGTATTTTGCCGCTTCCCGGCCACAGTTGGCAGCAGGCAGGGATAGTCGTCGATCAGATTTGTTTTGCTGCTGACGGATACTTTGGCAAAGAAACGCTGATGAAGCACAAGCTTCCGTTTCTCGTTGATGCCAGCGAGACGATCGCCAGCCTGCAGAAGTTGAAGCAGACCAGCTACATCGGTTACCTGCCGGGACACGGGGAATTTGAGACGGCAGTTACTGATACCATTGAAGCTAATCTTGCCTGCCACCTTCAGATCATGGAGGAAGTGGAGAGCATTTTTGCCAAACAGGAGCAAACGCTGGAAAGCGGCTTGGCTGCGCTTTGCGCACACCTTGGGATCAACATCGATAATATGACCAAATACGTTTTATACCGCACCGCATTCATGGGATATCTGGTCGGTTTGTATAAGGAAGAGCGTCTTCGTTACCGGTTTGAAGGAAATCAACTGCTCTGGGGAAAAGGATGAGCAGGTTTGGTCTCCGAATTGGATTGGGATACTGAAGCGGGTTTAGATTCGGAAACAGATTGGTCGGGTGTCACCAGATAGTCGGCGATTTCAGCCAATTTGTGTTCAGCGGCATGCCGGATCGCCTGTGGAATGATAAATTCTCCCGGATTGCCTTCCAACATAAATTTGGATTCCAGATAAGGGCGGCCAATTTTGACGCTTAATTCACCTTTGCCCGAGAAGTACTGCGTCGAGAGGCTGGTGGGAATGCGCAGAAAATAGGAAGTTCCGGTTGCCGAATCGTAAATCGTAACATCATAGACCGGAGTTTCATCATTTCCCAACCGACGAAAACCTTGCTGGAGGAGTGTCTTGTCAACAAGCGAAAGCGGTTGGATAACTCCGGTTAAGGATTTCACTCTGAGTTGCATATTCGAGGGCCTCCTTACTATTGTGTTGTAGCCTTTTTCCCCATACTATATGAAATGGAAATCCCTTTCAGACTACTATTCGGGAGGTACATAGATGAGTTTAGAACTTCGGGCCGATCTTCATACCCATACCCTTGCTTCAGACGGCACCTGCACCCCGGCGGAAAATGTCCGATTGGCCAAAGAAGCGGGGCTTCACGCTGTCGCCATTACCGACCACGACACGGTTGCGGGAATTGGCGAAGCGATGAAAGCATCCAGAGAGTACGGTGTTCAGGTGATTCCGGGTGTGGAAATCAGCTCCGTGGGGATCGGACAGGATATCCATGTGCTGGGATACTTTATTCCGTATGAAGACGAGAAGTTTATGGCAGAGCTTGCAAAGCTTCGGGACACACGCCACAAACGCAACAAGATGCTGGTTGCCAAACTGAATGAGCTTGGCATCCCGATTGACCTGGAAAAGGTATACCGGCGCAAAGAAGGCACAGACAAAAACATTGGCCGTCCCCACATCGCCGAAGAGTTAATGGAGCTTGGCGCCGTCAAGTCCATCGAAGAAGCGTTTGAGAAATATCTGGGCAAAGGCGGTCTTGCTTACGTCAATCCGCCGCGTATCTCGCCGCAAGAAGCGATTCGCCTGATCCGTCAATCCGGCGGAGTAGCTGTTTTGGCTCATCCGGGCTTGTACGGCAACGATGACTTTGTCGAAGAATTGATTCTTCATGGGCTGGACGGGATTGAAGTGTGGCATCCCGACAACTCCGAAGAACAGCGCCAGCATTACATGCGCCTTGCCGATGATTACGGACTGGTCATGACGGGAGGCTCCGATTTCCATGGTTGGCGCGGAGAAGAACCTTTCCACGCGATGTTAGGTTCTTCGACAACAACAGCCAAAGCTGTCCAGCAGCTTAAAAAACTGGCCGAGCAGCGGCAAGCGAAACTGACATAGCAACAATAAGAGGTGCTTCCCTTTGTGAGAAGCACCTCCTGCTTAGATTTCTTTTTCCATCGCGATGTGGTCAATTCCCGCTTCATCGAAAACTTCGCCAACCGGATGATAGCCCAATTTTTCATAAAAACGTTGGGCGTGGCATTGCGCATTCAGTTTTAGTTTCTTGTAACCTTGCCGCACGGCTTCTTGCTCGATGACCCGCATCAGTTGAGCCCCCAAGCCTGTTCCCCGCTGATTCTTCATAACTGCCACCCGTTCTACTTTTCCTACTCCGTCAGTATATGTACGCAGGCGGCCTGCTCCCACCGGGATTTGTTCCACATAAGCGACGAAGTGGACGGTCTTGGCGGACGGTTCATCGTGTTCGTCTATCTCCAAATCTTCCGGCACTTGCTGCTCTTCGATAAAAACGAATTTTCTAACATCTAAGGCATCTTGTTTCTCTCGTCCAGTTTGAACAATGCGAATGTCGACAGGCATTACGAGGTAAGCTCCTTTCAAGATTTCACAGACCCTTCCGGATGGGAAGGATCTGTGACTGATTCGCGATTATTTTTTCAACTGGAAAGTTTGGTGAACGTTCCAAATGCCATCTTCCAACTGATACACCAGATGGAAACGGTCAATCTCGGAAGTTAGATCGAACTTAACCATACCCAGTTGTCCGGAGATATCCTTGCATTCGTCATCGGTCAAATCACGTCCGATGGTCAGATGTGGAACATAAGCGAAGGACTCATTTGGTACCTTGATAAATTCGGACAAACGGCGATTCAATTTTTCAAATGGCTCTTTGTTTTGCACGGCCAGAAAAATCGTATTGCTTGTCGGATGGAATGTGGAAGCACGGTGAAACTTAACGGAAAAGGCATCCGTAGAATCGGCAACTTGCTGCAAGGATTGAACCAAGTCAGGCAGCTTTGCTTCATCTAAATCGAAGTTGTCAACCAGTCGAATGAACGGCGGAATCAACGCATAATGGGTATCGTAACGCTTACGGTATGAGTTCGCCACTTCTTGAACTTTGCTGGATGGATAAATAACGACGCTGTATTTCATTGGAACCCCTCCTTTTATCTTTACCATGCTACTGTACTAAACGTCCCATCTTCTTATTTTAACAGAAGATTCATCATTTGTGTAATTGAATACCCCGCCCGTATATTCTTTTGCACTTTAAGCAAGACTGAAAGACGGGAGGTGATTCAGATGAATACAGCCTGGATGATGACTTATATTTTTCTTGGTCTTCTTACCTTGGCTTCATTAACTTTTTCATTAATTGCGGTTGTTCGTAAGACTGATCTGGAAGAACTGGCTGTGCCCAATCAGGCTGAGGATAAGCAGCCGAATGAGTAGCAGCTTTTGCCATGGATTATTTGAGGAAATGATGCAAAATGATAGGCAGATTGGCCTGCCAGTACCCCCAAGTGTGGTCACCCTTGAAGCGTTCGAAACGCAGGGTGACTCCTTTTTTTTGCAGAACTTCACGCATCTGCTGGTTCCCTTTCACCAAGTCAATGGTCCCGCGGGAAGTCTCCACGCTTGTCTCTTCGTCCCCGATCTCCATGTATACGGAAAGAGGGCTTTCCAACTCCCAGCCATCCACCAAATCACAGATCATCGAGTCAAAAGCACCGGACTGCGAGGCAACCTGGGCAAACGTGTGCGGATATGTGCATGCGGTCAAGAGCGAAGCGACACCGCCAAGCGACTCTCCCAACAGTGTTCTTGCCTGTCCCAACGGATGGGTAGAGTAGTGGCGGTCAACATAGGATACCACTTCTTCAGCCAGAAAGCGTTTGTATGCAACGTGAGCTTCTCCCTTGGGATGGTAGCGGCTTGTCCGTACAGCCTTGTCTACGGGGATGAATACCGCGATCACATCTTGGATCTCACGGGTGCTGGAAAGCTGGTCCAGCAAAGAAGGAAGACGGCCCAACGAGAGATAATCGTCCCCGTCCTGAATGTACAAGACCGGGTATGAGTACAAAGGGGAGTACCGATGAGGCGTATAAATCATGATTCGTTCCTCTGTGCCTAGATGCCGGCTCGGTATGGTAACTTCTTCTATGGAACCTTTCGGGATGTCGATTGAAACCATCAGCGGTACCTCCTCGTAATAATCATTACAGGTTTTTCTTATTATACCTGAACACTTGATCAGAGAGAAAGTGACCAACTCTCTGGCAAAATTCTGGCAAAGCTCTGGCAAAGCTCTGGCAAAATTCCCTTTTCAAAGTTGAAATATTGTCGCAATTTGACCAAGATGTGATACTATATAGAAACATGACTTCACTTTCAGCGTGGAAGGAGCTGTCTTATATGATGAAACAAGTGCACAGCAGGGAAGTCAGGAATGCCGCGATCCAACGGCTTCACGATCGCGGAGTAACAGAGGAAGACATCGCTGAGATCGTCTACTTGATGCAGTCGCCGTATCATCCCAATCTGACAATCGAGCCATGCATCGCAAGCGTCAAAGCTGTGCTGGAGAAACGCGAAATTCAGCACGCAATTCTCGTTGGAGTGGAACTGGACATTCTCGCCGAAAAAGGCATGTTGTCAGAACCTTTGCAATCCATTGTCGCTTCCGATGAAGGACTGTTCGGCTGTGATGAAACGCTTGCGCTCGGTTCTGTATTTGGATATGGAAGCATTGCCGTAACTACTTTCGGGCATTTGGACAAACAAAAAGTGGGTATCATCCGCCACCTGGACAATAAGAGCTCCGGCAAAGTGCATACATTCTTAGACGACCTCGTAGCCAGCATTGCCGCCAACGCCTCCAGCCGCATGGCTCATCGCCTACGTGATGAGCAGGAACAAGCGGAAGCAGACCGCCTGATTCACCTCGCTCAAGATGCAAACGAGGAGCAGGCAGGGTAAACGGGCTGGGCACTTTGGACGCAATAAAGCGGGGCCATTTTCGCAGGGAGAAACATAGATGATCATCCCGCATAGTTTGGCCCCTGAAGTTGCCTGATAGAAAGCATTTCTTACTTTTCTTTTACTTTCCAAAAAGAAAATTGCATTTTCCTCTTGAAATATTTTTTGAAATGGGTTATATTTAACTTCGTCACGTTTGAGAAATACGTGAGGGCCCTTAGCTCAGTTGGTCAGAGCGGTCGGCTCATAACCGATTGGTCGTAGGTTCGAGTCCTACAGGGCCCACCATGAATAGTTGTTTTCCAGATGTGATCCGGTAGCTCAGTTGGGAGAGCACCATCTTGACAGGGTGGGGGTCGCTGGTTCGAACCCAGTCCGGATCACCATATATAAGACGTTGAAACCCTTGAGAAATCAGGGGTTTTTCTTTTTGTTGATGACCTCTTGAACTAGATAAAACAGCAAAATAGCCCTTCTGGTCAAGATTTGGTCAAGAATCATTTTGTGGTCAATGGTGGTCAATCAGCGTTGGTGACGCTGTTTTTGAGCATAAAAATAGACCGTTCTTCTGAAGATACGGTCTATTTTGCATTTTCGATTGAGTTGTTGTTACTGTCTGTGCCGCCGAACAGCATCCTGCCAAACTGCTTTGCCGTTTCCTTCTGCATGCTGGGGAGCAGGTGACTGTATGTGTCCAGTGTAATGCGAGTATCCGCATGACCCAATCGTTCTGCAACGATTTTGGGGTTGGCTCCCTGTTTCAACAGCAGAGTAGCGTGGGTGTGTCGTAAATCATGAAAGCGGATTTTGGGTACATTGGCTTTCGCAATAGCTGAATTGTACGCTCGACGAATGTTTCCTGCATTGGTAGGGGTACCGTTTTCACTGCATACAACCAAGTCGAGATCGGTATATAAATCAGGGCCAGCCGCCAGCTTTTCCTTGGCAATTCGTACCTTGTGCTTCTTTAATTCAGCGATGGTCTCATCTGGCAGATCGATTGTCCTGGTTCCTGATTTTGTTTTTGTGTATGGCAGGATTTCCTTGCCATCGTGGCTTAGTATTTGCGTAATTCGCAGAAAGCCGTTCTCAAAATCAATGTCTTTCCACTGCAACGCAAGTATCTCACCTTGACGCATTCCTGTAGTTACTGCGAGAAGAAAGGCGATATAATACCGGCTCCCCTTGGCATGCTCAAGGAAAGCAGTGACCTCCGGGACATCCCAGACCTTGACCTGTTTCTTGGTAGCCTTTGGACGATCAACCAGAGAGGCAGGATTCTTTGCGATCAGGCTCCAGCGTTCTGCCTGTTTCAGCGAAGCGTTGATCAGTGTATATACCTTTTGGATGTTCTCATCGGATAAAATTTGTTCCTTAGTCAGATTGGTCAATAACTGCTGAATAATCATTGCATTCAGTTTAGACAATTCAACATTGCCCAATGCCGGGATGATGTGCTTATTCACAAGCCAATTATAGGTTTCCAGTGTTTGCTTTTTCACCCTCGTTTGCCTGTCTTCCAGCCAGCGTTCGAGGTATTCTTTGTACAGAATTTTTGAAGGCTCAACATATGTCCCCTGATTAATGGAATGCTCAAGCTCGTTCATTGCTTTCAGGGCCTCCTGCTTCGTTTTAAACCCACGTCTCTTGATCTGCTTTGGTTTTCCGTCCTCCTTCTTTCCGACCGTAAGTACGAAATACCAACTAGCTCCATCCTTCTTTACAGTTCTTCCTGCCATTGTACTTACCTCCATGATCTTCATAATGAATAATCGAATAAAAAATGGTGGGCCACATGAGCTCACCGTTGGTTAATCTCTCAAAGCGACCACCTCCTTTCAAGAGCGAGTATTTAATTCTTCTTCCTATTGCAAAAACTATCGAAAAACTCTTGAGTTATGAAACCTGCTTGCAGGCACTCCAGCAAGAACATTCTTTCCTCAAGATTGCTCCTTCGCTGTATCTGAGGCTGTGTCTTCGGTTTCTTTTTCTCCTCAGGCTCAATGATCGGGGCGTAAAACCTAACCCACTTTTCACCTTGTCTGACCCTTCCGTTACTAATCATCGTTTCACCTCCATCAAGCTTAGTTTGCTGAACCCTTCAGCCATTGCAGGAACACTGTTTTTGACACCATGATTCTCCTGCCCGCACGAGCAACATGGAAACTCCCTGAGTTGACAAGTTCATACGCTTGGCGGCGGCCAATACCCAAAATGGCTTGGATATCAG
Source organism: Paenibacillaceae bacterium (assembly GCA_041920465.1). Lineage (GTDB taxonomy): Bacteria > Bacillota > Bacilli > Brevibacillales > Brevibacillaceae > Brevibacillus_H. The sequence continues at coordinate 19,749 of JBHGXW010000072.1, read as the reverse complement.
CTACGCTAAGAACCGAAGGGTAGTCTTTGAGTTTTTTAATGTTCATCTTGAACCAACTCCTTACTGTTCATTATTTTTGGTGGAGATTTGCTCATTCAGTTTATCCGTATACTTGCGTCCAACTCTCTCAAGAAACATCGTTGTATCATGGATTAACTTTTTCGGAATCCATATATAGAGTTCTGGATTGTCTCTGGTTTCAATGTGTTGTAATGCCTGAAAGGTTGAAGACGGCTTTTTGTCGTTCGGAAGATGGATAGGATTAATGAAAATATCCATTTCATCCATTGAATTTATAAGATTTGATATGACATGGCGGACGTGTGTCCGTTTGTACGGTTCTTTCGACCGATTGTTGAAGATTACTCTTCTGTCGCCATTGGATGCCTCCAAATAAGCAATGACAACAAATGTATAGCTATCTTCGTCAATTGGATTTACATCGGAAGTTTCATCGGCAGAAACATAATCACTTTTACCTGAATCCAACTCGAAATCTTCTTCTGTTGATTGTTTTTCGATGATAACTGGCTTGTAATCTCCCTGATAGAAGTCGTCGAAGAAAACATCCATCGGAACATTAAAGTCCCTGCTGATTGCACGCAGAACTTTTGAGGGAACGTCGTTTGCTTTCTGTTCCAAGTGAACAAAGTTCGATTGAGATATGCCTACTCGACTGGCTAAGCTCTTGCCGCTGTATTGGTTGCCGTACCTTTTTTGCAATAGCTCTCGTATGTACTTGACTCTTTTCCCCACATCCAATGTAGAGAGTATTGCGTAGTCATTTGAATCTAGTGTGATTGAGTCATTCATCGTGGTTGTATCCTCCTGTCACCTTTGATAGTTTTTATTATACACCCGTTATATCTAATTATCAATATGGTATTAACATTTCGATTTTTATAGTGTATCATAGAAATCACAAAAAACGCTCAAAACGATGTTATACGTGTATAAACTATATCATCTATGGGACAATGACGAGGGAGTGAGTGCTGTGTGGGACACGATTGGTCTAAGCAGTACGATAAAGCCGTTGACGAGAGAAGAACGTAATCGTATCAACTGGGCTAAAACAGGTACATACGAGGATCATGATAGATATCAGCAAGGGGTTACGGTGTTCAAGATTTTGGGCCGCAAATCAAAGGATAAGGGTGTTCCATATATCCGCTATGTTTATAATGACAGCGACCCTGCTATCGCATACATCAAAGTCGAAGTATCCATGCCGACATTTCTTTACGGGAGCAACGTCAAGGAAATTACAGAGCAAGACGTCAAAAAGTTCTTCAAGCGTCTGCGGAGATATCTCGCCGACAGACTAGGTATACCTATAAGAAGCTTGCCAAAGTCGGGCGAATGGACGGTAACGAAGCTTCATGCTTGCAAAAACTTCTATGTCGGCGACAATGTACAGCACTATCTGCAACACTTTTCACTGATCAATCGACAAAAATACCAGACCAAATCGTATAAAGAAGTTGGAAGCTCCGTTGTCGAAACGGTTGAATGGCAAGCCAAGGGCAGAAAGGAGAAGGTCTATGACAAGGAAAAAGACATCAGTAAGCAAAAGAAGTATAAGGATCAAAAGAAGCACCGCAAGCAAGCGAAGGGCATCCTCAGATACGAAGTGGAGTTGTCCCGTCAAGAGTTGTATGCCCAGCACAAAAAACGCCGCTCAAAATACATCCTTACCAAAGCATTCGCCGATGAAGTTCTAAACAAAGGGCTGACTGATATGGGTATGAGAAGTAATTTCCAGATTAGCGGGCTCCGAGATGCTTATGATCGAATAATCAATTCCGATCTCAGCAACCGGAAGAAGACGACGCTAATTGCGTTATTGTTTGAACTGCATGAGTACGGAGTAAAGCAAACCAAACGACGGCAACCAGACAGCACTTATAGTCGTAACATCGCCATTCTGAAGAAAGTATTGGGAACGGACAAGCTTGTATTCAATCCATTAAATCTTCCGCCACTGATTGAAGAAATTAAAGCAGATACGACCCAACCGGAAAATGAAAAGAGCCTGAGTATTTAGAAGAGTGGACAACTTCAGTATCCTGTCTGCCTGCAATCCATATAAATTATTAAGTGGGGGAGCCAGATAAACTACACCGGCTCCCTAGATACTTTATATCCCTTAAAGCCATCCTTTATCTTTGAAGCTGAGAAACTCTGAATCCGTCATATGGACCACGTCAAGAATGGATATGCCGCACACATCCCCGGCCTCTGTAATAGTTTTAGCGACTGTGATTTGATCAGAAGTCGGATGAAGGTCGCCCTTCTTAAGAATGTGTACCAGTATCCCCGAAGCGGCGTTCCGCAATATAAGCTCGCGGAAGATAATTCGCTGGCAGGTGGGGATATCGGCCATCACTTCTGCATCAATGTGGATCATGCCAGTAACGTGATTCTTTGTAGTCAAGCTCAACAGTACCGTTTGGTCATCGCCGCCCATCTCAATCTTTTCCTTGCAATACTGGTAGGCATCTCTAGGCATGCGGATAACGAACCTATCCTGCCTGCCGGGGTTAGAGAGTAAATGTGCAAGTTGGAGGGTGGCATGAAGTTGTTTTGCTTCCGCAGAGGAACCGACTATTTGAGATAAATCATCTGGAGATAGTCCTTTTAGTTGATTCGGGTGATCATAGCGATGTAACAATGCCTCAATCGTCAACAAGTCGCTCTCTCGTAAAATGTGAGGGCTTGCTACATTTCTGATGTGTTTCGTCATGCTTTCCGCCTCCTGATTAGATTTACATTAATCCCTGCTCGGCTAAAGAGCAGTAGGAATTAAAGCCGATTATGATATGATCCAAAACCTTTAACTGGACGAGTTCCCCCACTTTGCAAAGGGTTTTCGTTACCTGAAGATCCTCTCTAGATTCCGTAGCTATTCCGCTAGGATGACAATGTGCAAGCACAGCCACACTTGCATTTCGCTTTAACAATGGACGAAAGACTTCTCTTGGATGGACAATAGCGGCATCGAGTGAACCAACAGATACAACCTCCGAAAACAGAAGGCGATTCCGTCTATCTAAACCGATTACGACAAAATGCTCTTTAGGCAGATACATCATCTCAGCCTTGAGAAAGTCGTAAATATCCTTGGCCGAACGAACAACCTGCGGACGAGATATTTCCGTGCATAGAGTTCGAGCACTGGCTAAAGCGGCCATGATTTTCCTTGCTTTAACCACGCCGATGCGATGAATGGCCCTCAATTCCTCTTCTGTGGCCTGAAGAAAATCATGGAGTGTTGGAAAGCTGGCCAGCAAAGTGCGAATGGTGTGACTGTCAGGCTTCTCCCGCAAAATCTGGGCAAAGATATCGGCCAGAGCAGGCTTGTTGTCATATCTATCAATCATCGTCAATTACCTCCGTGAAATGAAAATAAGGAGGGCGGCAACCCTCCTTGTGCAGGTGATGTGAAATCCTGTACAATACAATCAGCAAAGTTTTGATTGGGTGTGATCCTTTACGGTCGCACCTTTTTTTGTTTTTCTAACTGCTCCAGTTTCATCTCGACGAGCACCAGCTTGACGAGAGTGTGGGCATAAAGCCGTCCCCATGCCGGACGCAACTCCTTGAAACTCCGCAAATGCTTTAACGCCGCCAGCAACCACTTTCTCTTCTCATGCAAATCAACACTCTTCCCCATTCGACCTCACCTCCTTTCGGGCATAAAAAATGGCCCTTCTGCATCGTTCTGTGCAAAAGAGCCTATCATCTGATTTTCTTCCTCCTTTTCAAATACCGCTGTAACTGCTTTGGATAATGCTCCTGAAAATACTGAATGACATACTCTCTGGCAACCTCCCTCTCAAGCTTCCAAAAGCGGCTTACATAAGCGTGCAAGACGTGCCCGGCCATGCGAATGTCGCCGTTTAGGGCCAAACGATTCAGAAGTACCACCAACTCATCTGACAAACGCTCTTTGCTCTGTTGCATGTGTCTCAGCTCCTTACTTGCAATTTTCTCCTTCGACCGACCGCAGGATGTCGATCATGTCCATTTGAATTTGCAGTGTTTTGATCTGGTTACGAACCTGTTGTAGTCTGTGTGCATTTCTCGGATGATTCGAGTCTGTGCTCCTCAGCAACTTCTCCTTAACCAGCAAATCGGCATGCCTTAATTCAAGGGACTTTAGTAAATCTCTCATGTCTGTTCACCTCCTTTCAAAAGATGGGTTGTAGAAAAGGGTATAAAAACAAAAAACGAGTTAAGGATCGCTCCCTAACTCGCAGGTAATAAGCAGGCTATTTTGTTGTTGTCACATGTTTAACAATAGCATCGACTACCGGATCAAACCTGGATGCTTTTGCTTTACGGCCACGTAAAGAGTAGCCGGGGTGATAGGTTCGATACGAATGGTACGGCAACTTCTCATGCTTTATCCGGGCCAGGAGATCCAGTGGTAAGTTATCAACCGTATCCAGAACTGCCCCTGCAAATGTCTTCTTTAACCTTTCGTCGTAATACGGGCCGGTAAAGAAGATAACCACATCAGGATCTAGTGCCTTTATCTCATACGAAAGCAACGGAAAATTCGAGCAAATGATCTCCTCAAGCTCGGGTGATGGTCTAGTATTGTTTTGATCGAGCTTGATCAGGTTGCTGGTCATGTAGCCATCTTCTGGCCCATATGGATTGAACCTGGTATAAATGATATTAGATGCCCGCCAGAATGGAGTATGTGCCCATCTTTTCTCTTGCCGAAATTGTAGGTAATCGTTCTGCAAATAATAGATTGCCTCCTGCGGTTCCCGATGAACAGTATCAATGTACTTTCCCCATCCACATGTCTCCTTGCCCACAAACAGCACCTTAATCGAAGCCTTCCAGTAAGAATCTACTGCATCGATCAGGAAGGGGTTAGACAAGCTAGGCAAGTTAACCTTTCCATCCACTAAATCGTTTTTCAATTTATTCCAGTATTCAAAATACATCAGGCTTAGACGCTGTCTGATTTGATCCATTTCATCAGCAATCCTTCCAGTAAGGTTTCGTAGTAACTTACGATAACAGATTCACGCTGGTTCCAAATAGAAAACCAACCATACCTTCATGATGAAATGAAAAAAGACTTGTATCAATCCTTCGAATTAGAACTAATATAAGTCTTCTTTATGAGAGGGGGTGGGGCATGAAACGGTGGGCCACCCCCATAAAAATAATATCGTGGAGCCGAGAGAAAATGTTAATAATTTTTTTGCCTATAGGCGATTATTGTCAATCGGCACAAAAGTTCCTACAATCCAAAAATCCGGCATTTTTATTCAAAGTAATGGACTTCACAAAGTTTGGCATGGTGTTCTTTACGCAATTATTGCGTCCATCATGAAGAAGAAAGCAAGCTTCGGACATTCGATTTTCATCATAACCCTCGGCTTTTTTGCACTGTTCTTATATTTTCAAGACAAATTTTGGGGGTACAGGCATTAGAGCTAGTGAGGATGATATCGATGAAGTTTATAAGGAATAAGAATACTTTTAACCATATACGCTTTTGTATGGCAGATGTAGCGGCCATTGTCTTTCACTTTAAAGATCACCTTCTGCTTTCAGTAGTAAGTGATCACGATAATAAGCTGGTAGACTTGATTCTGGTAGGCAACCTCTCTCTTGCTGTGAACTACAACGAAAATCGAATCCCTGTTGTAACAATTGTATTATTGGTGCCGGGGGTGGGGAATCCGAAAGATGATCTCGTGGCTTTTAAGGATGAAGTTAAAAAAGGAAATCTGGAATTGGTGAAGCTTTTGGTGTCTCATACGGTGATATTAATCAAGGACTTCAACTCGCTATGCTGTTCAACCAGTTTGATATTGTAAAGTGTGTTTTTAATGTTGTTACGTTACAATTTCGAGAAAAAGACAATATATGAATAAAGGGATAACTTTAATCAGTTCATCAGCAAAGCAGGAACACTCAAAGGTGATGCATTTCACGTTTTTACTTCAATTCTTTGAGGAACTGGGCGGAAAATCGAGAGATTCTACGAATTCACTCCCAATTCACGTTACAAAATCTAATTTCGTTTAATACATTCACGGAAATTACTTTTTCTAAAAATATCCGTTGCGATATATACGTAATTTGCATAAAGGGCTATTGGCAATTTTCTTGTTATTAATCTTTTTCATTCAAAACTCCGGTAAAATCAGCGGTTTTGAGGAGGGGGAATCTACTCACTCTTGATTTACAATTCAGGAACAATGCACGAATTAATTGTGATAAAATCAAGGGGATTGTTTTTCTTTGGGGAGGTTCTAAAAACAATTGCTGTGAAATTATTAATACATGGTCCTTGAGAATTATCGTGGAGAGTACAATATGAACAGAACTATCACCTGCACCAACCTTATCTTTATAGCAATGTTACCTATTTGGGTATTATGTTGAACATAGATACTCAAATCGTGAGACATACGGTTAAAATAGGCGGTCTTAAAGTTAAAATTGAAATGGGGGAGGGAAATGAAGTTTGTAGATTATTATGGTGATGATAGATTGCGACATAGAATTATCTACGATAAGAAATCGTATTCTGCATGTGTTTATTGCGGGGAAAGGGCAAATACACGAGAGCATATCCCCTCAAAGGTATTTCTTTCAAAGCCATATCCAGCGAATCTAGCAATTGTTCCTGCCTGCTTAAAGTGTAACAACTCATTTTCGAATGATGAGCTTTTTCTATCGATTTTGATAGAGAAATTAAAAAGCAAGTATTTCGGTAAAAACTACGTTCTTTCAGAAGAAACGGAAAGAAGAATAGACCAGAATGAAAAGCTTGTTCACGCAATTGATATGGCAATTGGAAACGATAGAATTGACGAGTTGAATAAGAAAATTTCACGGGTTTTATTTAAGTTAGCTATTGGTCATTCTGTTTATGAACTGTCCGAAGGATACTGCATTGAAGAAGGAACAGTTAACTATTCCTTTCTCAATAATTTGTCTGCCGAGGAAATAGAAGAATTCTCTCTGCCTTTTAATCTTAACGGAGAATTGTTCCCAGAGGTAGGGAGTAGGGTGTATGAAAGAATGTTGTTTCTTGAGGTTAATTTGGCTAATGCTCATGACCCAGAACAACAAATAATTGCCCCACTAGTTCTCCTAGATTGGGTTGATGTTCAGGAAAGTAGATATTCTTACACGAGTTATAGATTTGGCAATGATATAGTGGTAAAGATGATAATCAATGAATTTTTATATGCACAGGTCATCTTAAATGTTGATGATAGTACGTAAAAAAGAGCGAGGGAGAGGCTAGTAAGAAGCCCCTCCTTTTGTCATTTATTATATCATGTCAATAGATTTGTTGAATTTGAACGACGTATTTACCGCACACAAAGATCATGACAAATTTATGGCCGCAATTCAAGAAGAGTAGATTAGAATATGTGGCCATTACCCGTCACGACGAAGAGATGAGTATAAGTTCGCCAGCCTATTATCGAGGAAAGAAAGCAGCGGTATCAAGGTTCATACTGTCGGCATTTCCCAAACACTCAACTAATAATGTGGGAACCTGGTAACAGCATCCAGCGGCGGCAAGCAAATCTTCTTCTGTCGACAGGAGAAAAATCGAAACCGTTTATGCATGGTTATGTACCAGCGGCAAATGTAATGTAACGCATTGCAACGCATCAAAACCTATGTGGAAGCGGAACTGCCATCAAAAGAATGTCCGTTGTGTAAAGCACCGGTGGAGAATAGTGTATCTATCTTTAACAGCAGAAGTAAAAGTCCTTAAACATATCGATATTACGCTACGATACTAAGTTCAACCTTAAAAGAGTATATAGTAAGGAACCATTTTGTTACTCCAATAGGATCACAACTTTTTAAATGTCTCATGACTAAATACCCAGAATAAAGAGGAAAAAGATAGTAGTAAAAGAATATATTATGTTGAACCTAGTCGATTTTTTGCGAAAAGGAAGAACAGTTATGAACTCATATAATTGGATTGAGACATGTTTAACTCCGTTCAACGAACTCATTAACGATGTTAAACTGTCGGAATACGGTGACAATATTCATCTAACTGATTTTCTTAGAAAAAACTATGATTTGATTGCAAATATGTGTTCTGCCTCAGTGTCGACACAATTAGCGGTGCTGCATCCCAATGGCCTTAGGTTGGAACAGTGGTATTTACTATTCTCGGCTGTGATTATGCTCAAACTAAATATACAAGAAAATTCAATGGATATAGTTAGTCATTTAAATGCAGGAGATATCGTAATCATCAATGGACGAAGAGGCCAATACAAGGGAATAATCGGAAACAAAATATATGTTAAATTTAACGATATTGAATATTACTTTCCAAAAGAACAGATGACCAAATTGCAAAAGTATGAAGGTTCGGCAAAAAGACTAAATAATTTTAACGGAATTATTGAAAAAGACCCGTTACGTGACGTAATCACTAAGCTTTACAAGAAAGAATACGTTGACATTGCAGGAGTCAGCAAGAATGGAATAATTATTTTCACTGAAAAGGATAAGATAACCTCGTTCTTGGAATCAATCGAAATTAATTCAATCCCGTTCACTTCCGTTTTTCCGACAGGGTATTTTATAAACAGCTATGACTTTGTTCGGTTAAAAGGAGACTTATATCAGCGGTTCCCAATGATACGTATTACATCAAATTTATCCGTGCTAGTAGATATTCTGCAATCAGATTATCAAACTAACTTGGTAATCATCGACGGAAAGAAATCCTGGAACGGTTATTTTGGAGAGATAGAGTATATACAAGACTACTGTAAAATCAAGGGAATACACGTGCTATTTGTCGATAATATTGATACAGAAAATGCAGATTATCTTATGAGAAAAGAGGTTCCTCATTTTAAATGGGATCGTGAAAAAATAACCGAAAACTGCTTAGATGTCTCTCATTTACGCCCTTCGCTAAAGTACATCAATCACTCAATAAAAGAAAGATTGCTTCTTCACAATTTTATTCATCGAAAAATGAATCTGATCAAACTTGAAATTTTTCCTCAGATTGTTGAATTAGAAGAGAATATCTGTACTACACTTCAGTATCTTAAGTCCGTTGAAACTTCCAATGAAGCATTAAATTCATTTTGTGCAGTTTCATACAGCATGTTACGTTACCTGAAAAACTTACTTTATCCTTCCTGTTTTGACCAGGGATCTTTTCAATTAAGGAAAAGTTACTTTCAGCAAGTAGAATTTTTGAGGGAATCGTCAATCGAAATAATTGGTCGTGTACTCCCCGAAGAAGATTCTGAGAAATTAAATGGGATCACAGAGAACTTAGAAACATTACTGAACTTGTACGATTCTGATAATTTAAAAGCATCAATAATCTTAGATACTGTTAAATCTACTATCAGCAAAATCTGTATCATTGTGAGAAAACCATATCAAGTTATTAATTTAAAACAATATCTGTCTCAATATGTAAATGTCAATAATATTCATGTTTGTACTATAAAGGAGTTAACAAGATGCAATGATTTCTTTGACGAGATATTCATTTCGGGCTGGTTTTCTTCGAATCTCAGGTATGTACTGAATTCAGGCATCTCAACTAATGTGTCAATTCTACTGTACGAAGATGAGTATGAGTACTTCTGTAAATATAATTTGAGAGATTTAAAGTCCCACAACTTTGAAGTAACAGAGAGTGAAACAGATCAAGAGGCGAATCCGACGAAAAATAATACTTCAATGAACTATTTGATAGATACCGACTTCTTTCATAATAAGTTGAGTCAAATTATGTCTACTTTAGAGAAAAACGACGATGAACGGTTTTTTACTGCAAAACCTGTTTTCTTTGAAGAGGATTGTTTTGCTTTAATAACACCACGTTACAACATTAATTTGCTGAGTCGCTCCATGAACAAAATTGTATATTGCAAATTAAAAGATATAAAACCAGGTGACGAGTTAATATTTCTAAATTATAACGATCAAGAGTTGTTCGGATTACTGACTTCAAAGTTTAAAGAGTTAGATCCTGAAGCGGGACGTAAATACGAACTGAAGCTAAAACTAAGTAAGCTGTGGAGAAACGCGTTAATAAGATACTCAAGGAGTTACAATTTGAACTCTAAAATAATTTCAAAACGCCTTCTAAAGTATGGTTGTTCAAGAGTGTGGCAAACGATTGAAGCCTGGATTGATAATAGGGACATTATTGGACCAAATGAAACAGCAATAATTGCAATTGCAAAACTTACAGGTGATGAAAAACTGAACAAGTACCTTAAGAATTGTATTAGATCTGTAAAGGACATCAAAAGATTTAACAGAAGAATAAGGTCCATTATGATCGATAGTGTAGCGAAATCGTATATCACACAAAGTCCTGATGAATTTGATCCTCTGGTAAGGACAATCATAAATGATCTACCCAAATATGGAAGAGTTGTCACGGTAAATATGGTATCAGAAAATGAGATTAGAGCCTCGGTGAATTTAGCAAATAAATTATTGGAAGAAGATGTTTAGAGAGGAAGATCAAGATGAAAATGATTCCGGCATATGTTCATAAAGATATTAAAAGTAATGCTGAGAAAAAAATATTTGAACTGATTAGAGGCTCAAATATTGATAGTGAGTGGGTTTGCCTTCACTCACTCGGGTTGTCTTCTCATATTTACAAAAAGCAGGGCGAAATAGATTTTCTACTTATAGGGCCTAAGGGCATTTTCTGTTTAGAAGTCAAAGGGGGAAAGATTGAAAGAAAAAACGGGTATTGGTACTTTATAAATCGATTCAATGAAAGGAACAGAAAACAAGAGGGGCCATTCGAGCAAGCTTCATCAGCTATGTTTTCATTAATGAACTATCTCAAGAGCAAAGGACCCAAATATATTTCCAACAAACTATTCGGTTACGGTGTCTTATTCCCGGATATTAAATTTACAATTCAATCACCTGAATGGGACTATAACATAATATACGATCTGAGAGACAGGTTAAAACCGTTTTCGTCTTATATCGATAGGCTGACAACATATTGGAGTAATAAATCCCCCGAAAAGAAGGAGCTAAATTCAAACGAGATAAATGAAATCGTTGAATGCCTCAGAGGTAATTTTGAGTTGGTAGAGCCTGTTGGAAAACAGATCAGTGATATAGATGAGTACATAATAAATTTTACTCAAAACCAATTGAAAGCTTTGGACAGAATGGCGAGTAATCCAAGAACTTTTTTTAGAGGGACTGCCGGTACTGGAAAAACTGTATTAGCAATGGAGAAAGCAAAAAGGTCGTACTTTAACGGGAAAAGAGTGTTATTTCTCTGTTACAACCGCCTATTGGCCGGAAAATTAAGGGCAGATATTAAAAATAAAGAAATGGATGATCTGATAAACGTAAATTCTCTTCATAAGTATTTTTACGAAACAATTGAAAAGGCAGGATTGGAGGAGCGTTTTAAACTAGATGCGAAAGGGAAGAATCAGGAAAAAATATTTAAGATAATACAACCTGATTACTTTCTTGAGGCGTTGCTTGTTGTCAAAGAGGAATATGATGTACTGATAATTGATGAAGGACAGGATTTATTATGTGAGGAATATATTATTCCCCTCGATTTTGTTCTAAAAGGAGGTCTCGAGCAAGGGGAATGGACGATCTTTTATGATTCCAACAATCAAGGACAGTTATATCAAAACTTTGATCAAAGAGTTGTGCAGTCTTTACAGAAATTTGGAGCAGCGGAATATTGGCTGGACGTTAACTGTAGGAATACGAGACCAATTGCTGTTCAAACATCCCTTTTAACGGAGTTCAGGGTAGAGGAATCATTAATAGATAAGGGAGAAAAAGTAGGATATGTTTGGTACACAGATAAAACACAGCAGGCACATGAAATAAACAAGCTTATAGACAAATTAGTGAGTGGTGGTGTTAAACCGTGCCACATTACGATACTCCACATGGGGAATGATGAAGCTTTTAATTCTATTCTGTTCGAAATGAACCGAGATGATCTAATAAAAATTGAATATGAAAATGTAGGAAGTTTACCGGAAGACAAAATCTCATATGCCAGTGTTCCGGCATTTAAAGGGCTTGAAAATAAAGCAATCATTGTTGCCGGTATTGACAGGATCAAAGGCGACTGGGTTAATACGCATAATTATGTTGCGATGACGAGAGCCAATGCTCTACTTTACTTATTTATGAATCAAGAATTGCAGAATGAATTTTATGAGAAAATAGCCAGATTTACCACTTAAGGAGGCAATTAGGATGAATAACTATGTTGCTGCCCGAGAAGAATTGCTTGGTAAAATAACTCAGGAGCTTCTTGGACCTGGTTCAGAAGAAACAGGAGTGGATATAGAACAAGAAATCATTTCAGAACCTCCCACTTCTAGATACACTGTAGGTATTTTATATCCTCAAAAACAATCGATAGAGTTACATGAAGAAAATGATGATACTGCAGAAAATACTTTTGATCCAAGGGCAATTGATAACGAAACTCTAGATTCTAAAATTAACACTGCAAATCAATATTATCCGTCTTCATTGGGCCTAAGTTTCTTTACAAACTCTCCTAATCCAGGGCTTCAAATTTCAGTTAGCTATGCGAAGTACAGAAGAGCCGAAGTAGAGGATTGTATACTTAAGATTGAGCAGCCGCCTCAGGAAATCTTATCAAATAGTGTATTTAAGACTTTTTTTACTTATACTGATGGCTTTTTAAAAAGTACTTCGAAACTTAATCTTGCTAAAAGAAAAGAATTAATATCTCTTTTGGATAACAAACATCTTGAAAAGGCGATTTATCATTTGCATGATTTGCAGGATTCAGGTTGGAAAAGAATACCTTGTAAACCCGATAAAATTTTAGTTCCTGATGATATTAATACATGGGAACAACAAGTTGACGAAGGTTTAAAACTGGTTGTAGTAAAAAGGGCACCTGACCAAAATAATAGAACATCTTATTCCGTTGTTCTTGTCAATACTCACATAGCTAACAATGTCAGATTAGATTCTAAATGCTTCTATCAAGTTAAATTGTCAGCTTATTCTTCCTCAGGCTTTTTTACAGAGACTAGAAGAACGAACACCATCGTTGGTGATCCGGAAGAGAAAAGTTTGGAATTGCTCTATCGTAATAAGAAGACTTATGCCGTTGGGCATGGTTGTGCTGCGGACTGGAGATTTGAGGAAGATAACAATGTCCGGCTCGTAAACACAGAAATCATTCCTACATTTACTGTTCCACAGATGAATTTTGATATTGAGGAATTAAATGGTGATTTGGACAAAATACTTGAGATGAAAACCTTATCAGATTTGTCGGAATGGAAAAAAAACAAAGTAATCAGTACACTCTATTTATTCTGTGATCAATATAAAACATGGATTGATAAAATGTTTCAATCCATACCCAAACTTGAACAATGTTATCAGGATACTGCTAGAAGTCATATGAGCGAATGTTTATATAGTTATGAAAGAATGCAACAGGGAGTAATGTTGCTCGAGCGTGATGAAAAAGTATATCGAGCTTTTACACTTTGTAACAAGGCAATGCTTATGCAAAGAATGCATTCCAAGATATCTTCCCAAAAAAGATTTCCTAATGAAGAACCAATTAATTGGCCTAAATATGAATCTGTAGGAGTAAAGGACGCAAAATGGAGACCATTCCAGCTAGCATTTATACTAATGACTATTGAATCGATTGCTGACAAAAACAGTGTTAACAGAGATATTGTTGATTTAATATGGTTCCCAACAGGCGGTGGAAAAACTGAAGCCTATCTGGGGTTATCGGCATTCACTATTTTCCTAAGGAGATTAAAAGATCCTATCGATGGTGGAGGGGTAGCTATAATTATGCGTTACACCCTTCGCTTGTTAACGGCCCAACAATTTGAAAGAGCAGGAACTCTTATATGTGCTTGTGAGATTATTCGCCAAGAATATCCAAGTGATTTGGGTACTGACCCAATATCGCTTGGACTTTGGATCGGAGGTGAATCAACACCTAATACTATCGATGAAGCATTAGAAAAGCGGGATGATCTCGTTAGAGGGATTTCTGACGAAAATCCTTTCCAAGTAATTAGTTGTCCTTGGTGTGGAACAAAACTTGTCAAAGAAGAGAATAGAGGAATATGGGGTTATAGGAGGGGAGACCGACCAAAACGTCTCATTCTATTCTGCCCAGAAACTTCATGCAAATTTAATAGGGAGTTACCTATAAAAGTTGTGGATGATGATATATATGCCCATCCTCCTACGTTTCTTTTCAGTACGGTAGATAAATTTGCAGCTTTACCTTGGAAAGCAGAGGTTTCAAATTTGTTTGCACTTAATAAAGGAAACAAGAACCCCTCACCTGAATTAATTATTCAAGACGAACTTCATTTGATTTCAGGTCCCCTTGGTACTATGGTTGGTGTTTATGAAACTGCGATAGACCTCCTTAGCTCTAGCAAAGGAATAAATCCAAAAATAATTGCCTCAACCGCTACGATCAGGAGGGCAAATGAACAATGCAAAGCATTATACAATAGGATAGCTAGACAGTTTCCAGCACCAGGTATAAATGCAGATGATTCATTTTTTGCTCGTGAAGCTGACTTGAAACTTAAACCTGGCAGGTTATATGTCGGGATAATGTCATCTGGCAAAACACAAACTACTACGCTAATAAGATTGATGGGTGCTTCATTGCAATCTTCACAAGATCTGTCTTTTACTGATGAAGTGAAGGACAAATATTGGACCCTTGTGTGTTATTTTAATTCAATACGTGAACTTGGCAAAACACTCACTTTGGCGAGCGATGACGTGTTAGACCATATGTTTAGGATGAGCGAAAGGAAAAATACAGTATTTCGAAAGGCATATGTTGTTGAAGAACTTACAAGCCGGAAAAAAGCTGAGGAGATTCCGGAGATATTAGAACATCTTAACCGATCTTATCCTGATAAACCCATCGATATTTTATTGGCATCAAATATGATTTCAGTTGGTGTGGATATTAACAGGCTGGGTTTAATGACAATATTAGGCCAACCTAAAACGACCTCAGAATATATACAAGCTTCGAGCCGAGTAGGACGAACCTATCCCGGATTGGTCATAACTTTGTATGACGGTGCAAGGTCTAGAGATAGATCACACTATGAACATTTTACATCATATCATCAATCATTTTACAAATTTGTTGAACCTACAAGTGTAACCCCTTATTCGGCACCTGCGTGTAATCGAGGCCTTCATGCCGTCCTTATCTCATTAGTTAGACATTTGGCTGGTTTGAATGGTGATCAACAAGCTGCTCAGTTTGATTTATCTTCTGATAAAATCGACGAGCTTATTTCTCTGGTGAATGAAAGGGTTAACAAGTTCTTTGTGAAGGAAGCACCTGTGGTCCGACAAAGAATAGAAGAAGTTTTGGAATTTTGGCAAACTCTTGCTGGAAAGTCGGATGAGCTAACATACGGAAATCCAAACAAAAAGCATCTTATCCATACCTTTGGGGTTGAGGAAGATGGTTCGCTACCAACTCTCAGATCACTTCGAAATGTGGATCAGGAATGTAATGTTCGGATTATTGATTAAGGAGAGAGTCCCAAATGTACAAAAAAGGTGTGAAAAAAATTTCGTCAAAAAAGGATAATATAACCATTAGAAGAAACCAGGCTATAGTTCCTTTTGGAATAGGAGCTATTGTAGATTTTCCAAATCTATCTCTTATGCCATGTGGCATAGATTTGTGGGATAAAAATGCAGGAACGGTTATTCACGATGAGAGATTGGAAAGAAGTCTCGGAGTCTCTTATTTTAAAATGCCACCAACTAAAGATGAACACCCCCGTGGAATTCCATTTGTAAGGTTTCCTAAATACATGTTTTGCCCGAAATGTCGTTCTATTAAAAGTATTGATGAGTGGAATAGGTTGTATTTAGTAAATCATAATGAACCCAAGAAGATTCCACGTTGTAATAGTTGCAATATTAGATTGGTAGCTTCCCGTTTCATTGTAGCTTGCCGACATGGTCACATAGATGATTTTCCTTATGAAAAATGGGTGCATTTAGACAATCTATGTGGAAATCCGAAAATGGAAATTAGAAATACAGGTGGAAGCACTACTGGACTTGAAGGTATTATTATCAAATGTACTCATTGCAATAGGTCAAGGACAATGAAAGGGGCATTTAATCCAGATGCATTAGCCGGTGTGGTCGGATGCACCGGTAATATGCCTTGGCAAAACGACAGTGAAAATTGTGAAGAAACACCACATACACTGCAGCGTGGCGGATCTAACGCTTATTTTCCAAAGATCGTCACATCAATTGTAATACCTCCAGGGTCTGATAATATTACAGCGGAGATTGAGAAAACTTCTGAATGGGAAGTTTTATGCACGATGGACATTGATAACTTGCAAACGCTCAAAAACATGCTAATACCAAAAATAGCTTTAAAACTTGAACGGGACGAAAATGAAATAAGAACAGTTGTTGAACGAAAGTTAAAGTTGATGCATGGAACAAACGAAGAAGAACCAGATGAGATTGATAACTCCTATATTACTTATTTGAACGAAGAGTACCAAGCATTTTTGGGAAACATCTCAGAAGGCTCAATAAGCTCAAATGACTTTTCAATTGAAATTCTGTCTGGGGACCAATATAAAATTAGTGAAATCCAAAATGTTGTTCTTATACACCGTTTACGTGAAGTACGTGCCTTGGTTGGATTTACACGTCTGACGCCTCCAGACAAGTATGAAATGGATATTGAAGAGTTGGAAAAGAATGAAGGAAAAACATCAACGATTGTATCGGTGAAGAAAAACAAAAAAATTAATTGGTACCCTGCTTCGGAAGTTAGAGGGGAAGGGATTTTTATCCAATTCAATGATGAGTTGTTAAACAGTTGGGTAAATCAGCATCCCGAACTTATAAAACGTGCCAGCGTTGTCAATCACAGATACAATGAGATACTTCAAGCCAGAAACTTGAATCAACGAACTATTAATTCAAAATACTTATTTCTTCATACGTTTTCCCATCTTCTTATACGGCAGTTATGTTTTGAATGTGGTTATGCCAGTGCCTCGTTGAAAGAAAGGATTTATTGCAATGAAAATGAACTACAGCCAAGTATGTGTGGGGTTCTAATTTATACTGCAAGCGGGGACTCTGAGGGAACTTTGGGAGGTCTTGTCAGACAAGGACGTCCTGATTTTCTGCCAAATATAATTATAAAAGCTTTAGAAAACTCACAATGGTGTTCCAATGATCCTGTTTGCATGGAAAGTAGTGGACAAGGAATGGATTCATTAAATCTTGCTGCATGTCATGCATGTGCCTTATTGCCCGAAACAAGTTGTGAAGAAAGTAACAGATTGTTAGACAGAACTTTCGTGGTTGGGGATAACGGATTCTTGCAAAAGCTTTTGTTCTAAAGGAAAATGATATTGATAAATGGCTTTTATAGATTTATAGGCTGACACTAAGTAAGAGGAAGAATTTGTTTATGAGACAATTTACTGTTTTGGACTTGTTCGCGGGTGGTGGCGGATTTTCCGCCGGATTTAATATGGTGAAGACAACACAAGGAACACCATTTTATAAAGTTATAAAAGCTTTGGAAATTGATCATGATGCCTGCAATACCCTTCGTCATCATCATGGAGATCATAAAGTAATAGAAGGGGATATAACTAGTTCGGAGATTAAAAAGTTGCTTGTTGAGCAATGCCGTGGTGTAGATGTAATTATTGGAGGGCCACCGTGCCAAACATTCTCATTAGCCGGACCTGCGAGATCCGGTACTCCTGAAGCGAGAGAAAAACTAAAGAACGACATCAGAAACACTTTATACAAACATTTTTTTGAAATCGTTCAATATTTAAAACCACAAATTGTTGTATTTGAAAATGTTGAAGGTATTCTATCCAAGAAGGTAGATCAAGAAGACTTGTCTGATGAGCAGAATGCAGTAATTGATGTTATCTGCGACGAATTGGAGGGAATGGGATATAATCCACATGTTGAAGGTAGTACCAGCAAGCGATACCAGGTTATTAATGCTGCAGACTTTGGTGTCCCTCAGCATCGAAAAAGGGTCTTAATTATTGCTAACCGTTTTGGTGTAAAGAATCCAATTCTTTCCCGTACTCACGGAACTGCCATTACCCCATACCGAACTTTACAAGATGCAATTGGGGATCTGCCTGTAATTCTACCAGTTATGAATACGAGCAGAATAGATGGTCTTAAAAATTTGAATCTAATATTAGAAAACATCGGAAATTATCTTTTTTATTTCGTAGATTCATTGAATCAGTTGAAGATTATTTACAAAGAACGTCAGGAAATAAAATCACCTGAGTTCAAGAAGCTTCACAGTTATATCAATGATATGTACCTCCAGTTGAAAAGTACAAAAAGGTGCAATATACAGAGACTGAAGGATTTTATACAAGGGTATAATGAACGACTTGGAGGGCTTGACAATAAACAGATTAGTGAGGAGCATGCTTTTCATAGCTCAAGGGAGCATAACATTCGGGATCTGATTATTTTTAGCGGAATGAGAGCTGGCACAAGTTCTGCTCAGTTCGTAAACTCAGCCAATCCATCGTACGACCCTTTGCTAGACATGCTTTACCCTTATGATCGATCCAAACATTTGGACACCTACGTAAAACATTCATGGATGCGACCTTCCAATACCATTTTAGCTCATATGGAAAGAGATGGATTGAAGTTTATCCATCCCGATCAACCAAGAACTTTTACTCCATACGAAGCGAGTCTAATCCAATCGTTCCCAAAAGATTATCGTTTTTGCGGTAAAAGAAATGCTCAATATCGTCAAATTGGTAATGCAGTACCTCCGCTTTTGTCGAAGCGGATAGGTGAAGTGATAGTTAGCATGCTTTTTCAGATAAATCAAACCAACGAGGGTGAGCTAGTCTGCAACCAATAGACTCGCAGTTGAAAAATGGGGGGTATTTGCCTCCCTTCTTTTTACATTATCTTAATTGTTTTAATAATAAGAATGAATGAGTTTCCAAATAGTCCATAATCCTTGTTTAATGGAAGGGATGCTTATGAGGTCTTTTGGATTGGTGGAAGATAAAATCTACGAAGCTGATTTTTTTCTGGACAAAATAAAGGAATGTACTGATCTTCAAGAATGCAAATATTACCTCAGTGCATTTTTGTCTGCGAGTAGAAGTATAACTTTCTGCTTACAGGCATGTATGAGTGGAATCGAAGGGTTTGATCAATGGTATCAAGAAAAACAAGAAAAGCTAAGACAAAATGATTTAGCAAAAAAGTTTGTCGAGATGAGAAACCATACTCAAAAAATTGGAATTTACCATCTTGGATCTGGAGAATCATACAGAGATGCAAACGGGAATACGGGGATGAAATTTTATTTTTCAGATGAAAGGAATAGTTTTTCACGAATAGAACTCGTTGAAAGCATATTATCTGGTGATTATTTTGTTCGGAAAGAAAAAGATGTTGCTACACAATGTGAAGAAAACTTTACCTTTCTAATTGAAATAATTTTTGACTGCTTTAGCAACAGTAGTGTCCGGTATTATGTGTAAAAAGGATTTGAAATAGGAAGAGTCATTTCAGCCCTCTTTTTGGAAATAATGGAGTTTGCCGACAACATTATCCAAGGAGGAACTATGAAATGACTCATTTCCATCTTACCCT